>JAKCDC010000049.1 GCA_021838635.1 Pseudomonadota bacterium
ATTCGAACCCACGGTCCCCGTGAAGGGACGCCGGTTTTCAAGACCGGTGCAATCAACCGCTCTGCCACCTCTCCGCAGGACTCTCGCGGCAGCATCAATCCTAGCAAATTACGGTCCCATCGGCGCTTCCGCGGACCATGATGCGTGCAATCACTGTCGCCCGCGATCGGGGTTGCCCGGCGCACGGTCGACCCGCTTCGCGACCGGGCGCGTTGCTGCGAATTACCCCGGCAGTGCCCAGGCTCCTTCACAGACGGTCTGCTCCAGCACCCGACAGTCGCTCAGAGTCTCTCGAGTCTGAAGCTGCGCACTGAGCACCTCCAATGGCGCCGGGCGCCCCACCGCGGCCATGGCCACCACTCGGAACTCCTCCGGATCGCGAGCGCCCGCCGAGTTCGCTCGTAATCGAACCCCTCCATGCCATGCACCACGTAGCCCTTCAGATACCCCTGCAGTGCGAAATATCCCCACGCCGCACCCGTATCGTACGAATGCGTCACCGACGTGCGGCCGGTGTAGCTGTTGAGCGTTCTCGACGCAAACACTACGAGCGCGGCGGCACGCTCGCACCACGCCTGATTACCGCTGGCCAGCAACCCGAAAAACGTGGCCCACTCGGGCGTATCACGCCGAGCGAACAGCATGCGCCATGGCTGTTGGTTCCCCGCGGACGGTGCCCAGCGCGCCGCCTCGAACAGGCTGAGCAGTTCCTCGCGCGACAGCAACTCGCCACTCATCGCCCGTGGCGACCAGCGGTCGAGGAACTGGCGGTCAATCGGATGAGCGCTTTTTCGAACCGAACTGCCGTTGATCATCGCAGATCTCCGAAGGCCTCCGCGCCGCGGGCGTACAAACCGGATGATAGCAGCCCGCACGCGGCACGCTGCCGGCGGTAGGCGCAGCGGCAGTACCGGCGCGGGCTCGCCACCGCAGAGAAACACCCGCGAGTACCAACGATGGTTACCACGATGAGTAACCCCGCCGTTGAGCCGCCAGCGCGGATCCCGAGTGTTGCGGCCGCCGGACGCGGCATGGATTCACAGCGGCCTCTTCGCTTGGGTGTATCGGCGAAGGCCTGCCCGGCGCACCCAGACGGCACGAGGATTCACGGCCGGGAGCGCGCAGCGAATGACCAGTATGCCATGGGCGACGCCCCGGACTCGGCGCAGCGCATCGGCGGCGGGTGCACCGGGTACCTCAAGTCAGCGGAACACGGCGCCGGCCCGCTCAGGCCTCGCCGCGATCGTTCACCGGCTTAAGCCGTGACGGTTCCCCTTCATCTTGCCCGTCCGTCGCCGCTGCGACGTGTGCGCCCCGCCACGCGCGCAGCCCCAGGTAGGCGCAGCTCACCACCACGAGCGAAATCAGGCTCACGTGCAGATCCGCGCCCAGTCCCGGCGTGAATTGCATGGCGATCAGGATCGCCAGCATCGCGCCGATGGCCAGATAACTGGACCAGGGAAACAGCCACATGGTCAGCGCCGGCGCCGGCTCCCCGGCCCGCTCGCGCCGGCGGCGCATACGCAGGTGCGCCAGCGCGATGAGCCCGTAGACGAACACCATGAGCGCGCCCGAGGCATCGACCAGGAAGGCGAACACGCTCTGCGGCGCCTTGATCGCCGCAAGAATGCCGATCACGCCGGCGGCGCTGCACAGCAGCACCGAGCGCACCGGTACGCGGCGCGCGTTGAGTTTGATCAGACCCTGCGGCGCATCACCACGCTCGGCCAACACGAACAGCACGCGCGAACACACGTAGAACGCCGAGTTCAGGCACGAGAGCACCGCCGTGAGGATGATCGCGTCCATCGCGATCCCCGCCCACCAGAAATGCATGTGCATCAGCGCGAGCGTGAACGGTGACTGCCCGATGCGAATGCGGTTCCATGGAACGACCGCCATGATCAGGAACACCGAGCCGACGTAGAACGTGAGGATACGCAGGATGATCGAACTGGTCAGTCGCGAGATCGCGCGCGACGGATCGGCGGACTCGGCCGCCGCAACCGCGACAATCTCCGCGCCGGTGAGGGAGAAGAACACCGTCACCGCCCCGGCCAGCACCGACACCGGGCCGCGCGGCATGAACCCGCCATGAGCGACGAGATTATGCAGACTCGCCCCATGCGGGTCGCTCCAGCCGAGCACGAACGCCCCGGCGAGCGCGATGAACACCACGATCGCGGCCACCTTGATCGAGGCGAACCAGAACTCGAACTCGCCATAGGAGCGCGCCGACATCAGGTTCACGCCGGTCATCAGCCCCATCAGCACGCAACCGAGCAGCCCGATCGGCAGCTGCGGGATCCACCCGTGCAGGATGTTAGCCCCGGCAATCGCCTCGGCCGGCACCACGATGATCCAGAAATACCAGTACAGCCACCCGGCAATGAACCCCGCCCACGGCCCGAGTCCCGCGCGCGCGAACTCGGTGAAGGAGGTGACGTTCGGCATGCTGAGGGACATCTCCCCGAGCATGCGCATCACCACCAGCACCAGCGTGCCGGTGATGAGATAACTCAGCACGATCGCCGGGCCCACCGCGGCAATCGAGGCGCTGCTCCCGACGAACAGGCCGGCCCCGATGATCCCGCCGATGGAGATCATCTCCAGATGGCGCGGCTTGAGCGATTTACTGAGTGCGGTCATCTCTCCCCCCGGAGTCGTTGTTGGCGCCTAGGCCTCGGGGGCGCTGCGCGCCCCCGAGGCCTAGGCGCCGAGCCGCTCGCGTCCGCCGAGGTAGGCCCGCAGCGCCGCCGGCACGAGCACCGTGCCATCGGGCTGCTGGTAGTTCTCGAGCACCGCCACCAGCGTGCGTCCGACGGCAAGGCCTGAGCCGTTCAAGGTGTGCACCGGCTCGGGTTTGCCCTGCGGGGCGCGCCAGCGCGCCTGCATGCGTCGGGCCTGGAAGGCCTCGAAGTTGCTGCAGGAGGAGATCTCCCGATACCGCCGCTGCGAGGGCAACCACACTTCGAGATCGTAGGTCTTGGCGCTGCTGGCGCTGATGTCACCGGCACACAGCGCCACGGTGCGAAACGGCAGCTCCAGGCGCTTCAGCACCTGCTCGGCGTGCCCGACGAGCTCCTCGAGTGCGCGGTAGGAATCCTCCGGGCGCACGATCTGGACCATTTCGACCTTGTCGAACTGGTGGCTGCGGATCATGCCGCGGGTGTCCTTGCCGGCGGCACCGGCCTCGGAGCGAAAGCACGGTGAGTGACACACGAAGCGCAGCGGCAGCGCCTCGGCCGGCACGATCTGCTCGCGCACCAGGTTGGTCACCGGCACCTCGGCGGTCGGGATCAGGTAGAAGCCCTGCGGGCCGTGCACGGCGAACAGGTCCTCCTCGAACTTCGGCAGCTGCCCGGTGCCGATCAGCGCCTGACTCTGCACCAGGTACGGCACGTACACCTCGGTGTAGCCGTGCTCCTGGGTATGCAGGTCGAGCATGAACTGCGCGAGCGCCCGGTGCAGTCGGGCGAGTTCTGCGCGGATCACCACGAAGCGAGCTCCGGAGATGCGCGCGGCCGCCTGGAAATCGAGCCCGCCGAGCCGCTCCCCTATCGCCACGTGATCGAGCGGCTCGAACTCGAAGGCGCGCGGCGCGCCCCAGCGACGCACCTCGAGGTTGTCGTCCTCGCCGCCGCCGGCCGGCACCGACTCGTGCAACAGGTTCGGCAGCGTCAGCAGCCAGCCCTCGAGCTCGCCCTGCACCGCGTTCAGCGCCTGCTCGGCCGCCGCGAGTTCACCGGTCAGCTGCTCGCCGCGTGCGAGCAGCGCGCTCGCATCCTCGCCGCGGCCCTTGGCCATGCCGACCGCTTTGGCCGTGGCGTTGCGCTCGGCGCGCACCCGGTCGGCCTCGACCTGCGCGGTCTTGCGTTGCTCCTCGATGGTGCGCAGCCGTGCCACGTCGAGCGCATACCCGCGCCGCGCGAGGTTGTGCGCCACGGCATCGGGGTCGGAACGCACCATTTTCGGATCGATCATGACTTCAGGTTCCTCAATTTGGCCAGCGCCTCGCCGATCTTCATCTCCAAGCCGCGCGGCACGGGCCGGTAGTATCGCCGATCGGGCAGCCCATCCGGCAGGTAGCGCTCCCCGGCGGCATAGCCGCCCGGCTCATCGTGCGCGTAGCGGTAACCGCGGCCGTAGCCGAGGTTCTCCATCAGGCGCGTCGGCGCATTGCGCAGCCGCAGCGGCACCTCGAGGGTCCCGAAGCGCTCGATGTCGGCCTTGACCTCCCCCATCGCGACATACACCGCGTTGCTCTTGGGCGCGCAGGCGAGATACACCACCGCGTTGGCGAGCGCAAGCTCACCCTCGGGGCTGCCGAGGCGGTCGTAGGCCTCCCAGGCATCGAGCACCAGGGCGAAGGCGCGCGGGTCGGCGAGTCCGATGTCCTCCACCGCCATGCGCACCACGCGGCGCGCGATGTAGAGCGGATCGCAGCCCCCATCGAGCATGCGCGCGAACCAGTACAGCGCCGCATCCGGATCGGTGCCGCGCACCGCCTTGTGCAGCGCGGAGATCTGGTCGTAGAACTGCTCACCGCCCTTGTCGAACCGCCGGCGCGTGCCGCTCGCCACTTCGGTCGCGCGCTCGAGCGTGAGGTGCGCGCCGGGGCCGGCGGCCTCGGTGAGCGCGGCGGCAAGCTCAAGCATGTTCAGTGCGCGACGGCCGTCGCCGTCCGCCGCATGCGCCATCAGCTCGAGGGCCTGCGCATCGGCCTCGAGCGCGAGCGCGCCGAGACCGCGTTGCGCGTCGGTGAGTGCCGTGCGCAACAGACGCAGCAGATCCTCCTCCCCGAGCGGCTTCAACACATACACGCGCGCCCGCGACAGCAGCGCGCTGACCACTTCAAATGACGGATTCTCGGTCGTGGCGCCGACGAAGGTGAGTGTGCCGTCCTCCAGGTACGGCAGAAACGTGTCCTGCTGCGCCTTGTTGAATCGATGCACCTCATCGAGAAAGAGCACCGTGGACCGTCCGCTGCGCTCGCGTTCCGCACGGGCCGCATCCACCGCGGCACGAATGTCTTTCACACCGGCCATCACCGCCGAGAGTGCGATGAACTGCGCGTGACTGCTCTGCGCGATCAGCCGCGCCAGCGTGGTCTTGCCGGTGCCCGGCGGCCCCCAGAGCACGAGCGAATGCAGCCGCCCCGACTCGATCGCCTGACGCAGCGGCTTGCCCGGTGCGAGCAGGTGCGCCTGGCCGATGACCTCATCGAGCGTGCGCGGGCGCATCCGGTCGGCCAGCGGCCGCGCCGCATCGGCTCGAGGTGTCTGCCCGACGCTCACCGCGCCGGCTTGCCGATCACGTCCACGCCTTTCGGCGGCGTGAATTCGAACGTGGCGGCCGGCACCGGGGCGTTCACGGCGACGTGTTCGAACACGATGGTGGCCTCCTGCCCGAGCGTGTCCTCGAGAATCATCCGCTTGAGCGTACCGTGCGCGAACCCGAACAGCGCGCTGCGAAAATCCGCCCGTGAGGCATGGCGCGGCTCGACAAACACCCAGGTGAGCCCCTGGCGCACCCCGGCCGGGCGCTCGGTGAAGTGCGAGCGGACATCCACGGTGCCCGACAGCAGCATCGCCGGTGTCGCCGAGAGCGCCGCGCTCACCGGCTGCACGGTCACCTGCGCCAGATCCCGGTCGTAGAACCACAGGTTGCGCCCGTCGGCCACCATCAGCTGCCCGGCGCCGGCGGCAGCGGCCCCATGCGCCGCCGGCAGCGGATGGATGCTCCAGCGGAACTTGCCTGGTCGCTCGACGATGAGCGTACCGGCCGAGCGCGACAACAGCGCGCCGTGCGCATCGACCAGCGTCTGGCGGAAGCTCACCCGCAGCGTATGCAGGCGGCTGAGGAATTGATCGAGCGGCGTCGGCGCCTGCGCACGCGGTGCGGCGGGCGCGGCCGCTGCCGGCAGCACGGTCGGCAGCAGCCCGCCAAGGACGGCAACGAGGGCCATCCGGGAGACTCGAGTGGTCATGGGTATCAGTCCTCCGGGCGCGCCGGCACCAACACCTCGCGCGCCCCGTTCGATTGCAGGGGGCCGACCAGTCCGGCCATTTCCATCGCCTCCAGCAACCGCGCGGCGCGGTTGTAGCCGATCTTCAGACGCCGCTGGACGTACGAGATGGACGGTTTGCGTTCAGTGGTGACGATGCGGACCGCCTCGTCGTAGAGCGCATCCTGTTCCGGATCGGCCACCGCGCCACCCTCGCCTTCCTCCCCGGGCAGTCCCGGAATGGGCTGCTGCGGGCCATCGAGCACTTCCTCAACGTAGTTCGGTGGAGCGATCTTCTTCAGCGCCTCGGCCACCCGGTGCACCTCCTGGTCGGAGACGAACGCACCGTGCACGCGCTTCGGCAACGCGGTGCCGGACGGCAGGTAGAGCATGTCACCGTGCCCAAGCAGCGTCTCGGCGCCCATCTGATCGAGGATGGTACGCGAGTCGACTTTGGCGGAGACCTGGAAGGCGATGCGGCAGGGAATGTTGGCCTTGATCAGGCCGGTGATCACATCGACCGAGGGGCGTTGCGTGGCGAGCACCAGGTGGATGCCCGAGGCGCGCGCCTTCTGCGCTAGGCGCGCGATGAGCTCCTCGACCTTCTTACCGACGATCATCATCATGTCGGCCAGCTCATCGATCACCACCACCACGTACGGCAGTGGCGTGAGGTTCGGGATCTGGCTCTGATCGATGCTCGGATCGTTGGCGGCGCGCGCGATCAGCACCGGATCGATGATGGGCTTGCCGGCATCGTTGGCGTCCTTCACCCGCCGGTTGAACCCGGTGATGTTGCGCACCCCGACGGCGGCCATCAGCTGGTAGCGCCGCTCCATCTCCGCGACGCACCAGCGCAGCGCGTTGGCCGCCTGTTTCATGTCGGTGACCACCGGGGAGAGCAGGTGCGGGATGCCCTCGTACACCGACAGCTCCAGCATCTTCGGATCGATCATGATCAGCCGCACCTGCTCGGGGCCGGCCTTGTACAGCAGCGAGAGCACCATGGCGTTGATGCCAACCGACTTGCCCGAGCCGGTGGTGCCGGCGATCAGCAGGTGCGGCATGCGTGCCAAGTCCGCCACCACCGGCGCCCCGCCGATGTCCTTGCCGAGCGCGAGCGCGAGCGGCGAGTGCACCTCGTCGTAGGCCTTGGAGCGGATGATCTCCCCGAGCGTGACGATCTCGCGCTTCTCGTTGGCGATCTCAAGACCCATCACGTTCTTGCCCGGAATCACCTCCACGACGCGCACGCTCAGCACCGACAGCGCACGCGCCAGATCCTTCGCGAGGCTGGTGATCTGACTCGCCTTGATGCCGGGCGCCGGGCGCAGCTCGAAGCAGGTGACCACCGGGCCGGGCTGCACCGAGACCACCTCGGCCTCGATGTCGAAGTCCCTCAGCTTCATCTCCACCAGGCGCGAGAGTCCCTCCAGCGCCTCCGGGGAATACAGCGCCTCGCGCGCTGGCGGGTCATCGAGCAGCGACAGCGGCGGCAGCTCCCCGGACTTCGGCGGATCGAACAGCGAGACCTGACGTTCCTTCTCGACCCGCTCGCTCTTCTCAATGCGTGGCGCGGGGGTGGCGATGCGCGGCGGGGTGCGGGTGGCGCTGCGCTTGACCTCGACGGCGACCGCTTCCTTGCGCGCCTGGCGGCGCTCGCGGCCGACGGCCGTCTCGCGCGCCACCGAGCGGCGCGCGCGCAGCCAGGCGAAGGCCGCCCAGGCCCACGCCCCGAGGCGGTCCATGATGGTGAACCAGGACACCCCGAAACCGAGCGACAGGCCGGCCATCCAGGCCACCAGCATCACCAGAGTGGCCCCGACGTAGCCGAATGCGCGGCCGAATCCGCCGCCGATCAGCGCACCGAGCAGCCCGCCGGCGCCCTCGTGCAGCGTGCCCTGTGACCAGCTCAGTGCCGTCAGCGCGCAGCTGGCGATCAAGAGCAGCGCGAGTCCGCCGGCGCGCACCAGTCGCGTGGCGCGGCTCAGCGGCTCTTCGTGCGCGCTGCGGTGCAATCGCCAAGCGGCAAGCCCCAGCATCAGCGGCAGCCAGTAGGCCGGAAAGCCGAACAGGCCGAACAGGCCATCGGCGAGCCAGGCGCCCACCGGGCCGATGCGGTTGTGCACCCCGGTGCCGGCGCCGCTGAAGAAAAAGCCGGCATCCTTCGGGCTGTAGCTCATCAGCGCGATCAGCACCACGAGCGCGAACGCCCCGAGGGCGATGACCGCGCTCTCTCGCAGCGCACGCGTGACCGCGGCGGTGAAACGGGGCGTGCGGCGCGCGAGCGCCTGGGACTCACTCAATGGGTGCGGCTCCACAATCCGGGGCAGAACGAAGAGTCCGATTTTAGCGCAGTACCCGTCAGGCTACCCTTGATACTATGAACGCCCTGCCCCGCGCGCCGCTGTGCGCGTGCGCCGCGGGCCCTGCGCAGACTTCTGAGAACCGACACGCATGAGCGAACCGAAGCACAGCCGACTGATCATTCTGGGCTCTGGACCGGCCGGCTACAGCGCCGCGGTCTATGCCGCACGCGCCAATCGCGCCCCGCTGCTGGTGACCGGCGTCGAGGAAGGCGGGCAGCTGATGACCACCACCGACGTCGACAACTGGCCGGGCGATGTGGAAGGTCTGCAGGGCCCGGACCTGATGCAGCGGCTGCGCCGACACGCCGAGCGGTTCAATACCCAGATCGTCAACGATCACATCAACGCCTGCGACCTGAGCGGCCGACCGCTGCGCCTCACGGGGGACGCCGGGGTGTACACCTGCGATGCGCTCATCATCGCCACTGGGGCGAGCGCGAAGTACCTCGGCCTGCCTTCCGAGGAGCGCTTCCGTGGCCGCGGGGTGTCCGCCTGCGCCACCTGCGACGGCTTTTTCTTCCGCGGCCAGCGCGTCGCGGTGATCGGTGGCGGCAACACCGCGGTCGAGGAGGCGCTGTACCTCTCGCACATCGCCGAGCACGTCACGCTAGTGCACCGGCGCGATCGGCTGCGCGCGGAGAAGATTCTGCAGGATCGGCTGGCGCGCCAGGCCGAGGCCGGCAAAGTCTCCCTGGTCTGGGACCACGCGCTCGATGAGGTGCTCGGCGACGCCCAGGGTGTTGCCGGTGTGCGCCTCGCGCACGTACACAGCGGCGCACTGCGCGAGCTGCCGGTCACCGGCGTGTTCATCGCGATCGGCCATGCGCCGAACACCGGCCTGTTCACCGGCCAGCTCGCCATGCACGGGTCCGGCTACCTGCAGGTGCGCAGCGGCACGGAAGGTTACGCCACCGCCACCAGCGTGCCGGGGGTGTTCGCCGCCGGCGACGTCGCCGACCCGATCTACCGCCAGGCGATCACCTCGGCCGGCTCCGGGTGCATGGCCGCACTCGATGCGGACCGCTACCTCGAGACGCTGGAGGCGGGCCACACACCGTAGCGGATGAAGCTCGCCGTCCACTCGAGCATCGATCAGATCGCGCCCGGCCCGTGGAACGCCCTCGCCGGGGAGCGCAATCCCTTCATCCGCCACGAATTCCTCGCCGCCCTCGAGCACACCGGATGCGTCGGGGCGGCGCAGGGCTGGCAGCCCCGCCCGGTCACCCTCAGCGATGAGCACGGCCTCGCCGGCGCGGCGCTCGCCTACCTGAAGGACCACTCGCTCGGGGAGTTCGTGTTTGATTTCGCGTGGGCCGAGGCATACGCGCACCACGGCCTCGACTACTACCCGAAGGTCACCGTCGCCGTACCGTTCACCCCGGCGAGCGGTGCGCGCCTGTTGGTGCGCGCCGACCTGGACCCGGCCGCGGTGCGCGATCGGCTGCTCGGGGCGCTCGCGACGCTGTCGGCGACTCACGGCTGCTCCTCAGTCCATGCGCTGTTTCTGGAGGAACCCGACCGCGCCGCCTGCGCGAGCGCCGGCTGGCTGCTGCGGCGGGACTGCCAGTTCCACTGGCGCAACCGCGGCTACCGCGATTTCGAGCACTACCTCGCCGGATTCACCGCCGAGAAGCGCAAGAAGGCGCGCCGCGAGCGGCGCCGCGTCGCGGAGGCGGGGATTCAGTTCCTCACCCGCTTCGGGCGCGAGCTGGAGCCGGCGCTGCTCGATCAGGTCTATGCCTTTCACCGCGACACGTTCCGCCGCCACGGCCACGAACCCTACCTCACGCGAGCGTTCTTCGAGGAAATCACCCGCACCATGGGCGATGCGCTGATGGTGAAGATCGCCGTGCACGGCTCGCAGCCGGTGGCCGCCGCGGTGTTCTTCCGGTCCCGTGAGGCGCTCTGGGGTCGCTACTGGGGCGCCGCCCAGGACTATCACAGCCTGCATTTCGAGACCTGTTATCACCAGGGCATCGAGTTTTGCATCGAGCAGAGCATCGAGCGCTTCGAGCCCGGCACCCAGGGGGAACACAAGATCGCCCGCGGCTTCGAGCCGACGCTCACCTGGTCGGCACACCAGATCCACGACCGGCGCTTCCGCGAGGCCATCGGCCAGTACCTGGTGCGCGAGGCCGAGTGGGTCGATGGCTACGTCGGGGAGGTTCGCGCGCACGTCCCGTTTCGCCAGGACGGCCCATGAGGCGCATCACCTGGCTCGACCCGCAGGCCGCGCGCGAGTGGTTTCCGCCGCTCGAGCAGGCCCTGCAGGATCCGCCCGGGCTGCTCGCCGCCGGCGGGGACCTCTCCAGCGAGCGGCTGCTGGCGGCCTACCGGCGCGGCATCTTTCCCTGGTACTCGCCCGGCCAGCCCATCCTCTGGTGGTGTCCCGATCCGCGCACGGTGCTGTTCCCAGCGGACTTCCGCCGCCACCGCAGCCTGGCGAAGACCATGCGGAACAAGGACTTGGAAATTTCTGTTGATCGAGACTTCGAAGCCATCATCGACGCCTGCGCCGCGCCGCGCGCGCACAGCCCGGGGACCTGGATCACCCCGGAGATGCGCGCCGCCTACGTGCAACTGCACCGCCTCGGCTTTGCGCACAGCATCGAGGTGCGCCGCGCCGGTGCGCTCGTGGGCGGCCTCTACGGGGTACGGCTCGGCGGGGTGTTCTTCGGCGAATCGATGTTCAGCCGGGCGCCCGACGGCTCGAAGATCGCCCTCGCCCATCTGGCCGCGAGCGCCCCGGACCGCGGCATCGCGCTCATCGACTGCCAGATGCCCTCGGCCCATCTGAGCAGCCTCGGGGCGCGCACCCTGCCCCGCGCCGAGTTCCAGGGGCTGCTCGAGCGCTGGGTGCCGCAGGGGCGCTCGGGGGCGTCCGGGTCCCCCTGAGCGGCGAAATTGCACAGCTGCAGTCATTTGTGCTGCAATTCGCGCCCTCGCAACGCAAAGGGTCATATGTCCAAAGAAGACGCCATCCAAATGGAGGGTGAGGTGGTGGAAACACTGCCCAACACCACCTTCCGCGTGAAGCTGAAAAACGGCCACGTGGTCACCGCGCACATCTCCGGCAAGATGCGCAAAAACTACATCCGCATTCTCACCGGTGACCAGGTCACCGTGGAAATGACCCCTTACGACCTGACCAAAGGACGCATCGTCTACCGCGGACGCTGAGCGCGCCGCCGGGCGCGCCTCAGGCGGTCACTTCGGGCCGTTCCGCCGCCGTGCACTGCAGATCCAGGTGCGAGCCGTCCTCGGCCACGGACACTCGCACCTGGCCACCGCCGACCAGGCGTCCAAACAGCAGCTCCTCGGCGAGCGGCCGCTTGATGTACTCCTGGATCGTGCGCGCCATGGGACGAGCGCCCATCTTCGGATCGTAGCCCTTCGCGCCGATCCAGCGGCGCGCGGCATCATCGAGCGTGATCGACACGCCCTTCTGCTCGAGCTGCATCTCCACCTCGAGGATCAGCTTGTCCACCACCCGCTCGATGGTGAGCGCATCGAGACTGGCGAACTGGATGATGGCATCGAGACGGTTGCGAAACTCCGGGCTGAACAGCCGCCGGATCGCCTCCATGCCGTCACTCACCGTGTCCTGCTGAGTGAACCCGATCGACGGCCGGGCCATCTCCTGCGCCCCGGCGTTGGTGGTCATCACGATGATCACATGGCGGAAGTCCGCCTTGCGGCCATTGTTGTCGGTGAGTGTGCCGTGGTCCATCACCTGCAGCAGCAGGTTGAACACATCCGGGTGCGCCTTCTCGATCTCATCGAGCAGCAGCACGCAGTGCGGGTGTTTGGTCACCGCCTCGGTCAGCAGCCCGCCCTGATCGAACCCGACGTAGCCCGGGGGCGCGCCGATCAGGCGCGAGACGGTATGGCGCTCCATGTACTCGGACATATCAAAGCGCAGGAACTCCACCCCGAGGGTGATGGCCAGCTGACGGGTGACTTCCGTCTTGCCCACCCCGGTGGGACCGGCGAAGAGGAAGCTGCCGACGGGCTTGCGCTGATCGCCGAGTCCGGAGCGGGCCATCTTGATCGCCGCGGAGAGCGCCTCGATCGCCCGGTCCTGACCGAAGATCACCAGCTTCAAGTTGCGCTCGAGGCTGCGCAGCACCTCCCGGTCGGAGCTCGAGACGCTCTTTGGCGGGATGCGCGCCATGCGCGCCACCACGTCCTCGATGTGAATGACCTCGATGGCCGCGGGCCGCTCCCCGGGGGGCTTCAGGCGCTGGCGCGCCCCGGCCTCATCGACCACGTCGATGGCCTTGTCGGGCAGGTGCCGCTCATTGATGTGCCGTGCGGCGAGTTCCGCGGCGGCCTTGAGCGCCTCGTTCGTGTACGCAATACCGTGGTGCTCCTCGAAGCGGCCCTTGAGGCCGAGGAGGATCTCCACGGTCTCCCCGACCGACGGCTCGGTGACGTCGATCTTCTGGAACCGCCGCGAGAGCGCGTGGTCCTTCTCAAAGATCCCGCGGTACTCCTGATAGGTCGTCGAGCCGATGCAGCGCAGCTCGCCGTTGGTGAGCACCGGCTTGATCAGGTTCGAGGCGTCCATCACCCCGCCCGAGGCGGCTCCGGCGCCGATCACCGTGTGAATCTCATCGATGAACAGAATCGCCCCCGGCAGGCGCTTCAGATCCCCGATCACGCCCTTCAGCCGCTTCTCGAAATCCCCGCGATATTTCGTGCCGGCGATGAGCGCGCCCATGTCAAGGGCGTAGATCGTGCAGTCGGCGAGCACCTCGGGCACCTGACCTTCGACGATCAGGCGCGCCAGGCCCTCGGCGATGGCGGTCTTGCCGACGCCCGCCTCCCCGACGTAGAGCGGGTTGTTCTTGCGGCGGCGACAGAGAATCTCGATGGTGCGCTCGACTTCGAGCTTGCGCCCGATGAGCGGATCGATGCGCCCCTCGCGCGCCATGCGGTTCAGGTCGGTGGTGTACTTATCGAGCGCGCTGCCGCCCTCGCTCTCGCGCTCCTCGCTCGCCGCCTCCTCGCCGCCTTTCTCCTCGGCGAGCTTCGAGAGCCCGTGCGAGATGTAGTTGACGACATCGAGCCGCGTCACGTGCTGGCGGTTGAGCAGAAACACCGCGTGACTCTGCTTCTCGCTGAAGATCGCCACCAGCACGTTCGCCACGCCCACTTCCTTGCGGCCGCTCGATTGCACGTGGAACACCGCGCGCTGCAGCACGCGCTGAAAGCCGAGCGTCGGCTGCACTTCGCGCTCGCCGGCTTCCGCGACCCGCGGAGTGGACTGCTCGATGTGCTCCTTCAGCTCCTGGCGCAAGCGCGTCAGGTCAGCCCCGCAGGCGCGCAGCACCTCGCGCACCCTCGGGGTGTCGAGGATCGCCAACAGCAGATGCTCGACCGTCAGGTACTCGTGGCGCGCCTCGCGCGCCTGGTGAAACGCATCGTTCAGACAGTATTCAAGCTCGTTCGACAACACGTTAATCGAGCCTCTTGCCGCTCACGCCTCTTCCAGCGTGCACATCAATGGGTGCTGGTTGTCACGCGCGTAGGTGGTGACCTGCGCGACCTTGGTTTCGGCGATCTCGAAGGTGAACACCCCACACACACCCTTACCCTGGGTGTGCACCTCCAGCATGATACGCGTCGCCGCTGGCCGGTCGAGGCTGAAGAACTTCTCCAGCACATCGACCACGAACTCCATCGGCGTGTAGTCGTCGTTCAGCAGCACGACCCGAAACAGCGGTGGCTGCTTGACCTCGGGCTGCGCCTCCTCGACGAGCACCCCGGAGTCGGGACGGGTCGGTTGGGGATCGGACATGGAGTCTTTATAGGGGGCGTTACCGCGCAACACAAGAGCACCGCCCGCCGCCGCGGCGATCTGCGCCCCTCGGCGCGCCGGGTCTCAAAGAGAAACAAGCGCTTGTGAGCGCAACCGCGCGCCCCGTATCATTCGTTCATTGCCGCCGCCGCACCCTGTGGGCGTCTGCCGGTTCATAAGCTCAAAAAGCATGCCGAAGCACCCATGAATAGCACGTCCTGGCTGGAAGGACTGCGATCCCGTGATCACTGGCGCGGGCTGCTCGCCCACCGCGCGCCGGGCGTGGTGGTCGGCATCCTGGCGCTCGCGCTGGCCGGGCAGGCGGCGCTGCTGGTGAGCGACCTGGCGGGCGGGGACGACACTGGGCCGCCGGCGCTGCGCCCCTGGCATCCGCACGCCGGCGCCCCGGATGGCGCCGGCATCGTGGCGGCGCACCTGTTCGGCATTGCCCCCGCGGGCGTTGAGTCACTGAGCGCTGATGCCCCCCAGACCCGCCTGCCGCTGGTGCTCACCGGCGTGATCGCCGGCAGCACGCCCGAGCGGGGCCTGGCGATCCTCGGTCCGAGTCCGCAGAGCGCCAAAGTGTACGCCGTCGGGGATAGCATCCCGGGCGGAGCGACGCTCGCGGCAGTGCTCGCGCGCAAGGTGCTGCTGCGCCGCCACGGCGCGCTGCGCTCCCTGGCACTGCCGCAGCAATCCCTCACCGCCGGCGCCCCGCCGAGCGCCACGGCCCTGCCCCCTGAGGAGACCAGCGCCCCGCAGTTCGCCGCGCGCATGCGCGCACTGGTGCAGAGCCGCCCTGGGGTGCTCGCCGAACTGCTGCGACCGGAGCTGGTGTTCTCCGGCGGACATGCGCTCGGCTACCGCGTCTACCCCGGCAGCGATCCGGCCGCCTTCGCCCGCCTCGGCCTCGTGCCCGGGGACCTGGTGCTCGCGATCAACGGCACGCCGCTCACCGATCCGAGCCAGGATCGGCAGATCTTCGCGACCCTCGGTTCCTCCAGCGAAGCGACGGTCACCGTGCTGCGCAATGGCGTCCAACGCGTACTCACGCTCAACTTAGCGCAGGTCGAGCAGGCCGCCCAGACGCTCACCACGCCACAGCCAAGTCCCTCCGGCGCCCCGCTCCCCGCGCCCCCCGTACCCTTCGGCTCGCCGCACCCGGCGCGCGTGCCACCCCGATGAGGACGTCCTTCGTGAAAGATCTGCGTAAGTTCCTCTGGTGCCTGCTTGCCCTCGTGCCGCTGCTCGCCCGGGCTGCCGTGCCGGGCGCCGGCAGCATCACGCCGAACTTCAAGGACGCCAACATCCGCCAGATCATCCAGGCGGTGAGCGCGGCGACCGGCAAGGACTTCATCCTCGATCCGCGCGTCAATGCCCAGGTCACGATGTACTCCTCGACGCCGCTCACCCCGGGGGCGTTCTATCAGGCATTTCTCTCGATCCTCGAGGTCTACGGGTACATCGCCGTGCCGGCCGGTCCGCACGTGGTGAAAATCGTGCCGAACGCCAACGAGCGCGTGAGCGCGCAGATCGATCTGCCGAAGCACGTGAACTCAACCTCCGATGAGCTGGTCACCCAGGTCATACCGGTGAAGAACGTGAGCGCCGCGGAGCTGGTGCCGATCCTACGCCCGCTGGTGCCCGAGTGGGGTCACCTCGCGGCCTATCCGCCGTCGAACATCCTGATCATCTCGGACCGGGCGAGCAACGTCTATCGCATCATGCGCATCGTCAAGCGCATCGACCGGGTCGGCAATCAGGACGTCGACGTGATGCCGCTGCAGAACGCCTCGGCCACCCAGGTGGTGCAGGTGGTCAATCAGCTCTACCAGGGACAGGCCGCCGCGGAGATGGGCCGCACCTTCAAGGTGGTGGCCGATCCGCGCACCAACAGCGTGCTGATCAGCGGCGATCCGGCCGAGCGGCTGCGCATCCGGGCGCTGGTCGCAGAACTCGACACCCCGTCGGCCGCCGGCGGGGATACGCGCGTGATCTATCTGCACTACGCGAGCGCCAAGGCGCTCGCCCCGAAGCTCAAGGAGCAGATGCAGGAGCTCGCCGAGATCTCCACCGCCGGCAACGTCAAGGGCACCGTGCAGGCGGCCGCGGAGAAAAATGCGCTGGTCTGGGCCGACACGCAGAGCAACGCGCTGGTGATCACCGCGCCGCCGAAAGTGATGCGCACCATTCTCAGCATCATCGCGCAGCTCGACATCCGGCGCCCGCAGGTGCTGGTCCAGGCCATCATCGCCGAGGTGGACGTCAACAAGACCGATGATCTGGGCGTGAACTGGGCGGCCTACTCCCCGGTGAGCAAACTCCCCCTCGGCGGGTTCGTCGAGCCCGTGGGCGGCACCAGCATCGTCGATCTGGTCGATGCGGCCAAGAATCCGGCTAACCTGACGACCTCGCTGCTCGAGGGCACGACCGTCGGCATCGGCACGGTCTCAGCCGGCGGCATCTCGTTCGCCGCGATGCTGCGGGCGCTGCGCGGCAACAATTCGACGAACATCGTGGCGACCCCCTCGGCGGTCACCATGGACAACCAGCAGGCGGTGCTGAAGTCCGTCGACGAGGTGCCCTTCGTCACCGGCCAGTACACCAATGCCTCGACGGTCACGAGCGGCACGGTCACGCCGTTCCAGACGGTGCAGCGCG
Organism: Pseudomonadota bacterium; assembly: GCA_021838635.1. Lineage (GTDB taxonomy): Bacteria > Pseudomonadota > Gammaproteobacteria > Steroidobacterales > Steroidobacteraceae > 13-2-20CM-66-19. The sequence continues at coordinate 16,841 of JAKCDC010000049.1, forward strand.
AGGAAGTCGGCACCATCCTGAAGGTCACCCCGACCATCTCGGCGACCGGCCACGCGGTGATGCTGAAGATCTCGGTGGAAAGCTCAAGCGTGCTGCCGAACTCGGTCTCGACCGTCGACCCGACCACCCAGAAGCGCAGCATCACCACCAATGTGCTGATCGAGAACAAGGGCGTCGTCGTGCTCGGCGGTCTGATCGAGAACTCCCAGAGCCGCAACCACAGCGGCATGCCCTACCTCGGGAGCATCCCGGTGCTCGGCTGGCTGTTCAAGGCCCGCAACGATCAGGCCCAGCGCAGCAACCTCATGATCTTCATCAAGCCGACCATCCTGCGCGATCAGCGCGAGGCGGCGCGCGAGAGCGGCGCAAACTACCGCTACATGCTCGAGCAGGAAGGCGCGCTGCCGCCGCACCAGTTCCCGCCACTGCTCTACGGCGAGCCCACCCCGAGCTTACCGCCGCTGTCGGCCGCACCGCCAACCCCCGCGCCGAAGGCGCACCCCCGGGGCGCCCCGGCGGCGCGCGCGCCGGCGCCAGCCGGTGCGGCGGGCAGCCCGGCTCCGCCGGCGCAGCATCCACCGCAGCCGTGAACGAACCCCGGCCGCTTCCCGTCAGCCCGAGCGCGTCCGAACCGCGCCTGCCGTTCGCCTTCGCCAAGCGCCACGGCGTGCTGGTGCGCTCGCTGCGCGAGGATGGCGCCGAGTGCGTCTACCGCGAGCAGGCCGCACCGCTTGGCCTTGCCGAGGCGCGCCGGGTGCTCGGCCGGCCGATCCACCTCGTGAAGGTCTCGGCCGAGGAGTTCGATCGGCTGCTGCAGCAGGTCTACGAGGCCGGCTCCGATGCGATGCAGGCCGTCGAGGGCCTCAACGAGACCGAGGACCTCGCCCACCTCGCCCAGGAGCTGCCCGAGCAGGCTGATCTGCTCGACAGCGACGACGATGCGCCCATCATCCGCCTGATCAACGCCGTGCTCACCCAGGCGGTGAAGGAAAACGCCTCGGATATCCACATCGAGCCGTTCGAGAACCGGCTGGTGGTGCGTTTTCGGGTCGACGGGGTGCTGCGCGAGGTGCTGCAGTCCAAGCGCGCCGTGGCGCCGCTGGTGGTCTCGCGCATCAAAGTCATGTCCAAGCTCGACATCGCCGAGAAGCGCCTGCCGCAAGACGGCCGGATCAGCCTGCGCGTGGCGGGACGGGCGGTCGATGTGCGCGTCTCGACCATCCCGGCCGGCTACGGCGAGCGGGTGGTGCTGCGCATGCTCGATAAGCAGGCCGGGCGGCTGGAACTCACCGCCCTCGGCATGGATCCGGACACCGAACGGCTGATCGATGAGCTCATCCACAAGCCGCACGGCATCCTGCTCGTCACCGGGCCGACCGGCTCGGGCAAGACCACGACGCTGTACGCGGCACTCGAGCGTCTGAACGACGACACCCGCAACATCATGACGGTCGAGGATCCGATCGAGTACTACATCGACGGCATCGGCCAGACTCAGGTCAACACCAAGGTGGACATGACCTTCGCGCGCGGACTGCGCGCGATTCTGCGCCAGGATCCTGACGTGGTCATGATCGGGGAGATCCGCGACCTGGAGACCGCGCAGATCGCGGTGCAGGCCAGTCTCACCGGTCACCTGGTGCTCTCCACGCTGCACACGAACACCGCCGCCGGGGCGATCACTCGCCTGCGCGACATGGGCATCGAGCCGTTCCTGCTCTCCTCGAGCCTGATCGGCGTGCTGGCCCAGCGCCTGGTGCGGGTCCTGAACCCGGAGACCAAACAGGCGTTCACCGCCGGGGAGACCGAGCGACGGCTGCTGAACCTCGCCCCCGGCGGCCCGGCCCCGACGCTGTACCGTCCCGGCGAGGACGCCATGGGCGGCTACCGCGGCCGCTCGGGGATCTACGAGCTGATCATGGTCGACGAGACGCTGCGCACCATGATCCACGATGGCGCGAGCGAGCAGCAGATCGAGCGGCACGCGCGGCATGCCACCCCCTCGATCCGCGATCACGGCCGCATGCGCGTGCTGCGCGGGCAGACGACCCTCGAGGAAGTGCTGCGGGTGACGCGGGAGGACTGAAGTGGGCGCCTTTGAATACACCGCGCTCGATGCCGGCGGCAAAGAATGCAAGGGCATCCTCGAGGGCGATACCCCGCGGCACATCCGCCAGCAGCTGCGCGAGCGCCAGCTGCTGCCGGTGTCGGTGCGCGAAGTGGCCGAGCGCGAGGCCGGCCGGCAGCGCGGCTTCGGCACGCTGCGACGGGTCGCAGCGGCGGACGTGACGCTGCTCACCCGCCAGCTCGCCACCCTGGTGCGCGCCGGACTGCCGCTCGAGGAGTCGCTGCTC
>JAKCDC010000050.1 GCA_021838635.1 Pseudomonadota bacterium
CCTCTTTTGCCGGTTGCAACCCGGCCAAGAGCGAACGGGAAGATGTCTCCGGTAACATCACTGATGACGCAGCCGGTAACAGAATTATGTGAGGCAATACGAGGGCTCGGGTTCAGGGTGCGTAGCGGGCTGCTCACAGTCGTCCACGCTCAGCTCCCGATGTACGATCGGATGGGCGGTGGATCGACAGAAGTCACATCGCCCGAGTGGACTCCCATGGCCCGCAGAATCTGGAACGTAAAGCTAACGCTGACGGTAGCGCGCGAAATGCGGCAGATCAGGTTCCGCTCGGTGATGGCGAAGTCGAGCGGCGGTCCGGTCTGTGTCTCAAGGAGCTGCACCAGCTGCTTGTAGCTGCTGAAGTACGAAGGAACGTCTTCATCCATGTCTATGGCCGGCCGCCGATCCTTACGTTCAGATACGTCCCCACTGATATCGGTCGCCTGCTAGCGAAGATCGGCGACTGCCAGGTGTTGACTGCCATTCCCCCCCCCGGGGGGGGCTTCTGTCACTGGTTTTGCTCGATGTCAAAGGCGAGAAGGGGAGCCTCTCGTACGTTGGCGCAAGTAAAGATGGGCAACCTGCACCTGGTGACGGTTACAGACTCTCCACGCTCTACGCAGAATTTCCGAATAGAGTCCCTCTGCTGGCCGAGCGACGCCTTTATGCCGATACGCATGCGCGCACCCATCTGGTGTTGGCGGAAGATGTGGTAGGAGCGGCCGAGTCTGCGAGCGTTCGGCAGAACCTGGCCGGCGCTGCGTGACATCCCGCTCCAATCGACGGTCCCGGCGCGGCCAAGAAGCGACGTTCGCTGGCTCAGAATAGCGCCCAGAACGCGGATGCTCCCTGCCCGCAACCCCCTCATGTCATTGGAGTGGCTGTCCAGGCCTTGAACACCAGCTCCGGCGACACGACCACAATGTGTTCCAACACCAAGTCCGATTCACTGGTCATCGTCATCCTCCTTCATCGTAAGCAGCTGGATGTCCAGTCGATCCAGGCGCCGCTCCCAGAGTTTCCGTCGATCGAGGATCCAGTGGTCCGCGGTCTGAAGGCTTTTGGGAGCGAGCTCGTACGTGCGAATTCGACCGGACGTCTTGGATTTCACCAGCCCGGACCTTTCAAGCACGCTCAAGTGCTGGGTGAATGACGGAAGTGCCATGTCAAAAGGACGCGCCAGCTCAGGCGTTGAAGCGGCGCCCATGCTTGGCCGCTGCCGCACCGCCGGCCAGGTTCTGCCGGTTGCGGCGCTCAGTCGGGGTGGGGCTACCGCGCTATGCGATTCCCCGCATGGCCTCCTGTGGACCGGCGCTCGGCCGCAGTGTCGGCATCCGCTCGACGTTCAGCGCACCGCCAGCCTGCATCGCAGGCCGGCAGCAGCGTCGAGGTCGTGGCAGGACTCATTGAGCGCCGCGATGCCTGCCTCGCGCACGGCAGCCTCGCGGCCGGTGCCGGCGAGTTCCTGCGATTCCAGGCGGCTGACAGACGGAAATCCGGGCGATGCGTTGGCCGAGCCGATGAGGGAGCGCGTCCAGCCCGGGCAGGGCCGACTGTCGCCGGACAATGCACAGCAACGTCCGGACTTCGGCCGAGTGGACTTTGGGGCAGCCATGCGACACCTCGTAGTGGTGTTGCGTGGTGAGCCGTGCGGCCTTGCGTCAATACAGCTGGGCGGCGCCTAGCCGAGACGGATCGTAGTCCGGTGAGTGACGGACGAGGGGTGGCGGGCAGCGCCGCGCCACTCCTGCTACCCGACTGCTACGGGCGAGGGGACAGGGACTTACGGACTGGCGTCGCCAGTACGCAAGTCCCTGTTTTATTGGCTGGGGGACTAGGATTCGAACCTAGGTAAACGGAGTCAGAGTCCGTTGTCCTACCACTAGACGATCCCCCAAGACTCATTCCGCAAACCTGCCGGGCGGATCGCGCCGTGGCCGCTATTGAAGCGTGCCCCGGCGTGACCTGCAAGCCCAGGTTAGCGCTTGGAGTACTGCGTCCCGCGGCGGGCCTTGCGGCGGCCGACCTTCTTACGCTCCACTTCGCGTGCATCGCGGGTGACGAACCCGGCATCGCGCAGCGGCTTGCGGTACGTCTCGTCGTATTCGATCAGCGCGCGGGTGATGCCGTGGCGGATCGCACCGGCCTGGCCGGTGATGCCGCCGCCGTCGACGGTCGCGCTGATATCGAAGCGCCCGCCGAGTTCGAGCGTCTCGAGCGGTTGACGGACGATCATGCGACCGGTCTCGCGGCCGAAGAACACGTCGAGCGGACGGTCATTGACCGTGATCTTCCCGGTGCCGGGCCGCAGGTAAACGCGTGCGGTCGCCGTCTTTCGCCGTCCGGTGCCGTAATTCGCTTGCTGGAGTGCCATCGATGGATTCCTCAGATCTCGAGCGGCTGCGGCTGCTGCGCCTGGTGCGGGTGCTCACCGCCGGCAAACACATGCAGCTTCTTGAACATGCGCCGCCCCAGCGGGTTCTTCGGCAGCATGCCTTTGACCGCGAACTCGATGGCCCGCTCGGGGTGTTCCGCGAGCAGCTTATCGAGCGCGATCGACTTGATGCCGCCGATGTGCCCGGTATGGTGGTAGTAAATCTTGTCGCTGAGCTTGCGTCCGGTGACCCGCACCTTGCCGGCGTTGAGCACCACGATGTGGTCGCCCATGTCGACATGGGGGCTGTAGTCAGCCTTGTGCTTGCCTTTCAGGCGATGGGCAATCTGTGTGGCAAGACGCCCAAGGGTCTTACCGTTCGCGTCGACTACGAACCAGTCGCCGCGGACACTGCCGGACTTGGCGAAAACCGTCTTCATAAGAGCCTCTACAGGGGGCTTCGATCCAAAAAGGACCCTATCTAAAGGGCCGGCAAGTCTACTCAAGGTGCGCGCGTATTGCAAAAGGCAGCAGCAGATCTTGCACGGGGCGGCGTCTCGGGGCACCGTTCAGCCGCTCACCCCCTTATAATAAAGGGATGGACGCCTCACCTCTCGATGCCTGGATTACCGCTGCGGATCGTGCGCTGCGCGCGCTCGGGGCACCTGCCCCGGCGGTACGGCCGACGCCGGGTGAGCCAGATACGGCAAAGGCTACCCTTTCGCCGCAAGAGCGCCGCCATGCCGCCGGCCTGATGCGGGTCAATCACGCCGGCGAAATCGCGGCGCAGGCGCTCTACCACGGGCAGGCGCTGGCCGCTGCCGATGGGGGCACGCGCGAGATGTTGCTGCGGGCCGCCCGCGAAGAGGCCGACCATCTGGCCTGGTGTGCCACGCGGTTGCGCGAGCTTGATTCGCGGGCAAGTCTGCTCGACCCGCTCTGGTACGCCGGCTCCTTCGCTATCGGCGCTTTGGCGGGAGTGCTCGGCGATCGGATCAGTCTCGGTTTCGTGGTGGAGACCGAGCGGCAGGTGGAGGGACACCTGCAGGGGCATCTCGGCACATTGCCTCCGGGCGATGCGCGCAGCCGAGCCATCGTCGAGGCGATGCGCACCGACGAGGTCGCGCATGGCGCGAACGCGAAGGCGGCCGGTGGTATCGATCTGCCCGCACCGGTGCGCGCGTTGATGCGCGCCACCGCCCGGGTCATGACCGGTACGGCCTATTGGTTCTGATGCGCAAATTGATGCGCATCCGACTGGTTTTTCGAGGGGCGCGTGCGGTAGGCTTTCGCACTGGGGAACAAATTAAGTAATCTTCTCCTCAAGACCAGGCCAGAAGGGGAGCCGGTGATGGAAGAAAACATCGTCAAGCCGTTGAGTGACATCCCGGCGATCAATCGCTTTCTCAGCTATTGCCGAATCCGTACCGTGCCCTCCAAGACCGTGGTCATCCACGCGGGCGACCTGCCGGACGTCCTCTACTACATCATCAGCGGCTCGGTCGAGGTGATGATCGAGGACGAGGAAGGCAACGAGATGGTGCTCGCGTACCTCAACCGCGGGCAGTTCTTTGGGGAGATGGGCCTGTTCTTTCAGGATCAGGCCACCCGCAGTGCCTGGGTGCGCACCCGCAACGCCTGCGAACTGGCGGAGATGACCTACCCGCGCTTCCGGCAGATCGCGGCGGAAAGCCCGGGGCTGGTGTTCGAACTCGCCACGCAGCTCGCGACGCGTCTGGACCGTACCAACCGCAAGCTCGGCGACCTCGCATTCGTCGATGTGACGGGTCGCGTCGCACACGCCATCAACAATCTGTGTGACGAGCCGGATGCGATGACCCATCCGGAGGGCATGCAGATCAAGGTCAGTCGCCAGGAGCTCTCGCGGCTCGTCGGCTGTTCGCGCGAGATGGCCGGTCGCGTGCTGAAGGTGCTCGAGGATCAAGGGCTGCTGCGGGCCACCGGCAAGACCATCGTGGTGTTCAACGCACGCCCGAAGATGCGCACCCGTCCGGTCGTGGTGCCGGTCAAGCAGGCCGGCAAGGGCAATCGGACGAGCGGCTCGGGCCCGGAGGAGTAGCGCGGCGCGCGCGCCTGGCTCAGGCGCCGGCGAGTTCGGCGCGCATTGCGCGCAGGGTCGCCGTGTAATCGGGGCTGCCGAAGATCGCCGAGCCCGCAACGAAGGTGTCCGCACCGGCGCGCGCACACGCTTGGATGTTCTCGATCTTCACCCCGCCGTCGACCTCCAGGCGTACCGCACGGCCGCTCGTCTCGATGCGCCGGCGGACCTGCTCTAGCTTGCGCAGTGCGCCGGGAATGAATTGCTGGCCGCCGAAGCCCGGGTTCACGGACATCACCAGCACCAGATCGAGCTTCTCCAGGGTGTAGTCGAGCCAGTCCAGGGGCGTCGCCGGATTCAAGGCGAGTCCGGGACGGCAGCCATGTTCGCGGATCAGGCCGATGGTGCGATCGACGTGCTCGCTCGCTTCGGGATGAAAAGTGATGAAACCTGCGCCGGCCTGCGCGAACTGCGGCACGAGCGCGTCGACGGGCCGCACCATCAGGTGCACGTCGATCGGCACCTTCACCCCGCGCTTGTGCAGCGCGGCGCACACGGGCGGTCCGATGGTCAGGTTGGGGACGTAATGGTTGTCCATCACGTCGAAGTGAATGAGATCGGCGCCGGCGCCGACCACGGCATCGACCTCCTCGCCGAGCCGTGCGAAATCCGCCGACAGGATCGAGGGGGCGAGCCAGTGAGCGCTCATGCCTCAGGTCCGGTCAGCCGGCGCAGCGCCTCGTGATAGTTCTCGCTGGTGCGCGCGATGATCTCGCGCGGCAGCTTCGGACCCGGGGCGCGCTTGTTCCAATCGAGCGTCTCGAGGTAGTCGCGCACGAACTGCTTGTCGAAACTCGGCGGGTTGACGCCCGCACGATACGCGTCGGCCGGCCAGAAGCGCGAGGAGTCCGGGGTCAGCGCCTCGTCGATCAGCGTGAGCGTGCCGTTCTCATCGAGACCGAACTCGAATTTGGTGTCGGCAATGATGAGTCCGCGCGCGCGCGCGTGGGCCGCGGCGAACTGATACAGCGCGATGGCGCTCTGGCGCACCTTGGCGGCGAGTTCGGCGCCGATCAACCGCTCGGTCTCGGCGAAGGAGATGTTCTCGTCGTGCGCGCCGATCTCGGCCTTGGTGGCCGGCGTGAACAGCGGCGCGGGCAGCTGCGCGGCGAGCGGCAGACCCTGCGGCAACGGGATGCCGCAGACCGCGCCGGTCTGCTGATAATCCTTCCAACCCGAGCCGATCAGATAGCCGCGCACCACCGCCTCGATCGGCAGCGCCTTTAAGCGCTTGACGATCATCGCGCGCCCCTCGAGCAGCGCCCGTTCAGTCGGATCGCTCACCAGGGACTGCGGCGCGCGGCCCGTGAGGTGGTTCGGGATCAGGTGGGCGGTGCGCGCGAACCAGAACTCGGAGATTCGGTTCAGCACCTGCCCTTTGCCGGGGATCGGATCAGGCAGCACCACGTCGAAGGCGGACAGCCGATCGGTGGTCACGATCAGCAGCGCATCGGGACCGGCGGCATATATGTCGCGAACCTTACCCTCGTGGATCTTCTCAAGACCGCGCAGTGACGTGCGGTAGACAGTTGGCGCATCCATGCTTGCTACTATAGCAGCGCATGCACCGCCCGCACGTCCCCGCACGCTCATGAGATACACCGGTAAGCTCACCGGGGGGCTGCTCGGCTTCGTGCTCGGCTTCGGACCGGTCGGGGCCGTGCTCGGGGCGTTGATCGGCCACCAATTCGATGCCCAGGCCGAGCGGCGCGCGGCGGGCGGTCACGCCAGCGGCGCCGCGGCGGTGGGCGAGCGTTTCTTTCAGGCCACCTTCCGCGTGATGGGATGCCTCGCCAAGGCCGACGGGCACGTCTCGGAGCAGGAGATCGCCGCGGCGCGCGCCGTGATGGGCCAGCTCGGACTCACCGGCCCGCAGGTCCATGCGGCCATCGAGCACTTCACGGCCGGCAAGCAGCCGGGATTTGATCTGGCCGGTCAGATCAGCGAGTTGAACCGGGTGTGTCTCGGCCGGCCGCATCTGAAACGCGTGTTCCTCGAGCTGCAGATCCGCGCCGCGCTCGCGGGCAACGATCTCGACGGGCCGGTGCGCGCGCTGCTGACGCAGATCGCGGCGCGTCTTGGCATTTCCCCGTTCGAGTTCGCCCACATCGAGGCGGCGCTGCGGGCCCAGGCACGCCCGTTTGACGCACCGTCCGTCCGAGGAGAGGACCTGGAGCGCGCCTACCGGGTGCTGGGCGTCACCGGCGCCGACAGCGACCGGGACATCATCAAGGCGTACCGGCGCCAGCTGAGTCGCCATCACCCGGACAAGCTCAAGGCCAACGGCCTGCCGGACTCTATGCTCGAGCACGCCAAGCAGCGTACCCAGCAGATCATCGAGGCGTACGAGCTGATCCGCGAGCGGCGCCGGATACAGAGCTGAACGCGTGGGTGACAGACGTCCCGGCGGTGCTTAATCTCTGTGCGTCATGTGGGCGCGCATCTGGGCATTTCTTGACGACTGGTTCTTCGGCACCGCGGCGGCCGGGGGGTCGGCCCGTGGCCGACTGATCCGTGCGCTGAGCTACCTGTACGCGGTGCTGCGCGATCTGACGGGCGGGCAGATCAACTTGCGTGCCATGGGGCTGGTGTACACGACACTGCTCACCCTGATTCCGCTGGCCGCATTCAGCTTCGCGATCCTCAAGCTGTTCGGCGCCGGTGGTGACCTGCAGCCGGTGGTCTATCAGTTCTTCAGCGCACTCGGGCCGGCGGACGCGGCGAAACTCACCTCGCGCGTGGTGCTGTTCGCCAATCACGTGAGCGGCGGGGTGCTCGGCTCTGTCGGTTTCGCACTGCTCGCCTGGACCCTGATCGGCACGATCAAAAAAGTCGAGGACAGCTTCAACTTTCTCTGGCGCGTGCAAAAGGCGCGCAGCTTCGCGCGGCGCATCACCGAGTACCTCACCCTGGTGGTCGGCGGACCGGTCATTCTGGTGATGTTCCTGGGCTTCTCGCATCGGGCCGTCGACAGCGCACCCTTTCGCGACTTGCGACGCCTGCCGTGGATCGACCTGCTGACCGCCACGGGGGTCAAGCTCGCCCCCTACGTCACGGTCATCGTGTTCTTCACCGGGCTGTACCTGATGGTGCCGAACACGCGCGTGCGCTGGCGCCCGGCGATGATTGGCGCCCTCGTGGCGGGCGTGATCTGGGCGGCCGTGGGGCGAGTGTTCACGGACTTCGTGGTGCACTCGACGCGGCTGGCGATCGTCTACGCCGGCTTCGCATTCATCGTCGCAGGGCTGCTGTGGACGTATCTGGGCTGGCTGATCCTGCTCGCCGGGGCGCAGTTATCGTTCTACATCCAAAACCCGATGTACCTGCGCCTCGGGTTGCAGGAGCTGAAGCTCTCGGGCGCGGAGTCCGAGCAGCTGGCGCTGCGCATGATGTACCTGGTGGGGCGCGCCTACCTGACAGGCGAGCGGCGCTGGAACCTGACCGCGCTTGCCCTCGAACTCGGGCTGCCGGGCATCGCGGTTGCGCAGATGGTCACCGCCCTCGAGCACTGCGGCATCCTGGTGGTGACCGAGCAGGACGAGCTGTTGCCGGCACGGGACCTGGGGCGCATCCGGGTCGCGGAGATCCTCGATGTCGCGCGCAGCCGTCGTCCGGGGGACTTCACGCCGCGCGTGGTGCCGATCCCGCCGGTCGACCGGCTGCTCGCGGCGATCGACGAGGCGCGCCGCAGTCGCTGCGCCGATCTGACGCTGCGCGAGCTGGTGCAGGAGCCGCCGCGCCCAGCCCTGGTCGTGGCCTCCTCCGGCAGCGGCGCATAGCGCGGAGCGCTAGATCGTTTCGGTGCCCGTCGCGGTGCCCACCAGCAGTACATCGGCGGGACGCTTCGCGAACAGCCCCACCGTCACCACGCCCGCGATCTGATTCAGCGCACACTCCAGCGCGCACGGATCGGTAATCGAGAGTCCGTGCACGTCGAGGATGTGATTGCCGTTGTCCGTGACGCACTCGCGGCGCCACACCGGTCGCCCGCCGCGCGCCACCAGTTCGCGCGCCACCAGTTCGCGCGCCATGGGAATGACCTCGATCGGCAGCGGGAAGGCCCCGAGCGTACTGACCAGCTTGCCGTCATCGACGATGCATACGAAGCGCTGCGCGGCCGCCGCCAAGATCTTCTCGCGCGTCAGCGCCCCGCCGCCGCCCTTGATGAGGTGGCGGGCGCGGGTCGTCTCATCGGCGCCGTCGATATACACGTCGATGGCGGTGACCTCGTTGAGGTCGAGGACCTCAATGCCTGCGGAGCGCAGCGCTCGGGTGGTTGCCTCGGAGCTCGATACGGCCGAGTGCACCAGTCCGGGGTGCGCCGCGAGCACGGCGATGAAATGCCCGACGGTGGAGCCGGTGCCGACCCCGAGCACGCTGCCGGGTTCGACGTAGCGCAGCGCCGCTGCGGCGCTGCGGCGTTTCTTGGCGTTCGCCTCGGGGTCCTGCGAGCCTGCGGAGCTGATTGGGTTCACGACTGTTTTCCCGGGTCCGGAAACGAATGTGCCCGCTTGCGCGGGCACCAGGCATCAAACTTTGATTCACTCGGCGGTCGCCGAAGCGACCGCCGAGTGAAAGGCCTTACTTCTTCTTCGCAGCTTTCTTCTTCGCGGCCTTCTTCTTTGCCTTCGCCATGTTGGCTCTCCAGTTGACGGGTTAGTCCGAGGGCCGAGTATATACATGCGAAACAAAAATACAAGCAAGTCCGAAGAGGATGTGTTAACGCCGCACAGAATTCTCCGGCGCGCAGTGTGTTCCCGCCGCTCACCGCAATGTGCGCACACGTCCGCAGTGCACGATGGCGCGCTCGGTGATCACCATGTCGAGCGGCACATCGTGCGCGGCGCGTTCGATGCGATCGAACTGCTGCAGCGCGTAGGCGAGTCCGACGAGCAGTGGCCGTGCGTTCGGCGCGCTCGCGTGGGTGAACGCCAGCGCGCGATCGTAGTAACCGCCGCCCATGCCGAGCCGGTTGCCGCGCCGATCGAAGCCGACGAGCGGGACGAACAGGACATCGAGCAGGCGGGCGCTCGGCAGCGCCGCGCCGCGCGGTTCGGGGATGCCGAAGCGGTTGTGCCGCACGCGTGCGCCGAAGCTGACGAATTGCATCGAGCGCGATTCGGGGGCTGCGTCGATGCGCGGCAGATAGATCCGGCAGCCGCGGCGGCGGGCGAGGGCGAGGAGTGCGGCGGTATCGAGCTCTTCGGGCAGCGCGAGGTACAGCCCGATGCGCAGTGCCGGATGCAGCAATCCGCTGCGATCGGCGAACAGTGTCACGCGGCGCGCGCAGCGCGCGCGCTCGGTGCCCGAGATACTCCGACGTGCCCGCCGGAGTGCGGCCCGCAGCGCGGCGCGGGCCTGCTGCAGGCTGGAATCAGAGAGCGTCACCCGCCTGTGCCGGTGCGAACCGTTGCTCTCGAACCGGAGCAACAAGTGGGACGGGCTGCGGCAGGTAAGGCTTTCCGCTCGGGGGCGGACTTGCACAATTCTGCCGGCAAGCCCAAAAGTCCCATGGGTGTTTCAATTAGGGTCCGAGGTAACCCGGCCCGCGTGTCGAACACCGCAGGCGACGCTCGCAGCACTGTACACCAAAGGCGGGGTGGGCGCAGGCCGGCGCATCGCCGCGCGCCACCGCTCACAGTTCCAGCGGAGGGGTCTGCCCGAGCGCCACTTCCACGCGCTCGCGCAGCGCACGCACTTGGTCGCCGGCCTCGACGGATACCCGGTTGCCTCGCTCGCGCACCTGCAGCAGCTCGTTGGCCATATTGAGCGCGACCATGACGGCAATGCGATCGAGTCCGATCACCTTGCCGCTGTCGCGCACCTCGCGCATGCGGGCGTTGAGGTACTCGGCGGCCTCCAGCAAGGCCGGCCGTTCCTCGTAAGGACAGGCGACCATGTAATCCCGATCGAGGATGCGCACGCTGACGCGGGCCGGATCATGGCTCACGCGCCGTGCTCCAGCGTCTTCAGTCGCCCGATCATGGCTTCGACCCGAGCGCGCACCTGTTCATTCTTCTGTAAGAGGCTGGCGCGTTCGCTGGTGAGTGACTCGTGCCGCTGCCGCAGTGCGCGGTTCTCCTCGCGCAGTTGCTCAAGAGTCCTCAGCAACTCATCGACGCGCCCGGCGAGACGCCCGAGTTCGGCTTCCAGGACTGAAGGTGCGGCAGCGCTCATGCTGGCGCGACTATAGTGCCGCGCTCTCCGCGCGGTCAATGAGCGCACGGTGCGCCCCCCTTCCAAAGGCGGGCGGGGGATCCCACGGCGCCGACATGCGGCATAATGGGGGCCAATGATGCTCGCCGACTATGCCGAAATTCAGAGTGTGCTCAGCGCAGAACACTCCCTCACCGACGCCGCCGAGGCCCACGGTACGCTCACCGGTTCGCTGTGTTCGGCACCGGGCTACCGCTTCGAGGACTGGCTGCTCGAGATCCTGCCCGATGGCACGCCCCGCCCGCCGAGCACGCAGACCCTCCAGGGGCTGTTCCGCGACACCGTCGGGGCGCTGAACGGCGCGCAGATGCAGTTCGATCTGCTGCTGCCCGATGACGGCCGACCCATCCTGGAGCGCGCCGGGGCGCTCGCACTGTGGTGTCAGGGATTTCTCTACGGCCTCGGCGTCGGGGTGCTGCGCGATGCGGCGAACATGCCCGGCGAGCTGAACGAGATCGTCAATGACATCACCGAGATCGGCAGCGCCGCGGTGGACACGGCCGAGAGCGAGGAATCGAATGAGTCGGCGTACGCCGAACTCGTCGAGTTCATCCGGGTCAGTGTGCAAGTGGTCTTCGAGGAGCTTGCGCCGATGCGCGAGCCGCCGCCCTCACCTGGAGCACCGTTTCATTGAAGCCTCAGAGCCCCGCCGAAGAGTTCGCCCGCCGCCGCAGCGCACTGCTGCGCCTGATGGGCCGGGATGCCATCGCCATCGTGCCCTGCGCCCCGGTCCGCAAGCGCAACAACGACGTCGACTTCCCGTTCCGCCAGGACAGTGACTTTCACTATCTCACCGGTTTTCGCGAGCCGGAGTCGGTCGCGGTGCTGGTGCCCGGGCGTGAGCAGGCCGAGTACATCCTGTTCGTGCGCGAGCGCGACCCGGCGCGTGAGACCTGGGACGGTCGGCGCGCCGGACCGGCCGGCGCCCGGCGCAGCTTCGGCGCGGACGATGCGTTTCCGATCACGGACATCGATGAGATTCTCCCCGGTCTGATGGAGAATCGCGCCAAGGTCTACTACACGATGGGGATCTACCCCGAGTTCGACCAGCGCGTGGTCGGCTGGGTGAACGGTCTGCGCACCCAGGCGCGCAACGGCCGCCATCCGCCGCAGGAGTTCGTGGCGCTCGATCAGGTGTTGCACGAGCAGCGTCTGTTCAAATCGCGCACCGAGCTCGAGCTGATGCGCGAGGCGGCCCGCATCGGGGCGCTGGCGCACGTGCGCGCCATGCGCTTCTGCCGCCCCGGGCGGATGGAGTACGAGCTCATGGCCGAGGTCGTGCACGAGTTTCGTCGCCACGGCGCCGATACCTCGTATTACCCGATCGTCGGCTCCGGAGCAAACAGCTGCATCCTGCATTACAACGAGAACAATCAGCCGATGCGCGATGGCGAGATGGTGCTGATCGATGCCGGCTGCGAGTACGAGTACTACGCCTCGGACATCACGCGCACCTTTCCGGTCAACGGGCGGTTCACGCCCGAGCAGCGCGCCGTCTACGAGGTGGTGCTCGAGGCGAACCTCGCGGCGATCGCCCAGGTGCGTCCGGGCAACGATTGGAACGCGCCGCACGAGGCGGCCGTGCGGGTCGTCACCCAGGGGCTGGTGCGGCTCGGGCTGCTCAAGGGCCGACCGGCGAAGCTCGAGCGCGATGGGGCATACCGCCGATTCTTCATGCATCGCACCGGGCATTGGCTCGGCATGGACGTGCACGACGTGGGGGATTACAAGGTTGGCGATGCCTGGCGGGTGCTGGAGCCCGGCATGGTGCTCACCATCGAGCCGGGTATCTACATCCCAGGCGGGACGCGCGGGGTGCCGAAGCGCTTCCAGGGGATCGGCGTGCGCATCGAGGATGATGTCGCCGTCACCAAGAACGGGTTCGAGGTGCTCACCGACGGCGCCCCGAAGGATCCGGATCTGATCGAGGCGCTCATGGCCGGGTCGCACGAGCGTGCCGCCGAGGCGGCGCCGGCGCAGTCGCACCCGAAGGTGCGCCGGGGTCAGCGTGTCCACGCATGAAACCGCAGGCGGTGTGGCGAGCGACTTCGATGTCGTCATCGCCGGCGGCGGGTTGGTCGGGGCGAGTCTCGCGCTCGCGCTGAGCGGCCGTGCGCGCCGCGTGCTGCTCATCGAAGGGGTGGCGCCGGACTCGAGCGCGCAGCCGAGTTTCGATGAGCGCACGACCGCGCTCGGCAACGCCACGCGCCGCATCTTTCAAGGACTCGGCGTGTGGGACGAGTTGGCGGGTGAGGCCGCCGCGATTCGCACCATCCATGTGTCCGAGGCCGGCCGATTCGGCAGCGCGCGCCTGCGCGCCGAGGAGCAGGGCGTTGAGGCCTTCGGCTACGTCATTGCGAACCGGGTGATCGGCCGGGCGCTGTGGAGCGCTTTGCAGCGTGCCAGTGGCGTCACGTTGCGCGTGCCGGCGAAGGTTGCGGCGGCCGAGATCGCCGCCGACGGCGCGTCGCTCAAGCTGGTCGGTGCCGACGGGGCGCAGGAGGTGGTGAGCGGCCGTTTGCTAGTGGCGGCCGATGGGGCCAACTCCATCGTGCGCGCCGCGGCGGGGATCGCGGCGCAGGTCGAAGACTACGATCAAGTGGCGATCACCGCACCGCTGCTGACGGACCGCCCGCACGACGGCACGGCATACGAGCGGTTCACTTCGAGCGGCCCGGTCGCGCTGCTGCCGCTGCGCGGTGGGGGCTATGGCACCGTCTGGGCCTGCGAGCCGGGCCGGGCGGCACAGTTGCTGGCGCTCCCCGAGGCGCGCTACCTGGAGGCCTTGCAGGAGCGCTTCGGCTGGCGCGCCGGCCGGCTGCTCAGCATGGGCCGGCGCGCCTCGTACCCGCTGCGGCTCTCGCGCGCCGAGGCGACGGTGGGGACCCGCACCGTGCTGGTGGGCAACGCCGCGCAGGGGTTGCACCCGATCGCCGGCCAGGGCTTCAATCTCGGTCTGCGTGATGCGGCGCTGCTCGCCGAGCGGATCGCCGCGGCGAGCGGCGATCCGGGCGCACCGGAGCTGCTGCGCGGCTACAGCCAAGCGCGCGCAGCGGATCGCGGCGGGGTGGTTCGCTTCACCGACTCGCTGGTGAAGCTGTTTGCGAGCACCTGGCCGGGGGCGAGCCTGCTGCGCACCCTCGGCCTGGTCATGTTTGATCTGTCGCCGCCGGCGAAGCGCGCGCTTGCGCGCGTGAGCCTCGGGTTCGGCGGCCCGACGCCGCGCTTGGCGCGCGGGCTGCCCGTGGCATGAGCGGCGCGGAGGAACACTGGGACGTGTTGATCGTCGGCGGCGGACCGGTCGGCGCGTGCGCCGCGGCGCTGCTGCAGCGCGCGGCCGGCTCGGGGCGGCGCGCGCTGCGCATCGCGGTGGCGGAGCCGGCGCGGCCGGCTCGCGCGGCCGAGGGCGAGCCGCTCGATGCGCGGGTGTCGGCGTTCTCGCGTGCCGGTGAGCGGATTCTCGCATCTGCCGGCGCGTGGGAGCGGATCGATGCGCAGCGCGTCCAGCCCTACGAGCGGATGTGTGTGTGGCCGGCGCATCTGCCGGCACGCAGTCCCGATGCGCTGCTGTTCGATGCCGCCGCCGTGGGCGAAGCCGACCTCGGCGCGATCGCGGAAAACCGGCTGGTGCAGTGCGCGACGCTGGACGCATTCGAGGCGGCCGGTGGCACGATTCTCACCGCTGGGTTCACGGGTCTGTCGATTCGCGATGAGGCTGTCGAGGTGCAGCTCGGGGAGCGCTCGCTGCGCTGCCGTCTGCTGGTTGGCGCCGATGGTGCCCGCTCGCGCGTGCGCGAGAGCATCGGTATCGCGGTCCAGGCGGCAGACTACGGGCAGACGGCAATCGTCGCCAACGTGCGGACCGAACGGCCCCATGAACGGACCGCCTGGCAGCGTTTCCTCGGTGCGGGAACGCTCGCGTTCTTGCCGCTCGCCGACGGGACGAGTTCGATCGTGTGGTCGATCGAGGAGGCGGTGGCGCGTGAGCGGCTCGCGATGTCGCAGACGCAATTCGAGGCGGCGCTTCAGGAGGCGTCCGGCGGGGTGCTCGGGACGCTTGAGCTGTGCACCGAGCGGGCCGGTCTGGCGCTGCGGCGGCTGCGCGCCGAGCGCTTCGCCGCCGCGCGCTGCGCACTGATCGGGGATGCGGCGCACGTGGTGCATCCGCTGGCCGGCCAGGGCGTGAATCTCGGGTTGCTGGACGCGGCGGCACTCGTGCAGTGCGTGCTGCAGGCGCTGCGTGCCGGGGAGGACCCCGGGGCGCTCGCCCCGCTGCGCCGCTACGAGCGCTGGCGCAAGAGCGAGTTGGCCCCCATGGCCCTCGCCATCGATGGCTTCAACCGCTTCCTTGCCCACGGCCAGGGTCCGCTTGCCCGAGCCGCTCAGCACGGCCTGCTCTGGGTGAATCGCAGTGAGGCGCTGAAGCGCCTCTTCATCGCGCAGGCGCTCGGGCTCTCCGGTGAGCTGCCAGCCGCGGCGCGGCCGGGCGCCCCGCCGCTCAGCTGAGTGCGATGCGGTCGATCTTCGCCGCGCAGATGAAGTCGTTATCCGAGAGTCCGCCGATGGCGTGCGTGCTGTAGCGCACGCGGCAATAGTGGTAGCCGACTTCGAGGTCCGGGTGGTGATCCTCGATGTTCGCCACGTGCGCCAGCGCATTGACGAAGCTCATGGTGTGCAGGAAATCCGCAAAGCGGAACTCCCGGGCGAGGGATGTGCCATCGGCGGCGAGTTGCCAGCCCCGGGCGAGTTCGCCGAGCCGCGCTTCGGCCTGAACGCGCGTCAGAGGTGCGGCGCCGCCCTCGCATGGCGTGCATTTGCGCTCGGTCAGATCGCTCATGAGTGTCGCTCCTGGCGCCTGCGGTTCAGGCCGCCGCCGTGTCCTGCGCAGATTTCTTGGTGAAGCGGCGCGCCACGTAGCGCTCGAGCAGTTCCTGGAACTCCTGAGCGATGTGATCGCCCTTGAGCGTAACGGTCTTCTCACCGTCCTCGTACACGGGCGCGACCGGACGTTCGCCGGTGCCGGGCAAGCTGATGCCAATGTTGGCGTGCTTGCTCTCACCCGGGCCGTTGACGACGCAGCCCATCACCGCGACGGTCATGTCCTCGACGCCGTCGTACTCGCGCCGCCACTCGGGCATGCGGTGACGGATGTGGCTCTGGATGCCCTGGGCGAGTTCCTGGAACACGGTGCTCGTGGTGCGGCCGCAGCCAGGGCAGGCCGTCACCAGTGGCAGGAACGCGCGTAACCCCATGGTCTGCAGGATTTCTTGCGCGACGATGACTTCCTGGCTGCGGTCACCGCCCGGCTCGGGCGTGAGCGACACCCGGATGGTGTCGCCGATGCCGCGTTGCAGCAGCACCGCCATGCCGGCGGTCGAAGCGACGATGCCCTTGGAGCCCATACCCGCCTCGGTCAGTCCCAGGTGCAGCGGATACTCGCACCGCGCGGCAAGATCACTGTAGATGGCGATGAGGTCCTGTACCCCGCTCACCTTGGCCGAGAGAATGATCCGATCGCGCGCCATGCCGAGCGCCTCGGCGCGCGCGGCGCTCTCCAGCGCCGAGAGCACGACTGCGTTGCGCATGATCTGCTGCGCGCTCAGCGGCTCGGCGCGCTGGGCATTCTCATCCATGATGCGCGTCAGCAGGTCCTGATCGAGGCTGCCCCAGTTGACCCCGATGCGCACCGGCTTGCCGTAGCGGCAGGCCATCTCGATCATCTCGGCGAACTGCGGGTCGCGCTTGCTGCCGCGGCCGACGTTGCCTGGGTTGATGCGATATTTGGCGAGCGCTTCGGCGCAGGCCGGATGCTCGCGCAGCAGCTTGTGTCCGTTGAAATGGAAGTCGCCGATCAGCGGCACCGACACGCCCATCTGATCGAGCCGCTCGCGGATGTGCGGCACGGCCGCGGCGGCCTCGGCGGAGTTGACCGTGATGCGCACCAGCTCCGAGCCGGCGCGCGCGAGCGACTTGACCTGTTGCGTCGTGCCTTCCACGTCGGCCGTGTCGGTATTGGTCATCGACTGCACGACGACCGGGGCGCTGCCGCCGACGCGCACCGCGCCAATGGTGACCTGAACGGAAGAACGGCGTGCAATGCTCGACATGGGAACCTGCCAGTGACTTCAGGGACGTCATCAGAGTGAACTCGGCATTTTACCGATCCGGGCCGCGCGCCGCGACCATTGCCGCAAGCGCGGGCGCGGGCGCCCGTGGGGGCTGCTTCCTTCGGGACGCAACGCTGGTATCATGCCCGGATTCCGAACACCAAGCTGCTCGGAGAGAGTCCGGCTCCAGGGTCGGGCCGCCGAAGGCGCAATTCCGCCCGGAAACGCTCAGGCACATGAACGGCAGCTTGCGCAGACTCCCGCGAGGGGCTTTGCGCGGGGTCTCTGGAGAGCGGCGGGCGCATTGGCGCACCGACCCACCGAAGGGGAGAGGCGCGCGGGCGCCCGATCTCTCAGGTCACCGGACAGAGGGGCGGCAGGTGAGCGGCCTGCCGCTTTTTTTGTTTCCCTGGAGGATCCGTGGCTCGACGAACCCCTTTATTCGCCATTCATCAGTCTGCCGGTGCGCGTATCGTCGATTTCGGCGGCTGGGACATGCCCTTGCAGTACGGCTCGCTGCTCGCCGAGCACCATGCGGTGCGCCGCGCCGCCGGCCTGTTCGACGTCTCGCACATGTGCGTCGTGGACCTGCAAGGCGAGGGCGTGCGGCCGTTCCTGCTGAAGCTCTTCGCCAACGACGTCGGCAAGCTTACCGTCCCGGGCAAGGCGCTCTACGGATGTCTGCTCAACGAGCGCGCCGGCGTCATAGACGATCTGATCGTGTACTACCTCGGCGAGCAGTGGTTTCGCGTCGTGGTCAATGCCGGGACGCGCGATAAGGATCTCGCCTGGATACGCCGTCACGCCGAGCCGTACGGTCTCACGGTGCGCGAGCGGACCGATCTGGCGATGCTCGCCGTGCAGGGGCCTGAGGCACGTGCGCGCCTTGCGGCGCTGCTGCCGCCGCCGCTCGCCGAGCGCGCACTGGCGCTCGGGGCGTTCTTCGGCGCCGAACTTGGCCGCTGGTTTATCGCCCGCACCGGCTACACCGGCGAGGACGGCTTCGAGGTCATGGTGCCGGCCGAGGACGCCGAGGCGCTGTGGCGCTCGCTCGTCGCGGCGGGCGTGCAGCCCTGTGGCCTCGGCGCGCGCGACACGCTGCGCCTGGAGGCCGGCATGAACCTCTACGGCAACGACATGGACGAGACCACCAACCCGCTGGAGTCCGGGCTCGCCTGGACGGTGGCCATGACTACCCCGCGGGCCTTCATCGGGCGCGAGGCGCTCGAGGCGGCGCGCGCGCGCGGGCTGGAACACAAACTCACCGGGCTGGTCCTCGAGGAGCGCGGCGTGCTGCGCTCGCACCAACGCGTGCTCGCCCCGGGCATCGGTGAGGGCCAGATCACCAGCGGCACGTTCTCCCCGACACTGGAGCGCTCCATCGCGCTCGCGCGCATCCCGATCGCCGCGCCCGATCAGGTGCAGGTCGAGGTGCGCGGCAAGCTACTGGCTGCGCGCGTCGTTAAACCGCCCTTCGTGCGGCACGGCAAGTCGCTCGTCGGCTGAGCCGCACACCGCCCCAAGCGCCAGACCCATCGCATTCGTCCACACACACACATCGATTCGACTCCACGGAGCGTCGCATGAGCAAGGTTCCTTCCGATCTCAAATACACGCGGACCCACGAATGGCTGCGGACGCTGCCCGACGGCATCGTCGAGGTCGGCATTACCGACCACGCGCAGCATTCCCTCGGCGACTTGGTGTTCGTCGAGGTCCCCGAGGCGGGCCGCACGGTGACCCCCGGCGAGCCGTTCGCCGTGGTCGAGTCGGTCAAAGCAGCCTCGGACGTCTACGCGCCGCTCAGCGGTGAGGTCACCGAGGGCAACGGTGCACTCGCCGGGGCGCCCGAGACGCTCAATACCGACCCGTACGGCGCCGGTTGGCTCGCGCGGCTGCGTCCCTCGGGGGCGCTGCCCGCGCTGCTGTCAGCCGCTGAATACGAGAAGCTTACCGCCGAGGAGAGCGACTGATGGCATTCGTGCCGCATACCCGCGCAGACGTCGCGGCGATGCTCGAGGCCATCGGGGTCGATGGCATCGAGCGGCTCTTCGAGGAGATTCCCGCGAATCTGCGCATCGGGGCGCTCGCGGGCGTGCCCGAGGCGCTCAATGAGATGCAGCTGGCGCGGCTGATGGGCGAGCGCTCGCGCCGCGACGGGCGGCCGCTGTGCTTTATCGGCGCCGGCGCGTATGAGCACCACATTCCCTCGGCGGTCTGGGCGCTCGCGACGCGCGGGGAATTCTACAGCGCCTATACGCCCTACCAGGCCGAGGCCAGCCAGGGAACGCTGCAGCTGCTGTACGAATTTCAGACCATGATGACCAACCTGACGGGCATGGAGGTCTCCA
>JAKCDC010000051.1 GCA_021838635.1 Pseudomonadota bacterium
CGCGGAGAACTGCATCGAGCGGCTGGCGCCGGCGAACAGCAGGATCAGCACGATCAGCGACTCCGGCAGCGCCGGGGAAATCCATGCGCAGGCGGCGATTCCGCAGGCGGTGATGGCGCCGTTGACCAGGAGCACCTGTCGTAGCCCGAAGCGGCGCACGATCAGGTTGGTCACGATCTTCATCAGCAGATTTGCCGCCATGTAGATCAGCAGCAGCACGCCGCTTTGCAGTGGCGTCAGCCGATAGACGACCTCGAGCATCATCGGCAGCAGGAAGGGCGTGGCGCTGATCGCCGCGCGGGTCAGTCCACCGCCGGTCACGGTGGCGACCCGAAAGGCGGTGTTGCGCAGCACGTTCAGCCGCACCAGCGGCCGCGGCGTGGCGTCCAGGTGCCGGACCGCGCCGTATCCGGCCGCGACGGCGGCCGCGAGCAGTCCGAGCGCGAGCGGCACCTCGATGTGCTCACCGCCGAGCAGATCGAGGCCGTAACTGAGACAGCCGACCGCGGTGGCGAGCCAGAGAAAGCCCCGCCCGTCGAATGCGCTCCGCTCGCTCGCCTTGTGATCGGGGATCACCGCGAGCACCAGCGCGATGGCGATCACGCCGATTGGGGCGTTGACGTAGAAGATCCAGCGCCACGAGAGCGCCTCGGTGATGAATCCGCCGAGTGCCGGCCCGATCACCGGGGCGAGCAACCCCGGCCAGACGAGCGTCGAGAGCGTCGGCATCAACTCACGCTTGTCGGTGCTGCGCAGCACGATCATCCGTCCGACTGGGGACATCATGGCGGCCGAGCCCCCCTGGATCAGCCGTGCGGTGATGAACGCGGTGAAGCTGCCGGCGAGTCCGCAGGCCATCGAGGCGAGCGTGAACAGCCCGATCGAGACGGCAAAGAGCGTGCGCGCCCCGATGCGCTCGGCGAGCCAGGCGCTCGCCGGGATGCACACCGCCGCGGCGAGCGCGTACGCGGTGATGCCCTCGCTGACCCGGCTCTCGTTGGTGGCGAAGCTGTGCGCCATCGCCGGCAGCGCCGTGACGATGATGGTCGAGTCGAGGTTCTGCATGAACATCGCGCAGGCGACGATCAGCGCGATGCGCATCGAGGGCCGAGCGAACGCGGCCAGGAGTTCGCGAAACCGGGGCATTCCCCCAAGTGTATCGTTTCCAGCCGGCCCGAACGGCGCTCTCCTCCGAAAGGAGGAGGCGCGTGGTCGCACCGGCCGGGCGGCGCGCCGGGGTCGGACCGACCGGCCGGCGCGCGCGCCACATGCTGGTCAGCGGCCGAGCGCCTCGATGACCGCCGCGAGTTCGCTGCGGACTTTTTCAGCCGTGGCGCGCAGGTCCTCGTTGCCGGTGCGCTCCAGGGAGGCCACCGGATCGACGCTCGCCACTTCCACCTGGTGCTCGGCCGTCTCGCGCACGATCACATTGCACGGCAACAGCACCCCGAGGCGGCTCTCGCGCTGCAGCGCCTCGTGCGCCAGGCGCGGATTGCAGGCGCCGAGGATGCGGTACCTCGGCGTATCGGCCCCGATTTTCGCCTTCAGGGTCGCCTGAACGTCGATGTCGGTGAGCACACCGAAACCGTGTTCCTTCAAACGCGCGGTGACCTCGTCCACGGTCGCATCAAAGTCCTGCTGCAGTGTCTTGGCGATGTAGTAACTCATGGGGATACCTCGGCGGACGTTTCAACCCTTCAGGGAGGCCATATCGATCACAAAGCGGTACTTCACGTCGGCCTTGCTCAGCCGCTCGTAGGCCTCGTTAACCTCATGGATCGCAATGACTTCGACATCGGCGGTGATGTTGTGTTCCCCGCAGAAATTGAGCATCTCCTGGGTCTGGGGCAGGCCGCCGTTCACCGAGCCGGCGATGCTGCGCTCGCCGCTGAGCAGTGTGAATGCCGAAATCACGAACGGCTGCTCCGGGATGCCGACCAGCGTCAGATTGCCGTGGTGGCGCAGCAGGCCCAGATAGGTGTTCAGGTCGTGCGCGGCCGAGACGGTATCGAGGATGACGTCGAAATGTCCGGCGTATCGGGCCATCTCCTCGGCGTTGTGCGTGACGATCACGCCGTCGGCGCCGAGCCGATGCGCATCCTCGCGCTTGCGCGCCGAGGTGGTGAGCACGTGCACCTCAGCGCCCATGGCATGGGCGAGCTTCACGCCCATATGCCCAAGTCCGCCAAGCCCGACCACCCCGACGCGGGTGCCACGGCCGACGCCCTGGCGGCGCAGCGGTGCGTAGGTGGTGATGCCGGCGCACAGCAGCGGCGCGGCGCCGGCCGGATCGAGGTTCGTCGGGATGTGCACCACGAAGCGCTCATCGACCACGACGCTCTCGGAGTACCCGCCGTAGGTCACCCCGCCGGTGTGCTTGTCCGGGGAGTTGTAGGTGAGCACCGAGTTGGCGCAGAGCTGCTCGTGGCCGGCGCGGCAGTCCGGGCAGGTGCCGTCGGAGTCGACCTGGCAGCCGACACCGACCAGATCGCCGGCGCGGTAGCGCGTGACGGCCGAGCCGACTGCGCTGACGCGTCCGACGATCTCGTGCCCCGGCACCACGGGGTAGACCGCCGGCATCGCCGCGTTCCACTCGTCGCGCACCAGGTGCAGGTCAGAGTGACAGACGCCGCAGAAGAGAATCTCGATCCGCACGTCGGTGGGGGTCGGCTCGCGCCGCTCGATGGTGTGCGGGGCGAGGGGCGAGGCGGCGCTGAGTGCCGCATATGCTTTTGCCTTGTACATCGACTGAAAGCTCCTGATGAATGCCAAGCGCCGCCGTGTGCGGCGATGCGGTCCGGGAGCGCCCGCCTCAGCGGTCGACCAGCCGGGCCATCTGTTGCGAGTAGCGCTCGCCGTGCACCGGGATGCGTGCGGCGGCTTGCTCGATCTGCTGAATCTGCGCGGCATCGAGGCGCACCGCCGCGGCGCCGATGTTCTCCTCCAGCCGCTCGAGGCGGGTCGTACCCGGGATCGGCACGATCTGGGGCGCCTTGGCGAGCAGCCAGGCGAGCGCCAGCTGTGCGGCAGTGATCCGCTGGCGCGCCGCCATCGTGCCGAGCACCTCGACCAGCGCGAGGTTGGCCCGGCGTGCCTCGGGGCTGAAGCGCGGCACGGTGTTGCGCATGTCAGTCGCATCGAAAGGCGTGTGCGCATCGATCTTGCCGGTGAGAAAGCCGCGCCCCAGGGGGCTGAAGGGCACGAAGCCGATGCCCAGGGACTCAAGTGCCGGCAGCAGCTCCGCTTCCGGCTCGCGCCACCACAGGGAGTACTCGCTCTGCAGCGCGGTTACCGGCTGCACGGCGTGTGCGCGCCGGATCGTGGTGAGACTGGCTTCCGAGAGTCCGAAATGGCGCACCTTGCCGGCGCGGATCAGATCCTGCACGGCGCCCGCCACGTCCTCGATCGGGACCTTCGGATCGACGCGGTGCTGATAGAACAGGTCGATCGTTGGGCGTTTCAGCCGGCGCAACGAGGCCTCGGCCACGGCCCGGATGTTCTGCGGGGTGCTGTCGAGGGCGTCCTGGCGGCGGCCCTGCGCATCGATGCTGAAGCCAAACTTGGTGGCGATCACCAGCGGCTCGTGCACCGGCGAGAGCGCCTCCCCGAGCAACTCCTCGTTGGCCCACGGGCCGTACACCTCGGCGGTGTCGAAGAACGTGATGCCGCGGTCGACCGCGGCACGCAGCAGCGCGATCATCTCGCGCTTCTCGCGCGGCGGCCCGTAGCCGAAGCTCATGCCCATGCAGCCAAGACCGAGCGCGGAGACTTCCAGGCGGGTCGTGCCGTTGCTGCCGAGTGTGCGGGTGTGCATGCGCTCTCCTCATCCTAGTGTGGGGCGGCCCGATCGCACGGCCCCCTGAAGCGCGGCATGTCGGCCGCTGCGTGATGAGCCGTGAGATCGCCCGGCGATGGTCCGCCCGGACCGCGCTGCCCCGCGCGCAGCGCGGGGACATCGGGGCGAGCGGCCATAGTACCTCAGCGCGGGCCCGGCGCGCCTGCGCGGGGTTTCGTGCCAAAATACCCGATCGGGGCGCACCGGCGCCTGCTGCGGAGTCCTGTATGAACGCCCGTACCGCGCTGTTCGCATCCGCCGTTGCGCTGTGTGCCGCCGCCGCCGCCGCTCAGGCGCGCCCGGCGCTGACGCTGCGCGACTTTCGTGCCCTGGTGCGCTTCGGCACACCGCATTTCTCACCCGGCGGCGGCCGGATCGCGGTGCGTACGATCCGTGGGGACTTCGTGCAGGATCGCTGGGATCCGACGCTGCGGGTGCTGCAGGTGCGCGGCGGCTCGATGTCGACGCTGGTGCGCGGCATGCGCGAGCTGTCCGAAGTGCGCTGGAGTCCCGATGGACGCAGCGTCGCGTTCATTGGCAAGGTGGACGGGCAGGCCGCGCAGGTGTTCGAGGTCGCAGCGACGGGCGGTACGCCACGCGCGCTGACCGATGCGCCGCGAGGTGTCGAGCAGTTTGCGTTCAGCCCGGACGGCCGCGCGCTGGCCTACGTCACGGCGGATCGCTCTGTGCTCAGCGCCCGTCAGCGCCGGACCCACCATGACCTGTTCGCGATCCATGATGATGATTACCTGATCGATCGACCGCCGGTGCCCGCGGAGATTTGGCTGCAGCCGCTGCAAGGCGGTGCAGCACGCCAACTGACCCACGGTCCGGGCAGCGTGCTCGAGACGCCACCGCCCTTTGGCGGCGGCATCACTGCGCCGTCCTGGTCGGCCGATGGACGCTGGATCGTCTATACGCGTCAGGCCGACGCGGATGATGGCGACAGCGATCGGACCACCATCATGGCGCTCGACGTGGCCAGTGGCATTCAACGGCGCATCGGTGCGCACCAGAGCTACGAATACGCGCCGCGCTTCGCGCCGCGCGGTGCGACGGTGGCCTACCTCTACCCGCATGGGCCTGGCCCGGTGAGCGTGATGGATCTGTACGTCGGCTCGCCCCAAGGTAAGGCGCGCGATGTCAGTGCCGCGCTCGGCCGCGATTTTGCGGCCAATTTCGCCTGGCTGCCCGGCGGCGAGGCGTTGCTCGGCATGGCCGATGACGGCATCGACAGCCGGCTGTTCCTGCAGCCGCTTCACGGACCGGGCCGGGCGCTGGCGCTGAACGGACTGCAGGCTCTGAGCGTTGCCGTCTCCTCGCGCGGGGCGATCGCGGTGGTGGCGGACAACACCTCGCGCGCACCGGAGCTGTACTTGCTGCGCTCACCGGGGAGCGCGCCGGAGCGCCTGACGCAACTGAACCGCAGCTTCAAGTCCTACGCATACCCGCGCAGCGTCGCGGTGCAATGGCATGCCCCGGATGGCCAGCCAAACGACGGGATTCTCACCTATCCCAACGGCTATGTGCCCGGCAGGCGCTACCCGCTCGTCGTGTTCAGCCACGGCGGTCCGGAGGCGGCGTCGATCCGTCATTTTGATGCCGATGAGATCGGGCCGCTCAGGCTGCTGTTCGCCGCTCAGGGGTATCTGGTCTTCGAGCCGAATTATCGCGGTAGCGACAACCTCGGCAATGCGCACGAGCACGCCATCTATCGCGATCCGGGTGTCGGTCCGGACAGCGACGTGATCTCCGGCATCCGGATGCTTCAGTCGCGGGGTCTGCTCGACAGCGCACGCATCGCGGCCGTCGGACACTCCTACGGCGGGTACATGACGACCTGGCTGATCGGACATCAACATTTCTGGCGCTGCGCCGTGGTGGCCGACGGTGTAACCGACTGGACCGAGGAGTACGAGTTGTCGGGCGACGGGAATCTCGCCTGGACCCGCGACTCCCTCGGCGGCAGCCCGTGGGACCCGCGCTCCGCGGCGCTGTATCGCAGCGGCTCGCCCATCACCTACGCCGGTGACATCACCACCCCGACACTGATTCTCTCCGGGACCGCGGATGTCACCGTGCCGATCACCGAGTCGTTTGCGCTCTACCACGCGCTGGCGAGCCGGCATGTACCGGTGAAATTCCTCGGCATTCCAGGGGCCTATCACATGCCCCAGGATCCGGTGCACCGGGCGCTGTTCTATCGCGCCATGCTGCGCTGGGTCGAGCATTACCTGAGTCACTGAGATGTTCACGACGCGTGATGACTCTTGGGTTGTGCTGCAGACGTGCCCCGATCCGCTGGCCGCGCAGGTGCTCGCCGGCCGGCTGCAGGCCGATGGCATCCCGGCGCAGGTGCGCACGTTCGGGCCGATTCCCGGGTTGGAGCAGAATGTCGAAGTGCAGGTGCCGGGTCCTTGGCTCGAGCGTGCCCGCCAGTCGCTCCAGGCCGAGCGGCCGAGCGAGGAGGAACTGACGGCCCTAGCGCTCGGCAGCGTAGCCGGGGCGCCGGGTCCCGACGAGACAGGTTAGCCGGTGACCGGGGCGGGGGTGGGCCGGCGAACCAGGGTGAGCGCCGCGGCGGACAGGAACACCACCAGCAGGATCGTGCCGTCGAAGTACGAGGGCAAATGCAGCGTGCGGCGCGCCTCCAGGTAGAGTACGGTGGTGATCAGCCCCCGCGGGGCGAGCAAGGTGAGTTCGGCGCTGAGCGCGCGCCCGAAGGGCCGCAGCATCACATAGCGCAGCCCGTAGATGATGACCAGGATGATCGCCGCGGCGGCCCAGGCCTTAAGCGAGGTGAAGTCGATCAGCTTGGTCGAATAACCGAGCACGAAGAAGAAGAATCCGCGCACGGCGAAGGTCAACTCCTGCACCAATACCTTCAGCTCACCGACCGTCTGCGGGGAGATCTTCTCTCCGATCCGCGCCACTCCCGGGATGCGTGTCAGCACCGGCTGGTTGTTCAGCATCAGTCCGAACAGCAGCACCATGATCAGCGGCGAGAGGTGCAGCAGCTCCCCGGCGGAGTACAGCGCGAACAGCCCGGCGAGCAATGGGATGTAGCGCACGTGCGCAGTGGCGCGTGTGGAGATCGCCACGAGGGCGATCGAGCAGATCGCCGCGAGCAGCAGCGAGAGCGCGCCGCCGCCGGCAAGACCGGTGAGAAAGCCCTGCACCGTTGCGCCGGACTGTACGAGCGCGAAGAATACGAGCACCCCGAGAATGTCGGACGTGGAGCTCTCGTACACCACGAATTCCCGGGCGTGCGGACCGAGACTGCGGCTGGCGGGGATGGCGACGGAGCTGCTGATGAGGGCGAGCGGGGTGGCGAGGATCGCACCCTGCATATAGGAGAGTCCCAGCATTTTGGCGGCGATGAGCATGAACACTCCGCCGTAGAGCAGTAGCGCGAGCGTTGCCATCGCGAAGGCTGTGGCGGCGAGTCTGAGCCGTTCGCGGCGCAGTTCGATATCGAGGGCACCCTCCAGCACGATCAGCACCAGCGCGATGGCGCCGGCCACGGGCACGCTGCTGGTGATGCCGCGCACGACGAACCCGGTGGCCTGCAGCAGCGGTTGGGCCACCAATCCGAGCGCGATCATGACGACCACTGAGGGCAGGCCCGAGGCCCGGTCGAGCTGCTCGACCGCGAAGGCGATGAGCAGGAATACGGCGGCCACCAGAATCGCCACGTAAATCATGTGCGCTTCCTCGCGCGGCGCCGCAGGGGCAGATGCGTTGCAGCCTAGCAACACCACGCGGCGCGTGCAATGGACCGGCCCGGCCCGCAGTCCTCCCGGCAGCGTGATTCTGTAGCGCTCCGTCGCCGATCGGTGGGCGCCGCGGGTGCATTCACGATGGTCGGTGCGCCTGAAATGGTGCGCTTGAAATTCGCTTCCACGGCGAGCGCGCACGCTGATAAGCGCACTGTTTGACACGAAAGTGTCAAACTTGACAGACGCAGAATCCGGCGCCTATGCTCGATCAGCATCTCCTGGGGAAGATGCCCTGATACGCAGAAAAACAGTGCCTTCTGAGCCAATCTAAATCGTCACTTGAAATTCCGTGCGTCAGGCGTTCTCCGGGGTGTCTGCAATAACAACGGGCTGAATGTTGAACAACAACAACGAAGCTCTCCTGTCCGATGGAAATAACAAACGAGGAGTACTCCATGCAAAGGTTGCGTTTATGGTCTTCCGCGCTGGCGGTGGCGGCTGGAACGATTGCGACGGTTCTGACGTGCTCGCCGGCCCAGGCCGCACAACAGCCACTGCAGCTGACGGTGAATCTCGCGGGCTACGCTAAAACTCAGGTTGCGCAGGCGCATCAAGGCGTTCCGCACTTGCTGTTCGCGAACACGGCAGCCGGCCAGACGGCGCTGAGCGCGCAGCGGTTCGAGATGCGCGGGGGCGGACCCGGGGATTCGTCCGGCGACTGGCACGACAACGGCCGGAGCACGCGTTATCCCGGCCAATTGCAGTACCACGGCGGGCACACGGTGCAGTCGGCCACCGAGTACATGATCTACGTTGACACCACTACCAACGGATCGTGCAACTCCATTGCGACGTGCTGGGGTGATCCGGCCGGATTCCTGAGCGATCTCGGCCGCAGCCGGATGATTCACATCACCGACCAGTACGTTCATGCCTACGACGGTGACCGCTATCGCGTCTATCCGAAGCCCATCATGGTGACGCTGACGGGCATGACGCCCGGCGTCGCGCTGTCGGACTTCCAGATGCAAGAGATCGTGTACGAGGTCACCACCACGTTTGGACTCCCGACCGGCTTCAATTCGATCTACGACATCTTTCTGCCGCCGGGTCAGGATGAGTGTCAGGTCGCCGGGATATGCTACTCACCGGATGTTCCGAGCACCTTCAGCTACTGCGCGTATCACAACGCGTCGCAGTTCCCGAACTCGACTCTCGCGCTGTATTCGGTCGAACCGTTTCAGGACGTGAGCGGCTGTTCGGTGCGGCCGAATACGGGCAATGGCCAGCTGGTGGATTCGACGGACAGCGTGCTGTCGCACGAGACGTTCGAGACCATCACCGACCCGAATACCGTGGGTAATCCCCCGGGCTTCTGGCCGACTGGCTGGTGGAACGAGGAGGCCAACGGCCTGTTCGGTCAGGAGATCGGCGACGAGTGCAGCTTCCTGGCGATCAATCCGCCGCCGCCGGCGGTTCCCGGTCCGACCACGACCGTGTACTTCGATCCGAGCAAGGTCAATCTCGCCGGGCATGCGTATTGGATCCAGCCCGAGTACAACAATGCCGCCCACGGCTGCACCACCTATCCGGGGCGTGGCGATGGTGGAGGCAACGGCTGGGGCAACGGCTGAACCGTACCCCGAGGTATGTGGGGCCTCTCTGGGGTGAGTCCAGAGGCGCGCTCGCATAGTTGAGGATGATGTCTCACGGGCGGGGCTCTGACAGGCCCCGCCCGTGAGCGTTTGTGCCCATCTCCAGTGTGACTACGCAGGAATGGAGAATCGCATCCGTTCGGCGGCCCGCGGAAGAGCCCACTGGCGCTTCGCCGGATCACTACGCGCCGGCCAGCGTGCCGCCGTCATCACGAGCCTGATCCAAGGCGGCCCAGCTGAACGGACACGACCCGTACGGCGATCTGGCGGATGTCCTGGGGCGCCTGCCGACGCCCCGATCGTCCACCCACGGGCATAGGCGGCGTATCGGCGCAAGGTGAGTTCTGCGGCCACAGTACCGGCGATGTACGGAAAGTTAAGAAAAATGCCTCACACCATCCGACAGCAGCTGGACCGCCGGACGCGTCGCGCCGGAATCGTCGCTGGAATTCTGTGGGTTGGATTACTGGCAATGATGATATTCATGCACACCCCCGCAATGCTTCCCTGGTTTCTCGTGGGCTTCGCCGCATTCGGGGGAACCGCTTTATACGCCGTGTACGCTCGGTGCCCTAAGTGCCGCGCCGTCCTTGGCCACTGTGTCGTCGGCCGAATGCACTTCAAGCGCAGCCGCCTGTTTGCACGGCCTAATTTCTGCCCATACTGTGGTGTGAGTTTCGACGAGCCTTGCTCTCAGGGATAGACGTTCATCCCCGGGTGTTCACCTGTCCACTCCAACTGAGGTGGCCAGGTATGCTCATAGCTCGCCGCCGCAGAAGTCAGGTGTGCGTCCCGAACGCTTACCCCGCAAGGGCGCTCGAGAAGCGATGAACGCCTCGCGCACCTTAAGGGGTGCGCTTCGGCTTCGAGTGCGCAGGGGCGAGTCTGGCGCACGATGGCGCCGTGGCGAGGATCGGCACGCTGCGCACGCGAGGGAATCCAAAAGCAGCAGCCTCTTTCCGCGGGTGCGGAAAGAGGCTGCTGCTCAGGGGCTATTCGCCTCAGCGATCAGTGCTGATGGCCCGAATGACTCTCATCCCCACCGTTGAGAAACGAGTAGATCAATGCCAGGCGCGCGACATTGACGGCGCCTATGCCGGAGCCATCGTCATACCCCGGCAGGCCGTGGTAGAACCAGTTGTCGCCCGCGGCGACGTCCATGAAGGGGGAGCCGCGACCGTAGCCGAGTTCGTTCTGCAAGGCGTAGATCGTGGGGTTGAGCAGGCCGACGCGCCCGCCGGAGGCCTGATCGATCAGTGCGGTCATGCCGTTCAGCTGCGGCGCGACGAAGCTGGTGCCGCCAAAGCCGGCCGCTGCACACTGGGGATTGGCCGGTTCGGGGAAGTCCGTGCAGTCGATCAGGATGTAGCCCGTCTCGGGATCGGCATTGAGCGAAAGATCCGGCATATTGCGCCCGAGGAAATTCGCCGGCAGGTCGATCAGGTCCGTTCCGCCCGCGGTGCTCGGCGGATTCGGGTACTGATACAGACTCTGACCCGGTTGCGTGCGCTGCACGCCCATGGTCTGGCGCTGATAGGAGGGCATCGGCCAGAATGAGCTCACGCCACCGCCGCCGCCGACCGGAAACAGATCGGCAGTGCTCAAGCCGAGGCAACTGCCCCAGGCGTTGAGCAGGTAGTCCCAGCCCCACACCTGCTGCTGGGCGATTGGGATGGCCGGGCAGCCGAGGCTCGGGATGCCGGGAATCGTCGCGTTGATGGTCAGGCCGCCGGCCGCCGTGATGGCCGGATCCGACGCTGGTGCGTCCACCGAGAGTTGCTCGGAGTATTGCGGAATCGGCGCGATCTGCGAGTCATTGATGTCGTATGCGCCCGCGTCGCCCGCAGCGGCGAAGAATGACTGCCCCTGGGCGGCGCCTTCGAGCAGCGCCTGGTCGATCGCGCGCAGCTGACCGGTGTAATCGGTCCCGCCGTTGAGTGCCGCGAAGTACAGCTCTTCCGGTTCACCCCAGCTGATCGACACGGTGTCGGCGCGGTTCGCCGATGCGGCCGTATAGAACAGGTCGAGGAAGCCCTGATTTGTATTCGGGGCGATGTAGACCTGAATGCGCGCATCGGGAGCAATGCCGCCGGATTGCTCGACGTCGAGCGAGGTCTCGTCGTCGCCGACATTGGCGGCGACCGGCGTGCCGCCGTCGACCATCACTTTCGAGACGCGGTTTGGCTTGACCTTCAAGCCAATGTCGTTCCAGTAGGCGTAGACGTCCGCGCGGCGGAAATTGGCGAGCGTCATGATGCCAATGGTCTGGTTCCGCCCGGTAATGCCCTCGCTATAGAGGGGGTTTATATTGTAGAAGTTAGCGACGTCGCCCACGGTGTAGTCACCGGGTACACCGCTCGCGGTGCCGTTGTGCGGCCAGCGGATATTCGGTGCGGCCATCTTCTGGTAGACGCCGTGGCCGAGTCGCACGATCATCGGGTGGAAGCTTGCCGGCTCACTGCTCAGTCCCGGCACCGAGAGCACCATCTGACCGAGAGTGCCCGGCAGAGAGTACTTCCACGCCGGCCGGTAGAATGTCTTCCCATCGCGCTGGTACATGCGCTCCTGCGTGGAGAAGGCCGCATTGATTTGCGCCGCAGTGCCGCTGATGGTGATGTCGAGGTGATCACGGTAGATCTTCTCGATCGTGATTCCGTAGGAGTGCAGGTATTGCACGAGCTGCTGAATGCTCTTCTCAGACGGTGAAAAATTGTTGCTGAACTGCTCGACCGTCAAGAAGTGATGGAAATTCGGATCACCCGGAGTCACCGTGGACAGCACGTAATTCCGCAACGCGCGCAAATTGGTCACGTTGAGGATGATCTGGCTCGTGATCTGGGTCGAGGACGCGGCAGGTCCGGCGTCTTCCGATTTGCGACTGAAGTCGCGGCCGGGAGCTGCGAGCGCCGTTGCCGGGGCTGCCGCCACTACCGCGCACAGCGCCGCGAGAACCAATCGAGGAAGAATTTTATTAACAAACATCTGGATGCTCCCAAATGAGTAATGGCGGCGCGCACGGCCCGTCGACACGGCAAGCCGGCGTCGCATGATGGATCCAATGCCGGATCCGCCCTGACATGACAATGTCATTCCATGAACCAAATGCGTCGTGTTGGAAAGCGCTCCGACGGGAATGCCTTCCGCGCCTATGTTGGTCTCTTGTGCTTTCGGATTTGTCCGGATGTATAGCAGAGGCATCCAGACAACAGCAAGAAATGTGACGGAGTCGATGGCGCACTGTCCTAGACAGTGCGCGGGGCACTGTGGACGCGCCGCGTGCGCGGGAAGCGCATCGACGTGGAGAGATGCGCCGAATTACTTTACGTTTTTTTTCCGGCTCGAAGCGGCGCGGACGGCAAGCGCCTGTTTATATTGAGGTTCGGGAGTGCGGCGCGAGAGTCTCTGCCGTGCGCCGATCCGGCGGCGAGCCTCAGGGCGTGTAGATGCTGATGAGGGGTGTGCGTGCGGCGCGTTTAATGTGCCGCGCGCGAAAGAGTCTTGTAGGCGTACTCATCGGTTGCATTGCGGATCGCCTGCAATGCGCCGCTGGCGATCGGCGGCAGCGCTTCGAGCTGTGGCCGAGCGAAGTAGAAGCCTTGCAGCAGATGAATGCCAAGATCGCGCAGGCACAACGCCTCATCGAGTGACTCGATGCCTTCGGCGATCACCGTGATGCCAAGCTGTGCGCACATCTGCGCCACCGCGCCGGTGATGGTGCGGCGGACCCGGTCGGTGTGGATATCGCGCGTCAGCGCCATGTCGATTTTGACGATGTCGGGCTGAAACTGCGCCAGCATGTTCAATCCAGAATGACCGGCGCCAAAATCATCGATCGCCGTGCGCATTCCGTGCCGCCGATATTCGGTGAAGATCGCCATCAGATGCTTCGCGTCGCGCGAGCGCTCATCTTCGGTCACTTCGAACACAATCTGCGTCAGCGGAAAGCCGGTCCGGGCGGCGGCCTCGAGCGTGGCGCGGATGCAAGCGGCCGGCTGGTAAACGGCATTGGGCAGAAAGTTGATGTTCAGCAGGCTGCGCATGCCCAGTTCAGCGGCGAGGCTGATCGCCTTGACGCGGCAGGCCTGGTCGAACGCGTAGCGGTTCTCGGCGGTGATCTGGCTGAGCACCTCGTACGCCGAGCCGCCGCCCAGTGGACGCACCAGTGCTTCATGCGCAAACACCTCGCCCGACTCGCTGTCGAGGATGGGCTGAAAGGCCATGGTGAACTCAGGCGTGGTGCTGGGTTCGCGGCAGGCGCGGCAACCGATCTGTTTGGTCGGATCAGAGGACATGGCTGGGATCTTGACGTTGCGGAAGTATGAGGTTATCGGCGGTGGTGGCGCGGATCTTGAGTGGTTCGGGGGCGTGCGGTCATTTGCTGAACGCCAAGCCGAGGCCGATATCGGCCTGCGCGACGGTGGCGCACTGCAGCAGTGTGACCGGTGTCACGCCGCACAGGCCCGCGATCAGCGTCTCGGGCAACATTTCGATTCGCGAGTTCAGCGCGTTCGCCGCGTTGTTGTAGCGCGTGCGGGCCGCTGCGATCGCTTGCTCGTGCGCCTGGATGCGCAGCCGCAGCGCGCGTACCACGGCCTCGGCATGTCCATGCCGTTGGCGCGAGGCGGCCGGATACACCGGTCCAAGAGTGCGGCGCAGGGCCTCCTCGGCGTCATTCACGGCAGATACGTCGCGTTGCTGGCGTGCATCCTGCAGTGCCTGGCGCGCGCGCAGCACCCGTTCAATCAATTCACCGTCGCACGGACCTTCCTGCCGGCACAGCTCGAGGAGCTTCACAAGATCCCCATCGCGTCGGTCCCAGGCAAAATTCAGATTGGACCAGGCGCGGGTGAGACGCCGCTGCGCGCGCCGCAGACCGCCGTAGAGCATGGCGGCGTATCCGACGAGCAGCAGTGCCATGGCGGCGAAGACGATGATGTCGATCATGGGTCGACCCCGGGGTAGCCTTAGGTTGCTTAGCCCGATGTTGCGCCAGTCTTACGACCATCGCGCCCGATATACCAGCGCCGCAGGCTCGAAGTGTGCGCGGGCTAACAGTTTTCCTCCCCCTCCCGGGCGTTGCGCGGGCGCGGTGGCCTGTATTAAATGGGTCGCGCGCACCGCAGCGCTGCCGAGGTCGGTGGAGATCTTTGATGAAGCCTTATGTCATCTGTCACATGGTCGCGAGTCTCGACGGACGCATTCTGCACAGCCGATGGCGTCCGGAAACCCGCGACGGCGGAACGCTGTTCGAGCGTCTGCATGAGCGCCTGGCGGGGGATGCGTGGTTGATCGGGCGGGTGACCGGAGAGGAATTTGCCAAGGGGAGCACCTACCCCGCACGCAGTGAGCAGGTCTATCCGCGCGAGCCTTGGCTGCCCCGCCGGCAGGCCCCGGCATTCGGGATTGTGCTCGATCTGCACGGCCGGATCGCCTGGGGACGGGCCGACATCGGGGGCGATCCGATCGTGGTAGTGCTCGGTTCGCAGGTGTCCGATGCGCACCTGGAGGGGCTTCGGCGCGACGGGGTCTCGTATTTCTTCGGCGGTGAGGGCGCGCTCGATCTGGCGGCGGTGCTGCAGTTCCTGTACGAGCAGCTGGGGATCCGGCGTCTGCTGATCGAAGGCGGCGGGCACGTCAACGGCGCATTTTTGCGTGCCGGATTGATCGATGAGATCAGCCTTGCGCTGTGTCCTGCGGTGGACGGTGCCCAGGGGGCTCCGAGCGTGTTCGATTCCGCGGCGCAAGATGCCGAGCAACGCGCGCCGCTCACGCGTATGCAGCTGACCAGCAGCGAGGTGCTTGAGGGCGGCGCGGTGTGGCTGCGCTACCGGCTGGAGAACGGCACGCGTTCCTGAAGGGTGTTCAGCCTCTTGCGCCAGGCGGGGGGCTCGGTTCGGGACGCGCCCCAGGGAACTCCGGCCGGCGGATGACGGGGGCGGGCATCGTGGCGCCCGGGTGCTTGCCGAGCAGACCTTACGTGGTGCGCAGGGTGTGCCGGTTGCGGGACAGGCGCGGTTGACCCGCAGGTCGGCGGACAGGTTGCGGGACCTCGCAGGGCGAGCCCGCTGTCCGCTCACGAACACCCATTGAGCAGGTTCGTATCGCCGCGTGCGAGTGCTTCGCTCAGCGTCGATTCGCGCGTGCGGATCGTGTCGAGGAAGGAGAGCTCGTGGCCGAGCCGACTGAATGCCTGGAAGCCTCGCTCCAGAAATTCCTGCAATGTGCCGAAGCCGGCAAGGTAGGCCGGCGCACGGGCGGCGCGCAAGGCCAATCCAACCAGAGGCTGCCGGACGGTACGGGCGAGCTGCTCGCCGACGCGCACAATGAGCTCGATCTGGCGGCGGCGATCCTCGAGACGTCCGCTGCGGCGGTAGGCCTGCGCGTATGTTGCCGATGAAATCGGACCGGGCTCGAGCGTGCGCGCCATGTCGTGATCTAGCTCGGCAGACAGAACGTTCAACGCCAGCGCATCAAGCAGAACGCCGAGTGCGCCCTGCGGCAGCGTGCGCTCCAGAATGGCGCCTGCCCGGGCAAGATCGTGGTCGCGGCGGCGGAAATCCTGCGGACCGTACAGGTCGGTCAGGAAGAACTTCAGGGCCGGCGCTTCGGTGGGGTCTGTGGCCAGATCGGCATAGGTGCGTGCCAGGCGCGCGGACTGCCAGGCGCGCAACTCCTGCAGACGCGAGGCGAGGGACGGATCCTTGCCCTCCAGGTCCTGCAGAGCGTGCATGCGCTTGATGAGACGGCCCAGCGGGCCGGCGGATGCCGCTGCGGCGCTCACGTCAATCGCTCTGGTGTAGCGCGGCGATCACCGCGTCGAGGGCGTCATCGCAGAACAGGAGGCTCAGATGCCCCAGACCGCGCAAACGGATCGCGGCGGCTTGCGCAAACGTCCCGCTCGCAGCCGGGACGATCAGATTGTCGTCCGTACTGTAGAGACAGAAGAGGGGAACGCCGAGGCCGTCGGCCTGCGTGAAATTCAGACTCTCCAGCCAGCGTGAGCCGGGGCGCATCTGGCACACCGGGGTGAGCGGCAGGTCGCGGGCGAGCAGCGTTCCGTGGTGGGGGGTTCCGAGCGTCACGATCTGGCGCAGCCGCCCCGGACGGACGGTGCGCAATGCCGCCCGGGCGATGAGTCCGCCCATGCTGTGGGCGACGAGCGTGACGCGCTCGCCGGTTTCCGCGTAGAGCGCCTCCAGTGCGCGGGCCAGCGTGCGGGCGTGAACGTCCAGATCGGCCAGCAGCGGCTCGAGCGTGACCGTGCGCACCGGTGCGAATCCCGCCGCAGCCAATCGGCGCTCGAGCGTGCCCCAGATGCGGCCATTGCAGAACAGGCCGTGCACGAGGATCACCGGACGTGCGCGCGCATCCGCCGCCGCGGCGCGGGGAGTCGGCGTGGCGCGTACCTGACTCATGACGAGCGTGGCGCGCAGCAACGCGGCGCTCTCGCGCATCAACGTGCCCGCGCCCGGTATGCCGAGGCGCGTCGGTGTCGCCCATCGCCGGCGCGCGTAGGAGATCACGACGGGCAGCCCTTGCAGCAGCACAAAGACGAGCGCGCCGGTGGTGAGCGCACCGAGCGCGCGCAGTGCCGAAGGCGCGCTCCAGCGCGTCGCGAGCCCCGTGGCGACCGCGGCCGAGCAGATCAGCTCGCACAGCAGCACGGCTCGCCAGAGGAGCGCAGCCATGGACGTTCAGGGCCGGGTGTATCGATGCGCCAGGACCCGCTCGAGGCCGCTAAGCGCTTCGGTCAGATGCCGCGTGGTCGCCCGTGCTCGCGCGGCGCGCTCATGGAACGCGGTGGAGAACGTGCGCTGGCGATCGTGCAGACACCGCCGGTCGAGATCCAGTCCATGGCGATGCAGCAGCGTGGCGAACGGACCGATCTGGGCGCGCAAGTCGCGGCGCGTGCACTGGTAAGCGTGCTCGGCCAGGGTGTGCCGGCCGCCGTAGCGAAACACGTTGGTGAAGAACATCGTTGCATCGGTGCCGTCCGGTTCGAACAGGACGGTGTCGGCATGCGGGAAGCGTTTGCGAAATGTGGCCATGCCGACCTGCATGCGCGAGTGAATGAGTGTTCGAAACGTCTGTCCGAGCAGCATGTCGAGCCCTTCCTCCGCCAGCCGGCGTCGCGGTTTGCTGCGCGACGCATCGAAGGGAACCAGGGGATTGATACAGATGACGAAGTCGCAGCCGGCCTCGAGCGCAAGGGACGCATACATGGTGCGCACCAGCGCGCCGTCGACATAGTGCCGGCCGCCTATCTCGACCGGCGCGTACAGGCCAGGCAGTGCGGCACTGGCGATGACTGCGCGGGAAATCGCAATGGCCGCATGGCGCGCATCGCCGAACACCGCCGCGCGACCGGTGTCGAGATCGGTGGCGACGATCCGCAGCTGAGCGCGCAGCCGGCGGAAGTCATCCGTGTGATGCGCGGTGGCAAACAGCGCACGGAGGTAGTCCTCCAGCGGTCCATTGTCGAGGGCCGCGAGCGGGATGAGCGTGCTCAGCACCCCGAGAGCCGCCGGCCAGACACCGCGCGCCGGCTCCTCCAGCCACTGTTTCGTGCCATTCAGCATCGCCTTGGGCAGGCGCGCGACCCGCCGTACGTACGGGCCGACCGCCGGCTGCAGCAACACTCGGGGCGAGAACGGTACCAGTGCCGATTCACCTTCGATCAGCACCGCGCCCATGCGGGTGGTATCGAATCCGTTGGCGAGGCTCGCGGCGAGCAGCGAGCCGGAACTGACCCCGACATACATGTCGAAGTCGGTCAGGTCGCGGCCGGTGATCGCTTCCTGAATGGCGTGCAGCGCGCCGAGTTCGTAGAACGCGCCGAGCGGACCGCCGCCGGCGAGCGCGATTGCAAACTGACCTCGGCTCGAACGCGGGCGCAGTGCGGGCTCGAGCGTAAGCATCGCTCAGGGCGCGTGCATCGAGGGCGGCGGACTCTTCGCTCCTGACCCTCTGGCGTTCGCACGACGCCGTACCGCCGTACGGCGCGGCTGCGTGAGCTTGCCGATGTGGGCATTGAGCGTGTCGACGCGCTTGCTGAGCGCCTCGATCTCCTGACCGCTCGGAACGCCGAGCTGCGTCAGTGCGCGGCGCACTCGGGCACGGAACATCTTCTCCAGGTTGTCCATCGCGTCGGAGGCCTGGTCACGCGCGGCGTTCATGCCCGCGCTGACATTCTCCTGGAGGTTATCGAGGAGTCCGCGTACGGCTCCGGTGGCGGTTCCGCGCATGCGCACGCTGAGCGCTGTGCCCTCGCTGATCAGCTCATCGAGCAGCTTCGGGGCGCCGCGTTGCGCGCGGGCGACCGCGCCAAGGCCGGCCAGCCAGATTTGATGAACGGTCTCGGGCAGGTGGGACTCGGCGACGCTCGCCTTGGCACGGGCGTGTTTGCGGGACTTTCTCTTCGCGGCCATGACGTTTCCCTCGGTTGACGGCTTGCGCCGGTTCGGGCGTGCGTATTTGCCCTACTGGGTGGCGGAATCGGCTCGGGTACTCTAATCACCGGGTTGTCATCGCTGGATGCGTACTTGCCGAAGGTGCACATCATGAATCGCAAGAAAATGACATCGAGGGCGGCGGCACCGAGCGCTGCGACGCGCAGCGCGCATGAGTTGAAGGCGCGTTGGGAACAGTTGCATGACACAGACCGAGAGCCCTGGCCCGATGAGGCGTTGATTGCACGCGAGGCGTCCGTGGCGCCGGCATTCGCGGAGTGGCTGCGGCACTACGGTAGCGCACGCAAGCTCGCCGCGGCGCTGCAGGCCGCCTGGGGAGATCG
>JAKCDC010000097.1 GCA_021838635.1 Pseudomonadota bacterium
GATCCCGGTGCCGGAGAATGCGGCCGCGCAGGTGCGCCCGGGCACCGCGGCGCTGATCAGCAGTCCGTCGCTTCCGGGGCAGCACATCCGCGCGAGCGTCACGCGCGTCAGCTACGCGCTGGCAAGCGACAGTCAGACCATGCTCGCGGAGATCGACACGGCCAACCCCGGCCATGAACTGCTGCCCGGGATGTACGTCTCGGTGCAACTGACGACGCACCCGGTGCGGGTCGTTGCTGGCGCGCACCGGGGCGTGCACTGATGGCCTCGGCCGCCGCGCAGCTGCGCGGGGCGCTCGCGCTCGCAATTGCGCTGCTTGGCGCAGGTCCTGCGTACGCGGTTGCACCGCCCCCGGAGGTGCCCGCGACCGTGCAGCGCATCGACCTGGCGACCGCGCTGCGCCTGGCGGGGGTGAACAACCTGGATCTGGCGCGGGTGCGCGCCGCGCAGCATCAGGCGCAGGCCGCCAATGACGCCGCGACGCTGCGGTTCGTGCCGAGTCTGACCGTCGGGGAGAGCCTCGCGCGGCGCAGCGGTGCCGATCAGCAGACCAGCGGGGCGATGCTCGAGGTGGACAAGCAGCTGTATCGGCGCGCTGCGACGGTCGGGCTGTCCGTCGAGCTCGGCGATGCGATCTTCAGCAAGCTCGCAGCCCTTCAGCTGCAGCGTGCCGCCAGCGAGGACGTCAACGCCGAGCGCGCCGCGGCGCTGCTCGCCACCGCCGATGCCTACTTCGATCTGCTCGGCGCGGTGGCCGAGCGGGACATCGCCGTGCAGTCGGTGCAGATCTCACAGGACTATCAGTCGCAGCTCGAGCGCGCCGCGGCCATCGGTCTGACCAACCGTAGCGAGGCGTTACGTCTGGCCGTGCAGACTCAGCGGGCGAAGGTCGCGCTGCGTGGCGCCGAGGCGCATGTGCGCATCGCCGCGGCGCGACTCGCCGAGGTGCTGCGGATCGATCCGGCCGTGGTGCTCATGCCTGCCGAGCACCTGGCCGCTACGCCGTTGCTCGTGCGTCTCGATACGCCGCTCACGCAGCTGATCCACACGGCGCTGCGCCAGCGCCCGGAGCTGAAGGCGAGCGCCGCGGCGTTGGCGGCGGCCGAGCGACAGAGGACGGGGGCGAAGTACGGCCCGCTCATTCCTTCAATCGGCGCGGTCGCGCTCTACGGCGAGGCGCGCGGAGCGGCGGGCGGGGCGCTCAGCCCCTACCGTGCCGTGCACGACTATGCCGTCGGGCTCAGCTGGCGGTTCGGACCCGGGGGACTGTTGGATTTCAGCCGCACCGAAGCGGCCGATGCGCAGCTCGAGCGCCGGCAGATCCGCGCCGAGCAGCTGCGCCAGGGGATCATCGAGCAGGTGGTGAGCGCGCTCACCGCGGCCCAGAGCGCACAGGATCAGATGCAGATGACCCAGCGCGGCGTGGCGCTCGCCGAGCGCAGTCTGCAGCTCAGTATGCAGCGAAAGAACTTCGGCGTGTATGCCGTGACCGAGGTGATCCAGGCGCAGCAGGACTTCGCCCACGCACGCAGCAGTTCCGCCGAGGCGCTCTCGAACTATGGCAAGGCGCAGTACGCGCTCGCCGCCGCCATCGGACGGCTCGGCCACTAGCGCTGGCACGGCTCGCACCCTCGCGCCCGGCACAGCGGGTGCAAGCGTCTGTCCGCGGGCGCGTCCGTGCGCGCGCCGTGGCTCAGCGCTGGTACGGGTAGTAGCGGAACGAGGCGAGACCGACGAACATGTTCGCGCTCGGCGCCCCACCGATGCCGTTGAACGCGTTGCGCTGCAGATACTCGCCCTGCAGACCGAACTGCATGTTGCCGAGCTTGCCCTGGTAGAACTTCCACCAGAACCCGCCCGTCAGCTCACTCACCGAGCGGGTGTTGCCCACACAGGTGCCGATGAGCGCATTACAGCCGCTGTTGTTGAACTGTGGAGCGCCGTAGCCGTAGGCCGCCGTGCCGACGGTGTAGTACTTGGCGCTCTCCTGCTCGCGCCCGGCGTACCCATAGACCGTCCAGAACGGGTCTGGGGTGTAGGTGAGGCCGAGCAGCACCTCGTACTCGGAAATCGGCGCCAGTGCCCCGGACGGAGTCATGGTGACATCCGGCAGCTGCGCCGCGCCGTAACGGCCGATGCCCTTGCCGATCAGCCCGCTCCCCTGGAAGGACAGGCGCTTGGCGATCAGCGGCAGAATCACGCCAGCACCGATGCCGCCGCCGGCGACGGTGTTGCTTTGGCGATCGATGCTCGAGCGGAACCAGCGACTCAGGCCGTAGATCTCGTAGTGACCCCAGCCGGGGTCGAATGCCGCTTTGATGATCACGTCCGGAGCGATGTCGGTGCTGTAGGTGGTCGTGGGGTTCATCAGGCCGCCGGCATTGCCGGGGTTCTGATACACCACGCCCGAGGGCGGGAAGGAGCCGGCCGGGGCGCCGACGGCGTTGATGCCGCTGCCGATCACGGTCTGCGGGCTCTCCAGGGACATGCCGAGGGAGAACTTCTTGTTGAAGTGCTCGACGATGCGGATCTGCGGGGTGCGCGCCCAGTTGAATCCGACGATGTAGGAGGCGTCGATGCCCATCGGCACATCCTCCTCGCGCGGGTACAAACCGTCCTTGTACAGTGTCGCGAGGCTCCAGTTCTGACCGGCGAGCACGTCCAGACCGTAGTCGGTCGTGAAGCGGGCGTAGAACACCCGCATGCGCAGCGTGTAGCTGTTGCTCTGGCGCGAGTTCGAGGTGACCCCGGAGCTGAGGAAGTCCGTCTCCAGGTAGGCTTCGGCGCGGATCCCATCGAACTTGGCCCCTTGGGCGAGCAGGGAGAAGCGGCTCTGGCGGGCGCTTTCGCGAAACTCCGAGATCGAGCTGTTCGGGTTGTTGGCGAAGGGGATGCCGGTATTGAAGTCCGAGCCGACGTCCGCCGATTGGTTACGATTGCGGTACACGGTGGCGAGCTCGGCGAAGCCGCCGAAGGTCAACCTCAGCGGTCCGGTCTGGATGGACGGTGCGCTTGGGGCGTGAGCGAATGCCGGGGCACCGGCGGTGGCGGCGAGGAGTGCGCCGAGGCCCACCCGCACATGCATCGAGACGCGGCGGCGGGACGGTGTGGTGATGTTCATTACCGTTCTCATGCTCGTGAGTTCACTCGAGAAGGGGGGCGATGGCTGGAGCGCGCTCGGGCGCCGCTCGCGCGGCTGCCAGGTGCACCACCGGCATCGAGCTGCCGACCTGCGCTGTCGCGCGTCGGTTCGGCGAATGAAGCCGTGGGATACCGCGAGCGCAAATCGGCGCTGTCGGTGCACCGCACGCGGCGTTGCGCCCGAGGGGGGCGATCGGCCGCGTGCGGCCAGCATGCGCATCGGATGCGCCGACAGGTCACCGTGAGACTCCTCTGAATCGTTGTTCTTACACCGGCGCGTGGCGCACCCCGCGCCGCGATGTCCGCGTGACGATTTTGTGACAATCGATCCTGCGGCACGCGACTCGGGCTGAAACCGAAGCGCTGCGCTCAGTGGCCCGGCGACCATTAAATGACAGAAATATGAAAATAACGTGACAGATGTGTCATTCAACTGTCATATATCAATAACCCATTGAAAAAAAAGAGTAATCGACCGGGCCTGGGCCGCCGACTCGCGCCGTGCCGAGGACTGCGTGCCGCGATGCGAGCGGGCCGGCTGTCATCATTCGGACATGAAGCGCGGGGATGATGGGCCATCGGCCGATGGGGTTCGGTGTACCCGGATGCACCGCGGGCCAGTCCCCTGATAGGGGCCTTGCGGCACACACCGGTGGAGGGGCACGCGGAGTCGCCTGCGGCGCAGGATCGGTGCGCAGCGCCGGCGGTGCCTCGGAGGCAGCGGCGGATGCGCTGTCAGCGGGCAACCGCCTCTCTGCGGCGCGGCGCCGCGCTCGGTCAGCGCACGTGCGCAGGTGCAGCGGCCGGCACGGGAGCGGACGAGGGGAGCGGATGATGGATGCGACTTGCTGCCGATAACCTCGGCAGGCGACAATTCCGCGGTGCCTGGCACTGACGGGCCGGCATGGCTGCGCGCGCCGCGAAGGCGGCGAGTCCCCTGATTTGGACGACGATTTCGACCCACCGAACATGCACCGAACCGCACCGCGGCCCCCCGCAGGACCGCAC
>JAKCDC010000098.1:0-2366 GCA_021838635.1 Pseudomonadota bacterium
GGTGTTAAGTCTGGCGAGCGGCCGGCGATTGGGGTTCATCCCGACGGCGTGGTACCCGACCGGTGTGGCGGCCGGGCGCCATGCGCTGTTCGTCGTGTC
Source organism: Pseudomonadota bacterium (assembly GCA_021838635.1). Classification (GTDB taxonomy): domain Bacteria; phylum Pseudomonadota; class Gammaproteobacteria; order Steroidobacterales; family Steroidobacteraceae; genus 13-2-20CM-66-19. The sequence goes on from JAKCDC010000098.1 coordinate 100, forward strand.
CGCCAAGGGCATGGGTTCTGGGCCGAATCTGCTGCACCAGTGGGTCGGCAACATGATGCACGGGGTGCTGCAGCGCGTTTCGTATCGCGACATCCGCGCGCGGCTTGCGCAGTTCACTCAGGTGGCCCGGGCGGACGATGGCTTCGGCCGGCAGGCCCGCGCTGTACTCGCGCAGGAGAATCTCCGGCGGGCACGCCGACTGCGACGTCATATCCGCTATGTCGTCGTCATCCTGCGGGAGAACAAGACCTTCGATGAGGAATTCGGCACGTTCGGCGGACTCGGACGCTGGGCCGATCCCCACTTGGCGCTCTACGGGGCGCGCGAGCTGCCGAATCTTTTCGGCTATGCGCAGCGCGCCGCATTGTTCGTGAATTTCTACGCCGATGGCGAGGTGACGGCGCAGGGGCACCAGTGGATGACGGGCGCCTCGGATTCGGATTTCGTTCAGCGCACCTGGCCGCAGTACTACTCGCGCCGGGGCCTGGTGGGCAATCCCGGCTGGACACAATCGCTGGTGCCCGCCTCTGGCGCGGCGGGGCCGAGCGGCAGCGGGCCGGTCGGCGGCAAGAAGGTGAGGACCAACCCGTATGCCGACAGCATCGATCTGTCGGCGCTCGGGCGATGGTCGAATCCCTGGATCGCCTATCCGCAGCGGTTGTACCTGTTCAACGATCTGCAGGCGCATCACGTCAGCTTCGAGGACTTCGGGGAGTTCATCAGCCGTTCCGAGGCGGGCGCGATCCCGCCTGCGCTGCGCGCGCACGTGGCCGGGCAGTTCCCGGGCTGGGACCGCATGACGCTCGATACCCAACGCGCCCAGGTGGCGGTGAGATGGATGCGCCGTCATGCCCGCCATTTACCGCACTTCATCTACATCTGGCTTCCGGACGATCACACGGCGGGGCGCGCGCCGTGCTTTTACACGCCTGATTACTATGTCGCCAATAATGATCAGGCCACCGCGCAGGTCATTCATTACCTGAGCACCACTGCGCAGTGGAAGCACATGGTGGTCTTCATCACCGAGGATGACGCGCAATCCGGGGCGGACCACATTGATGCCCATCGGACGTTCGCCGTGGCGCTCGGCCCGTGGGTGCGCCATACGCGCGTGACGGCACGCTACTCGCAGGTCAACATCCTGAGCACGGTGGAGGCGATCTTCAAGTTGCCGCCGCTGTCGCAGTGGGATGCCAATGCGTCCGTCATCGGCGGCATCTGGCGTCACACGGCGAAGAGCGGCATCGAGCCGGTGCAGGTCCCGCAGGTGCCCGTGGCGTTCAATCCCGGCAGGTGCCGCCATCGCGCGCAGCTCAGTCGGGTCGAGGCTCTGCGGGCACCGCACTCGCTGGCGCGGAACGCCGGACCTCGACGGTCCGCGCGCCAGTGGTATACGCCGACCAGCCTGCTGAAAGTTCCGGGCCCTGAACAGATGCGCCAGGAGTGGATGGCCAGCAAGGGGCGGGCCAGTTATGAGCGCACCTTGCGCTACCTGCGCGCATGGGCGCGGGCGCACCATGCGCCGCTCAGTCAGTACGTGGCGAATGACGATGGCGAATGAACACGGACCTGTGATCCTCGGGTGAGGCAGACGTTGCGGCACCCTCGGGTGCCGCAGTCGGACCGTGTCTCAGTCGCGCCCGGGGCGCCAGCGCAGCACGGCGAGTCTGGCGGTGCCGGATCCGCGGCTTTCCAGGCGGAGCGTTCGGTCCGCACCCGGACGGATGAGCACAGTGTCGCGGGGGTGGGCGAGCCGGGCGCGCGCATCACCGAGCTCGCGGATGAGCGCGGTTCCCTCCAGGATGAACAGCGCACTGTAGAGCGCTGCGGACAGCATCACCTCGCGCGTCGAGGCAAGTGAGACGATCGACGGCGCACGCACGATACAGGCGGGCGAGTCCGCCGGTCCCTTGCGCACGATCAGGCTCAAATCCGTGCACCGTCCGAGCGGAACGCTGCACTCGGTAGTCCAGTCCCCCTCGAAACGCGCGCCGCGCCGGGCAGGCGACAGAAGTCGCTCGCCGTGTCCGCCGAAGGTGAGCCTCAGGTCATCGCCGTGGACCAGGACCAGCGCGCGACGGTAGCCGGGGTAGGCGGAAAAGGGTCCGTCCTGCGCAATATCGGCGAGGCTCAGTCGCCAGCGGAAGGACTCCCCGGTGGCCGGGTCGCGGGCGATTTCCAGGGTCATGCCATTTCCATTGCGCCAGGGCATCGCGCGGTAGGCGGCGGCGCGGAGGACCTTCAGACGGGGCGGTTTCACAGCG
>JAKCDC010000098.1:2376-4101 GCA_021838635.1 Pseudomonadota bacterium
CGGGCGTTGAGGTCGCAGGACGTGTCGAATGGTGATGCGCTCATCATACCCAGGGCGTGACATGGTGACTCTCTGCGCACAGAGAACCGCGCGCTCGCCGCTGCCGGCCGTGGAGCGAAACCCGGACGCGCCCGTGCCGGAACCGCTTCGAGTGCGGTGGGCCCGACGCAGGATGTTCCTCAGGTGAGAGGCGGGTGGGTCACCGAGCCGCCCGGGTGTCTGGCTGCCGATGCCGATATGCGCGTACAGTGCGCGGGCATGACGGCCGTCATCTTCGACCTGGATAACTGCCTCGCGCCAGCGACGGCGGTGGGCGAGGCCCTCTACGGGCCGGCATTCGCAGCGATTCGGAAGGCCAACGACGGGCGTATTGCCGCCGACGCACTGGCTGCGGCGTTCCGACAGATGTGGACCCATGCCTACGACTGGGTGGCCGATCGCTACGGATTTACCCCGGCGATGCGTGCGGCGGGATGGCAGGCCCTGGTGCAGATCGAGGTGACCGGGCCGCTCGCGGGCTACGGGGATTTGAACCTGCTCGCGTCGGTGCCCGGGGAGCGTTTCCTCGTGACTACGGGGTTGCGTCGGTTGCAGGAGAGCAAGATCCGGGGTCTGGGCATCGCCGCGCAGTTTCGCGAGATTTTCATCGACGCGATCGACGAGCCGCGGCGCTTGGGCAAAGCGGCGCTCTTTCAGCACATCCTCGTGCGCTCAGATCTGAAGCCGGCGGATGTCATCGTGGTCGGTGATAACCCGGACTCCGAGCTCGCCGCGGCGCGGCAGGTGGGGTTGAGGGCGGTGCAGATGCTGCGGCCCGGTGTGGCACGCAGCGAAGCGACCGCAGAGTGCGTTGCGGACCTGCGCGAGCTGATCCGGTGGCTGGCGGCGAATACCTGAGGGTCTGGACGCGGGGGTGCGATACGCATCCTAAGGACGGCCCGGAATGAATGACAACGCGGCACGAGTGGGCCGGCGTGATGCGACAACAATGAACGATCCAAAGGGGTGCGCCATGTCGACGTCTCGAAGAGAATTCCTGGTCTCCTCCGCCGCGGTGCTCAGCGCCGGTGCGGCGCCGTCGCTCGCCGCCACCGCGCAGAAGCGACCCGCGCCGTCACTGCCGCCCGGATCGCCGCCGGCCTTCGGGACCGCTCCGGGCGTCGGGCCCGAGGTGGGCGCAGCGACGTTTGCCGAGGCGGAAAAACTCGTGCAGGTGCACATGACACTGCCCGAGCGCACGGAAGCCGCCTCCAACTGGCGCAACAGCATGGCGCCGCTCTACGAGCGACGCACCGGCCCGCGCCGCGTCGCGCTGGCGTCGGATCTTGCGCCGTACTCGCTGTGCAATCCGGTGCTGCCCGGATCAGATCCCATGCCGCGCCGGGCTGAGTTCGTGCGCAGCGGACGCGATCCGGGTCCGGTGCCGAGTCACGATGTCGACATTGCCTTTGCACCGCTGTGGAAGCTCTCGCGTTGGATCCAGGCGCGCCACCTGACCTCCGAGCGGCTGACCGAGGTGTATCTGCAGCGCATGCACACCTTCGACCCCCGCTTGAAGTGCGTCATCACGGAGACGCGCGAGCTGGCCCTGACGCAAGCGCGCCAGGCGGATCGCGACATCGCCGCAGGCCGCTACCGGGGGCCGCTGCACGGCATCCCCTGGGGCGCGAAGGATCTGCTCGATACGGCCGGCATCCGCACCACCTACGGCGCTGAGCCGTTTAA
>JAKCDC010000099.1 GCA_021838635.1 Pseudomonadota bacterium
CACCCAGCGTGAGCTCCCCTTGCTTCTGCTCGTTCATCGTTCGCCCTCGGCATGCGGCCACTCGCCGCAGCCTGAGCATCGGCCGCTCAGTTCAAAGGCGGAAGAACGGGGATGCCGGAGTCCTTACCCGCAGCCTGAGCATCGGCCGCTCAGTTCAAAGGCGGAAGAACGGGGATGCCGGAGTCCTTACCTTTAACACGGTCACGGCATGACATCCTGCGAGAACTCGACGCCGCCTTCTCCTCGTTAGCCGGCGTCGAGCGTGCGCTCGGCAAACTGTTCGAAGCAATATTATTTATATTCAATGACTTAATGGTGGCCAGGGGCGGAATTGAACCACCGACACGCGGATTTTCAGCCGGATAACGGCAATACAGGGGCTTATTAATCAATGACTTGCAGCGCTTGCCCAGCCCCAAACCAGCCTATCCCTGGCACATTCCTGGCACACCCAATCTCAACGCGGCACATTCCTGACACACTGTTCGGATGGGCGTCAGGGGCACTTTGCCCGAGCCATCCCATGCTCCGCTCAAGGCCACAGTATGTCACCGAAGTCTCGCTGAAAGTGTAGACAGGAGTTCAGTTCCTGTGTACATTTTCATCGGTGCCCACCAATCCCTCAGCTCAGATCCCCAGCAGCCTACCGCCAGTCTTCACCTACTCGGACGCGATGGCCGCCGGCCTCTCCGCGGAGCGCCTCTATCGCTACCGCGATGAGGGGCATCTGGAACAGCTCGGCCGCGGCCTGTATCGACGGGCCAATGCTTCGCCTGCCGACCACAACCTTCTCGAAATCGCTCACCGTGTTCCGGAGGGTACGCTATGCCTGGTCACCGCCCTTGCCCGCCACGGCTTGACGGACGTCATCCCGGATCGCATTGATCTCGCTATCCCCCGCGGCAGGCGTATTCCGGCGCTGCAGTCGCCCGCAAACGTTCACGTCTTCGCCAAAGGCACTTTCGGCCTCGGCCGCGGGGAGATCCGAGTCGGGGACGGCCTGACTCTCGGGCTCTACTCGGCCGAGCGCTCGCTGGTCGATATGGTCCGGCTCCGCCATCGGGAAGGAGCAGAGATTGCGTGGGAGGCGCTGCGCCGCTGGCTTCAACGAAAGGGGGCGAGGCCGGCGGCGCTTATCGAGATGGCTCGATCGTTCCACGGTGCCGAGAAGGCGGTTCGTCTTGCCCTGGAGATCGTGTTGTGATTCGGGCGACCAAAGAGACAGAGGCTGGCCGACGGTACCTCGACCTCCAGCGGAAAGCGAAACAAACCGGGAGACCGACGGACGAGTTGATCCAGCTCTACGCCCTCGAAGGCTTTCTCGACCGCCTGTCGCGCTCGGCGCATGCGGACCGATTCGTGCTGAAAGGAGGAGTCCTGCTTGCCGCGCTGGACGCGCGGCGACCGACGCGTGACATAGACTTGGCGGCGCACGATCTCGAGAATAGCGCCGAGCATGTGCTCCTCCTGATCCAGGAGATTGCCGCCATCGCCATCGACGACGGGCTCACCTTCGACACCGAGCACGCGACCGCAGAGACCATTCGAGACGACGACCATTACAGCGGGGTGCGCATCACTCTCGGCGGTGAATTGTCGCGGGCCTCGGTCCGTCTGCACGTCGACATCAATATAGGTGACCCGATCTGGCCTGAGCCGCAACAGGTCCGACTGCCTCGATTGCTGGATGGCATCCTACTCACTCGAGGCTATCCTCTCGAGATGGTTCTCGCGGAGAAGATCGTTACAGCTCTTGCACGCGGAACGGCCAATACCCGATGGCGGGACTTCCTTGACCTCTATGTCCTCATCCGGCGCCATGCCGTCGATGCGCAGACGCTTCGGACATCGATGGAGCACGTGGCTCAATATCGCGGCGTCCCGCTCTCCCCTTTGAGACTCGCGCTCGCTGGCTTCCCGGAGTTTGCGCAAAGCCGATGGTTCGCGTGGCTGCGAAAGCAACGGCTTGAACCATCGGCACCGGCAGAGTTCGCCACGGTCATCGAATTCGTGATCTCCTTTGCTGACCCCCTAATCAGCAATGATCCAAGCGCGACCCAATGGAATCCATTCCAGGGAGCGTGGAGCGGCGCTGAGTGACCGCAGTTGACGAAATGCAGGGGGTCAGCAGGCTGATCCGCGCGTGAAGTCTAACTAACAGCTGCCAGAGGGAGTGTCTCGTGAGCGCCAAGCACGTCGAATTTGAAAGCGCCTTTCCCCTGGCGGAATCCGTCGATCGCCTCAAGGCCGCCACTCGCCGATGGACTTTCTCGCTATCCGCAATGGCGCATGAGTCAGCCGTGGGCCGGGTCAGCACGCAGCGGGTGGCGCTGCAGCGGGTGATTCCGATGTTCGGCAATTCATTCAAGCCCTTTTTCATCGGACAATTTGTCGAGCGCGAGGGACGGGTGTTGCTGGTGGGGCGGTTTCGAATGCTGTGGTTCGTGCGGATCTTCTTCACCTTCTGGCTGGCTGCGGCCGCAGTCGCAACGCTATCCATGGCCGTATTGTCCAACACATCCCCGCTGCGCAGGAGCCACGACTTGATGTTCGGCGCCATCATGCTCGCCGCCGCCCTCGCGTTATTCGGGTTCGGCAGATGGCTATCACGAAACGATCCGGCTTGGCTCTCGCAGGTGATCCAAAACGCGCTGTCCGCGGAGAAGTCGGGTTCACCCGCGATCCCGAGGGGACGATTTGAGCGGACCCAGATCATCGGGGCTGTTTGCCTGGTACTCGCGCTGCTCTGCTGGACTCCCTTCGTGGAACACGGCAAGCTGATTCACGTCGCGAGGCCCTATCCACCGCTGATGCGGGCGATGACCGCGATCAATGGCGCCATACTGCCGTTCATCGGCTACGGGGCATTCCGAAAGCAATTTTTTCGCATGGAGGCTCGGTCTGGCATTCATCGCATTAATGTGGTTGGAGAGCGTTCTTCACATGCGATGGGACCCGAATTTCTCGAGCACGCCGCTCATGATACGCATCGTCTTCATCATCGGCCTACTGATCGTGACTTTCATGTGGGGATGGTGGTGGTATGCCCAGCCTGAATACTGGCTGGCTGGCGTCAACAACTTCTTTCGGGCCGAAAGTTCTGATTGTCGCTGACCAACTGGCCATCGACGGACGCGCGGGGATGGGCTCCCTGATCCTACCCATGTCACATTCCTGCCACACCCAATCTCAGCTCGACACATTCCTGGCACATCCCCGCTTTGGCCGGGTGTGGGTGCAGGTGCTGCTAAAATCCGAGCTGTGAGCGAGAAGCCATCCGCTAGGAATCCTTACCCTTGCGGTCTGCTGCGCACGGTCGGAGCATTTATTTCTACGGCCCATTGACGCAGAGTCATTCTATGAACACCCGCACTGATCAGGCGCTCATCGAGAAACTGAACTCGCTCGCTCCGCAGCAGCGCGCCGAGGTGGAGGACTTCGTGGACTTCCTCAAGCCACGCCGTGAGCGCGAGCGGGACGATGCCGCTCGACGGCTCGGGGAGGCCTTCGCAAAGCTCAATGCGCTGAGTTCGCCGCCGGAATCCCCACAGGACGTGCACGCCGAGATTGACACCGCCCGAGCCGCACGCCGTGCTCGCGATACGGATCGGCGCTGACACCAATACGAACCTCTCCGGCCTTCTGTGGCAGGGAACGCCGCGCCGCCCGCTCCACTTGGCGCGCGAGCGGAAGATCACCCTGCGCACGAGCTTGGATCTCCTTGCCGAACTCGCCGAAGTCATGGCCCGCGACGAGTTCACCGAGCGCCACCGCAGGGGTTTCCGCTATCGAGTTTGTGCAAGACTGCTCTCGATTGACCGAAATCGTCACACCCGATGCGCTCCCGACGCCGGTGATCGAGCGCGATCCCGATGACGATCACGTCCTCGCCTGCGCCGCCTCCGCCAAAGCCCGACTCATCGTCTCCGGCGACTCCCATCTCCTGGACCTCAAGGCTGACTTTCCGCACATCTCGGACCTGATTTCGGGGAATTTCCGGCAGCCCGTCAGCCCCGGAAGCCGCTCGGCGGCACGCCGAGGAGCTGCAGTACCTGGAGCTGCAGCGGAGTGAACTCGGCCTCG
>JAKCDC010000100.1 GCA_021838635.1 Pseudomonadota bacterium
CTCGGGGATGGTGCCTACGCATTGCGACCGGCGTACCGGAACTGAAGCGCGAATGGGCGGGCAGACCGGCCAGCGTGCGAGCTCACGCCGGCCGGTTTCCCGCACATTCTTGATCGGATCGTTCCACCAACCGACCCTATGATCCCGCCTCCGGCGATGTCCTCAACCGGAACCCTGCTCGGGCCGCAGACTGGGTGGACGCGGAAACGACTTGCTCATTGCGGCCGCCGGAGTTGCCGCAGCGGTCCGCGACTAGATGACCGCGCGAGCACCGCGCCGGTGAGCACGACCGGTGGCGATCGCGTAGCGAAACACGCGACCGCAAACGGCCCGGGCCCGGTGTGCCGTGTCGTGAAGACCTTTCTTTTCGAGACGTTTCAGCACGACAAGGAGCTCCGGCGCCTCGATCTCGGCAATGGGCCGCTTCCCCAAGTAGGGACCAACGATCTTGACGAGTTGATCTCTGTCCCTCTGAGCGCGGTCACGGTATCTGATGGAGCGATTTTCACGATCGGTGATGGACGGGCGCCGTCGGCGTTTGCGACGACGGCGCGGTGTTCATGGGAGATAGGGATCGGAACAGCGGATCATCGGGCAACTGCGGCTCGACGTGAGGTCTGAGTCTCGGGTTTGCCGTAGACCTGCAGGTAGAGCTTTTCGTCGAGGGTAGTGATGTCGCGCTGCGCGGCACTCATGAGGAGTTCTGCGGCCATGGACACGAGGATGCGGAAGTTGCCGGCGGCGTGATCGACGAGGGTGTGGCGGAGTTCTCGGGTCATCAGACTGGCGTTGCCTGCGGCGGTGAGCAGATGCTCGAGGCAGGCCAGCAACTCCTCACGGGTTGCGACCTCGGTGGCCAGGCGGGTACGGATGCGCGAACCGAGCGGGATGAGCTCTTCGCGGCGCAGTTTCTCCAGGAGTCTGGCATCGCCTGCGAGTACGGCACACAGGAGCGACTGGGAGTCGAAGCGGGCACTTGCGAGCAGGCGCAGCTCGTTCAGGACCACCGGGCTCATCTCCTGCGCCTCGTCGATGAGCAACACGGAGCGGCGGGTGGTGGATCCGAGGTGATCGAGCCAGCGGGTGCGCAGCGCCTTGAACCCGCCCCAGCGGTTGGAGACGCGGATCGACACGCCGAAGATGTCCCCGAGCTCGCGGTAGAAGTCCGAGAGATTGCTTTGCGGATGCAGGATGACGCCGACCGACAGGTCCGCCAGGCGGGCGAGGCGCTCGGCGAGGACGCGCAACACGACACTCTTGCCCGAGCCCGGATCGCCGTGGATCAGGGCGAAGCCGCCCTCGCGCAGATGCGCCTGCTCGATGCGCCAGCAGAAGTTCTCGATCTTCGGTGACAAGTACAGCGCCTCGGTCGGCACCTCGGGGGAGAACGGATCGAACTTCAGTCCGTACAAGGCGAGCAGCTTGGGGTTCATGCGGGAACATCCTGCGGGTTGGAGTCAGGGAGGTAGGCCGGCGGCAGCCCTGTGGCGGCGTAGTCGGCGATCATTTGCTTCAGCAGCGGCGCGATGCCGGCGGCTTGAGGGGCAGGAGTTGCGCTGAGCGGCTCGAGCACGCGCCGCAACGCCTCAGCGTTGGCGGCCTTGTCGATCGGGCGCACGGGGCAGAGGATGGCCCCCGAGTGCGGATCGATGAGATCGACGCGGCTGAAGTCCCAGCGGGCATAGCGCAGATGCAGGTCCGAGAGATGCCGATAGCGCGAGGGGATCTCGAAGCGCTGACCTTCCAGGCTCACGGTGCCGTCGGAGCGGCGCTGACGGCGTTTGACCTCGATCCTGAAGGCCGCCCGCAAGGCATCGCTCCCCGGGCACTCGCGCGCGACGGCGGGACCTGCCAAGTACCGCTCGAGCGGCGTGGCGCCGATCTCGCGGTGCACCGTGCGGTGGTACTCCTGGGTGATCCAGGCCTGGGTGGCGAGGTTCAACTGATCGAGCGTGAGGTCGGCCTCCCCCTCGAGCATCGCCAGCAGCCGTCCCTCGACCCGTGCCCAGAGGTTCTCCTGCTTGCCGTTGACGTGCGGCGATCGGGGGAGCGTGGGGACATGCAGGATACCGAGCGCGGTGAGCCCCGCGGTGAACTCGCCCGACATCATCGCCGATCCCCGGTCGCTCATCAGCGAGCGCGGGAGCCCGACCTTCGAGAGCGCCTGGCAGAACCCGTGCACGAGCTGCTCGGTGCCCTCGGCGCTATACCACTGGGCATGGCCGAGATAGCGCGAACGATCATCGATGAAGGCGACCAGCAGCGGCGTGATCCACTCTCCGGCGCGTGTGAGGACCTTGCGCGAGCCATGGTGGAAGTCGAGGTGCATCAACTGCAGCACGTACTCGACCTCGTAGCTTCTGATCTCGCGCTCGGTGAGCACAGCGCTGGCGCGCAGGATCTGATCGGCGCCGCGGCGCAAGGGACGTTTACGCGTGAGGCCGTGGGCCTTCAGGTACCGCCGCACGCTCGGATAGGACGGACAGGCCACCGGCGGTGAGGCAGCGGCCAGCACCACGCGCAGGTTGTCGTGGTGCAGCTGCGCGGTCCAGCCCGGATGCGCGGCATACTGAACGCGCAGCGCCTCGGCCGCCTGGGCAGAGACGCTGGGGAAGGAACCGATGTCACTGCGGATCTGGTTGCGCAACACCGTCATCGGGTCGGCGACGTTGCGCGCCGCGTAATACCAGCGCTCGATGGTGGAGGCGCCAAAGCGCACCTCGAGCCCGGTCTCGGGATGGCGCCAGGTGCGCGCGGCGAGCTCGCTCAAGGCCGCCTGCAGATCCCCCGGTGCGGGAGGGGCGGCCAGCAAGGGACCGATGATCGCAAAGCGCAGCCGGGCCCATCGATCGCGCTTGAGCGGATCGTCATCGCAACTCATTCCTTGCCTCCCAACAGCGGTAAGACCCGCGTTGTTCTTGGTGCGAGCAGGCTATGGAGCTCCCGTCCGGTCTGCTACCGGCATGCTCTGCGGGAAGGCGGCCGCGCTCGCGCGGCCCTCGATCTACTTGATCACCGAAGCGGTGCTGAGCGGGGAGATGAAGCGCAACAGCTGGATCAGCCGTTCATGACAGGTCGAGCCCTCAAACCGCGCGAGCAGACTGTGCGGCAATGCCTCAGTTGCGACCTGCGGCACGAAGCGCCCGCGAACCGACTGCCAGAACGCGGTGCGTTGGAAATCTCTCTGCCACCACGTCCGCCACCGCTTCACCGTGCGCGCAGGCACCGCCATCAGGCCCGCGAGCGCGTGCGCGGCGCAACCGCCCGGCGGCGAGAACAGCATCAGCATCACCGCCACGTACACCCGGCGGCCAAGGAAGCGCACCGAGGCGGGCGTCGTGCGCGCATCGCACCGGCCGCAGGTAAAGCTCAGCCGAAAGGAGTACTCCGCTCGCACTGAAGCCGGGCAGCCGCGGGGTTTACGAGGGAAATCCGCCACATGCAGAGGCCCTGAGCACCCTGGGCAGCGCCTCTGCCGTGCTTCGGCGGCGAGCTGCGCGTCAATCTGGGTGAGAAGGCGGAAAAAGGCGGGATCTTGCAACGCATGGCACACTGTGGGGGTCTCCTGGCTTGGTAACCGGAGACTCCCCCGAGGGGCTCTTGTGAATCAAGGGCCCCGAAGGGGATCCCGTTCCGCCCATCAGAGCGAACCGGCCCCCGCACCCCGCCTGCGCTTCCCACAAGATCTTCTGCCCGGCCTGCGGCCGGTCAGACGGCACGACCGCTTCGCGGCCGTGCGAACCGAAGACAATATAGAGATCGAGAGCGGAAAAGACCGGAACCACGGTCAACATCCGTGATGGACATCAGGCCCAGACCATCATCGAAGGTGACCAAAAAGCCGTCTCGGAACATCAGATAGAATGGCCGTGCTCACTTGTCGTAGAGGAGAT
>JAKCDC010000101.1 GCA_021838635.1 Pseudomonadota bacterium
TACTCGCCTACCTCGCGTCCGTCTGAGCGGCAGCAACATTATCCGGAGCGCCCGTACCGAAAGACATAGCGATTCCGGGCCCTCTCAGCAGACGCTCCGGATAACGGCCGACTCTGGATAATGCGCCTTATCCAGTGCGCGGGATAACGTGCATGCGCGCCGGGAGGTCTTCGAGGCCGAGTCGGCCGACCCCGAGGGCGTGCGCGAAGGACTGCGCCGCATCGGTGCACTCTACGACATCGAGGACGAGATCCGCGAGCGCGCGCTCACGGCGGAAGCCAAGCGGCTGCATCGCCTGACGCACAGCAAGCCGCACGTCGAGGCGTTCTTCGACTGGGTGGACCGGAAGCTCGAGGCGACTCCGTTCATCAACGCGCTGCATTACGCACGCGAACGGCGAGCCGGGCTCGAAGTGTTCCTGACCGACCCGGATGTGGCGCTCGATACGAATCACCTCGAGCGCGCACTGCGAGTAATCCCGATGGGCAGGAAAAACTGGAATTTTTGCTGGACCGAGCTCGGCGCCAAGCACGTCGGCATCGTCCAGTCGCTGATCGTGACCTCTCGGCTGCACGACATCGACGTCTACACCTATCTCGTCGACGTCCTGCAGCGCGTCGCAGAGCACCCCGCATCCAGAGTCGCCGAGCTCACTCCGAGACTGTGGAAGCGCCACTTCGCCGCGAACCCGCTGCGCTCAGCTTTGCACGCCCGAGTCGCATAGACCAGACGCCGCGTAATTACCGGTTACCTCGCGCCGCCCAACCGTAATGACGAATGGAGCTTTCGCGATGAGCACCAACATGAGTTTGCTCAGATGTCTGCTTCGCACTTGTCCTGTGAGCGATTCAACACAGAGGTTCTGATGCACGGGAAGCTCAAGCACCTCGGACCGCGCCGCACGCTCAGCGCAGCAGCTGCGCAATCGGCTGAGGATTGGCGACGAAGTAGCCCTGCGCGTAATCGACCCCGATGCGCCCGAGCTCATCGAGCACCGACTGCACCTCCACGCACTCGGCGACCGTCTCGATGCCGAGCGTACGTCCCACCTTGCAGACCGCCTCGACCATGCTGCGATCGACCGGATCGTCGGCGATACGGCGCACGAACTGGCCGTCGATCTTCAGGTAATCCACCGGCAGGCTCTTCAGGTACATGAATGAGGAGAGTCCGGTACCGAAGTCATCAAGCGAGAATTTGCAGCCACGTGTCTTCAGTTCGCGCATCACGAATGCGACATTGGACAGATTGGTCACTGCCGCGGTCTCCGTGATCTCGAAGCACAGCGAACCGGCAAGTACGGTGTCCTCGACGTGCTGCATGACGAAGTCGATGAACGACTGATCGTTCAGCGAGGTCCCGGAGAGGTTCACCGCCAGCAGCGGCAGCGCCTTGCCCTGCGCTCGCCATTCCGTGAGGCATCTGATCGCACGACTGACCACCCAGCGGTCGATGACCGACATCACGTTGTAGCGCTCGGCGGCCGGGATAAACTCCCCCGGGGGCACCAGCCGATCATCGTCATCGCGCAGGCGTACCAACAGTTCGTTGAACGAGGGGCCGGGACGCTCGGTGACCGGGCGTATCGGCTGAAAATAGAGTTCTAAGCGATTCTCTTCCACCGCACGCGTCACCCGCGCCACCCAGTGCATCTCGCGGTGGCGCGGATGGCTCAGACCGTCCGCCTCGTACAGATGAATCCGGTTACGGCCCTCATCCTTGGCCGCATAGCAGGCGATGTCCGCCGCACTCATCACGTTCGCGACGCTCTCGGTATCGGAGCTGATCTGCACAATGCCGACACTCGCCCCCACCGACAGTGTCGTCGCACCCCAGGTGAAGCGGTAATCGCGGATCGCCTGACGCACGCTCTCAGCAATACGTGTGGACTGCTCCACCGTACAGTTCTCAAGCAGTACGCCGAATTCATCACCGCCGAGGCGCGCGATGGTATCCGCGGCGCGCACGCGCGACTGCAGCAGCCCGGTGACATCGCGCAGCAACCGGTCGCCAGCCTGGTGACCGCAGGTATCGTTGACCACCTTGAACTGGTCGAGATCCACGTACAGCAGCGCGTGCACCCCCTCGCCACGCTGCGCCATCAACACCGTCGCATGCAAGCGGTTATCGAACTCGCGGCGGTTGATCAGACCGGTGAGCGCATCGTGGCTGGCCTGGTACGAGAGCGCCCGCTTCAGCCGGCGCTCCCGGGTCACGTCATGGAACACCATCACCGCGCCGATCACCTCGCCCGCACGGTCGCAGATCGGCGCGGCGCTCTCCTGGATCGCCACCTCATGTCCGGAGCGAGTCACCAGCACGGCCTGCTCAGTGGCCGCGTTGCGGCGCGCCTTGCCGAGCACGCACAGCAGCGGATTGTCGATCGGATCGCGGCTCACCTCATCGATCAGGGAGAGCACCTCTCCGATCGGCCGGCCGCGCGCCTCATCGAGCCGCCAGGCGGTGAGATTCTCCGCGACCGGATTGATGTAATCGATGTGCCCCTCGGCGTCCGTACTGATCACCGCATCGCCGATGGACTGCAGCGTCACCTGCGCGCGTTCCTTCTCGGCGAAGATCTGCTGCTCGGCGCGCTTGCGCTCGGTGATGTCGGTAATCGCGCCTTCGTAGCTGACGATCCGCCCCGACGCATCGCGCACCGCGCGCGCATTCTCGAACACCACCACGGGATGGCCATCACGCCGGCGCAGGACGAACTCGGCGTTGCGAATCTCGCCTTGCGTTTCCACCTGGTGGATGAACTGGGCCCGGTCCTGGGGATTCCAGTAGAGCGTCGAGACGTCGCGCATGGCGTAGAGCTGCTCGGCGCTCTCGTAGCCGAGAATGGCCACGAATGCTGGGTTCACGGACTTCAGCCGCCCGTCCCGTCCGCTCTGGTACACGCCCTCGACGATGCTCTCGAACAGACCCCGATACTTCGCCTCACTGGTGCGCAGCGCCTCTTCGGCGCGGCGGCGCGCGATGGCGATGCCGGCAATCTGGGCCGCATGCGCAAGGATGCGCAGCTCGCGCTGCCCCGGCAGCCCCGCGGTGGAGTGATACACCCCAAGACAGCCCAACACCCGCCCGTCGGCGTCCTTGATTGGCGTCGACCAGGAAGCATTGAGTCCCGCGGCGCGAACCTGATCGCGGTGCCGCTCCCAGAAGGGATCTTTGGCCACATCCGCCACCAGGACCTGGCGGCCGAGACACACCGCCGCCGCACACGAGCCATTGCGGATGTCGATGGCGCTGCGCTCGAGCACAGCGCGCAGCGGCGCGCTCATCTTCGGGGCGACCACATACGCGAACGAATGTCCGTCCTCGGCAAGCACCGAAATCGCCCCCAGGGTACCGACACCGACGGATTCAGTGAAATGAGTGACGGACGAGAGTGCCTGCGCAAGCGGCACGTGCGCCGTCAGCTGCTCGAATACTTCCCGCTCGGCGCGCGCGACGCGCTCGGTGAGTTCCGACTCGTGCGCCCGGTACGCGAGCTCCGCGGCCTCATCGGCCATCAGCCGCATCGACTGCACGATGCCGCGCCGTTCGGCGTCCATGGCCTCGAACTGCTGGCTGACGAGCGTCAGGACGACGCCAAGATCGGGTGCCTCGGCCCCGCTGCGCAATGCGGCCTCACGGACCAGGGAGCGGACCTGCGGATGCAGACCGACCTCGGCGGCCAGGCCAAGCGCTGCACGCACGATGGTGGTCGAGGCACTGGAGAGCACCTGAGTACTCTCGGACGACGACGCGTCTCGGTCGGGGGCGGGCATGAGCACTCGGCTGCGTCGGTGGCGGGACTCAAATACGCACAGACCCGCGCCGCAGGGCGGGCGG
>JAKCDC010000052.1 GCA_021838635.1 Pseudomonadota bacterium
CACGTCGACACCGCTCCGGTGCTGAAGCGTTTCGCCGCCCGCGCCAAGGGCCGCGGCGCGCGCATCGTCAAGCGCAACAGCCACATCACCGTCGCGGTGAGCGACGGCAAGAAGGATTAACGCATGGGTCAGAAGGTCAATCCGCTTGGCATACGGCTCGGCATTACGCGCGAGTGGGCATCCCGCTGGTTCGCGGGGCGCGAGCAGTTCGCGCAGCAGCTGCACACCGATTTTCGCGTTCGTGAGTTTCTGAAGAAGAAGCTCGCGGAGGCTTCGGTGAGCCGTGTGCACATCGAGCGCGCCGCGAAGAAGGTCAACATCACGATCCAGACCGCGCGCCCCGGTATCGTCATCGGTAAGAAGGGCGAAGACATCGAGAAGCTGCGCGGCGAGACCGCTGCGATGCTCGGCATGTCGGTCGGGGACGTGCGACTTAACATTGCCGAGATCCGCAAGCCCGAGCTTGATGCCCAGCTGGTCGCCGACAGCATCGCGCAGCAGATTGAGAAGCGCGTGATGTTCCGTCGCGCCATGAAGCGCGCCGTGATGAGCACGATGCGCAGCGGCGCTCTTGGCATCAAGGTGCGTGTCTCCGGTCGTCTGAATGGCTCGGAGATCGCCCGTACCGAGTGGTACCGCGAAGGGCGCATTCCGTTGCACACCTTTCGCGCGGACATCGACTACGGTCTGTCCGAGGCGAAGACCACCTACGGGGTGATCGGCGTGAAGGTGTGGATCTTCAAGGGCGAAGTGTTCGATAAGCCAGAGCACGCCGAGTCTGCGGACGCCGACGGCGCGGTGGTGGCGAACCCGCAGGCGGCTGCGGCTGAAGCCCCGGCGCAGGCCTAGGAGCACTTAAGTCATGCAGCAGCCAAAACGCACCAAGTACCGCAAGCAGTTCAAGGGCCGCAACGGCGGCTTGGCGCACCGCGGCAGCGACGTTTCCTTCGGCGATTACGGCCTGAAGGCGACCAGCCGCGCGCGCATGACCGCGCGCGAGATCGAAGCGGCTCGCCGTGCGGTCGCCCGCTACGTCAAGCGTGGCGGACAGATCTGGATCCGCGTCTTCCCGGACGTGCCGATCAGCAAGAAGCCGCTCGAAGTCCGCATGGGAAGCGGCAAGGGCAACGTCGAGTACTACGTCGCGCGCGTTCAGCCCGGCAAAGTGCTCTTCGAGATGGAGGGTGTCGATGAGACGACGGCTCGCGAGGCGTTCCGGCTCGCCGGCTCGAAGCTCTCCGTGTCCACCATGTTCGTGAAACGGCAGGTTCGGTAATGAAGCTCGGAGAGATCAAGCAATACCGCGAGAAGCTCGCGAAGGCCTCGCCGGCTGAACTCGTCGACGAGTTGGTGAAACTGCGCAAGGAGCAGTTCGCGCTGCGCCTGCAGCGAGCCAGCGGTCAGGCGCCGAAGCCTGATCAGTTCGGCAATGCGCGCCGCAACATCGCGCGCGTGAAGACCGTGCTGCGCAAGGCGCGTGCGAGCGGAGAGAAGGCATGAGCGTAGAGCAGAACAAATCGACCACGCCCGAGGGCGAGGCGCAGAAGGGCCAGCGTACCCTCACGGGTCGGGTGGTCAGCGACAAGATGGTCAAGACCGTTACCGTCGAAATCGAGCGCCTCATTAAGCACCCGCAGTACGGGAAGTATGTGCGCCGCACGACCAAGCTGCTGGCGCACGATGAGAACGGTGAGTCGCACATCGGTGATCTGGTCACGATCGTGCCGTGCCGCCCGCTCTCGAAGCGCAAGTCCTGGCGTCTGCTGGAGATCGTCAAGAAGGCCGCTGATGTCAAGGGGGCCTCGGCATGATCCAGCTGCGCACCATGCTTGCGGCCGCTGACAACAGCGGCGCACGCACCCTGATGTGCATCAAGGTGCTCGGCGGCACTCGCCGCCGCTACGCCACCGTGGGCGACGTCATCAAGGTGAGCGTCAAGGACGCGATTCCCCGCGGCAAGGTCAAGAAGGGCGAAGTGTACGACGCGGTCGTGGTGCGGACCCGCCGCGGTGTGCGCCGCCCCGACGGATCGCTGATCCGTTTCGACGGCAACGCTGCGGTGCTGCTGACGAACAAACTCGAGCCGATCGGCACCCGTATCTTCGGGCCCGTGACGCGCGAGCTGCGCAGCACGCAGTTCATGAAGATCATTTCGCTCGCGCCGGAAGTGCTGTAATGAGTAGCAAGATTCGCAAAGGCGACAACGTCGTCGTGTTGAGCGGCCGAGACAAGGGTCGCCGCGGCGCAGTGCTCAAGGTGCTCGAGGGCGATCAGGTGATCGTCGAAGGCATCAACAAGGTCAAGAAGCACACGCGCGCCAACCCGCAGACCAACAGCCCGGGCGGCATCATCGACAAGGAAATGCCGATGCCGGTGGGTAAGGTGGCGCTGTGGAATCCGAGCGTGAAGAAGGGCGACCGCGTCGGGTTCAAGACGCTTGCCGATGGCAAGAAGGTGCGCTTCTTCAAATCCAACGGAGAGATGATCGACGCCTAAGGCGCCGGTCACGAGAGCAACCAATGGTCAGGCTACACCAGTACTATCGCGAGCAGGTCGTTCCGCGCCTGCAGAAGGAACTCGACATCGGCAATCCGATGGAGGTTCCGCGCATCACCAAGATCACGGTGAACATGGGCGTCGGCGAAGCCGTCGCCGACAAGAAGGTCATGGACGCGGCGGTCGGGGATCTCACCAAGATCAGCGGTCAGAAGCCGCTCGTCACCCGCTCGCGCCAGGCGATCGCGTCGTTCAAGATCCGCGCCGGGTTGCCGATCGGCTGCAAGGTGACGCTGCGCGGGGCTCGGATGTACGAGTTCCTCGACCGCCTGATCAGCATCGCGATGCCGCGTATCCGCGATTTCCGCGGCGTCTCGGCGCGCTCCTTCGACGGGCGAGGCAACTACAGCCTCGGCGTGAAGGAGCAGATCATTTTCCCCGAGATCCAGTACGACCAAATCGATCAGGTCCGGGGCATGGACATCACTATTACGACGACGGCGAAGGACAACCGTCAGGGCCGAGCTCTGCTCGAGGCTTTCAACTTCCCTTTCCGGAAGTAAGAGGAACTGGTACGCCTATGGCGAAGACGAGCATGGTCGAGCGCGAAAAGCGTCGCGCCAAGATCGTGAAAAAATACGCGGCGAAGCGGACGGAGCTCAAAGAGCTCATTCGCGACCCGAACACCTCTGCGGAGGATCGGATGGCCGCGCAAGCGAAGCTGCAGAAGCTGCCGCGGGACGCCAGTCCTTCGCGCGGTCGAAACCGCTGTGCGATTACGGGCCGCTCTCGCGGCGTGTATCGCAAGTTCGGGCTGTCGCGCGTGAAGATCCGTGAGGTCGCCAACCGTGGCGAAATCCCGGGTCTGACCAAGGCGAGCTGGTGAGGGGCGCCCTATGAGCATGACCGATCCCATCGCCGATCTGCTGACGCGCATCCGCAATGGCCAGTCCGCCGGCAAGGCCGAAGTGCAGCTGGCGTCCTCGAAGCTCAAGACGGCGATCGTCAAGGTGCTGAAGGACGAAGGCTACATCGCGGATTTCCGCCTCGAAGAGGAGAGCGGCAAGCCGACGCTGACCATCGGACTGAAGTACTACGAAGGCCGGCCGGTTATCGACCGCCTGGAGCGGGTGAGCCGTCCGGGGCTGCGTATCTATCGCGGCAAGGACGAGCTGCCGACGGTGCTCGGAGGCATGGGCACCGTGATCGTCTCCACTCCGAAGGGCGTCATGACCGACAAGCAGGCGCGCTCGATCGGACAGGGCGGCGAAGTGCTGTGCATCGTCGCGTAATCGGAGACTGATCCATGTCCAGAATCGCCAAAGCTCCGGTTCCGCTGCCTCAGGGCGTGACTGTCACCGTCGGTGACGGCAATGTCACCGTCAAGGGCACCAAGGGAACGCTGAGCCTTCCGCTGGCCACGGGCGTGTCGGTCGTGCAGGCCGAGAAGCGCCTCGAGGTCTCCTACAACGACCCGGTCACGGCGCGCATGCACGCCGGATCGACTCGCGCGCACCTGGCTAACATGGTGCACGGCGTCACGAAGGGCTACGAGAAGAAGCTCGAACTCGTCGGCGTCGGCTTCCGCGCCCAGGTGCAGGGCAAGACTCTGAATCTGACGCTCGGCTTCTCGCACCCGGTGAATTTCCCCGTACCGGAGGGCATCACCATCGAAACGCCGAGTCAGACCGAGATCGTGGTCAAGGGCGTCGACGTGCAGCAGGTCGGTCAGGTGGCCGCGGAAATCCGCGACATCCGCCCGCCGGAGCCCTACAAGGGCAAGGGCGTGCGTTACGCCAATGAACAGATTTCCCTGAAAGAGGGGAAGAAGAAATGAGCCTGAGCAAGAAGGACCGGCGGCTGCGCCGCGCCGTCAAGACCCGTGCGCACATCCGCACTCTCGGCATCGCGCGCCTCACGGTGCACCGTACGCCGCGGCACATCTATGCGCAGGTCACCGATGCGGCCGGCGCAAAAGTGATCGCCAGCGCGTCGACGCTGCAGGAGACGGTGCGCACCGGGCTGAAGGGAACGGGCAACATCGAGGCCGCCAAGGCGGTCGGGCGAGCCATTGCCGAGCGCACGCGCGCCGCGGGCGTCACCCAGGTGGCGTTCGACCGGGCGGGATTTCAATACCACGGGCGCGTCAAAGCGCTCGCCGATGCGGCCCGCGAAGCGGGTCTCGAGTTCTAAGGTCAGGTAAAACCTATGGCAAGAACGGATAAGACCCAATCGGCCGATGAGCTCGTTGAAAAGCTGGTCGCCGTCAATCGCACGGCGAAGGTCGTCAAAGGCGGCCGCCAGTTCGGCTTCACGGCGCTGACGGTGGTCGGCGACGGTGCCGGCAGCGTCGGCTTCGGATTCGGCAAGGCGCGAGAAGTGCCGGTGGCCATTTCCAAGGCGATGGCCCAGGCCCGCAAGAGCATGGTGACCGTGTCGCTGAAGAACAATACGCTGTTCTACGCGGTCAAGGGCATTCACGGCGCGACCCGCGTATACATGCAGCCGGCCTCGGAAGGTACCGGCGTCATCGCCGGCGGCGGTATGCGTGCGGTGCTCGAGTGCGCCGGCGTGCGCAATGTGCTCGCCAAGAGCTACGGCTCGCGCAACCCGATCAACGTGGTGCGCGCCACCGTCAAGGCGCTTGCCGAGATCCGCTCGCCCGAGGACATCGCGGCGAAGCGGGGCAAGAGCGTCGAAGAGGTCATGGGCTGAAACACATGGGCAAGCAAGCTAAGCCGTTCAAGGTCACGCTGGTCAGGAGTCTGCACGGGCAGCTGGCCAACATCGCCGCGTCCGCCCGCGGTCTCGGCCTGCGCAAGATCCACCAGACCGTTGAGGTGGCCGACACGCCCGAGAATCGCGGCATGATTCAGACCGCCGTTCACCTGCTGAAGGTCGAGCAGGCCGGTTGAGAGGAATTTCGAACATGCGACTGAACACACTGAAGCCTTCTCCCGGTGCCAAGCGGCCTCGGCTGCGCGTCGGGCGCGGAGCGTCCGCCGGTCAGGGCAAGACCTGTGGCCGCGGCGTCAAGGGGCAGCGCGCGCGTAAGGGCGGCTATCACAAGGTCGGATTCGAAGGCGGCCAGATGCCGATCCAGCGGCGCATGCCAAAGGTCGGGTTCCGCTCCGCCATGGCTGCGACGCGTGCAGAGATACGGCTCTATGAGCTCGCCAAGGTCGACGCCGCCGTGATCGACGTCGCGGCGCTGGTCAAGGCCGGTGTCGCACCGGCCGGCACCGAGCGGGCCAAGGTTGTGCTGTCGGGCAAGCTGGAGAAGGCTGTGACGCTCAAGGGCATCGCGGTCACGCGCGGCGCGCGCGCCGCCATCGAGGCGGCCGGCGGCAAGATCGAAGCCTAAGCGGCTCGACGAGCGAGTTCACAGACTCAACCGGAAGACATCGTGGCGAACACTCTCAACAATCCAGCTGCCGCGCTCAGCGAAGCGGCCCGTCTTGGGGAGATCCGCACACGCGTGCTGTTCCTGATCGGCGCGATGATCGTCTACCGGGTCGGGACCTTCATTCCGGTCCCGGGCATCAACCCGGTAGAGGTCGCCCGCTTCTTCAGCAAGAACTCGGGCACGATCTTTGGCATCGTCAACATGTTCTCTGGCGGTGCGCTCTCGCGTCTGTCGATCTTCGCCATGGGCGTGATGCCCTACATCTCCGCCTCGATCATCATTCAGATGATGTCGATGGTGGTGCCGAGCTTGATGGAATTGCGCAAGGAAGGGCAGGCCGGTCAGCGCAAGATGACCGATTACACCCGCTACGGAACCGTGGCGCTCGCCATCTTCCAGTCGTTCGCGGCGTCTGGCGCGCTTGAGAAGGGCGGCATGACCATGGTCGGGGGCTGGCAATTCATGTTCACCGCCACGGTGACCATGACCACCGGCACGATATTTTTGATGTGGCTCGGCGAGCAGATCACCGAGCGCGGCATCGGCAACGGCATCTCGATGATCATTTTGGCCGGCATCGTCGCGGGACTCCCGGGTGCGATCAGTTCAGCGGCCGAAGCGGTGAGTTCCGGGGCCATGCAGGGACCGTTCGCGCTGCTGCTGCTGATCCTGGTGGTCGGAACCACCGCATTCGTGGTGTTCATGGAACGCGCCCAGCGGCGCATTACCGTGAACTATGCGAAGCGCCAGGTCGGCCGGCGCATGTACGCCGGGCAGAGCAGCCACCTGCCGTTCAAGATCAATATGTCGGGCGTGATCCCGCCGATCTTCGCCTCGAGCATCCTGCTGTTCCCGGCCACCATTGCCGGATTCCTCGGCACTGGCGCAAAAGGCGGCTTCGCCAGCGTCATGCAGGACGTTGCGGCGGCTCTGGGCTTCGGTCAGCCGCTGTACATGGTGCTCTACGGCATCCTGATCATCTTTTTCTGCTTCTTTTATACCGCGCTTGTGTTTAACTCGCGCGAGACGGCGGACAACCTGAAGAAGTCCGGCGCCTTCATTCCGGGCATCCGCCCGGGCCAGCAGACCGCTGAGTACATCGACAAGGTGCTGACCCGCTTGACCCTTTGGGGCGCGCTTTACGTCGCGGCGGTGTGCATCCTGCCGGTGTTTCTCGAGGGGCAGCAGGGCGTCTCGTTCCAGTTCGGCGGCACCTCGCTGCTCATCGTGGTCGTGGTGGTCATGGACTTCATGGCGCAGCTGCAGGCCCACCTGATGTCGCACCATTACCCGGGCTTGATGAAGAAGGCCAACCTGCTCGGCTATGGCCGTTCAGGGCAGGGCGGATGAGGGTTGCGCCGATGACGACTCGTACTATCCCGGCGCTTGGCGCCATTTCAAGCCGCGGGCCGCTTCGGTCCGCCCTTAAGACTGCGCGGAGCGCATCATGAAAGTCAGACCCTCGGTCAAAAAGATCTGCAAGAACTGCAAGATCGTGCGCCGCCGGCGCGTGGTCTACGTCATCTGCACGGACCAGCGCCATAAGCAGCGCCAGGGGTGAGTGCCACACCAGGGGTCGGCGCTGCCGGTGGCAGCGGTCTTGCGGGACCGCGCCTCAGCAGGGACGGTCCGGGACCGGCCTCGCAAGTATTTGGAATAGGTCGAATTTTTGTTAAAATACCGCGTTTTCCCCGCGGCTTCGGTAGAGCAATATGGCACGCATAGCCGGCATTAACATTCCCCTGAACAAGCATGTCTGGGTTGGCCTCACGCACATCTACGGCGTGGGCCGCACGCGGGCGCTGAAAGCCTGCGAAGGCGCGGGCATCAACCCAGAGACGCGGGTCAAGGATCTCACCGAGGCCGAGATCAACGCGATCCGCAGTCAGATCGCCAAGTTCGCCGTCGAAGGCGACCTGCGGCGTGAAGTGTCGATGAACATCAAGCGGCTGATGGACCTGGGCTGCTATCGCGGCATCCGTCATCGCCGCGGACTGCCGGTGAACGGGCAACGCACCCGCACCAATGCCCGCACCCGTAAGGGACCGCGCAAGCAGGCCGTCAAGTTGAATGCGCCTCCGGGCAAGGCTTGATTTGAGGAATTTGCAGCATGGCTGACCAGAAACAAGGCGGCTCGACCGCCAAGAAGCCCAAGAAGGCACGCAAGAATGTGCTCGATGCGATCGCGCACGTGCACGCTTCTTTCAACAACACCATCATCACCATCACCGACCGCCAGGGGAACACTCTGTCGTGGGCGACGGCGGGCGGCTGCGGCTTCCGCGGCTCGCGCAAGAGCACCCCGTTTGCCGCGCAGGTGGCGGCGGAAAAGGCTGGTGTGGCGGCG
Organism: Pseudomonadota bacterium; assembly: GCA_021838635.1. GTDB lineage: Bacteria > Pseudomonadota > Gammaproteobacteria > Steroidobacterales > Steroidobacteraceae > 13-2-20CM-66-19. The sequence continues at coordinate 8,250 of JAKCDC010000052.1, forward strand.
CAGGAGCACGGCGTGAAGAACGTTGAAGTGCGCGTCGGCGGTCCAGGCCCTGGGCGCGAATCGGCGGTCCGTGCGCTCAACGGCTGCGGACTGAAAATCACCAGCATCGCTGACGTCACGCCGATTCCGCACAACGGCTGCCGTCCCCCGAAGAAGCGCCGGGTCTGATCGACTCTGGCGCGAGAAGAGAGAACTCAGCATGGCGCGTTACCTCGGTCCCAAGTGCAAGCTCGCTCGCCGCGAGGGCACGGATCTGTTCCTGAAGAGCGGTGTGAAGTCCCTGGAGAGCAAATGCAAGCTCTCCGTGCCGCCGGGCGGCATCAAGGGCGAGCGCCGCACTCGTCTGTCCGAATACGGCATGCAGCTGCGCGAGAAGCAGAAGCTGCGGCGCATGTACGGCGTGCTCGAGCGGCAGTTCGGCAACTACTACACCGAGGCGGCTCGCCGCACCGGCAGCACGGGTGAGAACCTGTTGCGCCTGCTCGAGTGCCGGCTGGACAACGTGGTGTACCGGATGGGCTTCGCCGCGACCCGCGCCGAGGCGCGTCAGCTGGTCAGCCACAAGGGCATCAACGTCAATGGCCGCGCGGTCACCATCGCCTCTTACCAGGTGAAGGCGGGCGACTCGGTCGAGATTCGCGAGAAGGCGCGCAAGCAACTGCGCATTCAGAACGCGCTCGGCATTGCGCAGCAGGTGGGCCTGCCCGAGTGGGTGGAGGTCAACGACAAGGAATTCCGCGGCGTGTTCAAGGCGCCGCCGGGTCGCGATGATGTCCTGCCGGATATCAACGAGAACCTGGTCGTGGAGCTCTATTCGAAGTAATCGGCCGCGTCGAGGGCCGGCAGCTGCCGGTCATTCGCGCCCACGTTTTCGCTTTTTACGCCGGCTGTCGGCCGGCAAGGTGAGACTGCAATGCAGGGATCCGTCACAGAGTTTTTGAAGCCGCGCGTGGTGAAGGTGCAACCCGTTGCACCGCGCCAGGCTCGCGTCACCATTGAGCCGTTCGAACGCGGCTTCGGCCACACGCTCGGCAATGCGCTGCGGCGCGTGCTGCTCTCCTCGATGCCCGGCAGCGCGATCACCGAGGCCGAGATTGACGGCGTGCTGCACGAGTACACGAGCATCGAGGGCGTTCAGGAAGATGTCGTCGACATCCTGCTGAACCTCAAGTCCGTCGCGATCCGCATGCACTCGCGCGACAACGCCGAGCTGCGTCTGCACAAGAAGGGCCCGGGCCCGGTGACCGCCGGTGACATTCAGACCGATCATGACGTCGAAGTCGTGAATCCGGATCTGGTCATCGCCAATCTGACGCAGGCGGGCGAATTGAGCATGACGCTGCGCATCGAGCGCGGCCGCGGTTATCGCCCGGCGGCAACGCGTGTGGCGTTCGAGGAGCAGAGTCGGCCGATCGGGCGGCTGCAGCTCGACGCGTCGTTCTCCCCCGTGCGCCGTGTCACCTATGCGGTCGAAGCGGCGCGCGTCGAGCAGCGCACCGACCTCGACAAGCTGGTGATCGACATTGAGACCAATGGCACGATCGACGCCGAGGAAGCCATCCGCCGCGCCGGTAGCATCCTGAAGGACCAGCTGTCGGTGTTCGTCGATCTGCAGGGCGAGGAGGAGACCACGGCCAAGGTCACCGAGATGCAGTTCGACCCGATTCTGCTGCGCCCGGTCGATGAGCTGGAGCTCACCGTGCGCAGTGCGAATTGCCTCAAGGCGGAGAATATTCACTACATCGGCGATCTGGTGCAGCGGACCGAAGTGGAGCTGCTGCGTACGCCGAATCTGGGTAAGAAGTCGCTCACCGAGATCAAGGAAGTGCTGCACAGCCACGGCTTGATGCTCGGCATGCGTCTTGATGGCTGGCCGCCGGCGAGCCTCAAGCACAGCGACGAATCTACGATCTAAGGATTTCCTGCAATGCGTCACCAACTGACTGGCCGGCAACTGTCCCGCAACAGCTCGCACCGGCACGCGCTGATGCGCAACATGAGCGTTTCGCTCCTGCGTCATGAGACGATTCGCACCACGCTGCCGAAGGCCAAGGAGCTTCGCCGTGTGGTCGAGCCGTTGATCACCCTCGGGAAGACCGACGGTGATGCAAATCGGCGCTTGGCGTTTGCCCGTCTGCGCGATGTCGCGATCGTCGAGAAGCTCTTCAGCGATCTCGGCCCGCGCTTCAAGGCTCGTCCAGGCGGCTACACGCGTATCCTGCGAATGAACCCGCGTCCGGGTGACTCCGCGCCCATGGCGCTGATGCAGCTGGTCGACGGACCGGCTGCGGCAAGTGCGCCGGCACCGGAGCCGAAGAAGACGCGCAAGCGCGCGGCGCCGAAGAGTGAAACGGTGGCCGAAGCGCCCGCTGAGGCGACGGTTGCGGCTGAAGAGGGTCAGAAGGCCCCGCGTCGGCGCAAGGCCAAGACGGCCTGAGCGCCCACGCGTAGACGGACGGCTGTGAACGGCCGGTCGGCGCAAGCCGACCGGCCGTTGACGTTTTTGCGGTCCTCGCGGCATTCGGCTACGCTCTAGATTCATTCACCCGCAAGAGGTGTTCCGCCGTGAGCCTTGCTTCCGAATTCAAAGAATTTGCCATCAAGGGAAACGTGGTCGACATGGCGGTCGGCCTGGTTATCGGCGCAGCGTTCGGGAAGATCGTCAGCTCCCTGGTGGCCAATGTGCTGATGCCGCCACTCGGGCTGATCATTGGCCGGGTCAGTTTCAGCAAGCTTGCCGTGCAGATCGGTGCCAGTCCGCAGGGCAAGCCAGTGATGCTGGAATACGGCTTGTTCATCCAGGCGATTTTCGATTTCGTGCTGATCGCGCTCGCGATCTTCTTTGTCGTGAAGATGATCAACCGGCTCAAGCGCGCCCCGACTCCGGCCCCGGCTGTTGCGCCGCCGCCGACGAAGTCCGAGGAGCTGCTCGGGGAGATTCGCGACCTGCTGTCCAAGCGCTGAGGCTTCGGCCTCTCGCGCCAGCGATACGGCCTTCGGCGCGCCGGCTTGACCGCTGGCGCGCGCGAAGTGTGCAGACCCGCCGCTGCGCTGCCGACCGCGGCGGCGCAGGGGATTTGTGCGAACTGTTGCCATGGCGAAGATCGATTCAACCGTCATCTCCCCGGTGCTCGGCAGCGGCTATCCAGCGCCCTATGACGAGCCGTGCCGTTGGCGTCAGCGATGGCGGCTGGGTGAGGGCGGGGGGCTGACACAGTTTGGCGTCAACCTGCTGAAATTGCCGCCAGGCGCCTGGTCCAGCCAGCGCCATTGGCACAGCGCCGAGGACGAGTTCCTCTACGTGCTGCAGGGCGAAGTCGTGTTGGTGACCGGAGCCGGTGAGCAGGTGCTGCGAGCGGGGGAGTGCGCTGCGTTCAAAGCGGGCGAGGCGGACGGCCATCACTTGCAGAACCGCTCCGATGCCGAGGCCTTGCTGCTGGAGGTCGGTGCCCGCGATCCGGCGCAGGACGCCGTGGACTACCCAGATATCGATCTGATGCTGACGCGAGGCGACCACCGCTATCGTCACAAGGATGGCACGCCCTATCCGCCGCCGGCCCGTTGAAGCGGGACCGGCGGCGACTCGGAGCGGCCCGTCACTCAGCGCGCAGCAGATTCCGATAGGAACGCGCCGCGTGTGAGGTTCTCGCACCCGGTGACGGTCACGGCCAGATCATCCTCGATCCGGATGCCCCCGAAGGGACGCAGCGCCTCGACACGGGGCCAGTGAATCAGCCGCCCGCGCCCGTCTGCCCGGGCGGCTGCGAGTAGCGGTTCGATGAAATACAGGCCGGGCTCCATGGTGACCACGAAGCCGGCTTCCAGGGTGCGCGTCAGGCGCAGGTACGGGTGGCCTTCGGGCCGCTCGATGTCCCCTCCGTCCGGCGCGCGCATAAAGCCCCCGGCGTCGTGCACTTCCAGACCGAGCAGATGGCCGATGCCATGCGGCAGGAACACCTGCGTGACGCCACTGGCAAGCGCCTCCTCGACCCCGCAGCCGATCAGATCCGCCTCCCGCAGGACCTGGGCCACCAGACGGTGCGCCTGCAGGTGCACCTCTCGCCAGTCGACGCCGGCGCGCACCTGCGCACACAGGGCCTGTTGAAGGGCATCCATCCGCCCGATCAGCGCGGCAAAATCACCCGCTTCGGCGGTATAAGTGCGGGTGATGTCGCTCGCATAGCCGCCGAACTCCGCGCCGGCATCGATCAGCAGGGAGCGGCTCGGCTCGGGTCGTTGCCGCTCGAGCATCTGGTAGTGCAGCACCGCGGCGTTTTCGTTCAGGGCGACGATGGGGTTGTACGGCAGCTCCTGCTCGCGCTGCCCGCAGGCGGCCAGGAAAGCCAATGCAATGTCGAACTCCGAGCCGCCGGCGTTGAAGACCCGCTCGGCGGCCTGGTGGCCGCGCACGCCCATCCGGTTGGCTGTCCGCAGGCAGGCGAGCTCATACGGGCTCTTCAGTGCCCGATGAAAGTCCAGGTGACGCATCAATCGGGCTGGATTGCGTGCCCCGACGCCCCAGTTGGCCAGATCTGCGAAATCCTCACCGAGATAGGCGGTGTGGGCCAGATCGCGTGGGAGCGCCGCGCGCGCGGCCGCCAAGTCCGGGCAAGACACGATCTCAAAATGCGCCGTCCAGTAGTCCTGGGGGAGCGCGGCCACCTTGTACCAGTAGTCGGTCGGGCTGTGGAACAGGAGGCGCGGACGTCGGCCGGGCTCAAAATGGATGAAGCAATCCGGGACGTCGAGGGGACTCCAGACCTTGAATGGCGCGTTCGCCTCGAATGGATAGGTTCGGTCGTCCTGGAACACCGGCAGCAGCGATCCGGAGTGCACCAGCAGCGCCGCGTGACCGCAGGCTTCCAGTGCGGTGGCTGTGCGTTGGCACAGTCCCGCCAAATGTGGGCCGAACAGTGCGGCCAGCGGCTCGGCGCGGGAAACAGGAGCAGCATCAAATGCGGGCATGGAGCGTGCTCGTCGATGAGAAGGAGCCGCATTTTACGACCCCGGACGGAACTCCGGGGTAGCCCTTGGGTCGATCGACACAGGGGCTGCCGCCTGAGCTGCCGCGGCGCCCGCACGGACCGTCTGCCGCTGCGCGTGAGCGGGGAAATCCCTGCTGTCGTCGCTCGGCGACAGGGAGATGGTTTCAAATCACATTATTAACCTATAAAATCTCTGACCGCGCGACCCGTGAAGGACTCGCGGAACGACTATAACTCGTTCAAAAGTTGTTCTTTTCCTCTGTAAGCTCTCATTCCACCGGGGTACTATCGATGAATACGAAAGTTGCTCTTAGCGCGCTTGCCGCCGCAGTGCTCTTGACCGCCTGCGCCAAGCAGCCGTCCAACCAGTCGGCGAACGCTCCGGCTGCCACGCCGCCGGCCTCTTCCAGCAGTGCCGCACCGGCCGCTTCCGGCACGAGCACCACCACGCCGTCGAGCACCAGCGGCAGCTCCGCCATGGGCAGCAGCTCGGGCAGCACCACCACCACCACGCCGCCGGCCACTTCCGGCAGCGGCAGCGCTTCTTCGACGAAGACCCCGCCGAAGAAGAAGTAAGCCGTCGTCTGCAGGGGTCACGACCCCGGCTGACTTCAGCTTCACGCGGCCCGGGCGGCGCGCAGATGCGCACCGCTCGGGCCGCGTGCTTTAGGGCTTCAGGTGCTTGCCGGTACGCGCAGTCAGCAGCGGCCGCAAGTAGGCCCCCGTGTACGATTCGGGGTCGGCTGCGAGCCTCTCCGGGGTGCCGCTGGCGACGATCCGTCCGCCGCCCTCACCGCCTTCCGGACCCAGATCGATCAGCCAGTCCGCACACTTGATGACGTCAAGATTGTGCTCGATGACCACAATGGTATTGCCCTGGTCACGCAGCCGTTTGAGCACCTCCAGCAGTTGCGCGACGTCGTGGAAGTGCAACCCAGTGGTCGGCTCATCCAGGATGTACAGTGTGCGGCCGGTCGAGTGCTTGGCGAGTTCGCGTGAGAGCTTCACGCGCTGGGCCTCTCCGCCTGAGAGGGTCGCCGCGTTCTGCCCCAGGTGAAGGTACGATAGCCCGACATCGCGCAGCGTCGTCAGCCGGCTCGCGATCGCCGGCACATTAGCGAAGAATCGCAGCGCTTCCTCGACCGTCATCTGCAGCACTTCATAGATGGTCTTGCCGCGGTAGCGGATCTCCAGCGTTTCACGGTTGTAGCGCTGGCCGTGGCAGACGTCGCAGGGTACGTACAGGTCCGGGAGGAAGTGCATCTCCACCCGCAGGAGTCCTTCGCCCTGGCAGGCCTCGCAGCGTCCGCCCTTGACGTTGAAGCTGAACCGGCCTGCCTCGTAGCCCCGCGCACGGGCCTCTGGTACGGCCGCGAAGAGCTCGCGCACGGTGCCGAACAGGTTCGTGTAGGTGGCGGGATTGGAGCGGGGGGTCCGACCGATCGGGCTCTGGTTGATGTCGATCACCGCCTCGAAATGCTCCAGGCCCTCAATCCGTGCGCAGGGCGTCGGTTGCACAGTACTTCCGCTGATCCGCGCACGGGCGTGGTTGAACAGCGTATCGATGATCAGCGTCGACTTTCCCGAGCCCGATACGCCGGTGACGCAGGTGAGCAGTCCGACGGGAATGTCCGCATCCACGCCGCGCAGGTTGTTGCCAGTGGCGCCGCGGATGCGGATCTGATGCTCCGGGACGGACGACAGGCGCCGCTGTGGCACCTCGATGCTTCGCTGGCCGCTCAGGTACTGCCCGGTCAGCGACGACTCATCTGCCTCGATCTGCGCCGGTGTGCCCCGTGCCACCACCTGCCCGCCGTGGGCGCCGGCGCCCGGGCCGAGATCGACGACATAGTCGGCCTCGCGGATCGCCTCCTCGTCGTGTTCGACCACGATCACGGTGTTGCCCAGATCGCGCAGCCGCTTCAGCGTCTGCAGCAGCTTGCGGTTGTCGCGCGGATGCAGCCCGATCGAAGGTTCATCGAGGATGTACATCACCCCGGTCAATCCGGAACCCACCTGGCTGGCCAGGCGGATGCGCTGGGCTTCGCCTCCGGAGAGGGTTTCAGCGCTGCGCTCGAGCGTGAGGTAGCGCAAGCCCACGTCGGTGAGGAAGCGCAACCGCGCGAGCACCTCGCGCACGATCTGCCCGGCGACCTCGCCGCGCCAGCCCGGTAGGCGCAACGTCTCGAGATAGTCCTGAGCGCGCTCGATGGACAGTGCCGTCAGCGCCGGCAAGTTCGTGTCGCCTACGAACACCGATCGGGCGGTGAGGTTCAGCCGCGCACCGGCGCACTCGGGGCAGGTGCGCACACCCCGGAATCGGGCGAGCTCCGCCCGAGCAGCATTGGATTCGGTCTCCCGATAGCGCCGCTCGAGATTCGGGATGATGCCCTCGAAGGGGTGGCGTTTGCCGACTGCCCCGCCAGCGGTGCCGTAGTGGAACGTGATCGCGTCCTCGCCGCTGCCGTACAGCAGCACGTGGCGCACCGCCTCGGGTAGCTCCTGCCAGGGTGTCTCGATGTCGAAGTGATAATGCTGGGCGAGCGACTGGATCAGATGGAAGTAATGGGCATTGCGCCGGTCCCAGCCGCGCACCGCGCCGCCGGCGAGCGGCAGTTCCGGGTGCGCCACGATGCGCTCAGGATCGAAGAACTGCTGCACGCCGAGTCCATCGCACGTCGGGCAGGCGCCGAGCGGGTTATTGAACGAGAAGAGCTTCGGTTCGAGGGCCGGGACGCTATGACCGCAGATCGGGCAGGCGTGGCTGCTGGAGAAGAGCCATTCCTCCGGAGGCTCTGGGGCTGCTTCGTCGGCCGCCTCCCGCAGCAGCGTGACCCGTGCCACGCCGTTGCCGAGCGTCAGGGCGGTCTCGAAGGACTCTGCCAGCCGTTGCTGCACATCCGGCTTGACCTTCATGCGGTCGACGACCGCCTCAATCGTGTGTCTGCGCTTGGGGTCCAGTTCCGGTGCGGCATCGAGTTCGTAGATCCGTCCGTCGATTCGCGCGCGTACGTATCCCTGGGCGGTGAGCTCGCGCAGCGTATCCTCGTGCGCGCCCCGGCGGTCGGTGACCCGGGGGGCGAGCAGCGCAATCGGACTGCCGGCGGGTAGATGGAGGACCTGGTCGACCATCTGACTGACCGTCTGCGCGGTGAGGTCCTGGCCGTGCGCCGGACAGCGCGGCACCCCTGCGCGTGCGAACAGCAGCCGCAGATAGTCGTAGATCTCCGTGACCGTGCCGACCGTGGAGCGCGGGTTGTGCGTGGTGGCCTTCTGCTCGATGGCGATGGCCGGGGAGAGTCCGGCGATATGATCGACGTCGGGCTTGTCCATCACCGAGAGGAACTGCCGGGCATACGCGGACAGCGACTCGACGTAGCGGCGCTGGCCCTCGGCATAGAGCGTGTCGAAGGCGAGCGAGGACTTGCCGGAGCCCGATAGCCCCGTGAGCACGATCAGCCGCTCGCGCGGCAGATCGAGGTCGATGCCCTTGAGGTTGTGGGTGCGAGCCCCGCGGATGCGAATTTCGTGCATGACCACCCAGTGTACGCGCCTTGTCTAGCCTGCCGCGCCCCCTGGGTTGGGGCGGACATTTATGTGCGCTCTCGCGGCCTGACGTGCTTCGCCTCGGCGCCCCAGCCGTCTACAATGCCTTCCTTTTCCGGAGGGCATGCTCATGGCGCGTGGGGTCAATAAGGTCATCATCATCGGCAATCTGGGTGCTGACCCGGAGTCGCGCGCCATGCCCTCGGGCGCATCCGTGGCGAACCTGCGCATCGCGACCACCGAGTCCTGGCGCGACAAGCAAAGCGGTGAGCAGCAGGAGCGGACCGAGTGGCACCGCGTGGCGCTGTTCGGGCGCCTGGCGGAGGTTGCGAGTGAGTACCTGCGCAAGGGTTCGCAGGTCTACATCGAGGGAAGCCTGCGCACGCGCAAGTGGCAGGATAAGCAGGGCAATGAGCGCTACAGCACCGAGATTGTCGCGAACGACATGCAGATGCTCGGCGGCCGTGGTGGTGGTGGTGGCGGCGGCGGCAGCGGCGGCGCCTCGGGCGGTGGCGCACCGCCGCGTGAGAGCACCGATTACGGCCAGAGTCCCGGCGGCGGGAGCAGCGGTGCCGCCGGCGAGGGGACGGATTTCGACGACGATATTCC
>JAKCDC010000102.1 GCA_021838635.1 Pseudomonadota bacterium
CGACAACATCAAGATGACGGTCGACCTGATTGCGCCGATTGCGATGGAGGATGGTCTGCGCTTCGCGATTCGCGAAGGCGGCCGCACCGTCGGTGCCGGCGTCGTCGCAAAGATCCTGAAGTAAGAGCGCACCCATGGCCAATCAGAACATTCGTATCCGGCTCAAGGCGTTCGATCACCGCTTGATCGACAGCTCAGCCCGGGAGATCACCGACACCGCCAAGCGTACCGGCGCCACGGTGCGTGGCCCCGTCCCGCTGCCGACCAAGATGGAGCGCTTCACGCTGCTGGTCTCGCCGCACTCCGACAAGGATGCGCGCGACCAGTTCGAGCTGCGCACGCACAAGCGCCTGATGGACATCCTGAACCCGACCGACAAGACCGTCGATGCGCTCATGAAGCTTGAGCTGCCGGCGGGCGTGGACGTCCAAATCAAGTTGAACTGAACGCGAGGGGCGCGTATACTTCGCGCCCCTTTCGCATCGGGCGAGGTTGGGGCATGGCCCCCAAAACCACTCGAGATCGGCGGATTCTCCGCCTCGTGGCCGGACTCGGCCGCGCCATCTCAAGTGGTTTTGCCTCGTCCGTGCAGTCCGGCGCCGGCTACCGCTCTGGCAATCGTTTCAGAGCGGGGGTGCGGGACGGGGAAAACGCGCATAGAGCGCTATAGAGAGGCTAGTCAATGGCAATCGGAGTCATCGGCCGTAAGGCGGGAATGACGCGAGTCTTCACGGAGAGTGGCGAGACCATACCGGTCACCGTCATCGAAGTGCTGCCCAACCGCGTCACCCAGGTCAAGTCCGAGGATAAGGACGGCTATCGCTCCGTCCAGGTGACCTTCGGCGCGCGCCGTCCGCAGCTGTATTCGAAGGCGCTCAATGGACACTTCGCCAAGGCGGGTGTCGCTCCGGGTCGCTCGCTGGTCGAGTTCCGCCTGAGCGCGGCGGACCAGGCCGAGCTGGCGCCGGGCGCCGAAATCAAGGTCGACATTTTCAAGGCCGGCGAAAAGGTGGATGTCACGGGCACCACCATCGGTAAGGGTTTTGCCGGCACCATGAAGCGGCATAACTTCGGCGGTCAGCATGCGACCCACGGTGTGTCCGTGTCGCATCGGGCGCCGGGCTCGATCGGTCAGCGTCAGACGCCGGGCCGCGTGTTCAAGGGCCGGCGCATGTCCGGCCACATGGGCGTGGTCCGCCGCACCACGGAGAATCTCAAGGTCGTGCAGATCGATCTGGAGCGCAATCTCATCCTGGTCCGCGGTGCCGTTCCGGGTGCCGAGGGCGGTCAGGTGATCGTGCGTCCGGCGCTGAAGGCCGGTCGCAAGGCGCTGCGCAAGACGATCGCCCCGACCAAGGCCGGGTCAGGTCCGTCGACCAACCCGATGAAGCAGTCGAAGAAGTAAGCCGCCATGAAGCTCAAGATGGTCAATGGAGCCGGTGAGCTCCAGGTATCGGAGGCCACCTTCGGCCGCGAGTTCAACGAGGCACTGGTGCACCAGGTGGTGACGGCGTATCGCGCCGCGGGTCGTGCCGGCACGAAGGCGCAGAAGACTCGCGCTGAAGTGCGCGGTGGCGGCAAGAAGCCCTGGAGCCAGAAAGGCACCGGTCAGGCGCGCGCCGGCTCGAGCCGTTCACCCATTTGGGTCGGCGGCGGGCGGGCGTTCGCCGCCAAGCCACGCAGCTTCGAGCAGAAGGTCAACCGCAAAATGTACCGCGGTGCGATCCGCGTCATGCTCTCCGAGCTCGCCCGTTCCGAGCGGCTGGTGGTCACCGAGGCTCTTGCGCTCGATGCGCCGAAGACCCGCCTGCTCGCCGGTCAACTCAAGGCCTGGTCGCTCTCGCGCGTGCTGATCGTCGTCGAGGCCCTCGATGAGAAGTTGTTTCTCGCGGCGCGCAACCTGCCGTATGTCGAGGTGATCGAAGTCGGCGCGTTGAATCCGGTCTCTCTGGCCCGCCACGACTCGGTGCTGATGACCGTCGGTGCGGTGAAGATGATCGAGGAGCGGCTGCAGTGAACAAAGAACAGCTCATGAGCGTGCTGATCGCGCCGCATGTCACGGAGAAGACTTCGCGGGCGATGCAGAACCACAACCAGTACACCTTCCGCGTCCGCCGCACGGCGACCAAGGTCGACATCAAGAAGGCTGTCGAGCTGATGTTCGACGTCAAGGTGAGCGGCGTGCAGGTGGTCAACGAACCCGGCAAGCAGCGCCGGTTCGGTAAGACGATTGGCCGCACGCAGGACTGGAAGAAGGCGTACGTCAGCCTGGCCGAAGGTCAGGCAATCGACTACGAGGCCCGTGCGCGGGTCTGATCGGAAGCACTGACATGGCCCTCATCAAGTACAAACCCACATCGCCCGGCACCCGGGCGGTCATCAAGGTCGACCGGTCGCACCTGCACAAGGGTGGTCCGTTCCTGCCGCTTACCGCGCCGCAGAGCAAGACCGGCGCGCGCAACCACTCCGGCCGCATCACGACGCGGCATGTCGGGGGTGGCTCGCGGCAGAAGTACCGCATCATCGACTTCCGACGCGACAAGGACGGCATCGCGAGCGTCGTAGAGCGCCTCGAGTACGACCCGAACCGTACCAGCCACATTGCGCTGCTGAAGTACGCCGACGGTGAGCGGCGCTACATTCTCGCGCCGAAGGGCGTGCGGGCGGGCGATGAGCTGCGCTCGGGCGCCGACTCGCCGATCAAGGCTGGTAACGCGATGCAGCTGCGCCACATTCCGGTGGGCACGACGCTGCACAACGTCGAGCTCAAGCCCGGTGCCGGCGGCCAGCTTGCGCGCAGCGCCGGCAGTTCCGTTGCCTTCACCGCGCGTGAGGGCAGCTACGCCTACCTGCGGTTGAAGTCCGGCGAGACCCGCAAGGTGCACGTCGACTGCCGCGCCACCATCGGTGAGGTGGGCAACGACGAGCACAATCTGCGCAACTACGGCAAGGCCGGTGCGAAGCGCTGGCGCGGGATCCGTCCGACCGTGCGCGGGCTGGCGATGAACCCCGTGGATCACCCGCACGGCGGCGGCGAGGGCAAGTCTGGTCAGGGTAACCCCCATCCGGTCTCCCCCTGGGGCTGGAATACCAAGGGGTTGAAGACTCGCAACAACAAACGCACGGACAACATGATCGTCCAGCGTCGCAAGAACCGGAAGCGCTAGCGGGAGCACGAGCCAAGATGCCACGTTCACTCAAGAAGGGTCCATTCGTCGATCTGCACCTCGCCAACAAGGTGCAGGTTGCGAGCGCGAAGAACGACCGCAAGCCGATCAAGACCTGGTCGCGCCGCTCGATGGTCGTGCCGGAGATGGTGGGGCTCACCATCGCGGTGCACAACGGTCGGCAGCACATTCCGGTGCTGGTCAGCGAAAACATGGTCGGACACAAGCTCGGTGAGTTTGCCCCGACGCGCACCTTCAAATCGCACTCGGGCGACCGCAAGGTCGAGTCCGGCAAGTAAGCGCGACGCGGAGACACACGATGCAAGTCACCTCGAAACTGCGTTACGCGCGCATTTCCCCGCAGAAGTGCCGCCTCGTGGCGGACCTGGTGCGGGGCAAATCGGCCGGCAACGCGCTCGCGACCCTGCAGTTCAGCCCGAAGAAGGGCGCGGATCTCGTGCGCAAGGTTCTCGCCGCGGCCGTCGCCAACGCCGAGCACAACCACGGTGCGGACATCGACGAGCTGAAGGTTTCCCTTATTCACGTCGACACCGCTCCGGTGCTGAAGCGTTTCGCCGCCCGCGCCAAGGGCCGCGGCGCGCGCATCGTCAAGCGCAACAGCCACATCACCGTCGCGGTGAGCGACGGCAAGAAGGATTAACGCATGG
>JAKCDC010000103.1 GCA_021838635.1 Pseudomonadota bacterium
TCACATTCATGCCCATGGACACCTCCGCAGGTGACGGGGCGACATGATGCAGCTCCGGCCGCTGGTAGCATTTCAGGTGAGGCAACGATCCCAGCCGGTAACATTTTGAGTGACGCAATGCGAGGGCCCATACGATGGCGGCATGACTTAAAAAAACGGGTGTCTTCCCTGACGGCGGATCCTACGTAATGGCATTAGATAGCGCCATTTCTGGGGGGGGGGGCCTATGTTCCTGTCAAGCAGCCTTGGGGGTGACGGGGTGATAGAAGGTCCCATCACGCAGCATGGCGAACAAGACGTCGCAGCGCCGCCGGGCGAGCGCGATCAGGGCTTGGTTGTGGCGCTTCCCCTGGCTGACCTTGCGCTCGTAGTACGCCCGGGAGACCGGGTCGCGCAGGGCGGCGAAGGCCGAGAGGAACAGCGCGCGCTTGAGCACCTTGTTGCCCCGCCGGGAGGGGTGTTCTCCGCGGATCGAGGATCCGGAGCGACGCGTCACCGGGGAGAGCCGCGCGTAAGCGGCCAAGTGCACTGCGGAGTGGAAGTCGCGGCAGACGGCCTCCGTCAGGAGTCGTGTGGCGGTCCTGATGCCGACTCCTGGCAGGCTCATCAGGACCGGGCAAAGAGGGTGCGCGCTCACCCGAGCCTCGACCTCACGGGCAAGTTCCGCGCGCTGCGTGCGCAAGGTACTCAGCTGCTGCACCAGAGGGGGCACGACGAGCCCGACGACCTCGGTGCCGGGCACGACCACATGTTGCTCGCTGAGCGCCTGGTAGATGCCCTCCGCAAGCCGCTCAGCCATGCGGGGAGCAAGTTTCTTCAGGCGCATGACCGGCGCGGGCGGCTCACAGCGGCGAGCGCGCCGGGCGTCGGGTATCTCTGCAGCAGATCGAGCACGGCCCGATGGTCGCGGTGCGGACCCAGCACGCGCTCGAGCGCGGGATGGATGTGCGTGAGCAGGCCCCGCAGGCGATTGCTTACCTGGGTGATCTGTGCCGCCAGATCGTCGTCGAAGCCGCACAACAGCATCAGTTCGGCGAGTGCGTCGTCCGCCAGTCGCAGCGTGCGCCGTGCATGGGGCATCGATCGGGCCGCTTCGGCGATGATCGCCGCATCCCGGGCGTCCGTCTTGGCTTCGCCCGCGGGCAGGTCCGCGATGCGGCGCATGGCGAGGCCGGGCAGATACGCCACTGCGACGCCTTCAGCGCGTGCGACCGCGATCGGCAGCGCTCCGATCAAGGCGGGTTGATCAACGACGAACAGCAGTGTCCCATGGGATCTGAGCTCCTTGATCAGCGTCTTGAGCTGCGCTTCACCATTCGGCAATGCGCGATCCAGAAGCCGTTTGCCTGCTCGATCGAGCGGCCACGGCATGCTGCTGGCCCTTGCCGACATCCACGCCGACAAATACGTCGATGGTCTCCGGATGAGCTGGGTCTTGCATATCAGCCTCCCCGCGATGTCGCGCGAGCATATCCCGACAGACCAGCGGCAGCCGACTTCGGCATCCACGTTACAGGCGGTCTCAGAGCTGGACCGATCCCCTATCAGCGATAGCGGGCTGCCGACCGGATCCGGTGACAACACCCCCCGGATCATGGTCGACTGGGCGCGGGAATCATGCCGGACCCGGCTGGCCCAAAGCCCCATTATCAGGGCGGGAAGATGGTAACGGGGGGGAGGTGATTCAATGCGGTGGTACAAGCTCATACGGCATCCTCACAGCCGCGATCGTGTAACGTGCCTTTTGACACTCGCGGAGGTTACAGAGCACTCAATCGAGACCAGATTCAGGGTTCAGACAATGCGCCAACTCCATGGGGGCGCCCCTGAAACGGGCGAGGGAATGTCCGCAGCAACTCTCCTACGCGGATGCCAGCACGCGCCCGGAGCGTCTCAAAAGGGTTGGAATCTGCCCTTCGCGGTGATTGGCCGAATCGGGCATTTGCTCTCGGTGGGAGCAAAAAAAATCACGTGAACCGGCGATCAGCTTCTGTTCTCCTCCCCCACCCGGCACTCGGGCAGCTCAGAGCCTCATATGCGGCCTTCGGGGAATGGTACAAAACATGGCGCAAATCGTTGTACCAAGTCCCGCGTCAGTACTGGTCGGGGCAAGGAGGATTCGAACTTTATAGTCTCTCGGGCTGTTCAGCCAGCCTTACTTTTCCTTTATCTTGCAACTGCTTATGAACGTGCTCGAAGATCTGTGCGCTAAGTGGCTCCGCCAGTTAAGCATCGCGGTTCTTCCTGAATATTCCGCCTCTTTCGAATTCGGCCTTCTGCCGCCTTCGGCGTCAGACTGCACTGCTTCGAAACCGATTGAAATGCGTCTTTGAAGAAGCCCGCGGGAGAGACTCCCGCAGGACCTCGAGTACGCATTCACCGGACTAGATGTCCGCCCTGCGTGCGCCGGTCAGACTGAATGGCCACCGCGCGCACTCTAGCGCCGCGAGTTGCTCCGCGCTGCCATTCCTGCCAGAAGAGGTCGAGTCACGGCATACCATAGGATCAACCCCATCACCGCGCCTCCCACGAGACCATAAGCGATCACATGACCCGCCCAGTCAGCCGTCAAAGTCCCTTCGACAAAATTGAGGTGGAGAAACAAGAGGGTCATCGGAATTCCAAAGAGCAGCTGGCCGAGGACCTGGTGTCCTAAACCCGATTTAGCCGCCCACTTCAGAAATCGCGATTTGTGCAAGCCCACGAGCGTCGAGCCAAATAAGATTGCGAGTGCAAGGAAGATCGGCCCATCCGAATAAGAGGTTCTCACCCAAATGTGCGCCGGGCTGTAACACAATGCCGATTTGTCGTCGCCCGCGTCGCCCTGATTGACAACCGCACCCCCGCCGCCAGCGATCGCATGCTGACCACAGTGCGCAACATTCAGTAGATCCGATGCTGTCGGACTCAGCGTGTGAAACATGCCGTACGAATAGGCGCCCAGTCCCACGACCAGCCCAAAAATGATGACGAGCACTCTAGTCACAGTCATCTACGCACTCCCGAGGCTCCAGCTATGCCACACGCGGCTCACGCGCCCGATCGCTCGAAAGGCAGCACTTTGCCGTTGCGGCTCCGAGACCGCTTCTGCACGGCCCTTTGGAAGTCGAGCTCCTTCTTGAGTCGCCATGCCGCAGCCACAGCGTCCGCTAGCTGGGTAGCAATGCGTGAGTTTTCCGCCCTCAAGGCTTGGTTGTCGATTCGCAGCCGGGCGATGATGTCGTCCTGCGTTCTATGCTGAGCAGCAGGCTGTCGACCGGCCAAAATGCGATTGCGGATCTCCGGATAGGCGCAATCAGCGGTTCCAATTAGCGTACGACTTCGACCCGCCTCCAATGCGACGCTGGAAACAGTAATGCGCAGCGCGCCTCTTGCCGCAAGCGCCTTGAGTCGCTGGTGCCGAGGCGTTCCTCTTTCCAACCGCTCCAAGGCTTCGGAGAAATCTCGCTCCGCTTGATTCATTGCTTCAGACCCCTTTTTTCCCACTCATCCTCTCCTGTGCAAGAGCAAGGCGCTTCAGTGAAGTGGTCCCTACGCAGCGGACCTCTTAGACGGGGTTTGATCGACGTGTTGCATTCTGCGCGCATACTCGTTCGGCGACAAGTATCCGAGTGATGAGTGCAGACGAACCGGGTTGTAAAATCCGTGGATGTATTGCGCGATCGCGCGGTGGGCGTCTTGTTTGGTTGCATAGGGCTCGGTCGCTTCCTCGCTCTTCAGTGTGGCGAAGAAGCTCTCTGAGACTGCATTATCCCAGCGATTTCCCTTGCGACTCATGCTGGCGACCATGCCGAG
>JAKCDC010000104.1 GCA_021838635.1 Pseudomonadota bacterium
CAGACCGCCCGGCGCGCCCTCTCCGAGGTGCGCGAGACCATCAGCGGCTACCGCTGCGAGGGGCTGGCCGCGGAGCTGGCGCGCGCCCGGCAGACACTCGCACTCGCCGGCGTGCGCTTCGAGTGCGCCGAGCCGCCGCCGCGCCTGACGCCACTGGTGGAGAGCACGCTGGCCCTCATCGTGCGCGAATGCGTCACCAATATCGTGCGCCATGCCCGCGCGGCGCGCTGCCACCTCACCATCGCCGCAAGTCCCGAGCACACGCTGCTCGAGATCAGCGACGACGGGCGCGGCGGCATCGAGCACGAGGGCAACGGGTTGAGCGGCGTGCGCGAGCGGCTGGCGGCCCTCGGCGGACGCATCGCCATCGACTCACACCAGGGCACGCGGCTGCGCGTGGAGATCCCGGCGGCCGCGACCCCGGTGAGCGCCTTATGAGCGCCATCCGCGTCGTCCTCGCCGAAGATCAGGCGATGATCCTCGGGGCACTCGCCGCCCTCCTGGAAACCGAGGCGGACCTGACCGTCTGCGCGCGGGCCACCAACGGGCGCCAGGCGCTCGCGGCGGTGGCCACCGAGCGGCCCGACGTGCTGGTCACCGACATCGAGATGCCCGAAATGACAGGCCTGACGCTCGCCGCTGAAGTGCGCGCGCAGCACCCGCAGACGCAGGTGGTCATCCTCACCACCTTCGCGCGCCCCGGCTATCTGCGCCGGGCGCTCGAGGCCGGGGCGCGCGGCTATCTGTTGAAGGACCGGCCCGCCGCCGAGCTCGCCGCGGCGGTGCGCCGCGTTCGCCGCGGCGAGCGGGTCATCGATCCGGACCTGGCCGCCGAGGCCTGGGCGAGCGATCCGGATCCGCTCACCGAGCGGGAGCGGCAGATTCTCTGGCGCGCCGGCGAGGGACGCTCCGGGGCGGACATCGCCGCCGAGCTGTCGCTGTCCGAGGGCACGGTGCGCAACTACCTCTCCGAGGCGATCAGCAAACTCGGCGCGGCCAACCGCATCGAGGCGGCGCGCATCGCACGACAGAAGGGCTGGCTGTGACGCGGCCGGCCGCGGCGGCGTGTTATGCTCGCTCCGCCTGAGCTCCAGGGAGGCCCCTCGCGTGATCGACGTTGAGCACCTGACGCGCAAGTTCGGCGAATTCGTGGCCGTGCACGACATTTCCTTTCAGGTCGAGCGCGGGGAGATCTTCGCCTTCCTCGGCCCGAACGGCGCCGGCAAGACCACCACGATCAAGATCCTGACCACCCTCCTGGCGCCCACCGCGGGCACGGTGCGCATCGACGGACTCGATCCGACCCGCCAGTCCACCGAGGTGCGCCAGCGCATCGGCATCGTCTTTCAGGATCCGAGCCTGGATCAGAACCTCTCGGCGTGGGAGAACCTGGAGCTGCACGGGGCGCTCTATCACGTGCCGCGCAAGGTGCGCCGCGAGCGAATGGAATCCCTCCTGACGTTGTTCGGCCTGTGGGAGCGGCGCGCGGAGCTCGTCAAGCAGTACTCCGGCGGCATGATGCGCCGGCTGGAGATTGCCCGCGGGCTGCTGCACACCCCGAAGATCCTGTTTCTCGATGAGCCGACGCTTGGCCTCGACCCACAGAGCCGCAACCAGCTCTGGAGCCACGTGAAGCGTCTGAATCAGGACGAGGGCGTCACGGTGTTCCTGACCACGCACTACATGGACGAGGCGGACCGTGTCGCCGGGCGCATCGCCATCATCGATCACGGCCGAATCGTCTCGCTCGGCACCTCCGCACAGCTGAAGGCACACACCGCAGCCGCAACGCTCGAGGAGGCCTTCCTCGCCCTCACCGGCACCGAAATCCGCGAGGAGAGCGGAACCTCCACGGACCGCATGCGCATGGCGGCACGCGCGTGGCGCGGCCGCTGAGGAGCGACGGATGGGTGCCATCTATGTGTTGTGGCTGCGCGAGCTGAAGCGCTACTTGCGCTCCCGGGTCCAGATCGCCGCCTCCCTCGGCCAGCCGCTGCTGTACCTGCTGGCCCTCGGCTATGGCCTCTCCCCGGTATTTCGCCGGGGCGGGGAAGGTAACTACATCGAGTTCGTCGCTCCGGGCGTGATCGCGATGACGGTGCTCTTCTCCTCGCTGTTCTCCGGCATCCAGCTGATCTGGGACCGGCAGTTCGGCTTCCTGAAGGAGACGCTGGTCGCGCCCGTGCCGCGCCTGCATATCATGATCGGGCGCACCTGCGGTGCCGCCACCACCTCGCTGATCCAGGGACTGTTGGTCACCGCGGTGGCGGTCGCAGCGGGATTTCGTCCCGTGAGCATTGGCAGCTTGCCCCTGGGGTTCGCGTTCCTGGTGCTGATCGCGGTGGTGTTCACCGCCGTCGGTACCACCGTCGGTTCCACCCTGCGCGACATGCAGGGCTTCCAGATGGTGATGAACTTCCTCGTGATGCCGATCTTCTTTCTCTCCGGCGCGCTCTATCCGCTCGAGCACCTGCCGGTACTGCTCGCCATCCTCACCCGGATGGATCCGCTGACCTACGGCGTCGACGGGTTGCGGGGCGCGTTGATCGCGCGCGGGCACTTCAGCCCGGCGCTCGACCTCGCGGTGATGGGCGGCCTCGCCGTCGCACTGACCCTCGTCGGCGCCTGGCGGTTCTCGCGCATCGAGATCTGAGCCGGACCGGCTCTGGGCCTGCAGCCCGGCGCCCCGCCCGCGCAAGATCCACGCGGTGCCCTCCGAAATGGACCTGATATATCGATATTCGCCATTTATGGCGAGTATATAGCGTTGCATGCCGTTATTTCGCCATATATGGCGACTTTCAGCTTTCATTTTTATTCCGGATAATACGTCAAGTATTACGAGTTTTTGCGCTATTTCATTATTAATCGCATATTCTGACGAGTTATGAGCATTTACGATGCATTGACGGATTCAGCCGTGCTGCGCACGCTCGGGCAGCGCATCGAGCATCATCGCCTCGAGGCGAACCTGACCCAGGCGGAACTCGCCGAGCAGGCCGGCATCGGCAAACGCACCCTGGAGCGGATCGAGACCGGACACGGCAGCGAACTGGTCACCGTCATCCGCATCCTGAGAGTGCTGCGCCTCATCGAGGGACTCGACCTGCTGATCCCGGAAGTGCCGCCGAGCCCGATCGCGCAACTGAAGTGGCGGAGCCAACAGCGCCAGCGCGTGACGCATGCCCGCGGATCGCGCCCTGAGGGCGCACAGGGGCGCTCATCCGGGCGCGCACCGCCCGTGAAACCCTGGACGTGGAGCGCCCCCGGAGCGCCCCCGCCCGCCCCCGTGAAGCGCAAGCGCTGAGCATGGCCACGATCGCAGAGGTGCGGCTCTGGGGACGACGCATTGCCGCGGCGTCCTGGGATGAGCGGGGCGAGCTCGCGGCCTTTCAGTACGACCCCGAATTCGCGCGCAGCGGCATCGAGGTCGCCCCGCTGTGCATGCCGCTGGCGTTGCGCGTCTATAGGTTTCCCTCGTTGCCGCGCATCTCCTTCCACGGCCTGCCGGGGCTGCTCGCCGACTCGCTACCCGACACCTTCGGCACCGCACTGATCAACGCCTGGCTCGCCACGCAAGGTCGCTCCCCCGCATCCTTCAATGCCCTCGAGCGCCTCTGCTACATCGGTGCTCGCGGCATGGGCGCGCTCGAATTCGCACCAGTGAGCGGCCCGCGCCAGCGCCGCTCGACGAAGATCCGCGTCGATGCGCTGGTGGCGCTCGCCTCCGACATCCTTGCCCACCGCACCACGCTCGAGGGCTTCTTCGCCCTGGAGGATCGCCATCGC
>JAKCDC010000053.1 GCA_021838635.1 Pseudomonadota bacterium
ATGACACAGACCGCGAGCCCTGGCCCGATGAGGCGTTGATTGCACGCGAGGCGTCCGTGGCGCCGGCATTCGCGGAGTGGCTGCGGCACTACGGTAGCGCACGCAAGCTCGCCGCGGCGCTGCAGGCCGCCTGGGGCGCCTTTCACGCCGGGGAATTTCGTGCCGCGATCGAGCACGGCGCGCCGCTCGGGGCACTCGGGGCGTGTGTGGCGAATCGGGCCGCCGCCGTGCAGTCGCTGTATACCCATGCCGGCAACGCCGAGGTCATGGCGTTGCTGCTGGCCGCCGTGGCACGCGGTGAAGCGGCGGTCGAGGTCCTCTCGGCGCACGCCAACGCTCACTACACGTTGGCGCTGGTGCTTGGCCGGTACAGCCAACGCATCTCGATTCTCAAGGCAATCACCGACGGTCTTGCCAGCCGGGTGCGAACCGAACTGGAGCGTACGCTGGAACTGGAGCCGCGGCATGCCGAGGCGCACGTGGCGCTCGGACTCTACAACGCCGAGATCGTGAACAAGCTCGGCGGGGTTGTGGCCTCGCTGACCTATGGGGCATCGAGCAGAGACTCGATCCAGCATTTCAAGCACGCGCTGCAGTTGGCGCCGCATTCGCCGATCGTGCATATGGAATATGCGTACGGACTGATGCTGCTTGACGCCAGGCGGTACCGGGAGGAGGCGCAGACTCTGTACCAGGTCGCCGCGGCGACCGAGCCGCTCGATGCCATGGAGGCGCTCGATGTCGAGCGTGCCAAGCGAGGGCTGCCGCGGTAGAACCGTGGTGTCAGCGCAGTGCGGCCCCGCCGAGCAGCACCAGGAGCACCAGCTGCTCGAACCCGTTGTGGATCCGGGCGATCAGATCGCTCGGCTCGGCGATGAGCGCGCGGTCGGCGATCACGCCGAACTGAACGTGACCCTGGTAACTGAGGATGCTGATGCCGGTGCCGATGCTGCCGGACTGCGGGACCCAGAAGAGCAGTTGGCGGACCGGAACCCCGGCGATGTGCAAGGGGGTCTCGGGGCCGCGCAGGTTCGAGGCGACCAGGCTCGCCTTGGCGCTGAACTCGATCATGGCGAGGTCCTCCAGTGGACGCGGGAGGCTGCCGACCGTGGCGAGCAGTCCGTAGGTGAGCATGGCTTGTTCGGACCCCTTCAGGGCGCGCATCGCCGAGCGTACCTGGTAGAGGCGCTCCAGAGGGTGGCGCACGCCGATCGGCAGTTCGACAAATACCAGGCCGAAGCGATTGCCGAGTGAGGCGGCGGTGTCCTGCGCCGGACGCAGATCAACCGGAACCGTGGCGCGCAGCGTCACGCCATGGATGGCATCACCCTGTGCGGCCAGGTGCTGACCGAGTGCGCCGGCAAGCGTCGAGATCAACACATCGTTCACCGTGCATCCGAGCACGGCGCCGATCGTCTTGACCTCCTCGAGCAACAGTGGCGCGCCCCAGGCGACGCGCCGGATCCCGGACAGCGGCCGCTTCAGACGGGAGAGCGGATCATCCGGCAGCAGCGAGAGACGGCCGAGTTCCTCCAGAAGCCCCGCAGCCTCGTGAGCCGCCGCGGCCGCCGCCCGCGGATGCAGCGCCCAGTGCAGGCCTGCCTCGAGCAGACGGCGCGGATCCTGCAGTGCCTCGGGCACTCTGTCGGCCCAGGACATCCTCGGCCGCACGGGGGTCGGGCACGGTTCGCGATGGCTCCGGCGCGCCCGCGGCGCCGGGTCCTCGGCCAGGCTGAGCAGAATCCGCACCAGCGCGATGCCGTCGGCATAGCAGTGATGGATGCGCGCGATGATCGCGCTGCCGCGCCCGTACTGTTCGAGCACGTGGAAGCTCCAGAGCGGCCGGCCCGGTGGCAGCGGTTCGCTCGCCAGTTCGCCCACCAGCCGCTCGAGCGCATGCTGATCGCCTGGCGCGGGGAGCGCCGCGGGGAGCACGTGATCGTCGATGTTGAACCCCTCAAACGGCTCCCACTGGGCGTGCGCGATCCCTTCGCGCGGCACGCAACCAAACCGCCGGTGCGCGAGCAGCCGCGCGGCCAAGCGCTCGCGCACCGGCGCGCGCTTCAGCGGAGCGCCGAGCACGATCAGCGCCACGATGACCATGGGGTTGGTGGCGCGCTCCATGTTGAGGAACGCCCGGTCGACGCTCGAGAGGCGCTCGGGCGGCCTTGTGCTCGGCTCGGACTCCCATCGCATGCCCGCAGTGTCGCGCAAGCGCGTGCGATGCGAAGCTTCGGTTTGTCACGATGCGGCGCCCGCGAGGCGTCAGTAGCGTGCGTACTCAGGCGCCTTCGCCGGGATCGGGTCCATGACGTATTTCGTCACCGGGGGCACGGGCTTCATCGGCCGTCACCTCGTCGAACACCTCGCCGCGCGCGGTGAGCCGGTGTATCTGCTGGTGCGGGCCGGGTCACGCGCGAAGTTCGAGCGCGTGGTGCGCCAGTGCGCCCCTCACGGTCATCTGCTCGTGGCGATCGAAGGGGATCTCGGTGCCGAGGACCTGGGGATCGATGCTGCGCAGCGTGCCGCGCTCTTGGGGCGGATCGCGCATGTGTTTCATCTCGGGGCGCTCTACGATCTGCTCGCCGGGGAGCGCGAGTTGGTGCGCAGCAACGTCGCGGGCACCGCGCATGCGCTCACGTTCGCCCGGGATATCCGCGCCGGCTGTTTTCACTTTGTGAGTTCGATCGCCGCGGCCGGCCGCTATCGCGGCACGTTCACCGAGGAGATGTTCGCCGAGGCCGGGCCGCTCGATCATCCGTATTTCCGGACCAAGCACGACGCGGAGGCGCTGGTGCGCACGAGTTGCGCGATTCCCTGGCAGATCTACCGGCCGGGCATGGTTGTGGGTCACTCGGTGAGCGGCGAGATGGACAAGGTCGACGGGCCGTACTATCTGTTCAAGCTCATCCAGAGGCTGCGCGAGATGCTGCCGCGCTGGGTGCCGCTGGTCGGCATCGTCGGCGGGCACCTCAATCTGGTGCCGGTCGACTTCGTCGCTGCGGCGCTCGATCGGCTGGCGCACGTGGAGGGTGTGCATGGCCGTTGCTTCCATCTCACCGACCCGCACGATTACCGGGTGGGTGAGATCTGGAACCTCTTTGCCGAGGCCGCCCATGCGCCACAGCTGCGCGTGCAGCTCGACCGGCGCCTCATCGATGCACTGGCGCGCGGTGCGCGACTGCCCGGCGAGGCGCTGGCGCCGCTGAGGCGGATCATCGGTGAGCTGCTGAGCGATGCAGGGGTGCCAAGTGCGCTCCTGAGGCTGATCGATCATCCGACGACCTTCGATTGCCGCCACGCCGAGCAGCTGCTCGCGCCGGCCGCCATTCATGTGCCAGCGCTCGCCGAGTACGCCTGGCGGCTGTGGGATTTTTGGGATCGACAGCTCGATCCGGACCGCTCGCCTGAGCTGCGGTTGCGTCGGGCCGTGCAGGGCAAAACCGTGCTGATCACCGGGGGCTCCTCCGGAATCGGTCTGGCCAGCGCGCGCAAGCTCGGCGCCGCCGGGGCACGCGTGATGCTGGTGGCGCGCGATGCCCAACGGCTGGAGCAGGCGCGCGCCGAGGTCGCGGCCCTGGGCGCTGAGGTGAGCGCGTTTGCCTGCAATCTCACCGAGCCGCCGGCGACCGAGGCGCTCATGCACTGGCTCACGGTGCAGGAACATCCACTCGACATCCTGATCCACAATGCCGGGCACTCGATCCGCCGCGGCATCGATGCCACCTACGGCCGACTGCACGATTATGAGCGTCTGATGCAGATCAACTATCTGGCGGCCGTGCGGCTGACGCTTGCGGTATTGCCATCGATGACGGCGCGGGGAAGCGGCCATGTCATCAGCATCTCCTCGATCGGTGTGCTCACACATGCGAGCCGCTTTGCCGCCTACAACGCCTCCAAGGCGGCGCTGGAAGCGTTCACGCGCTGTGCTTCAGGTGAGTTCGCTGCCCGTGGAGTTCGCTTCACCGTGGTGAATCTACCGTTGGTGCGCACCCCGATGGTGGCGCCGACCAAGATGTACGATGCGTTCAAACTGCTCAGTCCGGAGCAGGCAGCCGATCGGGTCTGCGATGCGGTGGTGCGCCGCCCGGAGCGGCTCTCGACAGGTCTCGGTCGGTTCGCGCAGATCGTCGATTGGGTCGCTCCGCAGATCACCCGGGCCGTCATGGGCGAGAGCTTCCGGATGTTCCCGGATTCGCAAGCCGCCGGCGGGCCGGCCGATGACATGACTCGCGAGGCTCGTGCGTTCGCCGCGCTCTTGCGCCAGTGGCACCTCTGAGCGGCGCGCTGCGCCGCGCCGTGGAGCGGATCGCCGGTGCGGGCCGGCGTCACGCATCAAGGCCGCGGTTGCGCGGTTCAACACTGTCCGTCGGGTGACGTTGCACCGCGATGGTCGCGCGCATACCATGCGTATGACAGTCTTCGTCAGGCGCCGGCGTGAACCCCATCGCCAGACCGTCGGTCCGCAGACGCCCGGTCGACCTCACCGTGAGTGAGGATCTCGTGGAAGATGCCCAGGGTGTTACGGATCATCATCTTCTGCAGTCGTCGAATCGCTGCGCGCGGGATTTGTGTCCCGGGAGACGGAGCGCTGCGCTCAACGTGTGCGCAAGGCGCGTGCGATCGCGGCGCTCTGGCCTGCGTTTGCCGAAGGCAGCGGCGCGTTCGCCGGCGATCATTCGACACGCTCTTGGCGCAAGTTGAGGGTCGCAGAACTGTCGGCCGGCACAAGGACGGCATTACGTTCCGGGTCTTCGTGCGCTCGGGCGTGTTCGAGGACTATCGTCGGTGTGTCCTCATCCCTCTGGTGCGCAAGGGTGAGCTCGCTCAGCGTATCGATCCAGGCCTGAGTGTCACCGTCAAGATCGAGCGATCGCGGTGGTTGTGCAGCCGTTGCAGATCGCGTCGGCGGCTGACGGACAGTGGGGAGAGCGTATCGGATCACTCGCCGATGACGCCGATGTTATCGTTGTGGCTCTCGAGGCGCTCTTGACTTGTGCGTTCGGGTTGCGCGGCAGAGGGGCCGAGGGCGCAATGTCGGCCAGGTGCGACGCACGGATCCATTCGATCGGTGGTTGCCGGCGCCGCTTGACGCGGATGCCCGCGGTTGATTTTTTGTGTGCGCCGGACCGATCCGGGGATGCGGCTGTGCGCCTTGACCGACGAGTTGAATCCCGACCGATATTGGGTAACTAATTGGAATTCAATAGAAAAATCAGTGTCGCGCCGATGATGGACTGGACGGATCGGCACTGCCGGTTTTTCCTGCGAGGGTTCTCGCCGCACACGGTGCTCTATACGGAGATGATCACGGCCGCTGCGATCACCCGGGGCGAGGCGTCGCGGCTGCTCGCCTACGCTCCTGAAGAGCACCCGCTCGCATTGCAGCTCGGTGGCAGCGAGCCGCGCGAACTCGCCGCGGCGGCCCGTATGGGTGAGCAGGCCGGTTACGATGAGATCAACCTCAATTGCGGCTGTCCGAGCGACCGCGTGGCGAGCGGTGCCTTCGGCGCCTGTCTGATGCTCGAGCCGGCACGGGTCGCTGACTGTGTTGCGGCGATGAGCGCAGCGGTGCGCATCCCGGTCACGGTGAAGATGCGCATCGGGGTCTTGAGCGGCACGCGGCGCGAGCTCGCCGGGGCGCTCTCGCGCTTCGATGAGCGGGATTTCCAGGCGCTGCATGAATTCGTGCGGCTCGCCCACCAGGCGGGCTGTCAAGTCGCGATCGTCCACGCGCGCAAGGCGGTGCTCGGCGGGCTCTCGCCGAAGGACAACCGCGAGGTTCCGCCGCTGCACTACGAGGTCGTCCGGCGCCTGAAGGCGGCTTTCCCGGCGCTGCCGGTGATCGTGAACGGCGGGCTGCGCACCGCGGAGGCGACCCTGGAGGCGCTCGGCTGGTGCGATGGGGTGATGCTCGGGCGCGAGGCCTATCACCGTCCGATGCTGCTGGCGCAACTGCACCAGGCGCTGCATCCGCATGAGCCCGTGGCGCCGCGCGGGGAATTGCTGGAGCGCATGGCGTGCTACGCTGAGCAGCGGCTCGGCGAGGGGCACTCGCTGGCCAGCATCACGCGGCACATGCTCGGTCTGTGTACCGGTGAGCCGGGAGCCCGGGAGTATCGGCGCGTATTGAGCGAAGGGGCCCGGCAGCACGGGGCGGACGCCGGACTGATCCGGCGCGTCGCGGCCACCGTGATGTGTCCAGCCGAGCCGGATGCCTCGGCCGCCTGAGACACGGACATTTCGTGCATGGCGAAGCGGCTGCGCTCGCGTATAATCGATGCCTGGACTTATGTCCAATCGAAACAGTCAACACCCGGGGAGGCCGGTTGACCGAGCAGTCAATCGCTAAGGACGTCGAGCTCGCCGTCCTGTTCGCTGACGTCGTCGGATCGACCCGGCTCTATGAGCGCATGGGCGATCAGCGCGCCCGCGACATGGTGTCCATGTGCATCGAGGTGATGCGCGGGGCCACCGAGCAGTTCGGCGGCACCGTCATCAAGACCATGGGCGATGAGGTCATGGCGACTTTTCCGAGCGCCGATGAGGCGCTGAATGCCGCCGCCCAGATGCAAAAGCAGATCGGTGCGCATGCCCAGCTGCGCATCGACGGGCTGCCGGTGGCCATCCGCGTCGGCTGTCATTTCGGCGCGGTGGTCCTCGAGCACCACGATGTGTTCGGCGCGACCGTCCATACCGCCAACCGCATGACCAGCCAGGCCAAGGCCGGACAGATCATCACCACCGAAGCGATGGTCGCGCAGCTGAACGGGCAGTGGCGCTCGGCCTGCCGGCTGATCGATTCCGCGCCGATCAAGGGGCAGCGCAACGAAGTGCCGCTCTACGAGGTGCTGTGGCAGGCCGAGGACGTGACCAGCATGGTGCGCACCGTGGGACTCGGGTCGGACCGAGCATATTGCACGCGTCTGCGCCTGTGGTGGCTCGATCAGGAGCTGCTGATCGATGAGCAGCGGCCCATCCTCACCATTGGGCGGGCCGATGAGAACGATCTGGTGATCAAGGGCAGTCTGGTCTCGCGGCTGCATGCGCGCATCGAGTTTGCGCGCCACAAGTTCACGCTCATCGATCACAGCACGAACGGCACGTTCGTGCGCGAAGCGAGTGGCGAGGAGTCGTTCGTGCGCCGCGACTCGCTGCAACTGAAGGGCGGCGGGCTGATCAGCCTCGGGCGCATTCCCGAACCGGAAACCGCTCAGACCATCCGCTTCGTCTGCGAGCAGGACTAGGGCGCCGCCGCGAGGCGGCGGCGCCCGCCGATCAGGCGCCGAGCGCCCGCGCGGTCTTCTCCAGTTCCGCGATCATCTGTGCCGGCAGCCGCGTCCCGTAGCCCTGCAGGTAGGCCCGGGTCTCGGCGATCTCCTTGCGCCACAGTTGCGCATCGACGGACAGCAGCGCGCGCAGCGTCTCCGGCTCGAGCGTCATCCCCTGGGTATTGATGTCCTCGGGACGGGGCAGCAGGCCGATGGCCCCGTCGACCGCATGGGCCCGGTCCGTGCACCGATCGAGCATCCAGGCGATCACGCGCAGGTTGTCCCCGAAGCCCGGCCAGAGGAACTCGTTCTGCGGGCCGCGGCGGAACCAGTTGACGTGGAAAATGCGCGGCGCGTGAGTGAGCTGGGCACCGACCCGCAGCCAGTGCTGCCAGTAATCACCGAAGTTGTAGCCGCAGAACGGCTGCATGGCCATGGGGTCGCGCCGCACCACGCCCACCTGGCCGACCGCCGCGGCGGTCGTCTCCGAGGCGACCGAGGCGCCGACCAGCACCCCGTGGGCCCAGTCGCGGGCCTCGTAGACCAGGGGCGCCACTTCGCGGCGGCGGCCGCCGAAGATGATGGCCGAGATCGGTACCCCGCGCGGATCATCGACGTGTGAGGAGCAGGCCGGGTTGCGCTTGGCTGACACCGTGAAGCGCGAGTTCGGGTGTGCGGCCGGACCGCGGGCGGCATCGTAGGGGCGGCCCTGCCAGTCGGTGACGGGGGTGCCTTCGCCAAGTCCCTCCCACCACGGGCGGTGGTCGGCGGTCAGCGCCACGTTCGTGAACAGCGTGTCGCGGCGGATCATCTCGTAGGCGTTGCGGTTGGTCTGCGGGTTCGTGCCTGGGACCACGCCGAAGTAGCCCGCCTCCGGGTTGATCGCCCAGAGCCTTCCGTCAGGACCCGGGTGCAGCCAGGCGATGTCATCACCGACGGTGAACACCTCCCAGCCCGGCATGCTCTGCGGCGGGATCAGCATCGCGAGGTTGGTCTTGCCGCAGGCCGAGGGGAAGGCCGCCGCGACATAGTGGGTCTCCCCGCGCGGGCTGCGCAGTCCGACGATGAGCATGTGCTCGGCCAGCCAGCCTTCCGAGCGTGCCTGCCAGCTGGCGATGCGCAGGGCATGGCATTTCTTGCCGAGCAGCGCGTTGCCGCCGTAGCCGGAACCGAAGCTCTCGATCGAGAGCTCTTCGGGAAAATGCATGATGAAGCGGCGGTTCGGGTCAAGCTCGCCCGTCGAGTGCAGCCCGCGCACGAACGTCCCCTCGCGCGCGATGCGATCGAGGGCGCCGCGCCCGGCGTGTGTCATGATCAGCATGTTGATCGCGACGTAAGGGCTGTCGGTGATCTCCACGCCGCAGCGCGACAGCGGGGAGTCGACCGGCCCCATGCAGTAGGGGATCACGTACAGCGTTCGGCCGCGCATGCAGCCGCGGAACAGCGCGCGCATTTTCTCGTGCGCGGCCTGCGGGTCCATCCAGTTGTTGTTCGGACCCGCATCGTCCTGCGCGGCAGTGCAGATGTAGGTCAGGTGCTCGACGCGTGCGACATCGCCCGGGTCGGAGCGGTACAGGTAGCAGTCCGGGAACGTGCGCGCATCGAGGTGCTGCAGCTGCCCCTCGCGGACCAGCTGAGCGATCAGGGCCTCGCGCTCGCTGCGGGTGCCTTCGCACCAATGCACCTCGCTCGGCTGGGTCAACTCGCGGACCGAGTCGACCCATTCGCTGACGGCGCGGCTCAGCTGCGACATCGGCATGGGCAGGGGAGAAGCGGTGGCCATGATCGGTTCCTCGTCTGAGGCGCCGGCGCACCAGAGCAGCGCTCGGCGCCGGAAGCAGGGGGGCGGATGCACCCGCCGGCGATTGGATTCAGTATAGTCGCGCCCTGCGCCGGCCCTGCTAAAAGTACGATGAAAGGGGCCGATTTGTTCTATAACCGCACAACCCGATTCGGGCCGAATGTTCAGGCGCGGCCGCCTTCCTGGCCGGCGGGCAGCGCTCGGCGTGCGCACCGCCTGCGCACCGTACAATGTGACGATGCTGGATCTGGAGGACATCTTCGGCGCCGACGGACCGCTGGAGGCGGCGCTGGCGGACTTCACCGTGCGCGAGCCGCAGCGGCGCATGGCCGAGCGCATCGGCGCGGCCATCGCCTGGCGCGAGACGCTCGTCGTCGAGGCCGGCACGGGGACCGGCAAGACGTTCGCCTACCTGGTTCCCGCGCTGCTCGCCGGGGCCCGGGTGCTGATCTCCACCGGCACGCGTACGCTGCAGGATCAGCTTTATTCGAAAGATCTGCCGCTGGTGGCTCGGGCGCTCGGCCGGCCCGCCACCGTGGCGCTGCTCAAGGGGCGGGCCAATTACCTGTGTCGGTACCGTCTCGCCCAGGGCGGGGCAACGCTGCCACTGCCACTCGCCGCCGATATGCCCGGCGCGGACACCCCGCTTGAGCGGATCCGGCGCTGGGCGCTCACCACTCGCACCGGCGATCTGGCCGAAGTGCCGGGACTCTCGGATGCCGATCCGGTGTGGGGCGAGGTCACCTCGACGCGCGACAACTGCCTCGGGCAGCGCTGCGCGCAGTTTGCCGCCTGTCACGTGGCGCTCGCACGGCGGGCGGCCATCGAGGCCGACGTGGTCATCGTCAACCACCACTTGCTGCTGGCCGATCTGGCGCTGAAGGAGGACGGATTCGCCGATCTGCTCGGTGCGGCTGATGCGCTCATCCTCGATGAGGCGCACCAGATCCCGGATCTGGCCACGCAGTTCTTCGGCGCCGAGGTCGGCAGCCGGCGTATCGAGTCACTGCTCTCGGACCTGGAAGGGCGTGTGCAGCGGCGGACCGTGCCCGGTGCGGCGCAGGCACTGCTCGGCGCGGTGCGCGCGGTGCGGCTGTGCCTCGCGCGCATGGCGCACGCCCTCGAGGGGCGCAGCGGGCGGCTGGAGTGGGCCGAGGCCGAGCCGCTGCTCGCAGCCGATGTGGGGGCGTTGCGCGAGGCGCTGAAGGGGCTCACCGAACGGCTGCGCGGCGGGGAGCCAGATGCGGCCCTGGCGGCGCTCGCCGAGCGCTGCGGGGAGTTGAGCGCCAACCTCGAGCGTATCGGGGCGAGCGACACGCAGGAGGGGGCCCGCTCGGTGCAGCCGCAGCGGCGCGGATTCACGCTGAGCCTGATGCCCTTTGACATCGCACCGCGCTTCCAGGCGCTGATCAACGCCCGTCCCTGCGCGTGGATTTTCACCTCCGCGACGCTCTCGCTCGGGGAGGATTTCAGTCATTTCACCAGCCGCCTTGGACTGACCGAGGCCGAGACGTTGCGCATCGACAGTCCCTTCGACTTCGCGCGCCAGAGCGTGCTGTACCTGCCGAGTGAGCTGCCGGAGCCGAACAGCCCCGAGCACCTTGCGGCGGTGATGCGCGTGGCGCGCGAGCTGATCGGTGCGGCCGAGGGCGGCGCATTCGTGCTGTTCACCAGTCATCGCTCGCTTGAGCGAGCGGCGGCGCTGTGGCGCAGCGCCGGCGGCGCGCTGGCGCGCTACCGGCTGCTGGTGCAGGGCGAGGCGCCGCGCGAGCGGCTGCTGCAGAGCTTTCGCACCGATGGCAGCGCCGTGCTGTTCGGCACCGCGAGCTTCTGGGAGGGCGTGGACGTCAAAGGCGATGCGCTGCGACTGGTGATCATCGAGAAGCTGCCGTTCGCCTCGCCGGTGGATCCGTTGGTGCGCGCCCGCATCGAGCATCTGCAAACAAGCGGCGGCAATGCGTTTCGGGACTATCAGCTGCCCGAGGCGGCGCTTGCACTGAAGCAGGGCGTCGGGCGGCTGATCCGCAGCGAACAGGACTTCGGCGTCGTGGCGATCTGCGATCCGCGGCTCACCTCGCGCAGTTACGGGCGGGTGCTGCTCGGGGCGCTGCCGCCGATGCGCCGCACGCGCCTCGCGGCCGAGGCGCTCCAGTTCCTGCGCGATCGCGCGCCGCAGCGCCTGGAGGCCGACGCGTGAAGCTGCTCGCCCTCGATACCGCCACGGAGAACTGCTCGGCGGCGCTTCTGATCGGCGCGCAGCTGCTCGAGCGCGAGTTCGAGAGTGCGCGCGGGCATGCCGAGCATCTGTTGCCGATGATCGAGGCGCTGCTGAGGGAGGCCGGGGTGCGGCTCGGGGCGCTCGATGCGTTGGTGTTCGGGCGAGGCCCGGGATCGTTCACCGGCGTGCGGCTCGCGGCCAGTATCACCCAGGGGCTCGCCTTCGCCGCCGATCGCCCGGTCGTGGCCGTGTCCGATCTGGCGGCCGTGGCGCAGCGAGCGTTGACGCTCGACCCTGACTGCGCGGACGTGCTGGTGTGCAATGATGCGCGCATGGGTGAGGTGTACTGGGCCCCGTATACGCGTCGGGCCGGACTTGCCGCGCCGGGCGGCGCGGAGCAGGTGAGTCCGCCGGCTGCGGTCCGGTCCGCGCAGGCGGTGGGCGTGGCCGGTGCCGGGCGCGGATTTGCCGCCTATCCCGACCTCGCGGCCCAGGCGGGCGTCGTGGTGCCGGCGGGCTGGGAGCGGCTGTTGCCACGGGCCTCGGACCTGCTGCGCCTGGCGGTGCCGGAGGTCGAAGCCGGACGCATGCTCAGCGCGCAGGATGCATTACCCATTTATGTGCGCGACGTTGTCGCAAAACCGTCATTGACGTGACATATATGCTGCATTGTCATGATTCTGCAACACATTTACATTCAAATGTTCGCGCTATCCAGGCGCGTACCATGTCGGGAAAACTGATACTCATCGTAGAAGACGAACCCGCGATCCGGCAGATGATTGCCTTTGGATTGCGGCGCGCAGGTTTCGACATCCGTGAGGCGGTCGATTACCGTGAAGCGCGCGAGGCACTCGCGGACCAACGGCCGGATCTGGTGCTGGTCGATTGGATGTTGCCCGACATGAGCGGGCTCGAGCTGACTCGCACCCTCAAGCGCGATCGGGAAACCCGCGAGGTGCCAGTGATCATGCTGACCGCGCGGGCCGAGGAGGGCGACAAGGTGACCGGACTTGAGAGCGGCGCGGACGATTACGTCACCAAGCCGTTCTCCCCGCGGGAGCTGATCGCGCGCATCAATGCGGTGCTGCGGCGCACCGGGGCGAGCGGACTCGATCACGTGGTCGAATTCGAGGCGCTGAAGCTCGACCAGCAGGGCCAGCGCATCACCGTCGACGGCCAGACCGTGCCGCTCGGGCCGACCGAGTACCGGATGCTCGAGTTCTTCATGACCCACCCTGAGCGTGTGTTCAGCCGCGACCAGCTGCTCGATCGGCTCTGGGGCGGCAACGTCTACGTTGAAGAGCGCACCATCGACGTGCACGTGCGCCGGCTGCGCAAGTCGCTCGAAAAATTTGGGCTGGACCGCTTCGTGCAGACGGTGCGCGGCTCCGGCTACCGCTTTTCCGCCAAGGCGGAGTGATGCGCCCGGGACTGCAGGCGCTCGGCTACGCCGCGAGCCGCGTGGCGCTGGCGGCGCTCGCGGGCGTACTCGCCGGGGCGATCCTCGGACGGCCCTGGCTCGGCATGGCGCTCGCGCTCGCCGGCTACCTTCTCTGGCACCTCGTCATGCTCTACCGGGTCGAGTGGTGGCTGCAGCACCGCAGCGTCGCCGACCCGCCCGAGGCCCGCGGCGTATGGGGGACTGTCATCTCCCTCATCGCCCGACTGCACCGGCGCAAGCGCTTTCACAAGCTGCGCTTCGTGCAGCTGATGCGCCAGCTGCAACAGTCGACCGCGGCGCTGCCGAACGGCGTGGTGATCTTGAATGAGCAGCGCGAGATCGTCTGGTTCAACCGCATGGCCGCGCGACTGCTCGGGCTGCGCCCGGCGAGCGATTTGGGCGTGCGTATCGAGAATCTGCTGCGCGAGCCGGCCTTTGGCCACTACCTGCACAAGGGCGACTACGCCAATCCCGTGGTGGTGCGCCGCTCCAGTCCCCAGGACAGTTACCTCTCGGTGCAGCTGGTCGCCTACGGCGATGGACAGCAACTGCTGCTCGCCGCCGACGTGTCGCGCCAGATGCGCCTGGAGGCCGTGCGGCGCGACTTCGTGGCCAACGCCTCGCACGAGCTGCGCTCGCCGCTGACGGTGATCGCCGGGTACCTCGAGACGCTCGGCCAGGATCCGGCGCTCGATGAGGATTTCGCCGCGCCGATCGCCGAGATGCGTCGCCAGGCGGCGCGCATGAACTCGATCGTGCGCGATCTGCTGGAGCTGTCGCGGCTGGAGGAAACCGATGAGCGCGCCGGCGGGGAGCCGCTCGACGTGCCGGCGCTGATGGCGCTGCTGCGCCGCGACGTGCTCGCCCGGCCGGTACATCCCGGGGAGGTGCGCGTGCGCAACGATTCGCAGGCGGCGCTCATCGGCAAAGAGTCCGAGATCCACTCCGCGTTCGCCAACCTGGTCGACAACGCCGCGAAGTACACCCCGCCTGAGGGCGCGCTCGAGATGCGCTGGTGGAGTGATCGGGACGGCGGGCACTTCTCCGTCACCGACACCGGCATCGGCATCCCGGCCGAACATCTGCCGCGGCTCACCGAGCGGTTCTATCGGGTCGATCCGGGCCGCTCGCGCGCCACCGGCGGCTCCGGCCTTGGACTGGCCATCGTCAAACATGTGCTGCAGCGTCATGGGGCGGAACTGGAGATCCAGAGTACGCCGGGCAAGGGCAGTACCTTCACCTGCCACTTTCCGCCCGAGCGCATCGCCGCCGAGGCCCTGAGCGACACCCCCTAGCCGACGGCGCTTGGGCTATCATCGCGGTCAGGCCCCTCCCAGGTGTGTGCCCGATGGAAACCGCGGACCTGACCCACCACATCTCCCGTCGCTTCAACGAAGACCTCGAGCGCGTGCGCAGCAGAGTGCTCGCTATGGGAGGCTTCGTTGAGCAGCAGATTCACAAGGCGATCAGCGCGCTGCTCGAGGGCGACAGCTCGCTCGGCGAGGCGGTGGCGCTCGCCGATCACCAGGTGAACAACATGGAGGTGTCGATCGACGAGGAGTGCAGCCGCATCCTCGCCACCCGCGCCCCGGCGGCCGGGGATCTGCGCGTGATCGTGGCGATCATCAAGACCATCACGGATCTTGAGCGCATGGGCGATGAGGGCGAGAAGATCGGCTACATCGCCTCGCGGCTCGCCACCATGGAGCGGCCGGTCGACAAGTACCGTGAAATCAAACACCTCGGCCGCATCGTGACCGAGATGGTGCATGCGGCGCTCGATGCGTTCGCGCGCATGGATGCCGATGCGGCCCTACAGGTGGCCCGGCAGGATCGGCTGGTCGACGAGGAGTACGAGGCCATCCAGCGTCAGAGCATCACCTTCATGATGGAGGATCCGCGCACCATCAGCCGCGCCCTGGACGTGATGTGGGTCGTGCGCTCGCTGGAGCGTATCGGGGATCACGCCAAGAACATCTGTGAGTATGTGATCTACATGGTGTATGGCAAGGACGTGCGCCATACCGCACTGGAGGATGTGGAGCAGGCGCTCGGTCAGCGTGCGCCGATCGCTGCGCCGCAGGAAGGGGGCGCGCAGTGAGTGGCGAGCAGTCCGTACGGGCGGCGTTCGCGCGCGGCGCACTGCGCCGCCCGGCCAACCTCTGCGGGTTCCTGATCTGCGCGGCGCTGCTCGGCTATGCCCTCTACGCGCAGTTCGATCTGCGTCTGGATCCGTGTCCGCTCTGCATTTTCCAACGCATCGGCATGGCCAGCATCGCGGTGCTGTTCCTGCTCGCCGCGCTGCATCATCCGCGGCGTTGGGGCGGGACGGTCTACGCGGCCCTGCTCGGTGTGGCGGCGCTGGCGACCGCGGCGGTCGCGGGTCGACAGATCTACCTGCAGCACCTGCCGCCCGG
This sequence comes from Pseudomonadota bacterium, assembly GCA_021838635.1. Classification (GTDB taxonomy): domain Bacteria; phylum Pseudomonadota; class Gammaproteobacteria; order Steroidobacterales; family Steroidobacteraceae; genus 13-2-20CM-66-19. The sequence goes on from JAKCDC010000053.1 coordinate 15,155, forward strand.
GTCGGTGCCCTCCTGTGGTGCGCCGCTGTCGGTCATGCTGCAGTTCATGTCCGTGACCGACGTGATCCGCAAGGTCCTCACCGGCAGCGGCGAGTGCGGTATCGTCAATTGGACCTTTCTCGGCCTGGCGATGTCCGAGTGGGTGTTGCTGTGGGCGCTCGCGCTCGGGGCGCTCGGCGTGCTGGTGAACCTGCGCTCGCTCAGACCAGCAGATTCACGAGCAGGTTGAAGTACATCTGGTGCAGCGCGTCGATATCCGCGACGCGCACGCACTCATTGACCTTGTGGATGGTCGCGTTGACCACGCCGAGTTCCACCACCTGCGCACCGAGCGGGGCGATGAACCGCCCGTCCGAAGTGCCCCCGCCGGTGGAGAAGCGCGGCGCACGTCCGGTCAGCGCGGCGACCGCCGCGCTCACGGCCTGCGAGAGCGTGCCCGGCGGGGTGTAGAACGGTTCGCCCGAGAGGTACCACTCCAGCGAGTAGCGTACCCGGTGCTTGACGAGGATCCCCTCGACCGCCGACTTCAGGCTCTCGAGCGTCTGCACCGGCGAGTAGCGCAGGTTGAAGCGCGCCTTGAGCTCCCCGGGGATGACGTTTGGGGCGCCCGTGCCGGCATTGAGATTGGAGATCTGGAAGCTGGTCGGCTCGAAGTGCTCGTTGCCCTGGTCCCAGACGTGAGCTGTCAGCTCCGCCAGCGCCGGCGCCAGGGTGTGTACCGGGTTCTCCGCCAGCTGCGGGTAGGCCACATGGCCCTGCACGCCGTGCACTGTCAGCCGTCCGCTGAATGAGCCGCGCCGGCCGATCTTGATGGTGTCCCCGAGGGCGTGCTCGCTGGAGGGCTCACCGACGACGCACCAGTCGATGCGCTCGCCGCGCTCGGCGAACAGCTGCGCGATGCGCTTAGTGCCGTCGACCGACGGGCCTTCCTCATCGCTCGTGATGAGAAAGGCGATGCGCCCGCGGTGCTGCGGATGGGCCGTGACGAACGCCTCGGTGGCCGTGATCATGGCCGCCAGTCCGCTTTTCATGTCGGCCGCGCCGCGTCCGTAGAGCATTCCCTCGCGCAGCGTCGGGACGAACGGGTCGCTCAGCCACTCCTCCAGCGGGCCGGTGGGCACCACGTCGGTGTGCCCGGCGAAGCACAGCACCGGGCCTGTGTCCTGCCCGTGCCACGCCCAGAAGTTCTCAACCGCGCCGAACGGCAGCGGTTCGATGTGGAAGCCGACGGCACGCAGCCGTTCGATCATCAGCGCCTGGCAGCCTTCGTCGGCGGGCGTCACGGAACGGCGTGACATCAGGTCCTGGGTCAGTTCTAGGGTGCGGGACATGTCTCCAGACCGGTAGCGCTGGACGTGAGTCCTGGGCGGTGGTGAGGGGGGAACTGGCCCGCTTTATAAGGTGACCGGGCGCGCCGGGCAAGCCGTTTTTTTTACATCCGTGCCGGTCAGCACCGGGTGTAAACTGCAGAGCCGCGCCGGCGCGGCCTGGTCATAGAAGACGAGAAGAACGCCGCTGCCTTCCTGCGGGAGGGGTTGAGCGAGGCGGGATTCATCATCGATGTCGCCGAGGACGGCGAAGAGGGCCGCTGCCGCGCCCCGAACATGGCGTACGAGCTGATCATCCTCGATGCCATGCTGGCGCGTCTGGACGGCGGGTCGCTCCTGGCCGACGTGCGCCGCAGCGGCAAGTCACTCCCGGTCCTCTTGCTCACCGCGCGCGGGGAGATCACCGACCGGGTGAGGGGCCTCGAGCTCGGGGCCGATTGAGTATCGGGTCAAGCCGTTTGCCTTCACCGAGCTGCTCGCGCGTGTGCGTGCGCTGTGGCTCAGCGCTGGTACGGGTAGTAGCGGAACGAGGCGAGACCGACGAACATGTTCGCGCTCGGCGCCCCACCGATGCCGTTGAACGCGTTGCGCTGCAGATACTCGCCCTGCAGAC
>JAKCDC010000105.1:0-3262 GCA_021838635.1 Pseudomonadota bacterium
GTAGGTTCATCATCGGGGTCTTGCAGAATGGCGATCTTGAGGCGCGCCAAGTGCAGCTCCTCGACCAGCGCATCAATGCGCCCTTGCATCGCGTCTCCAAGATCCTTGAGCGCCGCTTCGCGGTCGGTCACTGCGTCCGTGTACAGCACCCATGCACCCGTATCGCTGAGCTCGAAATGGCCCTTCCGTGAACCGCAGGTGCAGTAGGACTCGCACTTCCAGCGCCGGAGCGGATCGGTAGTGAGCATAGGGTTCTCCTGCGAGGTCATGAGTTGAACCTCTCACGAAAATGTTCGGCTGCTGCCTTTGATTCTTGAGTGTGAAACTTCCAACAAGCATCGCACCAGCATGGGGAAAGTGGGCGCCCCATACATCCACACTCACGGCCATCGCAGCAATACTTTGCGACATATCCATAAACCGGCGTGCCGCATCGCTCGCACGGGTCGGGACTCATCTCGTCAGTAGTCCGATGCTCAGTCATGCCGCCATCCTCTGCGTAATGCTCTCGACCGATTGAATGCGCTCACCGATCCAGCGCATCACGGGAACTGCCATGCTGTTGCCGAGGGCCTTGTAGCGCGGCCCGTCTTTCGCGGGCTTGCCTCGGTATGGAATCAACGTGTAATCGTCGGGAAATCCCTGTAAGCGTTCACACTCGCGGGGCGTAAGGCGGCGGACTGCACTACCGTTGCTGACGCCGGGAGGATTGCCGCCCGAGGCGCTACCAACCTTCACAGGCGGCGATACGTCCTGATAGTTGCCGAACTCCGGTTGCCGATTCGTTGGGTAGAACGCGACAGCGACTTGGCCACCAGCGTTCGCGTGCGATTCCAAATGATCCATCGCGCGGAGCGTAGGTGCGATCTCATTGGCGTCCGCACCGTGGTCTTTGCAGGAGAAGGCCAACGGTTGAAGAATGGCGGTGCTTGAGCTGTTCTCAATGCTGCCAGGAGGCTTTGTGCGCAAGGAACCCGCAACATCGGTAAAGCTCGCGACACGGGCAGTTTTATCGGTTCCGTGGATGGTAATGCCCACCGGCACAATCGGCGTGCCGCGCCCCGTGCCATCCTCGCTCGCGTCGAAGCCTTCGGCCCGCAGGGTGTGTGCGATCATCGTGGTGGTCTCATAGTCTTGTGAGCTGCCTTCGCGGGTCGCCACGCAGCGCGCCGGTTCGGGCACGATCAATCGCTGCCCTTCGCTGTTTCCGCCGCCGCGATCAGGGCGTTCTGTAAGGGCATTGGCAATTCCTTTCCCCGCTTCTCTGCTCGGCGGAGAATCCCCGCGCAGGCTTTGGCGCTCAAAAAGTACCGCTGCGGCAGGTCGCCAGTCTCCAAGATATCCGACAACGAACACGCGACGGCGGCGCTGTGGAACTCCAAAGAACTGAGCGTCAAGTACTCGGTAGGCGAACCCATACCCGAGTTCGACCAAGCCCCCGAGAATGGAACCAAAGTCCCGTCCTCCGTTCGATGACAGGACGCCGGGGACGTTCTCCCAGACCACCCAACGGGGCCGCAGGCGGTCAGCCAATTTAAGATACTTGAGCGCCAAGTTACCGCGATCATCGTCCAGTCCGCCTCGGAGTCCGGCGACGCTGAAAGACTGGCAAGGTGTTCCTCCGACCAGAAGGTCGATTGGTTCATATTCGCCTGCGCGGATCGTCGTGAAGTCACCATGTAAGGGTGTCTCCATGTAATGATGTTGGAGTATAGCGCGAGGAAATGCGTCGATCTCAGACAGGAATGCCGCATGCCAGCCGAGCGGGTACCAAGCTACGGATGCAGCTTCGATGCCGGAGCACACGGAGCCGTAGATCAGCGCAGGCGTCATCATCGGACTCTCCAACAACGGACTATTGCTCATGACGCTTTCACCAAGCTGCGACGCTGCGCTTCTTCGCACATAGCCTGTGCGCAGCCTCGAATCCATTCTTCGTCTGTTGGCTCAGGATCAGTGATGCGCTCGCGTTTGCATTCTGGATCGCCACATCCTTCTGGCCGAGAGTGGATGTCGTAGTCGGTTCGAGCATGACACAGCGGACAGCCGAAGTCTTCAGACATCGCGGCCAGCCCCACCACCTCCATAGCCCGGCTCCAGAAAGCGAAATTCATCGCCATCAAAGGATCCCATTCGTCGGCTCTGGGCTCTCCAGACCCTCCTGCTTGGCTGTCTTCGATCTGTCGCTGCATGGCGGTGGCGGCTTCCTCGCCGGTTTTAGCGCCAAGATGGCCGATGCCAAGCTCGTCGAGCTTCGCCCGCATCTTGTCCCAATGCGCCTGACAGATTTTCATCGCCAATCTTCCGGTTCCGATTTATCGCAGTGGATGCATCGCTTTTCGTGAACGTCAGGATCGTACTGGTAGTCGTGATCCTCGCAATGATCTGGGCACACGGCGCGGTCTGGGGGATTCGGGGCAATATCGCACTGGACGCCACACACGCGGCAAGAGAAGTCAATGCTCACCTGTGAATTCTCAATACTCCGCTCATCGACCATCGCCTCACCCTCCGCTCGCAGGCGTGTCGGCCACACCCTGGAGCTCGGCCTGTTTGCGCTCGTGGATCTCGAGGCGGTCCACGGCGACTTCGCGCGGGGCGTCGATACCGATGCGCACGCGGTTGCCCTTGACGCCGAGCACCGTGACGCGCACGTCCGCGCCAATGACGATGACCTCGTTCGGATAGCGCGTGAGGATCAGCATTACGGTGACTCCGGTGTCTGGTGCGTGAGGGCGCGCAGGCCGTTGCGCATATCCTGAATCTGCGCAAGCCGCTCCGCAAGCTGGCGACGCGCTTCGGCCTCGGCCTTGTCGAGCAGCGTCAACTGCTCGGCGACCGTTTCCTCGGGTGGCAGCGGCTTGAACGTCGCCGCCTGCCACTCGCTGATGCGCACGTACGGCTCTGGCGCGGTCCATTCGGTGTCGCCAGCGGTGCGCTTCCAGACTGAGAGCCAGGTCGTATCGGTGCCGCGCTGGAACAAGGCGATTTCGAGAGAGATAGTATCCATGGGTGCTCCTAGGTTTTGATCTCAAGCCGCTCGCCCTGCCGCAGCCAGCAGCCGGGGATCTCGGCGCCGGCCTTCAGCGCATCTTTGATCGCTTTCTTGTCGGGCCGCGGCGGCGGCGGTTCCGGCGTCACCATGTACTCGCTCGGCACCTGTTCCGGGTCGTCGATCTCAACCGCTTCCGGGTTCTTGCGTACCGCGATAGTGAACTCGGGGCACTCGACCTTCGTCACGCCGGCCTGCTGGAGCTGAAAC
>JAKCDC010000105.1:3272-3709 GCA_021838635.1 Pseudomonadota bacterium
GGTGCTCCTAGGTTTTGATCTCAAGCCGCTCGCCCTGCCGCAGCCAGCAGCCGGGGATCTCGGCGCCGGCCTTCAGCGCCGCCTCGACGGCCGCGCGCTGGATTGAACGGCGCGCGCACGATCAGCCGGCCGCCGCGCTCGACGAGTTCGGGGGTCATGCTCCACCCTCCGCCTTCTCGATCACCGCGCGGATGTCGGCGCAGGCTTCGCAGGGGTCATATTCCGCCTCGCGGTCATTGAACGTCACGAGTATCCGTCCATCGCCATCACACTGCGCACACTCGCTCGCGTACCGCTTGGCGAGAGCGAGGAGGTCAGGCGCAGAGGCGATGAGGTGGGCGTTGGCCGACGCGCCTGGATGGTGTACGCGGTCGTCATCCCGGTCCCCCGGATACACAACACAGATGCACTCAGCCCAGTATTTCAGGCCATCCTTG
>JAKCDC010000106.1 GCA_021838635.1 Pseudomonadota bacterium
ATCTATGGGGCGCCACCGATTTTGCGGCCGTGCAGCATCAGGCCGCCGCAGCGCGGCGTGCCGCGGCGGCGGGGGAGGTGGCGCTTGCCCGCGCGCACTGGCGTGAGGCCTCGGGGGAACTGGCGGCGCTCGAGCGGCAGATGCCGGTCGTGCGGGTCGCGCTGCTGAAGCGCGGCCACGATGCGCTCGCGGCGGGACGCCTGCGCGCGGCGGCGAGTGACTTTGCGCTGGCGCGGCAGATCGATGCGAGAAGTGCGGCCGCGGCCGCCGGGGAGCGGCAGGTGCGCGCTTTGCGGGCGGTGCTCCCGCTGCTGAACGATGGCCGGCGTGCGGAGCGGGCCGGACAGTATTCGCGGGCGTTGTACGATTTGCGGCAAGTGCTGGCCCGCGAGCCGGAGGACGCATCGGCCAAGGCGGATCTGCTGCGTGTGCGCCGCGCGTTCGGCACGCTGGGGTACCAGACATCGGTGCGGGCGGGACTCGCGGCGCTCGCCGGCGGACATCTCTATGCGGCGCAGGCGCACTTTCAGCAAGCCCTGGTGTATCGGCCGCAGGGCATCAAGGCGGCGACTGAGCTCAGCGAGGTGAATGCCGTGCTGCGGGTGCGCACCGCCCCGCCGCGCGCCGGCGGCGCGCATCCGTTGGGGTAGGGCCGCTGAGGGGCATCGCCGGATCGTAGCCGTCCCGTGCGGCCGCACAGCGCTCGCGCCGCCGAGGAGCGCGGTGCGCGGCGCCGCACCTGAATGAGGCCCGTCCGCGGAGCACGCAGTGCTCGCCATCTGACTTCGGCGCTGCGTGCGAGCGCGGATCGCCTCCGCGGTGGGACCTCGTGCCGCATGGTCCCCGCGGCACGAGGTCCCGGAGCTGTCGGTGGCTTTACTTCAGGTGGTCGGTACTGCGGATGAACGCCACGATGTTGTGGTGCAGCTGCTTCAGCGCAGGCACGTGCACGTAGATCATGTGACCGGTCCGGTAGTAGTGATACTGGATGTTGCGCTGGAGACTCGGCGGAATCTGCAGGTGGTGCATCTCGAACCAGCCTTCGTAGAAGGGCGTCGAGATGTCGAAGTAGCCGCCGTTGACCATCACCTTCAGATCCGTATTGCGCTTCATCGCGATGGCCAGATCCGGCAGCACGTTCGGCAGCTGGATCAGCGGGTGGCTCGCGCCCGGCGGCTGATGGCGGTAGTCCCAGCTGCTGTACACCGGGATCTCCGGCTTGTAGTTCTGGTTCTGGCCGTAGTGCAGCGTCTGACGTACGTAGGTGTTGAAGGCCGAGACGTACGCTGAGCTGATTGCCGCGCTCTGCGGGTCATATTCGGCGTCCTCACCGAGCGGATTGAGGGTCGGGCCGGTGAAGCGAGTATCGAGCGTCCCGGTGGTGAGCTCCTCGTTCGCGAGCAGTTGCTTCTGGAACGCGCCGTACTCGATGCGCAGATCCGACTTCAACAGATACCGCACGGGCAAACTGGTGTACGCATGCAGTTTTTCGGCGATCCTCTGGCGTTCGGCGTTCGGCAGGCTGTTGCCCTGCATCAATGCGAGCGTGTACGAGTGGGTGGCGAAATGCTCGACTGTCTTTAAGAACGGCAGCAGGTGCTGCGGCTGGTTCGGGATGCGGTGGTGATACCAGGCCGTGGCGGCATAGCTCGGCAGCGCCAGGATGTAGGGCAGATCGACCGAGGGGTTGAGCTTCGGGTTGTCGGGCATCAGGTCCCAGTTGAGGATGTCCGAGAGCAAGACGACGCCGTTAAGATCGATGCTCTCGTGCTCCAGAGCGAGCGGCAGCGCCGCGGCGCGCATCGTGCCGTAGCTCTCCCCGATCAGGTACTTCGGGGAGTTCCAGCGGTTGTATTGGGAGAGGAACTGGCGGATGAAGACCGCAAAGGCATGCACGTCCTGATCGACGCCGTAGAAGGAGTGCGCGGCATTGGGGCCGGCAATGCGGCCAAAGCCGGTGCCCGGGGCGTCGATGAACACCAGGTCGCTGGCATCGAGCAGGCTGAACTGGTTGTTGACGATCTGGTAGGGCGCCGGCGGCGTATGGGTGTGATCCGCGGTCACGACCCGCACCGGCCCGAATGCGCCCATGTGCAGCCACACGGTGGAGGAGCCCGGACCGCCGTTGAACAGGAAGGTGATCGGGCGGTCAGCCGCCGGCACGCCCTGCTTGAAGTACGCGACGTAGAACATGTCCGCCTCGGCGGTGGGGTTCTTCTTGTCCCCCGGCGAGGCGTAGCGATTCCAACCCTTGGCGTGCACGACCAGCGTGCCGGCCACGGCGCGATAGCGGATGCGCTTGCCGTTTACCGTGACCGAACCCGAGGTGCTGATCGCGGTCGGCTTGAACTGTGGTGCCGGCGTCCCTTGCGCATGGACGCTGCAGCTGCAGCAGCCCAGGGCCAGAACGGCGAGTAGAAGGTGCTTCATCGGGAAACATTCCTTATGCGTGCAAGTGATCGCTGCGGGCCGCCCACGGCCGCTGCGGATCGGGGCTTTATACTCCATTCGGCCCAGAAGAGCGCCGTGCGGTGCAGCGTATCCAACGGAAGAATGCTCGCCCCGTCACTCCGCCAGATGCGCCTGCATCGTCAGGGCGATCCAGTCCATGAACGCCGCGACGCGCCGGGGCAGGTTGCGCCGGTGCGCGTAGAGGATGGAGACGGGCATCGGCTCGGCTGGGTATTGCGGCAGGATCTGCACCAACGCGCCGCTCTGGAGATGCTCGCGCACGCCCGGCGCGGGCGCCTGGATGATGCCAAGACCCACAAGACACGCGTGCTCGTAGGCATCGGCGCTGTTGACCGTGAGGACCCCCGGCATGGACAGCGTCCGGTACTCAGGGCCGTCGGGATATTCGAAACCTGGACTGCGAGTCCCGAGCGTACTGACATAGTGGATGAGTTGATGGTGTGCGAGATCCTCCAGCGTGTGTGGCACGCCGTGCTGCGCGAGGTAGCCGGGACTGGCGCAGTTGACGACCCGGTACGCCCCCAGCCGGCGGGCCACCAGTCGGTTGTCGCCGAGCGTACCGGCGCGCACCACGCAGTCGAACCCTTCGCGCACCACATCGACGTAGCGGTCTGTACTGCTCAGTTCCAGGTCCAAGTGCGGATGCGCAGCGAGGAAGGCGGGCAGGTGGGGCAGGACATGCTTGCGGGCCATGGCGCTTGGCATGTCCACGCGCAGCCGCCCGCGCAGTGCCTCTGCGCTGCGCTGAAACAGAGTCTCGAGTTCCTCGAACTCCGTGAGCAGCTCGCGGGCCCGTTCGTAGTAGGCCTGTCCGTCCTGGGTCAGCTGGACACGGCGGGTGGTGCGGTGCAACAGGCGGGCGCCGAGGGCGTTCTCGAGGGTCTGCACGGCATGCGACACGCTGCTCTTGCGCAGGCCCAGGCTGTCGGCGGCCCGCGTGAAACTCGACTGTTCGGCGACCCGCACGAAGATCCGCATGGCTTCGAGCTGATTCATGGGGTGGCGCTTTATTGTCCAAAAATATTGGACAAAGATAGCGAAATATCGGGTCTTTATCCAGAGTGTGGGGATCAATACTGTATTGGGGCGATGTCTCCGCAACACCCCCAGGACACTTCCATGACGACACCGAACCCCATTGCACTGATCACCGGCGGCAGCCGCGGTCTCGGACGCAGCACGGCGCTGAAGCTCGCCGAGCAC
>JAKCDC010000054.1 GCA_021838635.1 Pseudomonadota bacterium
CGATCTGGGGGCGCCGCCGCTGTGGTCGTTTCTCGAGAAACAGGACGTCGGCGAGGAAGTTGTCTTTTAGTGTTCATAATGCAATTATACTACATAGCCTTGCCATCTAGGCCGATAATGTTCACTTATCAGACGCGGAGTAGGGCGGCTCGACCCGGCGAAGAAATCCGCCGTTTTGGACGCAAAAGTGAAACTCTGTGGGAGGCCGCCCGCCGATGAGCATCGCAATCAATGATCGATCCCGCGGCGCCATCATCGCCGTCGGCGACATCCAGTCAGCCGGCCGGCCGTTCGCCGTCCCCGGACTCGGCTTCACGTGGTTGAAGTTCCCGATGAACCTGCAGCTCGAGACCCTGGATAAGCCTCCGGCTTATCTCACCGAGATCCTCGCAGAGATCACCGTCACCGCCGGGGGGCAGACTCCCCTCTCTCTCGGGCGAGCGCAACCGCATATGAGCCTGGCCGTGCGCACCATTGAAAAGCCCCATTCGCAGCCATTCGAGCTCTGGCTGCATCTCACCGGCGAACAGATCGAGGCACTCGAACGGCGCCGCGCCGGGAAGCCCCTTGATTTCCACGTCAATCTGACCCTGCAGATCCACTACAACGCCGCCATCCACTGCTGGCGCGCCGACGCCCGGTTTCACTTGAACGAGAGCGACTGGGCCGAGATCCTGCGCCAGGTTGGCTATCTCGATCAACTCATCGTCGCCGTGGACCTACCGGTCGCTGCGCCCGAGCAGATGCGCACCGCAGTGCAGCATGTGCGCGCGGCACATCAGCACCTCATCGCCGGACGGTATACAGACGCTGTCGGCGTGTGCCGATTGGCGATGGAAAGCCTGCCCCGCCTCACCGATGACGCCACGACAAAGACTATCCGGGCTGTCTTCGCCGATTCAAAAGAGGCGCGCGAGAAGATGCCCCTGGGACAACGAGCCGAACTCGTGCGACTGGCGGTGCATCACTTCACCTGCCCGGCACACCACGAAGAACCCGGCAAGCCCGCGGAGGTCTACAGCCGTCAGGACGCCTTGTTCATCCTCAGCGCGGCCGCCGGCGTCGTCTGGGAGGCCCTGGGCCGTCATCGTGAGGCGTCCGCCGGTCGCAGTAGCCCACAGGGAGCGAGCGCGTCATGAGCACCCCCCACGCCGGGCCGGCGGCCACCGAATCGCCCGCTGCCCGCCGCTCAGCCCCAATCTCGCGCGAGGCGGTCTTCGAGGCCGCCTGGGCGCTCACCAAGGCGGGCAACCGCCCCACGATCGAGCGCATCCGGTTGTATCTCGGTAACGGGACGCCCAGAGGGTCCCCCAACACCGTGAACACCTTCCTCACGCAGTGGTGGGAGCAGCTCGCCGTGCGTGTCGCCGGAGGGCCCCTGGAGGCCATCCACGGACTGCCGCCGAGTGTTTCCGCCACCCTTGAGACTCTTTGGAACCAGGCGCTCCTGGCCGCGAAAGAGAAATGGCACAAAGACCTCGCTGACCGGGAACAGGCCCTCGTCGAACGAGCAGAGGCGCTGGAGCGCCAGACCCGCGAACTCACCGCCCGCGAGCAAAATCTCGCCGGCCGCGCCAGCTCCCTCGAGGCCGCCCTGGAGCTTGCCCGCGAGCAGCTCGCCGCGGCAAACCAGCGCGCCGAGACCCTCGAGGCCACCGAAGTGCGCCGAACCGGGGAGATCCAGGCCCTGCAGGAGCACTGTCGCTCGAGTGACGCTGAGATCCGGGACCTGCAGACGCGGTTCGAGACCGAGCGGGCGGAGCTCGCCCGCCAGGCCGCAGCGGATCGCAACGCACTCATCGCCAGGTTCGATGCCACCGAGGCGCAGTGGCTGCGCGAGATCGATGAAACGCGCCAGATCGCCAAGGAGCGAGCCCAGGAGCTGAAACGCATCCGCGCCGAGCTCGCGGCCGCTGTGAAACAACGAGACCGCCTCCAGCGCGACCTCTCCAAAGCCAAGACCAGGTCTTCTATCGCGCGCACTCCACGCCATGGCAAAGTGTCCGCGAAGCGGACTCGCCGCTAAACCACCCGAACCGAGTGCCGCATGAACCCGCCACAGTCAATTGACGAATATAAGACCGAGATCGCCCGCTACCTCGACGCGTTCGCGCGCAGCATGCCGACGCAGATCAACGCCCCTGCCATCTCACGGGTGAAACTGCCAGGCATCGCCACCTGGTCGCGGGAAACTCTGTTCTGGCGATTTGTCGGTCTGGCGCAAGATGCGCTGGAGAAACTCGGCCAGAACCGCCTCCCTTCGGCCATGCTCTTGACCCGGGCCGCCGTTGAAACGACTGCGGCGCTCTGGTATCTGGAAGCCAAGATCAAGCAGGCTCTTGCCTCGAGCGAAATCGCTGAGCTGGATGAAGCATTAAAGCGCTTGGTCTTCGGGCAGAAGGACCCCGCCGCACACGTGGACGGCCTGCCGATGGCCATCAATGTGATGACGTTCCTGAAGCATGTAGAGCGCGAAATCCCCGGCTACACCGGCCACTACGAAAGGCTGTGCGAATACTCGCATCCCAACTACTATGGGGTCGCGGGGATCTTCTCGCAACCGCACAAAGAGACGGGGTTGATCGACTTTGGATCCAACATCCGTGGGGGTCAGTCGCATGACCTGACTTGCGCGGCCAGTCTCAGCGGGGCAACTCTCATGTTCCACCACTCATACGAGGCGCTCGCCGATACGCTCCCCGCTCTCGTCACGCTGTGCGAAAGACTGGTACCGCCGCTTTGAAATTGAGCCCCGCGCAAGACGAGACCGTCAGCGCCCAGACCTGCCTGTGGGGCCTCCGGGAGCCCGCCCTCTGGAAGGCAGACGGACTCCCTCGGCCTCCAGGCAGCGTCACCCTCAGAACAGTCCGCTCATCTCTCCGGCAACCTCGTGCGTCAGCGCCGGCATCGCGTACGAGAACGCGAGGTCCAGTCCGTGCGCTTGCGCCACGATGCGATCGCGATAGACCCTCCAGTTCTTCACGCTGCTCGTACTCGAGGTGGTCGTGTTGCCGAGCCCCCTGTTGGGCGTTCGTCTGGCTGGTCGTGTAGACGCCCGCCTGGCGCTGCTCGAGCTGGATGTCGACCACCATCATGTACGCCTTCTGGCTCAGGAAGTGCCCGACCACGCCACCGACCAGCGCGCCAGCCAGGCCGTACGCGGCGGTCGTCCCGCCGAACGCGGCCGAGGTGATCCCAGCCCCGAAGCCACCCGCGAGCACGCCGGGCGCAGTGTTCCTCGCGGTCTGTTTGCCGATGTAGCGCACGTTGTACTTGACCATGTACCCGGCGCGGCTCGGGTCGTTCGTGACCTGGTACCCGCGCCGCATGAGGTCCTGGCTCACCAGGGGCTGAAAGCCGAGGTTCTGGGCGCTCGTGGTGTTATGCCCGTCGATAAACACCCCGCTTACTCGGCGCAACGGGCTGCAAGAAGATTGTCCCTCTCGCTGCATAGCAACGGCCGGGGATAAAAAATTCCGCCGAGGGGGTCCCGGCGGAATTGAGTGAGCTCAAGCAATCAGCGCAAGCTGCCGATCGCCGTCCGCGCAGTGAGCAGCGCGAGGCCGTCATGATTTGGAACGACGTGACCATCATTGCGCTTGGCGTCAGGCGCAAGGAGACCCGAGGCAAGGGTAACCCGCACTATGCACGAACTGAGCGATAGTGCGGGTTAGGCGGGCCAACATGTCTCGTTTTCGGCATGCTATCGTGTACAAGCCGCTATGAACACGCGCCCACACCGTCGATCAGGCAAGCGTCATGCAAAATCGGCGGTCTTACCGGACACGGCTTCGCAAACAATACCAGCGCCCCAGAAGCGATGGTTACACAAAGCCGCCGACATCGGCATCGGTGTCGTTGGCACAATCTTTGTTCAGCTCTTTCTCAATCACATTCCGCTTTATAGAACGCATCTTGATGTGATGGCATCACCGGATATGCAACTTAAAATAAAGGCGAGTCGCGTGATTGATGGCGGAACAAATCTTATTTTCTCCGCTAGAGCTCGCGTCATAGATCGCGGTCTTCGCCCGGGACGCATAAGCCATATCACCGTTGTCCCTGCGGGGGTTGAGCCAGTGCCGAAGGCGGATGTCGTAAAGTTTTACCACGGCACCTTCTGGCCGTGGACGCCAAAAACAATCACGACTCAATTCATTGTGTATGAGACGCCGTTACTGACGGCGCATGCGCAGCTCTTCAGATTTGACTTCTATGACGAGACGGGACGATTGGCGTTTTCCCTACTGTGGCACGGCTGCCCGCGGCCCGTCGAGAAGAGAAGAGAGGCCGCCAAGATAATCACATCTTGTCCAAGTCCTTGAAGCGCGGCGCACCCTTTGCGCCCATGGTGGCGAATCGGAGTGCCCGCGGCGCCCCCGGGAACTTTGGTCACAGGTGATCGCTGCGTAGGCGATTAAGAAGGCGCTGGGTCGTGAGACCACCGCCGCTCAGGCAAGAGAAGAGCATTTGAACGCGTTCAAATAGTGATGGCGCTCGTTCATCGCCGCTCCTCCTGTTAGCCGGCGCGCGCGGAACGTCTTCGCGCGGGGCGGCGCCCGCTCTTGGGCTTCTTCCGCGAGGTGACGCGGACTCGCGCGGCGGAGGCCCGTCGGCGGCTCGCCGGGGTCCGTGGGCGCACTGAGGGGCAGGCTTTCGGTTTCGCGGCGGCGCCCAGGGCCTTGCGCAGACGCTCGAGGCCCGCCGTCAACCGCGCGAGGGCCGCATCGGCACTCCCCGGGCGGGTGAGCAGCACTTGCACCCGCACAAAGCTTCCTTCCGGCCGCCGGATCGCCTCCCGCCGTGCGTCTTCCTGCGCCCGCAGCGCCTCCTGGCGCGCATCGAGCTGCCCGGTGAACTGCGTGACCTGGTAGGTCATCGCGGCCGGTTCCTGCTGGAGCGTCTCGCGGTGATGGAGATTGAAATCCGCCTGTTTCCGGCGATTGACCTTTTTTCCGCATTTTCTAGCACGCCGCTTGCGTGCTCCGGGAGATGCTCGCTGCGCCTCGCCAGACAACTTCTCCATTCCGCTGCGGCTGCGCGCGGGTGCCTCGGTGTGCCGAAGAAGCGCACTTCGCCCACAAAATCAGGCGGTTTCTCGTCCCGGCGAACACCAGTGCTCGAACCACATCACCGCAGCCGCGAGTAAGATTCCGGCAAAGAGTAAGGTGAACCCCAGCAATGCTGAGTGATAATACCAATGATCTAGCCATGCCGGTTCGGAGCCAGCATCCGCATAGCCGACCTCGCTCGCTCTTTCGTTGATTCGGATATTGTCCAGCAGAACGAACAGCGTGCCAGCCGCCTCGAACACCAGAGCACTAGCGTGAACGGACAGCCGTAACGTGTAGGCCTTGGATTTCATTGAGCGTGCCGAAGGATGGCCACGACCGGTCAACTTGCCGGGGCCTCTGCTCATCTGGCCTACGCCGCCCTCGATGCCAAGCTGCTTGCGGACGACATCTTCAAGCCGCTGTAGTGCCGCGACAAGGGAACGTCAAAGTCGTCTGATGGGGAGGTTGAGGCTTCTTGGGTGAGCGACGAGCGGGGCCTGCCCGGGTTTTGGGGGGACAAAGGAGTCGGTTGGGGTCCGATTGAGGGGTCAGGCAGGAGGATTGGCCAGCGGCGGGGCAAGGGTGGGGAGCGCGGGCGATCGCCGCACTCGAGGGGGTGGTGCCGCAGCGCCGGTGTGCGGCGTCGGCGGTGGGAGGTTACAGGGCGAGCACCCGCAGCACGAGGGAGGCGTCGGCGGCGAGCGCACGCAGCGCGGCGGAGATATTGCGCACGTTCAACAGGCGCAGCACACTGATGGCGAAGTTGCGCAGGCAGGCCAGGGCCCGCGGGGCGTGGCCTTTGCGGGCACGGCAGCGATCTTCGTCAAAGGCGCGGTCGCGCACGTGATGCAGCGCTTCGATCCCCCAGTGGCCGCGGTTCAGTTCCAGCAGTTGCTCGGGGGAAGCCTGCGCGCGCGTGAGGCTGCTGATGAGATAGACCGTCTCCACGGTGGTTTTGCTTTTGCTGATGTGCAGCACCTCCCGCTGCACGCACGCCACCTGCGCGGCGTGGGGAAAGCTCAGATAATCGTTCAATACCGGACTGCTCCAGATGCGGCGGGTCTCCAGGCGCCCGTGGGCTTTTTCCTGCGTGGTGAAGTGCGGTGCGGTGGCCTGAAGATTGAGCAGGTCGATGTCGGCTTTGAGGGTCGGTTGGTTGCCTTTGACGGTCAGCAGGTAGTGCGCGTGTTTTTCCTCGACGATATAGCGGGCGGTGTGCACTTGAGTATGCAAGGCATCGAGGGTGACCACCTGTGCGGCGATATCCAGGGGCGCGAGGGCCGGTTCGACGGCGGCGATTTCGCGCCCTTTGCCGGCGATCTCCACCTGATTTAAGACGACCCCGCTCGCTCGATCGAAGACCGCGAGCAGCTCTCGGGCCGCGCTTGGTCCGTCATGGGAGCCGCGCAGCGTCTTGCCGTCGAGGGCGATCGCGGAGTGTTTTTTTTACTCCCCGCGTTGCGCGCCGCGCCCGCTGCGGCCTGCGTTTGCAGCCACCCGCCGAGCTCCTTCTCCAGCGACTCGACCGGGATCTTCTGCAGCAGGCGCCGTACGGTGGACTCCGAGGGCCGCTGATACTGCCCGGCTGCAGTACGCCGGCAGCGCAGCTGGCGCAGCATCGCCGGGCTCATCCGCGCGATCCATTCCCCGATCTCCGTACTGCCCTTGGCGCCACTGACCACCGCGCACAAAATGCACGCGAGCAGCGAGCGCTGGCTGTGGCGCCGTCCGCGCCGCGCGCGCACGTCTTCAATGCGCCCAATACGGCTCAACAGCTCTTGGGCTTGTGCATCGCTCAGGGTCATCATCGGCTTGCGGTCCGGGTGGGGAAGATCCGGGTGCGGCCACGCCCCAGATAAGATCTGGGCGGCCTTGGGATGCAGCGGGAAGAGCCAGATCCGCTTCGCCGCCCCATGCTGCACATACGTCTGATTGGACTTGGCGAAGCCGCGCGTCGCGCCGAGTTCGCGCCAGTTGGCCGCGCGGTAACAGGTGCCGGCAAAGCGGCTCGGGTCGATGAAGGTCTCGGCGAGCACCAGAGGGTGCCCATGCACCCGCTCCCAGTCCTCGCTCAAGCGCGCCAGGTTCAGCCCTAAGATGCGCGAGGCCAGGTTCTTCACCCGCGGTCCCGGCAGCAGCAAAAAGCGGCTATTGTTGGCAATCAGCCGCAAACGCTGCCACTGCAGCGCCCCCGACCAGCCAATCCACGCATCGCGCGGGGCGCATTTGAGTGCGGCCGAGGCCCACCCCAGCAGCGCCAGCCAGCGATCCTCGTACTGCGCGACGTACCGCAAGCTGCGCCCCACCAGCGCGTTCAAGCCCAGATAATGATGCTCGCGCATCAACGCATCCCAGGCCGCGCGCTCCCCGGGAACGATCGGACGCACCTGCACCCGTGATAGCTCAAGGCTCGCCTCGGCATCCTTCATGCCAGAGGTTATACCGCCCGCAGGGGCAAAAAGCCAGCCCCGCGCCTTCCCGGTATCACCTCAAGAACTTAGGGTTCACTTTGCCGGAGCCCTGGTGCCGCGATCACGGCTGTTGACGCTCCGGCAAGCTCATTGTCCGGCGGAGGCGTGTCTCTGCTGCACAGGTCTACAAGACCGAAGAGCGTGACTTGGACGCCCTGGAGCGCGGCGGTGGACGCCGGACAGATCAGCCGGACAAGTGTCGCCGCTTCAGTAAATGCGCTCACGTCCAGACTCTGAGCCACGCTCTTCAAGGTGGGGACGATCCCCGCGAGTGGTAACCGGTACCTAAGGCGGTCATGTAGTGACGTTGCCTCCCGAGATAGACGAGTTGCCGCATCTAACAGCTGCGCGTCAAACTGGACGTGACGCAGGTGTTTCCGTTCCGTCCGCTTTGATCGTTCAACAAGCGCTGCCCCTACAATGGCCCCAACGACGGTACCGGCTGCCGCTATGATCGCTGACCAGATAGTCATGGATCATCAGTGTACACATCAGGAGCCAACACATGGCACATCACGAAGCCCCGGTGTCCAAGTTGGCCAGAATTCGCCGAACTGACAGCCGGTTTTCCCAGGCAATTTGACAGAGTTTGAGTCGGATTCAATTTCAGGTCCCATTATGCTGTCCAAGCCGAAGTGAGTGCGAAGAAATGGTGTCATTTGCGCGCCAGCTTACCTGAAGGTGGGCGACCTCCCCGCCAAATCAAGAGTGATCCTCGTGCGACGACGCACGTCCCCTTCGTGATTATAGCGTAGCTCTTGAGCGCGAGAGTCAACGAGCTGCGTATCCGTCGGCAAATCCGCGTCTGGTGGAGCCTATCCGGTAATCCGCGTCTTGCGTGACGGATCCATGTTCCGGACATCAACGAGTGCAGACGTACCGGCGCAGAACTTTGTGTATCTGCCGGGTTACCGCAAGCGCGCCGTGCGCAATACGGCAGCGCCCCCGGACCTAATCACCTGACTCGTCGCCCAGCGGATTAGCCGTCCGAGAGTTCTGCGTCTCACCAGTCTGATAGTACTTGAGTGCGGTGGTGACGTTCTTGTGGCCGGAGAGCTTCATCCCTTCCACGAGCGGCACGAGCTGATCGCCGGCCTCGGTGATGAACCTCGAGCGCAGTGAGTGCGCCCCGAAGTTTCCGTCGAGGCACCCGGTGACGCTAGCCTCGTCGGGCGGGCCGGCGCGCGCTCGTGGCCTTCTTTCGCGAGGTGACTCGGGGTCGCGCGGAGGGGGCACGTCGGCGGCTCGCCGGAGTTCGTGGGCGCGCTGACGGCCGTGCTTTCGGCTTCGCGGCGGCGCCGACGGCCTTGCGCAGGCGCTCGAGGCCGGCCGTCACCTGCGCGAGGGCCGCATCGGCACTCCCCGGGCGGGTGAGCAGCGCTTCCACGCGCGCAAAGCCTTCCTCCAGCCGACGGATCGCCTCCCGCCGTGCGTCCTCCTGCGCCCGCAGCGCCTCCTGGCGGGCCTCGAGCTGGCCGGTGAGCTGCGTGACCTGGTAGGTCATGGCTTCCAATTCCTGCTGCAGCTGCTCGCGGCGCGTCTCGAGCGCTTTCACCTGCTGGACGAGGGCGTTCGATTCCCCGAGGGAACGGGCGTGCAGCCGCGCCTTCAAGGCCCGCACTTCGCTCTGAAGCGCTGCGACCTCGGCGGCCTGCAGGGCGTTCGCAAGGGGCTGGCGGGTCTCTTCGAGGCCGAGCTCGGCGCGGGCGGCATCCTCGAGCGCAGCGAGCAGATGCCGCAGGTGCAGCGCGGTGCGCAGCGGGGCGGGCAGGCTCGTGCGCTCAGTCTCCGGCCGCCGCACGGCCGCGAAGCGCTGCCACCAATCCTCGAACATCGGGGTCAGCGTCGAGAGCGATCCGCCGGTGATCCGCGAGAGCAGCTGCGGGTACGGGCGCACGCCGGCGGCGACGAGCGCGTCGGCGGCGAGGTCCACATCCGCCTGGATTACCCCTGCAGCGGGCCCGCCGCGGCGCGCCCGGGCGGCGGTAAGCACCGCGCGCACGGTGGCGACGGTGTCTTCGCGCCGGCCCGCGGGATCCGCCGGGGCGGCCTCGGGATCGTGCGGGAGTGCGGGCGTACCCATGTTCGAGACAGTATACACACTACGGGACGCTGTCTTGTGTATGTCATCACTAGCGATAAATGGTCTTCTCGCTAGTCTCAAAACCGGCTATTCTTGACCCATGGCCCGACCCCCGGCACCGCGCCGACGCGCCCGCCCCGCACCCGAAACGCTCCCGGTGCTCTCGCTCGAGGAGGCCCGCGAGGCCGCCGGCGCCTACGCCCGCGGCAGCCGAGCCGCGTCCACCTGGCGCGCCTACGAAGCCGATTGGCGCACCTTCGAAGCCTGGTGCCGCGCGGTGCAACTGCCGCCGCTCCCGGCCGCCCCCCACACGGTGGCGCTCTATCTGGCGGCCGAGGCGAAGCGCGGGCGGGCGCCCTCCACCCTCGGGCGGCGCCTGGCGGCGATCCGCCTGATGCACCTCGGGGCGCGGCTGCCCTCGCCCCACGATGCGCTCGAGGTCACGGAAGTGCTGCGCGGGATCCGCCGCGACTTCGGTCGGCTCCCGACCAAGAAAAAGCCCGCGGTGGACGAGGATATCCGGCGCATGGTCGATGCGATCGATACGACGGACCCGCAAACCCTGCGCGGCCTGCGCGACCGGGCGCTGCTGCTCCTCGGCTATGCCGCGGCGCTGCGCCGCTCGGAGCTCGTCGCGCTCGATGTCGAGGATCTCACCGAGCGTCCCGAGGGGCTCGAGGTGCGGATCGCGCGCTCGAAAACCGATCAGGAGGGCCACGGGGCCACCCTGGCCGTCCCACGCGTGCCCGACTCGCCCTACTGTCCGGTGCGGGCCGTGCTCGACTGGCAGGTCGTCGCCGACCTCACCACCGGGGCGCTCCTGCGCCGGCTCCATCGCGGGGATCGCCTGGGCGAGCGGCTCACGGCCCAAAGTGTCGCGCTCATCATCAAGCAGCGTGCCGCGCAAGCCGGCCTCGAGGGGGCCGCCGCCTACTCCGGTCACAGTCTGCGCAGAGGCTTTTTGACCTCCGCGGCGCGCAACCGCGCCAGCATCTTCAAGATGGCCGCCCAGTCGCGCCACAAGTCCCTCGACGTGCTGCGCGAGTACGTCGATGACGTCGAGCGCTTCGAGGATCATGCCGGCACCGGACTGCTCGAGCGCCGCGAAACAGAGAAGTGAACCGCGCACCGGCCCTCCCGCGGCCCAGACGAACGCGATCGTTGATCCCGCCAGGGGATCCGCACAACCTTGCTCTTTCCACGGAAACTCGAAAGCTCAAAAGAGTTCGTGACGGAACTCTCGGCCAAGACGTCTCATTGCCGCCGGCTCGGGTCGCAAGCATCCAATTTTGCGAACTCCCTCCCTGGACGCCCGGAATCGCCGTGCCAGGATCCAATCCTGGAACACCCAGGCTGAAGCCCAGGGGTAGCGCTATGGCGCAGAAAACCCGGTGGGGGAAGGTCGCGCGCTCTGCGCTCGCCCGGAGCGCAGTGGTACTCACGTGCTTCCTCGCGCTCAGCGGCTGTCGTCATGGCCCATCTCGTCAAAGCACCCGCGCGGCCACCATTGCGCACACCCGCTCGGGTTGTTCGCACGGGCGCGACGCGTGCAACATCCCCGCGCCCGCGCAGGATGCCCAGTCCGTGCAGCCCCGCGGTGGTCGACTTCGACCCGGCCCGCTACCGTCTTGGCTATGGCGGCGGCTTTTCCACCCCGCACACTTGATGCCCTGCCGAAGGGCCCCGGCGTCTTTGGGGTCGGCTACAGCGAGGCCGCCATCGTGGACCCTCTCCACTGCCGCATGACATCCCGATGGGCATGGCGTGACCGAAGACGGTATCGTCGCGCCTAGGTCCTGCGCCATTCGAGCTCGATCGTCGCCATCGCCGACGTCCTGGTTGGCAAGCTCGCTCCGCTCGGCAGGGATTGCGAGTCGAGCGGGATCGAGAGGCAACGACTCTCCCGTCGGCACCCTCTGGCGGCCTGCACCCGCTCAACGCTGCGTGGTCGTCAGCACATTCGAGGCAAAGAGTACCTTGTATATCAGATGGTTACAATCATAACGCGTGGTATTGTGAATATTTCAAGGCTCGGTGTAGAATTGAAACGTGGATAAGCAAACGGCAATATCAGTCTTTGAATCCCTCTCATCGGGAGTGCGCCTGGATGTCTTCCGGTTGCTGGTCAAACGAGGGCCGGAAGGCTTGGTGGCAGGGGAGATAGCGGAGCACTTGGATGTGCCCCCCGCCAACCTCTCTTTTCACCTGAAAGTTCTGACGCAGGCGCGCCTGGTGACGGTTGAGCAGCAGGGGCGCTTTCAGCGCTACCGCGCCGATATTCCCCTGATGCTCGATCTCATTGCCTACCTCACCGAAGAATGCTGTTCGGGCAGCCCTGAGCAATGCGCTGGACTGCGTACTGCCTCGAGGTGTGCCGAGGAACTATTACCGCCGCTGTCACGCAGCGCAGCGAAAGTCGCCAGATGAACATTCTTTTTCTGTGCACCGGGAACTCCTGCCGTTCCATTCTGGCCGAGGCGACGTTCAACCACTTGGCCCCAACGGGCTGGAAAGCGATGAGTGCAGGCAGTCAGCCCACCGGGAAAGTTCACCCGCGCTCGCTCGCGCTCCTGCAACGGGAAGGCATCGCCGTGGACGGGCTGCACAGCAAGTCGTGGGAAAACCTCCCCTTCGCTGCGGATGTTGTCATCACCGTGTGCAGCAATGCCGCCGGAGAAACCTGTCCCGCGTATCTCGGCCCGGCGGTGCGGGCACATTGGGGCGTTGATGACCCCGCTCGCGCCACCGGGACGGAAGCGGACATCGAAGCCGCCTTCGGCACAGCCTTCGATGTCCTACGCCGTCGCATCGAAACCTTTCTGGCACTGCCGATAGCGGAACTTGCGCATGACCGGTCGCGCCTGCAGGCAGAATTGGACCGGATCGGAACGCCTTGAGCGTGTTTTTTTGACCAATATTTCAATACTTGACGGAGTCTTCAAATGCGAAAGATCGAAGTGTTTGACCCATCGTTGTGCTGCAGCACCGGGGTATGTGGTGTGGACGCCGATGAGGTACTCATAACTTTTGCCGCCGATGTCGATTGGGCCAGGCAAAACGGCGCGCAGATCGAGCGCTTCAATCTGGCGCAGCAGCCCCAGGCATTTGCAAACAATGCGACCGTCAGAGCATTCTTGCAACGCTCCGGTCAGGATGCACTGCCGCTGATCCTCCTCGATGGCGAAGTAGCCCTCGCTGGCCGCTACCCAAAACGGACCGAATTGGCTCTTTGGATTGGGCTCAATCGACCGAAGGAAGCGGCGACGCCTGCAGCAGGCTGCTGCTCCGGCCGTGGCGGCTGCCGCTGAAGAATTCGAAGAAACTGCGCACATGAAATTCCTTCAACATCCGCCGCGCTACCTCTTTTTCACCGGCAAAGGCGGCGTCGGCAAGACTTCCCTTGCCTGTGCCACAGCCATTCAGCTGGCCGATGCAGGCAAACCTGTCCTCCTGGTCAGCACTGATCCCGCCTCGAATGTCGGACAGGTCTTCGGCCTGGACATAGGCAATCGCATTCACCCGATCCCCGCCGTCCCCCGTCTCTCGGCGCTTGAAATTGATCCGGAAGCGGCCGCCGGCGCCTATCGGGAACGTCTGGTCGCTCCGGTGCGCGCGGCGCTGCCGGATGACGTGGTGAAGGGGATCGAAGAATCGTTGTCCGGGGCCTGTACTACCGAAATCGCCGCGTTTGACGAGTTCACCGCGCTCTTGACCAACACCTCGCTTACGGCCGACTATCAGCACATCATCTTCGACACCGCACCCACCGGCCACACCATCCGCCTGCTGCAACTGCCCGGCGCCTGGACAGGCTTTCTCGAAGCGGGCAAGGGCGATGCCTCTTGCCTCGGACCACTGGCCGGATTGGAAAAACAGCGCACCCAGTACAGGGCGGCTGTCGACGCTCTGGCCGATCCGCTGCAAACGCGCCTAGTCTTGGTCGCGCGGGCCCAGCAAGCCGCACTGCGCGAAGTCGCTCGTACGCACGCAGAACTCACCGCCATTGGGCTCAGACAGCAGCACCTGATCATCAACGGAGTGCTGCCCAGCGTCGAAGCGGACGACGATCCGCTCGCCGTCGCCATCCACGAACGAGAGCAAGCGGCACTGCGTCACATCCCCGCCACGTTGAGTTCATTGCCCCGCGACGATGTTGCGCTCAAGCCATTCAATCTAGTGGGTCTCGGCGCCCTGCGCCAGCTGCTCACCGATCTTCCCCCACCAGGCGACATGCCCGTCGACGATTCGCTCGAGATCGATGCACCGGGCGTGGCCGATCTGGTCGATGCCATCGCCGCAGACGGCAAGGGCTTGATCATGTTGATGGGCAAGGGTGGTGTAGGCAAAACGACTCTGACCGCCGCCATCGCCGTCGCACTCGCCAGTCGGGGCCTGCCGGTACACCTCTCGACCTCTGATCCCGCGGCCCACCTGGTGGAGACGTTGGATGCTTCGCTCGAGAACTTGACGCTAAGCCGGATCGATCCGACTGTGGAGACTGAGCGCTACCGCCGGTATGTATTGGACACCAAGGGTGCGAAGCTCGATGCCGAAGGACGCGCACTGCTGGAAGAAGACCTGCGTTCGCCCTGCACCGAAGAGATCGCCGTTTTCCAGGCGTTCTCGCGCATCATCCGAGAAGCGGGCACGAAGTTCGTCTTGATGGACACCGCACCGACAGGCCACACTTTGCTTCTGCTCGATGCAACAGGTGCGTATCACCGCGAGGTCGCACGACAGATGGGCCGGACTGGCGCGCATTTCATCACCCCGATGATGCAATTGCAGGACCCGAAGAGAACCAAGGTGCTCATCGTAACGCTGGCCGAGACCACCCCGGTGTTGGAGGCGGCGAAACTGCAAGCCGACTTGCGTCGCGCCGGGATCGAACCGTGGGCCTGGATCGTCAACAGCAGTGTCGCGGCGGCTTCGCCTAGATCGCCGTTGCTACGACGGCGTGCGGAAAGCGAACTGCGGGAAATTGATGCGGTAGCCAAACAGCATGCGGCTCGTTACGCCGTCGTCCCAATGCTGACGGCCGAGCCGGTTGGTGTCGAACGTCTGCGTGCGCTTGTCGGCCCGGCGGATACCCTGTTTTCGCGGACAACCGCCTGACGGATGGCCCCTTACTTTTTCGCGCCGTGCTCAACCGCGGCCGCGGCGTTCGCGGGGAAACGCCCGGCACGCTCTTCAAAAAAGGCTGGTTGGCATGACCTGGCGCTTCGATCCGCGCAAACACTTGGCCGGCACCCCGAAACTCTATAACCCGATGCACAAGGACTGAGCCGATGCTGACCGCATTGCTGATCTTCCTCGCCACGCTCGCCCTGGTTATCTCGCGGCCGCGCGGGCTGGGCATCGGTTGGAGCGCGACCCTCGGCGCCATTGCCGCCCTTTTGACCGGCGTGATTCGTCTCGGGAATATTCCCACCGTTTGGCACATCGTGTGGAACGCGACCATCACCTTCGTGGCCACCATCATCATCAGCCTGGTGCTCGATGAAGCCGGCTTTTTCGAGTGGGCGGCGCTGCGGGTGGCACGCTGGGGACGCGGCAATGGCCGCGGCCTGTTCATCTTCCTGGTTCTGCTGGGCGCCGCGGTGGCGGCTTTGTTCGCCAATGACGGGGCGGCGCTTATTCTCACGCCCATCATGATGGCGATGCTGCTCGCGCTCGGGTTCACTCCGACGACAACCTTGGCTTTCGTCATGGCCGCCGGGTTCATCGCCGATACGTCGAGTCTGCCGTTGATGGTATCCAACCTGGTCAATATCGTGTCGGCCAATTTCTTCAACATCGGCTTCAATGCCTACGCCGCCATCATGATCCCGGTGGACCTCGCCGCGATCGCCGCCAGTGTCGTCGTGCTGCTCGTCTATTTTCGACGCAGCATTCCCGCCCAATACGACACGACGCAGCTCAAGGAGGCACATGAGGCAATTCATGATCCGACTACATTCCGCATGGGATGGGTGGTACTGGCGCTCCTGCTGCTTGGGTACTTTGGGCTCGAACCGCTGGGCGTGCCGGTCAGCGCCGTAGCGGTCGTCGGTGCGCTGTTGCTGCTCGGCGTGGCTGCGCGCGGCCACGTCATCAACACGCGCAAGGTGTTGCGTGAAGCGCCCTGGCAGATCGTCATTTTCTCCCTCGGGATGTATCTGGTCGTGTACGGGCTGCGCAATGCCGGTCTGACGCAGTATCTGGCGCATGTTCTGCAGGCGATTGGCCGCCATGGCGTGGTGGCTGCTGCCCTCGGTACGGGATTCATCAGCGCGATCCTCTCGGCGCTCATGAACAACATGCCGACGGTGCTCGTGGGCGCGCTGGGCATTCATCAGGCGCAGGGCCTCTCCGAGCCGGTGCGCCAGGCCATGATCTATGCCAACGTCATCGGCTGCGACCTCGGGCCGAAGTTCACCCCCATCGGGAGCCTGGCGACCCTGCTGTGGCTGCATGTGCTCGCGCGCAAGGGCGTGACGATTTCCTGGGGCTACTACTTAAGGGTAGGTCTAGTCCTTACGCTTCCCGTACTGCTGATCGTGCTGTCCGCGCTCGCCCTGCGTCTGAGTCTTGCGTGACGCGCGTACATGGGCGCGAGCGCCGTCGCACTCCGGGGTCCACGGTCCGCCTGGATCTGCATCAGCCGCCGGCCGACTTGCCTCGGCGAGTGTGCGGCTGTGTCATAAGCCCCGATGCGCGCACTCCGCCACAGCGCCTCACCCGCCAAATCGGGCAAGGCTATTTTCCGCATCGTCGAGGATTCCAGGCGGCCTACGGCTGAGGCGCTCAGCAAAATGAGTCCGCCTTTGCTCAGGAAAAGTAGTCCGATCGGGTTCCAGGATTCCGCGCATGATTCCGGATCTCTCTGTTCAAGTAGCTCTCGCCTCC
>JAKCDC010000107.1 GCA_021838635.1 Pseudomonadota bacterium
CCACGGGTCCGAGTGGCGTGCCCGCATTGCGGGCCGAAGCTCGAGCTGCTCGGGTGGCTCGATCCGTACGCGCGGGTGACGAAGCGGCTGGCCGAGAGCGTCTCGCGGCTGTGCGCGGTGATGTCGAACCGGCACGTGGCCGATGACTTCGGGCTGAACTGGAAGACGGTCAAGAACATCGATAAACGCTCGCTCGAGCGGCGATTGGGACCGGTGGATCTCAAAGGGGTCACGGTGATCGGGATGGATGAGTTCGCGATCCAGCGCGGGCACCGCTACGCCACCGTGGTCATCGAGCCTGCCCGCAAACGAGTCCTGTGGGTCGGGCGCGAACGCTCTCGAGAGGGGGGCTCATCCCCCTCGTGCCAGGGGCAGCGGCAGGCGAGGTCCTTACCCTGGAACACCAGCCGGTGCCCGTGGTCCTCGATGAGCCGCACGAGCGAGACCTCACCCTACAAGCGCTCGAGCTCGGCATCCGCGATGCGCGCCATGGATATGCCCCTCAGTCCGCCAGCCGGCGGGCGCACGGCCTGCCCGCAGGCTCGACCACCTTGAGCACGAGGCGCCCACGCTCCACCCGCACCGCCGTGCCGACCGCAAAGCCCGCCCGATCGAGCCAGCGGCCCGTCAGGCGCAGATGCGGCTTCGAGGCCAACCGTGACCAGGTGCACTCGCTCACCCGCGAGCGCGAGTCGACCGGCAGTGAACCGCCCCGGGTATCCCGGAGAGCTCCGGGTTTGGGTCAGGCCGCGATGGCCAGACCGGATTGCTGACGATAGTACTCTGCTTCGAACTCCGCGGGTGGCACATGACCGATGGGCTCGAGGAGTCGGCGATTGTTGAACCAATCGACCCATTCGAGGGTGGCATATTCCACCGCATCCAGTGAGCGCCACGGGCCGCGAGCGTGGATCAGCTCTGTCTTGAACAGGCCAATGATGGTTTCGGCCATGGCGTTATCGTAGGAGTCGCCCGTGGTGCCCACAGAGGCTTGCACGCCGGCGTCCTTGAGCCGCTCGCTGTATCGAATGGACAGATATTGCACGCCCCTGTCGCTGTGATGAATGAGCCCTTTGCCGACCTGACGGGCATGCAGCGCCTGCTCCAGAGCATCCAACACCAGGTCCGTCTGCATGGATCGACTCACTCGCCAGCCCACGATGCAGCGGGCGAACACGTCGATCACGAAGGCGACGTACACGAAGCCCATCCAGGTGGCGACGTACGTGAAGTCGGCGATCCACAGCTCATCGGGCCGGGAGGCCACGAACTGCCGATGAACGCGATCCAGCGGTCGATCAGCGACATCCGCCGGGAAGGTCGTGCGCTTCTTGCGCCCCCGAACGACGCCACACAGCCCGTCTCGGCGCATCAGCCGCTCGATCGTGCAGCGAGCGACTGGAACGCCTTCGCGGTGCAGCTGCCGCCAGACCTTGCGCGCACCGTACACCCGGAAGTTCTCCTCCCAGACGCGATGGATCGAGCCGGTGAGCTCGCCA
Organism: Pseudomonadota bacterium; assembly: GCA_021838635.1. Lineage (GTDB taxonomy): Bacteria > Pseudomonadota > Gammaproteobacteria > Steroidobacterales > Steroidobacteraceae > 13-2-20CM-66-19. The sequence continues at coordinate 1,500 of JAKCDC010000107.1, forward strand.
TCGCGCTGCACGCGAGGTGGCAGGCGTGAGGGATCGACCTACCGGCGCTTGTGTTCGTAATACGTCGACGGGGCGATCGGCATTTACTCGCAGATCGGCTCGACCCCGTACTCGCTTCGATGCGCGTCGATGAACGCGATCAATACTTCCCGCGGCGGTCGAGCTCCGCCTGGGCAAAAAACGCCGACGCCTTGCGCAGAATCTCGTTGGCGCGCTTCAGCTCCGCGTTCTCCCGCTCCAGCTGCTTCAGGCGCTCTCGATCCGCCAGCGCCGCATTGCGCGTCGGGTCGGCCTAGGCCTCGGCTCGCTGTACCCAGGAGCGCAGCGTCTCGGCCGTGCAGCCGATCTTCCCGGCGATCGACTGCATCGCAGCCCATCGTGATGGGTACTCGTGCACGTGCTCCTGGAACAGACGTACCGCCCGTTCACGCACTTCAGGTGAATACTTCTTTGCTGGGGTTCCCATAGCTCCATTCTCTCAAGTGAGGGAGCCTCCGGGAAACCCGGGGCGGTTCATCGTTATTCTGGGTGCAAGCTTACTCTGTCACGCTCACGGCGCAAGACCCGAGAATGAGACCAACCGGATACAGGGACGCGATTTCCCAAGGCAAAAAGAAGGAGGTCCGGCGAGGATCAGAGGGGTCGCGTATCTAGTGGCCTGTAACATCCATTTATAGACTGCTATACTGGCGTTCATGAGCAACGCCATTCACCTGACGAACGTGGAACGTATGGAACTGGAGCGGCGGGCGGCGAGCAGAACTGGGCGCGCGGAAGATGCGCGCCGCGCTCGGCTGGTCCTGCTGTTGTCCGAGGGCCATACCTGGGATGAAGCGTGCGAGCGAGTGCCGTGCAGCCGGGGGTTTGTGGCCAGCTGGACGAAGCGCTTCGAAGAGCAGCGTCTTGCGGGCCTGTACAGCCGACACATCGGGCAGGTGGCCACGGTGCTGACGGCGCAGCTCGAGGCGCGGATTCTGGAAGCAACGCGCAGTGGCCCGAAGGACGGGACGACGCATTGGAGCACGCGTCGTCTGGGTGAGCACCTGGGTATCAGCCACATGATGGTGGCGCGGGTGTGGCGCAAGCATGGACTGAAGCCCCATCGGATCGAGCGCTACATGGCCTCGAACGATCCGGACTTTGAGCGGAAGGCCGCCGACATCATCGGGCTTTACTTGAACCCGCCGCAGCATGCTGCAGTGTTCTGTGTCGATGAAAAGACCCATATTCAGGCTCTGGATCGCAAGGACCCGGTTCTGCCGCTGTCTCCGGGTCGGGCAGAGCGGCACGGCTTTGAGTACTTCCGACATGGCACCCTGTCGCTGTACGCCGCCTTCAATACCAAGACCGGTGAGGTGCTGGGCAAGACCGCCGATAGGCACACCTCGGCTGAGTTCGTCGCCTTCCTCACCGACATCGTGATCAACCAGCCGCGCGGCAAAGAGATCCACGTGATCGCCGACAATCTTTCGGCCCACAAGAGCCAGACTGTCAAAGACTTCCTCGCCGAGCATCCGAAGGTTCATTTGCACTTCACGCCCACCTACTCGTCCTGGCTAAACCAGGTCGAGCTGTGGTTCGGCAAGATCGAGCGCGACGTCATCGCCCGCGGCGTGTTCACGTCCGTCACGGATCTGAAGAGAAAGCTCATGCGCTACATCCGCGAATATAACAAGGCTCCCCGCACCGTGAAGTGGAAGTACGCCGATCCAAGTCGCCACATCGGTATACAATCACTTGTTACAGGCCACTAGGGACTCACAGCACAGGCGAAACACTGAACTGGCAGAGAGGGTGGCCGCCACAATCAGAATGGAATCAAGATGATTTCCGATTCTGGTGCGTAATTCCTGCGTGTTAGGGCCGAGTTTTCTAAATGATGACCGATGGCATGACGCGACCGGTGTCACGATGCCAACCCGCATCGAATAGAGAGGTTGACGGCGCCCACCCAAAGACATATGCTTTGGCATATGTCATGCCCGCGCGGGTGATTCGAATGCCTGACTCAGAACGCCATGTCAGACTGTTCCGCAATGGACGGAACCAGGCTTTGCGTATCCCCAGAGAATTCGAACTCGAAGCGGATGAGG
>JAKCDC010000014.1 GCA_021838635.1 Pseudomonadota bacterium
CAAAAGCCTGAGGAGCCGGATGACAACTTCAAAATTGTGTGACTCTGGTTGGTCGGCCCCAGGCCGACTATACCCGGCTTGAGCCGTACTCCGAAGCCACCGGCTTATAGCCGGTGGTCGTTCACACGCCACCGCTGCGGCGCGGCACAGCGCGCCCCGAGCCGATGGCGCAGATCGTCCGCGCCGTCGTCCTCGAACCTGCCGCGCGTGGCGGCCCTGGCACTCCCGACCCCAGAGCCATGGCGCCGCGCCGCGTCCTCTGGCCGTGGCGCGAGCCATGGGCGCATTCAGTGCATCCCGGTGAGAAACAGCAACCCTCTGATCAGCGCTTCCGTCGGGCGACCGACGATTTCGCCAAACAGATTGAAGTGCCAGCCGAGACTCTGCGCCACGACCGGCAGAACGAGCAGCACCGCGATCACGATGAGCATGCCGTACCGCTCCAGGCGCGCCAGCGGCACCGCCAGAGCGTTCGGCAGCAGGCCGACGGCGACCCGGCCGCCATCGAGCGGCGGCAATGGAATCAGGTTGAACACGGCGAGAATCACGTTCAGCTCGATCGCATGCACGAGATTGTCGAGCAGCCACCGCCCCGCGACCGGCGGCAGAAATCCAACCGTATGCAGGAGTATGGCGGCGATCGTGGCCATGAGAAGATTCATGCCAGGTCCGGCGGCGGCCACCCACACCATGTCACGCCGAGGGTTGCGCAAGCGCCCAAACTGGACAGGAACCGGCTTGGCGTAGCCGAACAGGAAAGGAGCGTGGGCGAGCAGCAAAATCCCCGGCAGCAGGATCGTACCGAAGGGATCGATATGTTTGAACGGGTTGAAAGTCACGCGCCCGAGCTTCCAGGCGGTATCGTCCCCGAGACGCTTGGCGATATAGCCGTGCGCGGCCTCGTGCAGCGTGATGGCGAGCACCGCTGGAATGATCCAGGTGGACGCCAGATACGCGATCGTATTGATGAGCGGCTCCTGCTGTGAATGGATCGTGCGCAAACAGCACAGCGCGCCCCCTGTGCAGCGCGCGGGTTTGACCCGTGCGAGCAGCGACTGGTGCGCGGCGCGTATGCTCCCTCTACACCGGCAAGTTAGCAGAGAAGGACTCGACGGACCACTCGTCGGCCCCATACGCCGCCGCGCCGCTAGAGCCCGACGCCCCACCACCGGGCGCGAGCACCCCAGCGGCGGGCCTTTGGGTCCTCAAACCCGGGGCCGGCGCCGGACCGACCCCGCGCCCCGGAGCGATGCACGCACTCACTTGCTTGGGTTATCGGGCATCTCGTGCTCGCTCACCATGGTGAGCACATCGTATTGCGCAACCGTCTCACCGCTCTGATTGGTGATCTGCGCGTCCCAGCGCACCTCGCCGTAGCCCTGGCCGATGCGCAGCGATTTCTCCTTACAGGTCAAACGCACGCGGATGCGGTCGTCCGGCTTGACCGGTTGGGTGAAGCGCAGGCCGTCGATGCCGTAGTTGGCGAGCACCGGACCGAGCGGCGGATCGACGAACAGACCGGCCGCCGCCGAGATGAGGAAATATCCGTGCGCAACGCGCCCGCCGAAGATGGGATTACGACGTGCGGCCGCCTCATCCATGTGCGCATAAAAATGATCACCGGAGAGTGCCGCGAATCTCTCAATATCCTCAAGCGTCACATCGCGCTCCCCGGAACGGAAGGTATCCCCGATGCGCAGCGCCCCGAATGGCTTGCGGAACGGGTGCACGCCCGGATCAAGCTCGTGCGAACCGCTCACCCACCTCCCGGTGACCGCCGTCAACACATCGGGCGTGCCCTGTACCGCGGTACGCTGCATGTAATGCAGCACGCCGCGGATGCCGCCCATCTCCTCGCCTCCCCCGGCGCGGCCCGGACCGCCATGCACCAAATGCGGCAGCGGTGAGCCGTGTCCCGTCGATTCCTTCGCACAATGCCGATTGACGACGAGAATGCGCCCGTGGAACGGCGCAAGTCCCAACACCAGCTGCGCGGCGATCGATTCATCGGCGCAGAACACCGACCCGACGAGACTCCCGGCGCCGCGGCGGGCCAGTTCGATCGCCTGCCCCAGGCCCTCGTACGGCACCACCGTGCTCACCGGGCCGAACGCCTCGACCTCATGCACCGCACGGGCGCTGGCGATGTCCCGGCAATGCAGCAGCGTCGGGGCGAGAAAGGCACCGCGCTCGGCATCGGCACCGGCCGGGGAGATCTTGCCACTGCCCCCGTAGACGACCTCGGCTTCGCGCTCCAGGCGCGCAAGCTGCTCCAGCACCTCGCGCCGCTGCGCCAGGGAGGCCACCGGCCCCATGCGCACCGTCTCCTCACGCGGATCCCCGATCACCACCTTCGCCAGCGCGGCGCGCAGCGCCTCGATCACCGCGGCGCTCTGGCCCGCCGGCACGATGGCTTTGCGGATGGCAGTGCACTTCTGGCCCGCTTTGACGGTCATCTCGCGCACCACTTCGCGCACGAACAGATCGAATTCCGGGGTGCCGGCCCGCGCGTCCGGCGCCAGGATGCAGGAGTTGAGTGAATCGGTCTCCGCGGTGAACCGCACGGCCTGTTCGAGTACGCGCGGATGCATGCGCAGTTTGCGCGCGGTGGAGGCCGATCCGGTGAACGCGATCACGTCCTGACACGTCAGGTGCTCGAAGAGGTCCCCGACGCCGCCGCAGATCAGCTGCGCGGCCCCCTCGGGCAACAGACCCGACTCTATGATCCGACGGAACGCGAGTTCGGTGAGGTAGGCCGTCGCGCTCGCCGGCTTGACGATCACCGGAACGCCGGCGAGGAAGGCCGGCGCGAGCTTCTCGAGCATGCCCCAGACCGGAAAGTTGAACGCATTGATGTGAATCGCCGCGCCCTCGAGGGAGACGTAGATGTGCTGGCCGAGGAACCCGCCGCTCTTGGCGAGCTGCTCGACCGCTCCGTCGACGTACACGTGGCTGTCCGGCAGCTCCTTCATGCCCTTGCTGGCATACACGAACAGCGTCCCGATACCCCCGTCGATGTCGATCCAGGAATCCGACTTGGTCGCCCCGGTCGCGTACGAGAGCCGGTACAGCTCGTCTTTCTTCTCGTTCAGGTGTTTCGCCAACGCCTTGAGAATGGCCGCACGTTCGTGAAACGTCAGACGGCGCAGGTTCGTCCCCCCGACGGTGCGGGCATGCGTGAGCATCGCGGCGAAATCCAACCCCTCGCTCGTGGCGCTCGCGATCACCTCTCCGGTGCTCGCATCGCGCAGCAGCGCCCCCTGCCCTGTGCCGCTCATCCAGCGGCCTTCACAATAGCTCTGCAGTTGCATCTGAACGCTCACCCCTGTGCGTTATCGGCCGGTGAAGCGCGGTTCACGCTTGGCCATGAATGCCGCGACGCCCTCGGCGTAATCGGCGCTGTATCCGAGTTCGCGCTGCGCGTCGCGTTCCAGATCGATCTGCTGCTGAAGCGTGTTGTGCCAGGCAGCCTGCATCGCCTGCTTGATCTGCCGCAGGGCCAGCGTCGGCGCCGCGGCGAGTCCAGCGGCGAGCGCGTCGACTTCGGCACTGAAATCCTCATCCTCGACGCACCGCCAGATCAGGCCCCACTCGGCCGCCTGGGTTGCCGGCAGCTTCTCCCCGAGCAGCGCCAGTCCGAGCGCGCGCGCCGGTCCGAGCAGCCGCGGCAGAAACCACGTACCGCCCGAGTCCGGCAGCAACCCGATGCGCGCGAAGGCCTGCACGAAGCTCGCCGAGCGGGCCGCGACCACCAGGTCGCAGGCAAGTGCGATGTTGGCGCCGGCACCGGCCGCCACCCCGTTCACCGCCCCGAGCACCGGAATCGGCAGGCGGCGCAGCGCGAGAACGAGCGGCTTGTAATGGCGCTCGATCGACTCACCGAGATCGGCCCGCACGACGTCCGGCGCAACAGTGCGATCGGACAGATCCTGCCCGGCGCAGAACCCGCGCCCCGCACCGGTGAGCACCAGCACGCGCGCCTCATCGTCGGCCTCGAGCGCCGCGAGCGCATGGCGCACGTCCTCATGCATCTGCGCATTGAAGCTGTTCAGCCGCTCCGGTCGGTTCAACGTCAAGCGGGCAACACCGTCGGCCCTGGTGTACGTAATGGTCTGGTAGGTCATGACATCCTCACCGGCGGTGCGACCGCCCGGCTCACTTCTCGTCGTAATCGAGTTCCAGCTCGTTCGTGAGGCACTTCGACTGGCAGGCGAGCACATAGCCCTGCTCAAGCTCCCAGTCCTCGAGCGCATAGTTCTCGGCCATGCGCACCTTGCCGCGCACCACCTTGGTCCGGCAGGTCGAGCACACGCCGGAGCGACAGGAGAAGGGTAGATCGAGACCGGCACGCTCGGCGGCATCGAGCACCGAGTCGCCGTCGATGGCCATGGTGAACGTGCGCCGCCGCCCGTCGAGACGCACCGTGACCTCGGCCATCCCTTCGGCCTGCGCCGTCGGCGGCAGCGCCGACGGCGCGGCAGCGCTCGGCGCGAATGCGGCGGCGCCGTCGGCCGCGGCGGTGAAGTGCTCTACGCGGATGCGCTCGCGCGCCACGCCAAGGTCCGCCAGCGCCGAGCACACCTGTGCGTCCATGTGACCGGGGCCGCACACGAAGTATTCGATGACCCGGGTCGGATCGAAGAATGCGTGGGCGAGCTCGCGCACCTTGCCGCCCTCCAGGCGACCGTTGTACAGCGCCACCTCCTGCGGCTCCTGACTCATGATGAAATGCAACGCGAGCCGCTCGGGGTATTGGTCCTTCAGCGCCTGCAGCGCCTCGAGTCCCATCGTGCGGGCGGCACTGCGGTTGCCGTAGAACACCATCATGGCGCCGCCGGCGCCGAGCACCGCGCGCGTCACCGAGAGCACCGGCGTGATGCCGCTGCCGGCGGCGAAGGCGACCCGCAGGCCCGCACCGAGCGCCGCCGCATGCGGCGTGAAGCTGCCGTTGGGCGGCAACACCTCCAGCAGCGCACCGGGCTGCAGTCGCCCGAGCAACGCCGAGACGCGCCCCTGCGGCTGCAGACGCACCAGCAGGCGCAGATACGGCTCCCCGGGAGCATTGGTGAACGAATACGTCCGACGCAGCTCCTCGCCCCCGGCGCTGAGGCGCACCACGAGGTGCTGACCGGCACTGCCGCGATATTCGGCGGCAAGATCCGTTGGCACCTCCAGCGTCAAGGCGAAGGCGTCTTCGGCCTCGGGCCGTACTTCGACGACGCGCAGCGGATGAAATTTCAACATATCACAGGCACTTGAAGGTATCGAAGGGTTCAAAGCACTCGCGACAGCGGTAATGGGCCTTGCAGGGTGTGGAACCGAACTCGCTGATGCACTCCACCTGATGGCTGGCGCAGCGCGGACAGGCCACCTGACCGGGTTCCCCGCGCTCGACCGCGATGCCAAACGCCTCAAGCTTGCGTCGCCCCGAGTCGCTCAACCACTGACTCGACCAGGGGGGCCAGAGCACCGTCTCGAGCATGACGTCAGCACAGCCGCTCTGATCGAGCGTCTCGCGAATCGAACGTGCGATGACTTCCGTGGCCGGACACCCCGAGTACGTCGGTGTGATTCTGACGCGCAGCCGCCCGTCCGCTCCGGCACGCACCTGGCGCACGATGCCGAGCTCAACGATGTTCACCACCGGAATTTCCGGATCGGCCACCGACTCGAGCACACGCCAGATCTGCCGCTCGCGTCCGTCAGCGCCCTCGGGGCGTGCCGCCTCTACCACGTGACACCGGGATAGGTGCGCGGCAGGAACTGCATCTCGGTCAGCAGGTGACCGAGATGTTCAGAGTGCACACCGCGCTTGCCATGCCAGGGATAGTGCTGGTGGGGCGGCTTCTGGAGCTTCGCCTCCGCTAAGACCGCGCTCACGCGGGCGTCCCAGCGCTCGCGGATCAGGCCGGGCGCCGGGCCGATGCCGCACACCGCCATGTGCGCATCGAGCGCATCGGGCGTCAGCAGCTCATCGGTGAACCGCCACAGCGCCCCGAGCGCCGCGCTCACCCGCGCATGACTCTCCTCGGTGCCATCTCCGAGCCGCACCAGCCATCCGGCGCTGAAGCGCCAGTGGTAGCGGCACTCCTTGACCGCCTTGTGCGCGATGTCGGCGAGCGCCTCCTCGCGCGAACCGGTGAGACTCTCGTAGGTCTCCAGCTGCCACGCATCGAGCAGGCATTGGCGCACGATGGTCGCGGCGAAATCCTCATTCGGCTGCTCGGCGAGGGACATGTTGCGAAACTGCGGCGCGTCGCGCCGAAACGCCAGTGCGTCCTCATCCCGCCCCTTGTCCTCGATGCGCCCGGCGAGCGCAAGCAACAGGCGCGCCTGGCCGATCAGATCGAGCGAGATGTTGCCGAGCGCCAGGTCCTCCTCGAGAGTCGGACCATGCCCGAGCAGCTCCCCGAGACGCTGGCCGGCGACCAGGCTGGTGTCGGCGAGGCGCAGCAGGTACTCGATGCGCTCGGCGCGGCTCACCTCAGCTGAGCCGGCCTCGGCCGCCGTACTCATATGTTCTTCACCTCGTCCGGGATGGCATAGAAAGTCGGATGGCGGTACACCTTGTCGCGCGCCGGCTCAAACAGTGCCTCGGCTTCGCCCGGATCGGAGGCGACGATGGCGCTCGAGGGCACCACCCAGATGCTCACGCCCTCCTGGCGACGCGTGTAGGCATCGCGCGCATGCTCGATCGCCATGCGCGCATCGGCGGCATGCAGACTTCCGACGTGCTTGTGCTCAAGCCCCGAGCGCGAGCGGATAAACACCTCGTACAGCACCCAGTCTTCGTTCATGACAGCGCTCCCGCACCGGCCTGCGCGCGGTGCGCCGGCGCCTGATGTTTGGCGGCATAGGCGACGGCCGCCTCGCGCACCCAGCGACCGTTCTCGTGCGCGGCGCGGCGCGCCTCAAGGCGCTCACGATTGCACGGACCCTCGCCCTTCAGGACCGCCTGGAACTCACTCCAGTCGATCTCACCGAACCGGTAGTGCTCGCTCGTCTGATCCCAGCGAAGGTCAGGATCGGGCACGGTGAGGCCGAGGTACTCGGCCTGCGGCACCGTCACGTCGATGAACTTCTGGCGCAGCTCATCGTTGGTGAAGCGTTTGATCTTCCAGCGCATCGACTGCGCGGTGTGCACCGAGTGCGCGTCATTCGGCCCGAACATCATCAGCGACGGCCACCACCAGCGATTCAGCGCATCCTGCGCCATCGCGTGCTGCGCCTCGCTGCCGCGGGCGAGCGTCAACATCAGCTCATAGCCCTGGCGCTGGTGGAAACTCTCCTCCTTGCAGATGCGCACCATCGCGCGCGCGTACGGCCCGTATGAGCAGCGACACAGCGGCACCTGGTTCATGATCGCCGCCCCGTCGACCAGCCAGCCGATCGCCCCGATGTCCGCCCAGGTGAGCGTCGGGTAGTTGAAGATGCTCGAATATTTGGCCCGCCCCGAGAGCAGCTGCTCGATGAGGTCCCCGCGCGCGACTCCGAGCGTCTCGGCGGCGCTGTACAGGTACATCCCGTGCCCGCCCTCGTCCTGCACCTTGGCGATCAGCACCGCTTTGCGTCGCAATGAGGGGGCGCGGGTAATCCAGTTGCCCTCCGGCAGCATCCCGACAATCTCCGAATGCGCGTGCTGGGCGATCTGGCGGATCAGGGTCTGGCGGTACGCCTCGGGCATCCAGTCCTTCGGCTCGATCTTCTCGTCCCGATCGATGCGGGCCTGAAACCGCTCGAGCCGCTCGCGCTCCTCGCTCCCCTCATCCGCTCCTGCCGCCGGAGAATCCAAAGCCTGCGTATACATGGTCACGCCTGTGGGGGGGGAAACCAATATGATACATAAAAGCTACTGCGATCATGATTTTTGTGTCAAGAAAATTCGTGGCAGAATGGGGCTTTCCCGGCCACGGACGCCTGATGGACGCCCTGCGTGACCCGTATCCGGCCGTCGAGGCGCTGCTGCGGCGGTTTCGAGCACAGCGCCCGTTGCGCGGCGGTTCGCTGCTGATGACGGTATTCGGCGATGCCGTCGCCCCTCGCGGCGCGCGCGTCAGCCTCGGCAGCCTCATCGGCCTCGCCGCGCCGTTCGGACTCGCCGAGCGCCTGGTGCGCACCAGCGTCGCGCGGCTCGCCGCCGACGGCTGGCTCACCGCCCTCAGACGCGGCCGACGCAGCGAGTACCGCCTGAGTGACACCGGACACGGACTGTTTGCCGAGGCCACCGAGCGGATCTACGCGGTCAGTCCGGGTACCTGGGACGGGTGCTGGACGCTGCTGGCGGTCCCGCCGGGTGGGGGGGCGCGTGCGCAGCTGCGCGAACGGCTGCGCTGGTCGGGATTCGGGCAACTCGCCCCCGGTGTGTTCGTGCACCCGAGCCTCGCGGTACCGCGGGCCCGCAGCTGGCTGCCGGCCGACGGTGGCGCAGACGGCTGGCTCTTTACGAGCCGCGGGGAGGATCTGGCCGCCGACCGCCGCCTGGCGGCCGCCGCTTGGGATTGGGCGGAACTGGCGCGCCGTTACCGGCGCTTTCGCGATGCGTTCGCGCCAATCGAGGCCTGCGGCGCACTGCGGCATCTCTCACCGCAATCGGCGTTCGTGGTGCGCACGCTGCTCATTCACGAGTACCGCAAGATCCATCTGCGCGACCCGCTGCTGCCCCCCGCGCTGCTGCCGGAGGACTGGATCGGTACCGAGGCGTACGCGCTGTGCCGGCGACTCTACGCCGCGGTGTTCAACGCCGCGGAAGGCCACCTCGATGCACACGCCAGCACGCTCGATGGAGCACTGCCGAGTGCAGGTCCGGAGGCGTTCGCTCGCTTCGGTGGACTGGCCGCCCCGTAGCGCGATCCGCTCACCAGGTATTCGGCTCCCAGTTCTGCTCGGTGCCGTTGGAGAGTTCGCCCGCCACGATGGTCTTGGCATCCTTGTAGTAATGCGGCGGCACGGGCAGATTCAACGGTGCCGGCGAGCCGTCCATCACGCGCCCGGCCAGATCGTAGCGCGAGCCGTGGCAGGGGCAGTAGTAGCCGCCCGGCCAGCTCGCCCCGAGCAGCGGATCCCCCGGATTCGGGTGCAGCTTCGGCATGCAGCCGAGGTGGGTGCAGATCCCCACCACCACCAGATACTCCGGCACAATGGAGCGTTGGATGGGGTTCCAGCCGGGTAGATTCTCCGGCTGCTGATCGGCCTTGGACAGCGGGTCCTTCAATTGGCCGTTAAGACTGGGGAGCGTCTTCAGCTCCGCCGCGGTGCGCCGCAACACATAGATCGGACGGCGCCGCCAGGAGGCCACCAGCATCTGCTTCGGTTTGAGCGCGGAGATATCGATCGTGACCGGTGCTCCGAGTGCGCGCGCCGTCTCGCTCGGCTCCATGGACTCGATGAACGGCGTCGCGGCCAGACCGACCCCCACCGCCCCAACCGCCGCAGTGGCCGCCGTCAACATGCGCCGGCGGGTCAGATCAGGCTCGGACTCATCGCTCGGCGGGCCCTGCAGTGTGGTGGTGCCCTCGGTCATGCTGAAGTCCTCCGCAGGAGTACTGCGCGCATGGTAGCCCCGCCGGGGGCATCTCGTCACTATGCCCCGCGGCCCAGGGCGCCCGGGCGCGCCCCGGGCACCGGCATCACTCGCTCCACAGGCCGAGCCGCTCGGCAAAGACCTGCATGAATCGGTTGGCACGCACCCCATCCATGACCCTGTGATCGATGGTGAGCGTTGCATAGCAGCGCGGGCGGATTTCAATGCGCTCGCTCTCTGCGTGCTGCACCACGACGGCCCGCTTCTCCAGCTTGCCCACCCCGAGGATGGCCGCCTGCCCGGGGAAGAGAATGATGGGCGTGGCGATCAGGCTGCCGCTGACCCCATGGTTGGACATGGTGAAGGTGCCCCCGCGTACATCCTCGGGCGTGAGCCGCCCGGCGCGGGCGCGCCGCACCAGCGCGTCGATCCCCTGCGCGGTCTGCTGCAGATCGAGCGTCTCGGCGCCGCGCAGCACCGGGGCCACCAGACCTTCCGGCGCCGCAGTGCCGATGCCGAAGTTCACGGTCTGGTAGATCTCCAGCGCCGTCTCGCTCCAGCGGCTGTTGGCCTCCGGCACTTCCTCGATGGCGGCGACCGCCGCCCGCACGAAATACGCCGAGAGGGTCAACGGCACGGCGCGCTCGGCGAATGACTGGCGGTGGCGCTCGCGGTGCGCGAGCACGGCGGTGAGGTCGACTTCGAACACGTTGGTGACGTGCGGCGCGGTGTGCAACAGGCTCTCGACCATGCGGGCCGCGATCCGCTGGCGCACCGCGCTGTGCGCAACGCGTCGCACCGGGATGCCCGACGGTTCGGTCTGCGCCGCCGGAGGCGGGGCGCTCGCCGACTCGGATTGCGGGCCGTGCGCCGCGGCGCTGAGCACATCCTCTACGGTGATTCGCCCCGCCGGACCCGTGCCGCGCACGTCGGAGGACGCGAGGCCCCGCTCGGCGAGCAGCCGGCGGACGGCCGGACTGCATGGCGTGCCGGCACCCGATGCCGGATGCGCCCCGACGGGAGCGGTAGCGGTGACCCACACGGTACCCGCGGCTGCAGACCGCTCGGGCGCGGACTGCCGTAGTGCGTGCGCCGCAGCGCGCTCAGGCGCCGTACCCGTGGCGATGTGCCCGAGCACTTCCCCCGGGGCCACCTCTTCGCGCTCACTCTTCAACACGTCGGCGAGCACACCGGAGACCGGCGCGGCGACCTCCACGGTCACCTTGTCGGTCTCCAGCTCGATCAACGGCTCGTGCGCGCTCACCGACTCACCCGGCGCTTTCAGCCAGCGCAGCAACTGCGAGCGGGTGCCCTCCTCCTGCTCCTCGGGAGCTCGAACCGCAACGATCTCGTTCGACATGACTACACGCTCGCGAGCGCGCGGATGGCGCGTGTGATGGATTCGACGCCGGGGACGGCGGCCTCGAGCAGCACCGGAGCATGCGGACTCGGGATGTCCGGCATGGTCAGCCGCTCAATCGGCGCATCGAGGCTGAAGAACGCCTCGCGGGCGAGCACGGCGGCCACCTCGGCCCCGAACCCGGCGGTGAGGTTGTCTTCGTGCACGATCAGACAGCGGCGAGTCTTGCGCACCGAGGTCAACACCGCCTCGCGGTCCCAGGGCGAGAGCGTGCGAAGATCAAGCACCTCAGTGAGCACCCCGGAGGCCTGCGCGGCCCGCTCGCAGCGCTCGACCATCGCGCCCCAGGTCACCACGGTGAGCTCCGAGCCCTCGCACACACAGTGCGCCTTGCCGAAGGGAACGAGGTACTCATCACCCGGATATGGCCGCCGTGCCCAGGCGCCATCGAGCAGCGCGCGGTGCTCGAAGAACAGCGTCGGTTCGTTGCCGCGCAGCGCCGCGCGCAGCAGTCCGACGGCATCCTCGGCGTTCGACGGCACGGCCACCTGCCAGCCGATCCCGTGCACCCAGGCGACCTCGTTGGTCTGGCTGTGCCACGGATCGCCGCACTTGAAGAACCCCCCCGGCATGCGCACCACCATCGGCGCGGCGAAGCGATTCGCCGTGCGCCAGCGCATCGTGCCGCAATCGTTCATCTGCTCGGTGGCCGGGTCGGCGTACTTGCGGAACTGGATCTCCGGCACCGGGAGGAGCCCGGCGAGCGCCATCCCGATGGCTCGACCGATAATGCCGTCCTCCGAGAGACTCGTATCGAACACGCGGCCCGCACCGTGCTTCTCCTGCAGCCCGAGCGTCGCACCGTGCACGCCGCCCTTCGGTCCGACGTCCTCGCCAAACACCATCATGCGCGGATTGACCGTGAGTTCGGCATCGAGCGTGCGGCGGATCGCCGTCAGCATGTTGATGCGGGTCGGCTCCGGGTGCGCCTCGGTGCTCGGGCACGGCGCACCGAGACCAAGTGGGGCAAGTCCGCCCTGCTCCTGCAGCTGCGGCCGACCCGCCGCATCGTACTCGGTGAACACGTACCGCGTGACGTCGGCCGCATCGGGCAGCGGGCGCATCCTGGCGCGCTCGACCGCCTGCTCGACCTCGCGCTCGGCCACCTCGGCGATCTCGCGCCACTCGCGCTCGCTCATGCGCTGCGGCACGAGGTAGCGCTCCAATCGGCGCAACGGGTCGTTACCCCGTTCGCACGCGATGACCTCCGGCGTCTTGTACGTCTGCGTATCTTGACCGGAGTGCCCGTTCAGGCGCGGCACCGTCAGGCGCAGCAGTGCCGGCGCGCGTTGCTCACGCACGAAACCGACGGCCGCGCCGATGCGCGCGGCGGCCTCCTGCGGGTCAGCGCCATCGCCCTCGAAAATCCTCAGGCCCGCGAACGACCGCAGGTTCGCGGCGATGTTGCCGCCCGGGGTCTGCATGCGCGAACTGACCGAGATCCCAAATCCATTGTCCTCGATGTAGATGAGCAGCGGTAATTTCAGCGTCGTCGCCATGGTGAGCGCCGACCAGAATCCGCCCGTCGCTACCGATCCGTCCCCCCCCAGCACGACCGCGATGCTGCGCCCGTAGGCCGGATCGGCGAGCACGTCGCGGTGATATCCGATCGCCTGCGCCCAGCCGGCCGCAGGCGTGTACTGGGCACCCACCCCGCCACAGGCCGGCAGCACCGTCGGCCCGCCCCGGGCGGGCTTGTTGAATACGACCCCGATGTCCCGGCCGTCGCTGAACGAGCCGGCGCGCGCCAGGGGGCCGGCCGCCGCCTCCTCCAGATCGACGCCGAGGGCGAGCATGATCGGACGGGAGCGGTAGTACACCGTCACGGCATCGTGCGGATCGGTCAGTTGCAGGCCGAGCAGGATCTGCGCCAGATCGTGGCCTCGCGCGGAGAACTGGTAGAGCACCTCGCGCGCCGGCAGCAGGCGCGTCTCCTCGATGTCATCGAGCGCCCGTGAGTGGCGCAGCAAGCGCGTGACGCGGTGCCAGTCGGGCTGAGACGCGGGCGCGTCCTCGTACCCGGCCAGCGCCGAGGAAGTGGCAGGTGCCGCCATGGAAACTCCCCCAAATGAGTCAATTGGGTAAGCGTATGCCGCCTGCGGAGAAATAGGCTTGCCTTTATTGCTCGTTATTGGCGTATTCTGGCAATATTATTGCTCATTTTGCCTCAGAGGGGTCCTTCCGTGTCCCGCCCGCTTGATCGGATCGACCGGCGCATCCTCGCCGCGCTGCAGCTCGACGCCCGGATCACGAACCAGGAACTCGCCAAACGGGTCGGTCTCTCGCCGGCGCCCTGCTGGCGGCGACTGAAGCGGCTGGAGAGTGAAGGGATCATCGATGGCTACGCGACGCTGCTATCGGCGCCGGCGATCGGACTGCCCATCCAGGCCTACGCCCAGGTGTCGCTGGAGAATCACCACACCGAGACCGTCGCGGCCTTCGACCAGCTGGTGCGGGACCGTCCGGAGGTGCTCGAATGCCACTCGATGAGCGGCACTAACGATTATCTGCTGCGCATCGTCGCGGCCAGCATGGAGGCATACGAGCACTTTCTCTCCACGCACCTGCTGCAACAGGCGGCGGTCCGCTCGGTCAACACCAGCTTCGTGCTGCGCACCAAGAAGTTCACCACGCAGCTACCGCTCGCGTGATGGTGCTCAGGGGGGCGTACCGAACCGCCACCGTCCGAACCGCAACAGCGGCCAGTCGGCCGATCACGCGCCGCACCCTCCGTGGTTCCGGGACAGACCATCCGGAACGACGCTGCCGCGCGACGTCCACGAATTCGGCGAAACCAGGCGCTCCTCTGCGCGCAGCGCATCGCCCGCCACGGGCGCGGCAGACGGGCAGAGCGGACACGCATCAACGAGGTGCTCGGCCGCGCGGCGTGCCGCGCCGGCGGCTCGCAAACACCCCCTGCCGCGCACGGGCTGCGCGCCGCTCAGTACACCTCGAAAATGCCCGCCGCGCCCATGCCGGTGCCAATGCACATCGTGACCATGCCGTAGCCCTTCTGAGCCTTGTGGCGCATGCCATGCACCAGCGTCGCGGTGCGAATCGCCCCGGTGGCCCCGAGCGGGTGCCCGAGCGCAATAGCCCCGCCGTGCGGATTGACTCGCTGCGGATCGAGACCAAGCTCGCGGATCACGGCGAGTGACTGCGCGGCAAAGGCCTCGTTGAGCTCGATCCACTCAAGCGCATCCTGCTTCAAACCGGCGCTGCGCAGCGCCGCCGGGACCGCTTCCTTCGGGCCGATGCCCATGATCTGCGGCGGCACGCCTTTGACCGCGAACGTCACGTAACGCGCCAGCGGCGTCAGGTTATACCGCTTGAGCATCGTCTCGGAGACCAGCAGCACCGCGGCAGCGCCGTCGGAGGTCTGCGAGCTGTTGCCCGCCGTGACACTGCCCTTGGCATCGAACACCGGTCGCAGTTTCGCGAGCGCCTCGACCGACGTGTCGCTCCGCGGCCCCTCGTCCTCGCCGATGCGTTTGACGTCGTGGCGTACTTCGCCGGCGGCCAGATCCGCGACACGGTAGGTCACCTCGAGCGGGGAAATTTCGGCACTGAAGCCGCCGGCGGCACGCGCCGCGAGCGCGCGCCGGTGCGACTCGACGGAAAACGCATCCTGGTCTTCGCGCGAGACCTTCCACTGGCGCGCCACCTTCTCGGCAGTGATGCCCATGCCGTAGGCGATCGCGTAATTCTCCTCATGCGCGAACACCTGAGGGTTGATCGCCACTTTGTTGCCCATCATGGGCACCATCGACATCGACTCCGCGCCGCCGGCAATCACCGCGTCGGCCTCGCCGAGGCGAATGCGGTCGGCGGCGATCTGCACGGCATTTAAGCCCGAGGAGCAGTAGCGGTTCACCGTCACGCCCGGCACGCTGTCAGGCAGTCCGGCGAGCAGCGCCGCGACCCGCGCCATGTTCAGGCCCTGCTCGGCCTCCGGAAACGCGCAGCCGACCACCACGTCCTCGATGCGGGCCGGCTCGAATCCCGGAGCCTGCGCCAATACGCTGCGCAGGGCGTGCACCAGCAGGTCATCGGGGCGCACCTGGCGCAACATGCCGCGCGGAGCCTTACCGACCGGAGTGCGGGTGGCGGCAACGATGTAAGCGTCTTGAATCTGCTTCGTCATGACAGAAATCTCCCCTACCGCCTCAATTGCGCAGCGGCTTGCCGGTCTTCAGCGTGTGCACGATGCGCTCCTGGGTCTTGGCGTTGCCAAGCAGGGCGAGGAAGTGGCGCCGCTCGAGCGCGAGGATCCAGTCCTCATCGACCTCGGTGCCCGCCTCCACGTCCCCGCCGGTCATCACCTCAGCGATGCGCGTGCCGACCTCAAAGTCGTACGGACTGATGAAGTGGCCCTCCAGCATGTTCACCAGCTGCGCTTTGATCGAGGCGGCGCCGGTACGCCCGGCCACCGGGAAGCGCGCCCCGGGGAGCGGCGGTCGGTAGCCCGTCTCGGCGAGCGCGAGCGCCTGCTGCTTGGCGACATACAACAGCTCATCGGCGTTGAACACCACCGGATCACTGTCGCGCAGGAATCCGAGTTGGCGCGCCTCGAGGCCGCTGCCGGCGACCTTGGCGGTGGCGATCGTGAGGTAATACTCCTTCAACGCCGCGAACAGATCGCCGCGGCTCTCGTGCGCCGCACGGCGCGCGAACTCCTTGCAACCCCCGCCGCCGGGCAGCAGCCCGACGCCGGCCTCCACCAACCCGACGTAGGACTCCAGCGCCGCGACCACCCGGTCGCAGTGCAGCATGAACTCGCAGCCGCCACCAAACACGTAGCCCTGTGTCGCCGCGACGGTCGGGATGAGGCTGTAGCGCAGGCGCATGGAGGTGCTCTGGAAACGCGCGATCACCGCCTCGAGCGTCTTCCAGTCCCCGGCGGCGAGCGCCGGGCGCAGCGCCTCGAGGTTCGCACCGACGGAAAACGGCGGTTCGCTCTGCCAGAACACGAGCGCACGGTAGCGGGTCTCGGCGAGGTCGATCGCCTGGTTCAGCCCCTCGAGCGCCTCGGGGGAAATGGAGTGCGCCTTGGTCTTCAGTGAGGCCACCAGCACGCCATCACCGCTGGTGAACGCCCGCACCGCGGCGTTCTCGTAGACCGTCTCGCCGAGCTCGCGGCGCTCCCCGACGAGCGCTACGGGCCACAGCTGGCGCCGATACACCGGCAACTGCGAACGGCCCACCTGGCGTTGCCCGGCTGCATCGTAGGACCCCTCGGGCGTGTGCACGCCCGTGCGACCGGCTTCCAACACCCACGCCGGCAGCGGCGCCGCGGCCAGCGTCTCCCCGGCACGGATATCCGCCTCGATCCACCCCGCCACGCGTGCCCAGCCGGCCGCCTGCCACAACTCGAACGGTCCGCGCTGCCAGCCGAAGCCCCACCGCATGGCCAGATCGATGTCGCGAGCCGAGTGGGCAATCTGACCGAGCTGGCAGGCAATGTAGTGAAACGTGTCGCGCCAGCAGGCCCAGAGAAACTTCGCCTGCGGGTGATCGCTTGAGCGCAGCGCCTCCAGGCGCGCCCCCGCCTCTTCGATCTTGAGCATCTCGGTGACGGCCGGATCGGCCTTCTCCCCGGCCGGCACATGCGTGCCGCTGGTCGGGTCGAGCACTCGTAAGTCCTCGCCCTTCTTCTGATAGATGCCACCGCGGGTCTTCGCCCCGAGCGCCCCGGCTGCGATCAGCTTCTCCAGCCACGGCGGGCAGAGGAACAGTCCACGCCACGGATCCTCCGGCAGGCCCTCGCGCATCGTGCGCACCACGTGGGCAAAGGTATCCAGGCCCACCACATCGGCGGTGCGGAAGGTCGCGGATTTCGGCCGCCCGAGCCGCGGGCCGGTCAAGTCATCGACGACGTCGAACCGCAGTTGATATTTCGCGGCGTTGGCCAGCGTGGCGAGCAGCGAGAAGACTCCGACCCGGTTGGCCACGAAGTTAGGGGTGTCCTTGGCGCGGATCACGCCCTTGCCGAGGGTGCTGACCAGGAACGTCTCGAGATGATCGAGCATCGGGGCGTCCGAGGCGCGGCACGGAATCAGCTCGGCCAGATGCATGTAGCGCGGCGGGTTGAAAAAGTGCACCCCGCAAAAGCGCGCCCGCAGCGCCGGCGGACACGCCTCGGCAAGCGCCTCGATCGACAGCCCAGAGGTATTGGTGGCGAAGATCGTCCGCGCCCCGAGCACGGGCGCCACCTTGTGGTACAGGTCGCGCTTCCACTCCAGCCGCTCGGCGATCGCCTCGATCACCAGATCGCACTCGGCGAGCCGGCCGAGATCCTTGGCATAGTTCGCCGGTTGAATGAACTCGGCAATGTCGGCCGCGGCGAGCGGTGCCGGCTGCTGCTTGCGCAGCGCGGCGATGGCCTTCTCGGCGATACCACTGCCGCCAGCCGGATCGGGCAGATCGAACAGCAGCGTCGGCACCTGCGCGTTGAGCAGGTGCGCGGCAATCTGCGCGCCCATCACGCCGGCGCCGAGCACGGCCACTTTGCGAATCATGAAATTCGTCTCAGACATGACTTCCTCTGCTGCTGCGGTCCGCACGGCGGACCGTTCATGGCACGGCCCTCAGCGCCGGGCCGCTCACTGTGCCTGCGACCCGTTCACGGCGTGCCATCCCCGAAACGGGGCGCGGCCCCCATCCCGGCCAGTACGAACGGGACCACGTGCTTGACGATCAAATCCGGATCGCGCGCCGAAACGGCCGAACGGCCGAAGAGTTTCAAAATGTCGTTGCCCGCGAACGCGTGGAACATCACGCTGAAGCCGAGGTGCAGACGCCAGGCGATCTCCTCGGCCGACAGCCCCGGCAGCACGCGCCCCAGCGCCTCCGTATAGCGGGTCACCAGATGGCCCCAATCGCGCGAGAGCGTCTCGCGCAACGCCCGATGATTCTCCACCAGCACGCGCGAGAACAGGCGCACAAACAGCGCGCCCCCTCGCGAGGGATCCTTCGAGAGTGCCAGCGCCGGGCGCACGTAGCACATCACCACCGCCTCGGCGTCAAACCGCGCAGTGCCGGCGCTCGAACGGGCCTCGAGCCGCTCCAGTTCCCGCAGACACTCGCGTGCCCAAGGCTCGAAACGGCGTGCGAACACCGCTTCAAAGAGCGCATCCTTGGATCGGAAGTGATAGTTGACCGCGGCGAGATTCACGCCCGCCTGCTGGGTGATCAGCCGCAGCGAGGTCGCCTCCAGCCCGAGCTCGACGAACAGCCGCTCGGCCGCCTCGAGAATCCGCAGAGCGGTCTCTGAGTATTTCGGCTCAGCGGGCATACCGGCATCGGAGGGCGAGGAGGTTTTCACCAGGCAGCGTCTCAAACGTCTGTTTTAAACATACATTTATTTTATTTTCGGGTCAACCCGCCCCCCCGCACCCCCGCGGCGGACGCGCCACGCCGTCAGTCCCAGGTGCCGCGAGCCGCCGCCGCCACGAGTCGTGGCGCCGCGGCCCAGCGCGCCCCGTGACTGGGCGCAAGCCGTGCCATCGTCGCGATCACCTTCTCCAGTCCCTCCTGCAGGCCCCAGTACATGGGACCGCCCTTGTAGGCCGGAAAGCCGTAGCCGTGGATATAGACCACGTCGATGTCGCCGGCGCGGCTCGCGATCCCCTCGGCGAGGATCTTCGCCCCTTCGTTGACCAGCGGATGCAGCAGCCGCGCCAGGATTTCCGCATCGGAAATCGCCCGCCGCTCGATGCCGAGCGCGCGCGAGACGGATTCGATCAAGGCGAGCGCCTCGGGGTTCTGGTGGCGCTTGCCGCCCTCGTAGCGGTAGAAGCCTTGATCGCTCTTTCGCCCCAGACGGCCCTCCTCGGCCATGCGCTGCAGAATGGGCGACCAGCGCTCATCCGGCGGCAGAGTGCGATTGCGGCGGATGGCCCAGCCGACGTCGTTGCCGGCTAGATCGCGCATCGCCAGCGGCCCCATGGCGAATCCGAACGCCTCGATCACGCCGTCGACCTGCTCCGGGGTCGCGCCCTCCTCGAGCAGCCGCTCGGCCTCCACGCCGTAGTAGAGCAGCATCCGGTTGCCGATGAATCCGTCGCAGTTGCCCGCCATCACCGGGATCTTCCCCAGGCGCTTGGCGAGCGCCATCACGGTGGCAAGCGTCTGGGGCGCACTGGCCGTGCCGCGCACGTTTTCCATCAACTTCATCACATGCGCAGGACTGAAGAAATGGGTGCCGACCACCTGTTGGGGCCGGCCGGTCACCTGCGCGAGCGAATCGATGTCGAGCGTCGAGGTGTTGGTGGCGAGAATCGCGTGTGCCGGCAGATGCCGATCGAGCTGCTCGAATACCGCCCGCTTCAGCGCCGGGTCCTCGAAGACCGCTTCAATAGCGATGTCGACCTGCCCAAGCGAGGCGTAGTCCGTAGTGCCGCAAATCCGCCGCAGCGCCGCATCGGCCTGCACGCGGCTGAGCCGTCCTCGCTCGAGGGTCTGCGCATATACCGAGCGGATGCGCTCCATCGCGGCTTCAAGCGCCGCTGTCGAGACATCGAGCAGCGTCACTGGGATATCCGCATTGGCAAACAGCACCGCAATCCCGGCCCCCATCGTGCCACCGCCGACCACGGCGGCGCGCCGGATCGGCAGCGGCGTGACCTGCGGCCCTACCCCCTCGATCTTGCGGGCGGCCCGCTCCGCATCGAACACGTGCATCAGCGCCTTGCGCTGTGGGCTCTCGCGGCACTCCAGGTAATACTGGCGCTCGAGCGCGAACGCTTCTGCGCGCCCGCGGGTACAGGCCGCCTCGATCGCATCGGCGATGCGCCACGGGGCAAGCTGGCCCTTGAACTTGCGCGCATGCGCGGCACGCCAGGCGCTGAACAGCTGCGGATCGACGGCGGTTATCTTCTCCTCGCGCTCACTGGCGAGCGGCACCGGACCCTCCTTGGCGAGACGGCGCGCCCAGGCCACCGCCTCGGGCAGGGGCGCATCGGCCAGCGCATCGAGCACCCCGAGCGCGCGGGCGCGCGCGGCCGCAAGCGCCTCGCCCGTCGAGATGACCTCGAGCGCCGCCTGCGGACCGGCAAGCCGCGTGAAACGCTGCGTACCGCCCGCACCGGGAATCAGGCCGAGTTTCACCTCAGGCAGACCCACCCGCGCACCGCTCGCGGCAATACGCGCATGACAGGCGAGCGCCAACTCGAACCCCCCGCCGAGCGCCACGCCCTCGATGGCCGCCACGACCGGCTTGCCGAGCGATTCGATCCGCGCGATCACCTCGAGGAGGATCGGTGGCTCGAAGGCCGCGCCGGAGGCGATCTCGCGGATGTCCGCGCCGGCGGGGAAGGAACCGTTCGCCCCGGTGATGACCAGCGCGCGCACCGCAGCGTCGCCCGCGGCCCGGTTCAAGCCCTCCATCAGTCCGCGGCGCACCTCGAGACTGAGCGCATTGACCGGCGGGTTGTCGATCGAAAGGACCGCGACGTCGCCGTCGCAAAAGTAATGAGTCGGCACGGCACTCCCCAACGCAGCGATCGCGCGATGGTAGCGCGGCGCGTGCGCCTTATCGAGCCGCCGGCGCCCCGCGCCACACTCAACTGCCGATGATCTGCCGCGTCCTGAGGGCCTCGAGCACCCGGCGCGCTTCCTCTTCCGGCCCGAGCGGACTCGCTGTCAGCACGATCTCCGCGTTCTGCGGCGCCTCGTAGGGCGAATCGATACCGGTGAAATTCTTGATCTTGCCCTCGAGCGCGCGCGCATAGAGACCCTTCGGATCACGCCGCTGGCACTCCTCGAGCGGCGTATCGACGAAGATCTCGATGAACTCCTCGGCCGCGAGCAACTCGCGCACCATGCGTCGCTCGGCGCGGAACGGGGAGATGAACGAGCACAGCACGACCGCGCCGGCATCGACGAACAGCTTGGCCACCTCGCCCACGCGGCGGATATTCTCGACGCGGTCCGCATCGGTGAAACCGAGGTCGCGGTTCAAGCCGTGACGCACGTTGTCGCCGTCGAGCATGTAGGTGTGCACCCCGAGGGCGTGCAACTCGCGCTCCACGACGTTGGCGATCGTGCTCTTGCCGGAACCAGACAGACCCGTGAACCACAGCACCGCGGGGCGATGGCCATTGAGTCGCACGCGCGCGGCTTTGTCGACCAACAGCGCCTGGCGATGGATGTTGGTTGCGCGGCGCAGCCCGAAGCTGATCATGCCGGCACCCGCGGTGGCATTGGTGAACCGGTCGATCAGCACGAACGCGCCGGTGGCGCGGTTGTCGGCGTACGGGTCGAGCGCCACCGGGGTGGCGGTGGCGAGGTTGCAGAAACCAATCTCGTTCAGCGCCAGCGTCTTCGCCGCCATGTGCTCGAGCGTATTGACGTCGGTCTTGTGCTTGAGGCTGGTCACGCGCGCTGGCACGTACTGCGTGCCGATGCGCATCAGATACGAGCGGCCGGGCAGCATCGGCTCCTCGATCATCCACAGCACTTCGGCGGCGAACTGATCGACCACCTCGGGGCGCTCATCAGCATGCGCCAGGACGTCCCCGCGCGCCACGTCGATCTCATCGGCAAGCGTCAGGGTGACCGCATCACCGGCACGCGCCTCGGACAGATCCCCATCAGCCGTGACGATGCGCTGGATGGTGCTCTCGCGCCCCGAGGCGGCGACCACCACTCGCTCGCCCGGGCGCACCACGCCCGAGGCCACGGTGCCGGAAAAGCCGCGAAAATCCAGATTCGGGCGGTTGACCCACTGCACCGGGAAGCGCAGCGCCTTCTCCTCCAGCCCCTCGCTGACATCGATCGACTCCAGATGTTCGATCAGCGTCGGCCCGTCGTACCAGGAGGTATGCTCGGAGCGGCGGATCACGTTGTCACCGAAGCGCGCCGAGAGCGGAATGCTGGTGACCGAGGCAAACTTCAGCGGCGCGGCGAAACCGAGGTAATCGGCGACGATCCGATGGAAGCGCTCACCGGAGAACTCCACCAGGTCGATCTTGTTGACCGCGAGCACGACGTGCTTGATGCCCAGCAGCGCACAGATGTAGCTGTGCCGGCGCGTCTGGGTGAGCACCCCCTTGCGCGCATCGATCAGGATCACGGCCGCCTGGCTGTTCGAGGCACCGGTGGCCATGTTGCGCGTGTACTGTTCGTGCCCCGGGGTATCCGCCACGATGAACGCGCGCCGTGGCGTGGAGAAGAACCGGTAGGCGACGTCGATGGTGATGCCCTGCTCGCGCTCGGCCTGCAGGCCATCGACGAGCAACGCAAGATCGAGGTCCTCGCCCGTGGTGCCGTGCTTGGCGCTGTCGCGCTCGAGCGCCGCGAGCTGGTCTTCCAGCACAAGTTGGGTGTCGTACAGCAGCCGACCGATCAGGGTCGATTTGCCGTCATCCACCGAGCCGCAGGTGAGAAAGCGCAGCAACGCCTTGCGGGTGAGCGCGCCGTCAGAAGTAGCCGTCACGTTTCTTCTTCTCCATCGATGCCGCTTCGTCGCTGTCGATCAACCGCCCCGAGCGCTCCGAGGTGCGCGAGGCGAGCATCTCGGCGATGATCTCATCGAGTGTCGCCGCACTGCTCTCGATCGCCGCCGAGAGCGGATAGCATCCGAGCGAGCGAAATCGCACCATGCGCTCCTGCTCGCGCTCCCCGGGCTTCAGCGGCATGCGCTCATCGTCGCGCATGATCAGCTGCCCGTCGCGCTCGATGACCGGGCGCGGCGCGGCGAAGTACAGCGGCACGACCGGAATCTGCTCGGCGCGTGTGTACTGCCAGATGTCGAGTTCCGTCCAGTTCGAGAGCGGGAACACGCGGATGGTCTCGCCCTGGCTGATCCGGGTGTTGTAGAGATTCCACAACTCCGGCCGCTGGTTGCGCGGGTCCCAGACGTGCCCGGCGGAGCGGAACGAGAAGACGCGCTCCTTGGCGCGGCTCTTCTCCTCGTCGCGCCGCGCCCCGCCGAAGGCGGCGTCGAACTGCCACTTGTCGAGCGCCTGCTTCAGCGCCTCGGTCTTCATCACCTGCGTGTGCAGCTGCGAGCCGGAACTGATCGGGTTGATGCCGCGCGCGAGTCCATCGGGGTTGGTGTGCACCAGCAACTTCACCCCGTACCGCTCGGCGATGGCATCGCGGTGCTCGATCATTGCACGGAACTTCCAGCGCGTATCGATGTGCAGCAGCGGGAACGGCGGCTTGGAGGGGTGGAACGCCTTCATCGCCAGATGCAACATCACACCGGAGTCCTTGCCGATGGAGTAGAGCATCACCGGGTTGCGGAACTCCGCGGCGACCTCGCGGATGATGCCGATCGACTCGGACTCGAGTCGACGCAGATGCGGCGTGAGCGCAATACGGGTTGAGGTGCTCATCGGTTCAGGCCGCCAGCGGCACGAGCGGGAAGGCCCCCGCGGCGACGAAGTACGTGTTCCGAAAATCGGGTTTGCCGTAGCGCAGCGGCTGGCCGCCCGGGGCGAGCACCTGTCCGCCGGCGGCGCTGAGCACCGCATGGCCCGCGGCCGTATCCCACTCCATGGTCGGGCCGAGGCGCGGATACAGATCGGCCTCGCCACTCGCCACCAGGCAGAACTTCAGCGACGAGCCGACCGACACGCGCTCATGCACCGAGTAGCCCTCCAGGTAGTGCTCGGTCTGCGGCGTCGCGTGTGAGCGCGACACCACGGCCGTCAGACCGGCCGGCGGGACCGGGCGCACGTGCAGCCTCTGACGCGCTCCGGCGGGGCTGCCGTCGGCTGCCTGCGTGCAGCGAAACGCACGACCGGCGACGACATCACCGGCGTAGAGCATCCCGCCCACCGGCGCGTAGACCACGCCTATCACCGGCACGCCAGCGCGCACCAACGCGATGTTCACGGTGAAATCCCCGCGCCGCGCAATGAACTCCTTGGTGCCATCCAGCGGATCGACCAGGAAGAACGCCGCGCCGACCTGTGGAATCCGCCCCGCCGCGCAGGACTCCTCGGCGACCACCGGCAGGTGCGGCGCGAGCGCGGCCAGGTGCGCGAGAATCACGGCCTCGGCAGCCTGATCCGCTTCGGTCACGGGCGTGTGGTCCGCCTTGTGCTCGACAGGGCAGCCGCGCAGGTAGATCGCATGGGCTTCGCGCCCCGCGGCCACGGCCACGGGCAGCAGCGCCTCGAGCAAACTCGGGTCGTCAATCGGTGGCACCGGATCGTTCCTGAGGAAATCCAGTGCCCAAGTCTACACAAAGAGGCGCCCCGGGTCCGGCCACGGGGCGCCTGGCCGCTCAGACTTTCCAGCTATGTGAAAAGGCTCTCATCCAGGGCCGGACTCAGCCCTGACGCACCGCTTCGACCTGAATGTGCAGCCGTACCCACATCTTGAATCCGAACGCCTTGCCGTAGCTGATGCCGTAATCGGCCCGGTTGAACTCGGCGTACGCATCCGCCCCGCAGCGGTACTGGTGGAAGAAGACGACTTCCTTGCACTCGAAGTGGCGGATGATCAGGGTCAGCGGCCGGGTCACCCCGTGCAGAGTGAAGGTGCCGAGCACCCGCGTCGGTGAGCCGTTTTTGAAGTCCGCCAGGCGCCCGACGTAAGTGGCGGTCGGGTATTTGGCCACATCGAGAATCTGCGCGCCGCGCGCGTCCTTGTTGAGCTGCGACTCCCCGAAGTCATCCGAGGCGGTCTGCACCGTCACGTGGACCGTGCCGGTCTTCGCCTTGCGGTCGAGCACGATGGTGCAGCTGGTCTTGCGGAACACCCCGCGCCACACCGACAGCCCACCGAAGTGATCGGTCGAGAAGCTCGGGTGCGTGTGGGTCGGATCGCACACGTAGGTGACCGGTTTGGCGAATGCAGCGCCCGCATACAGCGCGAGCAGCGCCGTCGGGATAATCA
Organism: Pseudomonadota bacterium; assembly: GCA_021838635.1. Lineage (GTDB taxonomy): Bacteria > Pseudomonadota > Gammaproteobacteria > Steroidobacterales > Steroidobacteraceae > 13-2-20CM-66-19. The sequence goes on from JAKCDC010000014.1 coordinate 24,792, forward strand.
GCTTGGTGAGACGCATCGAGATTCTCCTGGTTGAACTGACGCGTCTGCCGGCGAAGACCATACACCGTCCGGCACGACGCGAGCCGCTAGCCTACCGGCAGCGGCCCGCGGCGCGCCAGACGTTACATGCGTTTAACCGACCCGGATCGGCGAGGCCGCCAGCGCCACGCCGAGGGATTCGGCCACCGCCGCATGGGTGATGCCACCGGCGTGCACATTCAGGCCCGCCGCGAAGCCCTCGTCCTGGCCCAGTGCCGCCTGCCAGCCCAGATCGGCTAGCTGACGCACGTACGGCAACGTCGCGTTGGTCAGGGCGAACGTGGAAGTGCGGGCCACCGCACCCGGCATGTTGGCCACGCAGTAGTGCACGATGTCCTCGACGATGAAGGTCGGCTCGGCGTGCGTGGTCGGTTTGCTCGTCTCGAAACACCCGCCCTGATCGATCGCGATGTCCACCAGGACCGAACCGGGCTGCATGCTGGAGAGCATCGCGCGCGTGACCAGCTTCGGGGCCGCGGCACCGGCGATCAACACCGCGCCGATGACCAGATCCGCCTCCTTCACCAGCCGCTCGATGGTCGCGGCGGTCGAGTACGCCGTGCGCAGCGAGGAGCCGAACAGGTCCGACAGCTCACGCAGCCGCTCGATCGAGCGATCGACGACCGTGACGTCGGCATGCAGGCCGACGGCCATCTGCGCCGCGTGCGTACCGGCGACGCCGCCGCCGAGAATCACCACTTTGGCCGGCAGCACGCCCGGCACGCCCCCGAGCAGCACGCCCCGCCCGCCGTTCGCCTTCTGCAGGCAGCTCGCACCGACTTGCACCGACATGCGGCCGGCGACCTCGCTCATCGGCGTCAGCAACGGCAGTGTGCCGCGGCGCGTCACGGTCTCATAGGCGATGGCTGTGGCGCCGGATTTCATCAGCGCGCGGGCCTGGTTCGGATCGGGCGCCAGATGCAGGTAGGTGAACAGCACCTGCTCGCGACGCAGCATGGCGCATTCGGCCGGCTGCGGCTCCTTGACCTTCACGACGAGCTCGGCGCTGGCGAACACCTCCGCGGCGCTCGGCACGATCCGGGCCCCGACGGCCAGGTACTCCGCATCGGCAATGCCGATCCCGGCGCCCGCGCCGGTCTCGATCAGGACCTCATGGCCGGCGGCGGTGAGCTCGCGCACACCGGCCGGAACCAGACCGACCCGATATTCATGGACTTTGATTTCGCGCGGAACGCCGATACGCATACGAGACTCCCCCCAGGGTTTGGATGGGGGGAGAGATTAAGGAGCGGCGCTGGTGGGGACTTGCAAAATGGCCGTGCAGGCCCGTGGCGACGGCAGATCCTGCGACTTTTTTGCCTATTTATGACAGAATATTTCCCATATGGAGCTAGACCGCTACGATCACGCCATCCTGCGCCGGCTGCAGCAGGACGCCCGCATCACCAACGCCCGGCTGGCGAGCGAGGTGAATCTGTCCGAATCGGCCTGCCTGCGGCGCGTCAAGGCGCTCGAGGACAGCGGGCTGATCGAGGGCTATACGGCGCTGGTGAACCAGCACCGGGCGGGTTATCCGGTGAACGTATTCGTCAACATCACGCTCGATCGGCAGAGCCAATCGGGACTCGAGGCGTTCGAGGCGGCGGTCCGCCGCATCCCGCAGGTGATGGAGTGCTACCTGATGACCGGCGAGCACGACTACCTGCTGCGCCTGGTGGTGGCGGATCTTGATGACTTCGAGCGTATCCACAGCCAGCACCTGACGCGCCTGCCGAGCGTCGTGCGCGTGCAGTCAAGCTTCGCGATGCGCACCGTCACGCGCTCAGCGGCGCTGCCGCTGCGTCCGGCCAGCCGCTAGGTCTGAAGGACGATCTTGCCGACGTGTCCGCCGGATTCCATCAACGCATGAGCCTGCGCGGCCTGGTGCAGCGGAAATCGGGCGTGGATCGGCAGGCGCCATGAACCGGCTTCGAGCAACGGCCAGATCTCGCGGCGCAACGCCGCGGCGAGTTCACCCTTGCGCGCCACCGTCTGGGGCCTCAGCGTCGAACCACCGATCGTGAGCCGTTTGCCCATGAGCTGGCCGAGATCGATTTCCGCCAGTCGCCCGCCCTGGGTCGCGATGACGGCGATGCGCCCGTCCGGGGCTGCCGCGGCAATGTCGCGCGCCAGGTACTCCCCGCCCACCATGTCGAGAATGACATCCACACCGCGCCCCTGCGTCGCCTCGAGTGCGCCGGCGACGAAGTCCGCGCCCTTGTAATTGATCGCGGCATCGGCGCCAAGGCGCAGGCACGCAGCGCATTTCTCGGCGCTGCCTGCGGTCGCGATGACCTGCGCCCCGAATGCTTTGGCAAGGAGGATCGCCGTCGTACCGATGCCGCTCGTGCCGCCATGCACCAACAGCCACTCCCCGGGGCGCAGATGCGATCGCTCCCAGACGTTGTAATACACGGTAAATACCGTCTCGGGCAGGACCGCGGCCTGCTCGAGGCTGAACCCCTTGGGCACCGGCAGACATTGCACGGCCGGGGCGAGCGCGTACTCGGCGTACCCACCCCCGGCGAGCAGCGCGCACACGGTGTCGCCGCGCTGCCACTGGCGAACCTCGGCCCCGAGCGCCACCACCTCACCGGCGACCTCCAGTCCCGGGATGTCGCTCGCCCCGGGCGGCGGTGGATAGGCACCGCGCCGCTGCAGCACGTCCGGTCGATTAACGCCTGCGGCACGCACCCGGATCAGCACCTCGGCCGGACCGGGGGCCGGCAGCGGACGCTGCGCCGGTTGCAGCACCTGCGGTCCCCCGGGCGTGGTGATCTCGATGACCTGCATGCTCTTCGGCAACGTCGTCATGTCTGCGCCTCCCCCTGCACCGCCAACGTGCCGGCACGTCCCGGCACGCTGCCGGAGTCGATCGAACAGCGCGGCAGCCGTGCCGGGTCCAGACCCGAGGCGTACGTCGCCATATCCGTCAGTACCGCACCGCGCCGGCGCCACGCGCCGAGTAGCCGCTCGAAAGCCTGCAGGTACGCCCCGCCCTCGAGTTCTGCATGGAGTGTGAAAACATGATCGGCGCCGTCGGCGCTCAGCCGTAGGAGATACTCGATCGGATCGGCGCCACCGAGATCCTCGCGGCCAATCAGCTCATCTAGGGTCGGCAGCGTGGTCGGCAGTTGCAGCACCGGCACCTCATGCCCGCCGATGAGCGGCACGAAGGGGCCGCGTCCGCGCGTATCGGAGGCATACCGCATGCCGTGCCCGGCCTGCAGTGGCGGCACGTGGGCATTCATCTGCCAACCGGCCGCGCCGTGGGTCGCCGGTGCGTGACCGAACACACGGGCGAACTCCTCGCAGGCGAGTGCGAACTGGCGACGCGTCCATTCCCGGCCGGCACGCGCCACCCCGTCCTGCCACTTGACGTGATCCCAGGTGTGCACACCGACCTCGAAGCCGCGGGTCTCGATCGCCTTCAGCTCCGCCTCGCAGCGCCGGCCGATACGCGGGCCGGGCAGAAGCACCCCGTAGAGCATCGTGCGCACGCCGTAATGGCTGACTACGGAGGTGCGACGCACCTTGCCGAGAAAGCCGCGGCGGAACACGCGCTTCAGCGCTCGGCCGGTGTGATCGGGGCCGAGCGAAAAGAGAAACGTCGCGCGCGCCCCGCAGCGCTCGAGCGCAGCGGCGATCCGCGGCACGCCCTCCAGCGTTCCGCGATACGTGTCGACATCGATTTTCAGCCCGATCGTGGTCACGGCACCCTCACAGCGAACAGCACTGCCCGCTTCAGCCGAGCGTCACCGGGCGACGCTCGAAATCGCGCGCCAGGCGCTGCAGATCGAGCGGTCCGGACGCGGTGGCCGCCTGCAGAATCCGCAGCACCGAGCCGTCGGCGCAGACCAGCCGGCACTCGCTGTGCGCACCGATCAGTCGCGGCTCTCCCGGGGTCAGCCTCTGGGGCGCGAGGCGCGTGCGGTGCAGCCACCAGCGCTCCGCGCCCACCTCCCCGAACGCGCCCGGGAACGGCGGGGCGAGCGCCCTGACCAGGTTATGGATACGCTCGGCCGGCCAGCGCCACTCGATGCGGCCATCCTCCGGTCGGCGCCGCCCGAAATACTGCCCGGGTACGATCGGCTGCGCGCGCCTGGGCGCGCTGCCGTCCAGCAGACCGGGCAACGAGCGCACCAACACCATTTCCGCCGCGGCGGTGACCTTGGCGTACACCTCGCGCGCCTCGTCGTCGGCCAGAATCGGCACCGCCTGCTGATCGACGATGTCCCCGGCGTCGGCCCGGGCCGCCATGTAGTGCAGCGTCGCGCCAATCTCGCGCTCTCCGTTGAGGATCGCCCAGTTCACCGGTGCGCGGCCGCGATACTTCGGCAGCAGCGAGCCGTGCATGTTGAGCGCCCCGCGCCGCGCGCATTCGAGCAGCGGCGCGGCGAGCATCGAGCGGTAATAGAACGAGAAGAGGAAATCCACATCGAGAGCGGCGATCCGCTCGACGAACGGCGCGCCGTTGGGGTCCTCGGGCATCTCAACCGGCAGCCCGTAATCGCGCGCGGTCTGCGCGACGCTTGCGAACCACTGAGTCTCCTTTGGGTCGTCCGCCACCGTGACCACCTGCGCCACTTCGACACCGCCCGAGAGCAGCGCCTTCAAGCAGCGGACACCGACGTCGTGGTAGGCGAAGACGACTGCGCGCGCCCGCCGGCTCACCGCCCGCCACCAGGCTCATGCTCGGCGCGCAGCATCTCGGTGTGATCGATCTCGGCCTGCACCGCCGGCGGCAACACCAGCGCCGGGCGCGCGGGACTCTCGCCGCGCTCGAGGCCCGCACCCTGCTCGAGGATCGCTGTGACGGTGTAGCGTGGCCGCTGGCGCACCTGTTCGTAAATGCGCCCGACGTACTCTCCGACCATTCCAACGCTCACCAGCAGCACGCCGATGAAGAAGAACGCTAAGCCAAACAGTGTGAACACGCCTTGCACTTCTGGACCGATGAACAGGCGGCGGATCGCCAGCACGACCACGAAGCCGAGCGACACCAGCGCAATCAGAATGCCGAACATCGTGAAGAACTGCAGCGGCGCGACCGAGAAACCGGTCATCAGATCGAAGTTCAGGCGGATCAGCCGGTAGAGCGAGTATTTCGACTGACCGGCGACGCGCTCGGCATGCGCCACTTCCACCTCGGTCGGGTGACGGGCGAAGGTATAGCCGAGTGCCGGCACGAACGTGCTCACCTCGACGCAGCGATTGATGGCCTCGACGATCGAGCGGTGATAGCCGCGCAGCATGCAGCCCTGATCCGTGATGCGGATCTGCGTGGTGCGCTCGCGGATCCGGTTCATCAGCCGCGAGGCCACCTTGCGCCAGTAGACGTCGTGACGCCGGGCGCGCACCGTGCCGACGTAGTCCGCGCCCTGATCCATGGCCGCGACGACCTTGGCGATCTCCTCGGGCGGATTCTGCAGGTCCGCATCGAGCGTGATGACGTAGTCCCCGCGCGCCTGGGCGAAGCCGGCCAGAATCGCCATGTGTTGACCGGCGTTGCGCGTCAGGAGCACCACGCGGGTGTGATCCGGGCGGCGCTCGAACTGTTCGCGCAACACCGCCGCGGAGCGATCACGGCTGCCGTCATCGACGAAAATCACTTCGTACTGCTGCCCGAGTGCATCGAGCGCCGGATACAGCCGCTCGAACAGCTCCGCAAGTCCCGCCTCCTCGTTGTAGACGGGAATGATGATCGAGAGCGTTGCGCTCATCGCATCGCTCCGCGCAGCACCTCGTTGACCGTATCCACGACGCGCTCGACGTCCTCCAAGCTCATCGCCGGAAACAGCGGCAGCGTGACGGTCTCGCGGCCAATGCGCTCGGCGTTGGGGAACTGCCCCTCGCGATACCCGAGCGCGCGATAGGCGCTGAACAGATGTATCGCCGGATAATGCATCCCGATGCCGATGCCGCGCGCGGCCATCGCCTCGATGAACTGCAGCCGGGTGATGCGCAACTGCTGAAGCGGCAGCCGGGCGGCGAACATGTGCCAGTTGTGCCCGGCATCGCCGCGCGCCGGCAGCGCCAGCGGCGCCGCTTCACCCCACAGCTCGAAGTAGCGCGCTGCGAGTTCGCCTCGGCGCGCATTGAACGCCTCCAGCTGACGCAGCTGTCCGAGGCCCACGCAGGCGGCCACGTCGGACAGGTTGGCCTTGCCACCGGCGAAGAACGTCTCGAACGCATCGGCGGCTGACTTTTCCTGGCCGTGAAAGCGTTGCAGCTCGAGCTCGTGCACCTCCTCCGGGGAACCGCCGACCACCGCACCGCCCTCGATGCTGGTGATGTTCTTATTCGGATGGAAGCTGAAGCACACCAGGTCCCCGAAGCTGCCGATGCGCCGCCCGCGATAACTCGAGCCCATCGCCTGGGCCGCATCCTCGATCACCCGCAAGCGGTGCCGTTCGGCGAGTGCGTAGATGCGCTCCAGGTCGACCGGCAGACCGCACAGGTGCACCGGCATGATGGCGCGGGTGCGCGCACCGATCGCCGCCTCGGCCTGGGTCAGATCGATGTTGCGGGTATGCAGATCGACATCGACGAACACCGGTCGCGCCCCTGTGCGCACGACCACGTTGGCGCTGGCAACGAAACTCATGGCCGGCACGATCACTTCATCGCCGGCGCCGATGCCGCACACGAGCAGCGCATGCTCGAGACTGGCCGTCGCGGAGGTCTGGCTGCGCACCGGGCGGCCGCCGCAGTACTGCGAGAGCGCCGCTTCGAATGCTTTGACCTTCGGGCCGCTGGCGAGCCAGCCGGAACGCAGCACGTCGGCGACCTCGGCGATCGTCTGCTCATCGATGCTCGGGCGTGTAAAGGGCAGGAAGGAGTTCATAAGGTTATGAGCGAGCCACCAGGAACACACCGAAAATGATCACGACGATACCGGCCAGACGCTCGGCATTCGGTGCTTCCCCGAGCAACCACCAGGCGAGCGGGACCATCAGCACATAGTTGAGCGAGAGCATCGGGTAGGCCTGGCTCACCGGAATGCGCGAGAGGCCCACCACCCAGGCAACCACCGAGATGCCATAGCAGGCAAGCGCAAGCCACAGCCAGGGGACCGTCAGCAGCTGCAGCATGCGCTTCGGGACATCCACGCTGCCGCCAAACAGCGGCCCGGTCGCATCGGTGGCGGCCTTCAGACCGAGCTGCGCGGCGAGATTCAGCAAAATCCCGGTGAGCAGAAACGCATACACCGACCACTTCATTTGCGGGCCACCGCCACGGTGAAACTATCCTCTCCAATCACCCGGCCCGGCAGACCCTCGGCGTGATAACGCCGCCACACGGCCGGGGGGAAGAACGCCACGGCGTTCTTGCTGGCGTCCCACTGTTGCACGAACTGCGCCGGCGTGGCGGTCATCAGTCCGGGCTGCCAGCGCTCGCCCGGTCCGAGTTCCCCGGAGTAATTCACCAGCGTCAGCAGCCGACCGAGGTACGGCGGGATGGTCTGCCGATACTGGTTCACGCTGTAGAGCCTCGTGTCCGGATGCACGTCGGATTTGATCTGCTGCACCAGCTGATAAGCCGAGCGCGACGGCGGGATGACCGCGTACTGACAGAGCAGCGCCTGCCAGGCGAAGATGAAGGCGAGCGTGACGATGAACGGGGTAGCGATGCCGCCGGTCCCAGCCTCGTCAGTCGACGGCGCGGCGCGTCCACCGAACGCGCAGGCCGCCACCGCCGCCAGCACCGCGGCGAGCGCTGCGGCACCCCAGCCGATGGCATGTGCCGGGATGAACCCATCGCGGTGATGTGAATACACGAGCAGCCCGACGGCCAGGAACAGCACCAGTCCCGCCCCCGTCCACACCGAGCGCTCCAATGCGTCCGGCCGGCGCGTCAGGTACACCCCGGTGAGCGCCGCGAGCGGCGGGAACGCCGGCAGGATGTAGGTGGCGAGCTTGGAGTCCGAGAGGGAGAAAAAGATCACCGTCAGGACGGAGTACAGCAGCAGGAACTTCAGCGGCTTGAAGTGCGCCACCGGACCGGGTTCGCTCCAGGCCGCGCGCGCGGCGCGCACGAGCGGGACGAGCCATGCGAACGCGCCGATCACCAGCAGCGCGATGAAGTACCACCACGGCTCGACCCTCCGCGCCTCATCGGTGAGAAAGCGCTGGAAGTGCTCGTGGATGAAGAAATACTCGGCGAACACGTGGTTGCGCAGCGTCACTGCGACGAACCACGGCGCGGCGATGAGCACCATCAGCGGGATTCCGGTGAGCAGGTGCAGCCGCCGCCAGGGCCGTGCGTCGCGCTCGATGACGGTGTAGGCGATGAGTGCCAACCCCGCCAGCACGTACACCTCCAGTCCCTTGGTGAGCAGGGCGAGCGCCGCCATCGCCCAGGACAGCAGCATCCAGTTGCGCTCCGCAGCCGAGCCCTGGGGCGAACATTGCGCACGGGTGAACGAGAGCACCATCGCGGTGAGCCAGAAGGCCAATCCCGCATCGAGCAGGTCGAGGTGGCCGATGATGCCGAAATACGGACTCAGCGCGAGCAGCGCGACCGCCAAGAGCGCGGCCCGTCGGTCGTAGAGGCGCGCCAGCCAGGCGTAGATCAGCGCCAGACAGCCAAAGCCGAGCCCAACGGTCCACAGGCGCGAGGACCAGTTACTGAGCCCGAACACCGAATACACGGTGGCGGTCGCCCAGTACTGCAACACCGGTTTCTCGAAGTACTTCAGCCCATCGAGCCGCGGCGTCACCCAATTGCCGCTTGCCACCATTTCGCGCGGGATTTCCGCGTAGCGACCCTCATCCGGGTCGAACATCGGACGCACCTGCACGGTGACGAACCAGACGGCCGCCATCAGCACCCAGGCCCACCATCGCAGCCGCTGCGAACGCGCTTGCGCAGCACTCATAGACGCACTCCCGCAGTCACCGCCGCCGGCAACCGCTCACAGCCCCGACGCCGAGGCATTCAGAGCGTTGAAGCTACCGAGCTTGACGTAAAAGTCGATCGTGCGGCGAATCGCGGTGTCCATGTCGGTGCTCGGGCGCCAGCCGAGATCTCGCTTGGCCGCCTCGATCGCCGGCACGCGCACCTGGATGTCCTGGTAGTACTTGCCGTAGTACTCCCCGGCCGACACTTCGATGATCTCCGTGCCCTTGGCCGCATCGCGCAGCTCGGGGAACTCCTGGGCAATGCGGATGGTGCGCTCGGCGAGGTCGCGGATCGAGACGCAGTTGTCGGGATTGCCGATATTGAAGATGCGCCGCGTCGCCCGCCCGTCCTTGTTCTCAAGGATGGTGAGCAGGCACTCGATGGCATCGTCGATGTATGTGAACGAGCGTTTCTGATTGCCGCCGTCGACCAGCTTGATGGGCCGGCGGTACAGCACGTTGGAGAGAAACTGCGTGAACACCCGCGAGCTGCCCTCCTTCGGCTCCTCGATGTTGTCGAGGTTCGGACCGATGAAGTTGAACGGCCTGAAGAGCGTGTAGTCCAGGCTGTCGCGCACGCCATAGGCGTAGATCACCCGGTCGAGCAGCTGCTTCGAGGCGGCATAAATCCAGCGCTGCTTGTTGATCGGCCCGTACACGAGCGGACTGTTCTCCTCGTCGAGCACCGGGTCGGGAGACATGCCGTAGAGCTCTGAGGTCGAGGGGAAAATCAGCCGCTTGCCGTACTTGACGCAGTGACGCACGATCTCGACATTCGCCTCGAAGTCGAGTTCGAACACCTTCAGCGGATGGGTTACATACTGGGCCGGATTGGCAATGGCGACCAGCGGCACCACCACATCGCACTTCTTGACGTGATACTCGACCCACTCTTTGTTGATGGTGATGTCACCCTCGACGAAGTGGAAGCGATTGTCCTTCGGCAGATCCCCAAGCTTATTATCCGAGAGATCGATCCCGTAGACCTCCCAGTCGCGCTCACGCAGGATCGCCCCGGTGAGTGCGCTGCCGATGAACCCATTCGCGCCGAGAATCATGATCTTAAGTGCCATGGAAGCCCTTCGTGCCCGGTCCACCCCGGGCGCACAATAAAAAAGAAGAATTTTAGCAGCTTCCCGCCGGCGCGCATGCGCACTTACCACCCGCGGCGGCGGCCGCAGGTGGTAAGAACCCGCACCCGTGCCTCAAAAGCGCAGACCCACCGTGATCGGGACAAAGACCGTCGGCTGGGTGGTATTGATGCGCTGATAGCCCGCCTCGACGAAGAAGGTCTGTCCGTCGCGCAGCAGAAAATCGAGTCCCACCCCGAGATTCCAGGACATGCGGGTGGAATTGCCGCTCGCGACCACGATGTCCCCGGGTACGAGCCCGTAGTTGCAGTAACCGAACCACGGATCGCACACGTACGTCCCGTACGCGACGGTTTGAGTGAGCGCGACGTGCATGTGATCGATGCCGACGCCGGCCACCGCGAAGCCGCTCACCCACGGGGTGATGGATCGCTTGAATTCCCCATCGACGTTCAGGCCGATCAGCTCACCGTAGCCACCATCGATCTGGGTCTGGTCGGCAAGCTCATTGATGGCAATCAGGTTGCGGGTGGCGTCGAACCGACTGTACTGCAGGTCCGCGCGCACCGCGAACGGTCCCTGTGGATCGGGTTTCCAGCTCAAGCCTCCGCCAAAGGTAACACCGCCCTGAAAGTACTGCGCGGTCGAACCCACCGTCGGGCTGTAGCCGATCTGCAGATGCCAATGCACCGGCTCGACCGGCGCGAAGGTCTGATCATAGTACGTCTGCGCCAGAGCGCGGCCGGACAGGCCAAGCAGCGCCAGTGCGCCGAGCGGAAAAAGATGACGTTTCACGGAACGAACTCCTTAGGGCGCTCCCCGAGCGCCTCACCGCGCCACGGCCATTACGCCGCGCGCAGCTTGCGTTTGACGATGTGCGCAATGTCACGCATCTCATCGATGCCAAGCGCCAGCGCACAAGCAAAGAACGCACCGGCGCCAGCTACGATGACCAGCGTCAGTGCGCCGAGTTTCGGCCAGAACGGCCCGGAGTGCCAGTGCGCGAGCGGCCAGTGCAGTCCGCCCCAGCAGATCAGCGCGAGCAGCGCGCAGGCGACGCCCAGGCGCGCAAGCATCGAGAACATCTCACGCGAGGCGAGCCGGCCGAGGTGACGGCGCATCAGCGCATAGAGCACCAGGAAGTTCGCCGTCGCCACCGCGGCGACCGAGAGCGCCAGGCCGCGCACCCCCCAGTGCATGACTTGGGTGGTATACCAGCACAGCAGCAGGTTCAGCCCCATTGCGCTTAAGCTCACGACCATGGGCGTGCGGCGCCGGTCAATGGCATAAAAGGCATTTACCAGCACCTTCAGGGCCGCGTACCCGCACAGCCCGAGAGCGTAAAAGCGCAGCGCTGCGGCGGTCTGGCGCGCATCGTAGGGAGTGAAGCGGCCGTGTTGGTAGAGCACCGAGACGATCGGGCCGGAGAGCACCATCAGACCGATGGCCGCCGGAATCGTCATGAAGAACACCATGCGCAGTCCACGGGCGAGCTCGCTGCGGAACCGATCCCGATCGCCGGCCACCGCCAGGCGCGAGAGCATCGGCAGCGAGACGGTTCCGAGTGCCACGCCGAACATCCCGATCGGGAACTGCATCAGCCGGAATGCATAACCCAGCCAGGAAATCGGCCCGTTACCGAGCATCGAGGCGAACGCAGAATTCACCACCACGTTCACCTGCACGGTGCTCGCGGCGATCACCGAGGGTCCCATGATCAGCAGCATCGCCTTGACGCCCGGGTCGCGCCAGCGGAAGTCCGGCCGATAGCGGTAGCCGAATCGGCGCAGGGAGGGGATCTGCACGCCGAGCTGCAGCAGGCCCCCGACCAGGACCCCCACCGCGAGAGCAACGGTCGCCTTCGGCCCGAAATGCGGATCAAGCCACCAGCCGAGACCCGCCCCGGTGAGGATCAGCCCGAGATTGAAGAAAGTCGAGGCGAGCGCCGGTACGCCGAACACATTACGCGCATTCAGCATGCCCATGACCAGCGCGGCGAGCGAGACGATCAGAATGAACGGATACATGATCCGCGTCAGCTCGACGGTGAGGGCCGCCTTGGCCGGGCCGAACCCCCAGCCGAGCAGCGCCACCAGCCAGGGGGCGAGCAGGATCCCGATCAACACCAGGGCGCTGACCACCACGGCCGTCAACGTCACGACCTTGTTGGCGAGCTGCCAGGCGGTCGCATCACCCTCGCGTGCCGCGGTCTTGCTGAAGGTGGTGACGAAGGCGGTCGAAAGCGCTCCCTCGCCCACCATGTCGCGCAGCAGATTCGGAATCCGAAAGGCGATAAAAAAGACATCCATCAGCCGGCCGGCGCCAAAGAGCGCCGCGAACACCTGCAGGCGCACGAGCCCGAGGATGCGGCTGCATAGCACCGCCAGCGCGACGACCCCGGCTGCCTTGGTATTGAGCCGCTCGCCCGGCGCGCCGGGACGCGCCGCAGAATCCTTGGACGTCATCGTCGGGCCGCTCAGCGGCGGCCCCCGCTCGCCGGCGCACCGCACTGTCCCCCACCCCGCGCTGCACCCCCTGCCCTCAATGCCCTGCTCATCTGTCCCGCCTGCCGATGGATCGATATGCGCCGAGCGACGGCGCGCTGGTGTGAAGCATAACGGCGCACGCAGCGCCATGCATCCGGCAGCACTCCATGCTCAGAGGTCTCCGGCGATCCGCACGACGTAGCGTCCCGTCGCCCGAGCGGCGATGAGCTCGCGAGCGGCCTCGGGGACCTGTTCCAGAGAGATCACCGCGCGCACCAGTCGCGAGTCCAGATGCGGCGGCTTCCAGGGGCCGGCGAGCTGGCTCCAGAGCGCCTCGCGCCAGGGCCGCGGCACCTGCACGGAATGAATGCCGAGCAGGCTGACCCCGCGCAGAATCAGCGGCATCACCGTGGTGTGCAGCTCAGCAGACTGGGCCAGTCCGATGCACGCGATGTTGCCCCAGGGCTTGACCGTGCGGGTCAGGTACGCCAACACCTCGCCGCCGAGATTGTCCACGGCTGCGCCCCACAGCGCCTTCTCGAGCGGTTTGGTGCCCAGATCCAGCGCGCTGCGCTCGAGCACGGTCGTGACGCCGAGGGCGCGCAGGTACGCGGCCGCCTCGGGTTTACCGGTCAGCGCCGCGGTCTGAAAACCCGCCCCGGCAAGGAGCATCAGGGCGATGCTGCCGACCCCGCCCGTGGCGCCGGTCACCACGACCGGTCCCTGGGCCGGATGCTGATGGTTCTCCAGCATGCGCCGCAGAGCAAGCGCGGCGGTGAACCCAGCCGTGCCGAGTGCCATCGCTTCGAACAGGCTCAGTCCCGCCGGCAGCGCGAGCAGCGCATCGGCCGGCACGCGCGCGTACTCGGCGAGTCCTCCGTCGAGCCACTCCCCGAGACCGGCACCGGTGGCGAGCACCCTGTCCCCCGGCTCGAAGGCGGCATCCTCGCTCGCCTCGACCACACCGGCGACATCGATGCCGGCCACGCGCGGGTAGCCACGCATGATCGCGCCGCGGCCGGTGATGGCGAGCGCGTCCTTATAGTTCAGTCCCGAGTAGGCCACCCGGACGCACACCTCACCGGGCGCGAGCGGCCCGAGCGTGACCGGCTCGAGCGTCGCGCTCACCCCGGCCGACCCCTGATGGACACGTATGGCTTTGAACGAGGACATAGGCGCATCCCGCGGCGATTCAAAGAGCGCCATTGTATCGGCGCCGCACGCCGCCGTGGATAAACCCCACCAGATACAGTAGTGTGTCCCGCCTTGTTTTTCAATTACTTGGGTAACTGTGATGACCCACGCACTCATCTGCGAGGCCCTGCGCACACCGTTCGGCCGCTACGGCGGCGGACTCTCCTCGATTCGTGCCGATGACTTGGCGGCCCTGCCGTTGCGCGCACTGATGGAGCGCCATCCGGGACTCGACTGGGAACGGCTCGATGATGTGTCCTTCGGCTGTGCCAATCAGGCCGGCGAGGACAACCGCAACGTGGCGCGCATGGCGGTGCTGCTCTCGGGTCTGCCCGAGAGCGTTCCGGCCTCCACGGTAAACCGGCTGTGCGGCTCGAGCCTCGATGCGGTCGCGATCGCCGCGCGCGCCATCGTTGCCGGGGAGGCGGACCTGATGATCGCCGGTGGCATCGAGAGCATGAGCCGCGCCCCATTTGTGATGGGCAAAGCCGAACACCCGTTCGAACGCAGCGCGAAACTCGAGGACACCACCCTCGGCTGGCGCTTCATCAACCCGATCATCCAGAGTCGCTTCGGCATCGACTCCATGGCGCAGACCGCGGAGAACCTGGTGGCCGAGCGCGGCATCTCCCGCGCCGACCAGGACGCCTTCGCCCTGCGCAGCCAGCAACGCTACGCGCGCGCCGAGGCGCGTGGCTTCTTCGCCCGCGAACGCGTTCCCGTGACCCTCGAGCGCGGCAAGCAGCCGGCCCTGCGTATCGATGCGGACGAACATCCGCGTCCGGACTCCACGCTCGAGTCGCTCGGCAAGCTCAAGGGTGTGGTGCGCCCGGACGGATCGGTGACCGCGGGCAACGCCTCAGGAATCAACGACGGTGCCGCTGCAGTGTTGCTGGCCAGCGAGTCCGCGGCGGCGCGTTTCGGCCTGACGCCGCGCGCACGCGTCCTCGGCAGCGCCGTTGCCGGCGTGCCGCCGCGCATCATGGGCATCGGACCGGCACCGGCCACCCGCAAGCTGCTCGAGCGCACCGGCATCGCCCTGGGCGCCATCGATGTGATTGAGCTGAATGAGGCATTTGCCGCGCAATCCCTGGCCGTGCTGCGAGAGCTCGGCCTGCCGGATGATGCCGAGCACGTCAATCCCAATGGCGGCGCCATCGCCTTGGGCCACCCGCTCGGGGCAAGCGGCGCGCGCCTCGTGGCCACCGCGTTGAGTCAGCTCGAGGCCACCGGCGCGCGACGCGCACTGTGCACGATGTGCATCGGCGTCGGTCAGGGCATCGCGCTGCTGCTCGAGCGGCTCTGAGCCCTCAGCTGACCCGCACGCGCAGCGGCTGAAGTCCCGTGCAGGCCGCCTCGATCAGATCGCCACGCTCGACGGCGCCCACGCCCGCGGGCGTGCCGGTGTAGATCAGATCGCCCGGCACGAGCGCCCAGGCCGCGGACAGGTGGGCGATGATCTCGGGCACGCTCCAGGTCATCTCCCCGAGCGCGCTGTGTTGGCGTTGCGTGCCGTTGACGCACAGGGAGATCTGCCCCTCCAGGAGCGTCCCCGCCTGCGCCGCGACCGTGATCGGTCCGAGCGGCGCGGCATGATCGAATCCCTTGCCGATGCACCAGGGCCCCGAACGCTTCTTCATCTCCGCCTGCAGATCCCGTCGAGTCATATCCAGTCCGACGCCATAGCCGAAGACGTGCCGCATCGCCTCGTCGGCCGCGATGTCCCGCCCGCCGATCCCGATCGCGACCACCAGCTCGACCTCGTGATGAAAGTTGTGCGTCAGGCTCGGATAGAGCACCTCCCCCGTCGCACCGGCCTCGACCGGCACGAGCGCATCGGGCGGCTTCATGAAAAACACTGGCGGTTCACGGCCCGTGCGGCCCATCTCCTCGGCATGCGCCCGGTAATTCGAACCCACACAGTAGATGCGGTGCACAGGGAAGCGCGCGGTCGTTCCGACGACCGGCGCACTGGCCAGCGGTGGCGGCGCAAACACGTAACTCATGACGGTATCGTTGCCTCTGGAGTGGAGGGACGAGTCTAGCGGTGCAGCGGCGCACTCGTCCAATGGGCGCGCCGGAATGCGCACACACCATCGAGAGTGATGTCGACCCGACGCAACGCCAGCCGCACCCACCTGCCGCTCCGCCCATCCCATGGCAGCGGCCGGATCCGCGCATCAGAATAGGGGCACGCGGCAGGACACTTCCGTGTTGCAGTAGACCTGCAGTTGGAACGGCCGCGCATACGGCGCCCACGGATGGCGTCCCTCGCACTGGCTGCCGAGATGAGGTTCAGGCTCACCGCTCACCGCGCCGCCGACCCTGCCGCCAAGCCTGTCGCCACGATTCGTTTCGTCGCGCGGTCCGGGGCGTTCGCCGCAAATGACGTCGCACTCCACGGCGCCTGCGCCCTCACGGCGGGTGGATGGGGCATGATACGGCAGCGCCCGGCCCCGCGAACCAGTCCATCAAATACTCGTGCCGCGCGCAGGAGGAGCACCCGAATGAAGCACGTTGTTGCGCTCGCGGCAGTATTCTCGCTGGCTGCGTGTGACGCCTGTATTCCGCCCGCGCTCGCCGCGAGTCCCCACGCCCCCGCAGCCGCGACGGCCTCCGCCCTGTTCACGCCCCGCGCGGTGAAGAGTTATGGCGCGGTCACCGTCGGCGGCCACAAAATCGCCTACGAGGCGGTTGCCGGAACGATCATCGTCCACCCCAAGGGCTGGGACGATGCCGCCACACCGAGCGGCGGCAAGCATGCACTCGGCATGCCGGACGGTCCGCCCGTCGCCTCGGTGTTCTACGTCGCATACTTCAAACGCGGCGTACCGGCGCATGACCGGCCGATCACTTTCCTCTACAACGGCGGTCCGGGCTCCTCGACCGTGTGGTTGCACATGGGCGCCTTCGGACCGGTGCGGGTTGTGACGAGCAACGATACGCACACGCCCCCCGCCCCCTACGGCCTGGTGAAGAATCACTACAGCCTGCTCGATGCCACCGATCTGGTGTTCATCGACGCCCCCGGCACCGGCTACAGCCGCATCGAGGGCAAGGGCGCCGCCAAGGCGTTCTACGGTGTCGACCCGGACGGACACGCCTTTGCTTCGTTCATTACCCAGTTCCTCACCCGCTACAAGCGCTGGAACTCCCCAAAATACCTCCTCGGGGAGAGCTACGGCACACCGCGCTCAGCGGTGCTGATCAAGGATCTGACGCTCGACCGCAACGTCGATTTCAACGGCGTGATCCTGCTGTCGCAAATCCTGAATTTTTCGCTGAACGATGACGCGCCGGGTTCCGATCCCGGGGTCGAGCTGCCGTACGAGCTGGCCCTGCCGAGCATGGCGGCGACCGCTTGGTACCACCACGCACTGCCCTCGAGTCCACCAAAACTGCGCCCGTTCCTGAAACAGGTCGAGCACTTCGCCATGGGCAAGTACGCCGACGCCCTCGCGCAAGGCGCGAGTCTGCCCTCGGCCGAGCGGGCGAGCATCGCCGAACAGATGCATCAGTACATCGGGCTGCCGGTGTCCTACCTGCTGAAGGCGCGCCTGCAGGTGAGCGGTCCGGAATTCGAGCACGAGCTGCTGACCAACGAAGACATGACCACCGGCCGGCTGGACTCGCGTTTTGAGGGTCCCTCGATGGATCCGCTCAGCCGCACAGCCTTCTACGATCCGCAGTCCGCCGCAATCAGCTCTGCCTACGTGAGCGCGTTCAATGCGTACGCGAGCAAGGATCTGCACTACTCGACGAACCTGCGCTACCTGCCGGAGATCAACGTTCACTGGAACTTCATGCATCGTCCGCCGGGGGCGCGAATCAAGCTGCCGATCGCGACCAACGTCATGCCGGATCTGGCCGACACGATGAAGTACGACCCGCTGCTGAAGGTCATGCTGAACGGCGGGTACTTCGATCTGGCGACACCGTTCTGTGAAGGGCTTTATGAAATGCACCACCTGCAGATCCCGAACAGCCTGCAGTCGAACATTTCGTACCACTACTACAAGTCGGGACACATGATTTACGTGAACATCCCCGCTCTGAAGCAGCTGCACGCCAACATTGCGGCCTTCATCCGCAAGACCGACAACGTTTCAGGAGGCTGACCATGAGCGACACCAAACGAAGCCGTCTCATCCGGCGCGGCATTGATGTGCTGGCGGTCACCTCGGTGCTGTTGCTGGCCGCAGCCGCAGCTCCGGCGATAGCCAAACAGACGCATGCCGCGCCGAGCAGTGCGCACTCCAACCCCTACTTCAGCACCGCGACCAGCACGACCTCGGGGTCGGTGAAAGTCGGCGGCAAGACGATTCACTATCATGCCGTCGCGGGCATGATCATGGTGCACGCGGCCGGCTGGAACGACGCCACCGACAGCTATGGCACGGGTGATAATTCGGGCAAGGCGAAGCAGCCGGCCGAAGCCTCGATGTTCTATGTGGCGTATTTCAAGGACGGCACTAACCCGAACAAGCGCCCGATCACTTTCCTCTACAACGGCGGTCCGGGCTCATCGACGGTGTGGCTGCACATGGGCGCCTTTGGGCCGGTACGGGTAGTCACCAGCGACCATACCCACACCCCGCCGGCACCGTACCAGCTGGTGAACAACCAATACAGTCTGCTTAACTCCAGCGACCTGGTGTTCATCGATGCGCCCGGGACCGGCTACAGCCGCGTGCGCGGCCCGAACCCGGCCAAGCACTTCTTCGGAGTGGACCAGGACGTGCACGCGTTCTCGCAGTTCATCACAAAGTTCTTAAGCCAATACGGGCGCTGGAACTCACCGAAGTATCTGCTGGGCGAGAGCTATGGAACACCGCGCTCCGCGGCCCTGATCAGCGTGCTCGAGACGCACGATAACGCCGACTTCAACGGTGTGATCCTGCTCTCGCAGATCCTCAATTACAACGCGTCGACGGGCTTGGCTCAGTATGATCCCGGACTCGATCTGCCATACGAGCTGGCGCTGCCGAGCATGGCGGCGACCGCTTGGTATCATCACAAACTCCCCGACAGCTCGCAGCCTCTGAAACCGCTGCTCGCTAAAGTCGAGCAGTTCGCGATGAATGACTACGCCCAGGCTCTGCGCGAGGGATCGCTACTCAGTACCTCGAAATTTGCGGCAATCGCCGCCAAACTGCACGAGTACACGGGTCTGCCGGTGTCGTACATCGAGAAGGCAAACCTGCGCATCGATGGTGGACAGTTCGAACACGAACTGCTGGCCAATCAGGACGAGACGACCGGCCGCCTGGACACTCGCTTCGTCGGGCCATCGATGAATCCGCTCAGCGAGCGTGCGGCGTATGATCCCCAGGCGGCGGCCATCAGCTCCGCCTACGTGTCCGCGTTCAATGCCTACGTGCACACTGATCTGCACTACGGCAGGGGAATGACGTACCTGCCGGAGATCCCCCTATGGCGGACCTGGGACTTCAAGCACCACGCCCCAGGGGTCTCCTACGGCTTCCCACAGGCACTCAACGTGATGCCGGACCTCGCGAACGCCATGAAGTATGACCCTGACCTGAAAGTCATGCTCAACGGCGGGTACTTCGATCTCGCCACGCCTTTCTACGAAGGAATTTACGAGATGGAGCACCTTCCCATGCCGCGCAAGCTGCAGGCCAACATCCAGTACCACTATTACCCGACCGGGCACATGATTTACGTTCACGTCCCGTCACTGAAAACCCTGCACCACAACATCTCGGCCTTCATCGCCTCGACCGAGAACCAGTAGTCATCAGACGCTCGTTGGCGCCCGGCGGGAATCCCTTCCGCCGGGCGCATTCTTTTTTTGTAAGCCAATGCGTGGGCCAGATCCACGCAGTGCCGAAGTCCCCGCGGCAACGCCACCTCCGATCGCCGAACCAGCCCGCTGCGCCGACACGGCATAGGTCGAGCGCCACGCGCGACGACCCCGGGGCGCATAGATGCCGACCGGTGCGCGCACCCCTCCCCCAATGGCGATGCTGACCGCCAGTAGTGGGTCAGTTCAAGTTTCTGTCCGCTAGGGCGGCAATCTCTTCCAGTGACCGGGCAAGATCGGAGACGCGAGCTGCCATCGCCGGAGTGATCCGAAGCGACCGATGGACGCGGCTGAAATTGTGGTACAGGATGTGCAGCGCAACGGCATGCTCGAGGTTTTCGCGCTTCTTCGAGAAGCCGTTTGTCAGGCAGTGAGCCGGCGCATGGACATCCACATCGTAAGGCTCAAGCGTTCGACGTAAGATGGGCAGACGCGCGCCATGTCGGGGCTCCCGGTCACCGTGGGCGGGCGCGTGCCGAGACAGCCGTTAGCGCTGTACTTTCGCTCGGGGCCGGCATTCGGCGCATCGCTGTAGAGCGTCACGAGCGGCGCGTAGTCGATGTCCGCACCCAATGTCCCTTCCACTGCTTCCAAGTACGCCTGCAGTCCGTACACCGCGAGCTGCACGCGAGAGGCGAGCCGGCTGGCCAGATCCTGCATGAAGTCCTCGGCGACGCCACCGTCGCGCGGGCCGATCATCCACGCTGCGACGAGCTTCGTGTCCGCATCAATCGCCGTCCACGTCCAGGCATCGCCCGCGCCCTCGGGACCCGCCTTCGCGGTGGTTTGCCTTCGCGTACACCGAGGACCAAATCTCATCGCACAGGAGACGATTGCAGGGCAGATTCCGTAGCGCCCTGTACTGGTATTCGACGCAGGCCGTTCCAACGTCCGCCAGCTGGAGTTTCCAGGATTTCCTGGATACCCAATAGCTGGTAAAACTGCTAGCCGGAGCCGTCGAAATTACCCGACCATCACAAAATCAACGCGTTCGGCGTGTCTGCGATTTCATCAAGGCGCATGCCCGAGAATACCCGGTCCAGACGATGGGCTGGATCCTGAACGTTGTCCCGAGTAGGTATTATGAGTGGCGGCACAAGCGAGTATCCGACCGTCCCCGTGAAAATGCCCACCTGCTTCGCGCATGACATGCTTTTATAATCGAGAGCGGCGCCGGAGCTATCCCAACGGCGTAAGCGCGGACAAGCACGAGGACGCCGTCAAAAGGAAGTGATCACATGTCCACGAAACCCTGGGAACTCCAAAATGACCATCAGTGGCTGAGTTCGCAGTACGGGCTGAAAACGCTGACTGAGCACATTTTGCTCGTTGTGGGCATGGTGTCTGGTTGCAACAGCATTAGAGAGTAGCGTCAGAAAATGACGGAGTGATTTGCAAGGATTCAGGTACAAATGACAATGTACCTGCCGCACGAAAAAGTCGACTAGCCCTAACGCGCCTTGGCTGCCTTCGTGGCAATTTCAGATCGCTTCATGGTCGATAGACCGGCGGCGCGCGCCCTTTTTGCCCTTCAGCTCGCCCCTGCGGCTAAGCGACACGGCCGCCGCGTCTTTGCCCTCGGTCGGTTTGTCGGCCCGTGCCTGGCCCGTAGCGAGGTTTGCCACCAGCATCGCGAGCTGGTTCACGTCGCGGGGACTCTTGCTTGAACGGTTAGGCATAGGCAGAGTACGGCACTTTGGAGGCCGCATCAAAAGCGGGGTGCCAATGAACCGCTGGAAAATCCCCGCGTGGTTGGAAAAGGAGGTCCGCGAGCGGGATAAGGCGTGCGTTTACTGCGGGGTCGCGTTCGCCACAGACGCCCCGCACGCCAGCCGCGCTAGCTGGGAACACATAATCAACGATGCGAAGATCGTCACGCGCGAAAATATTGCGCTTTGCTGCCGAGCATGCAATTCCAGCAAAGGCGTCTCCGACCTTGCTGCGTGGCTGGAGTCTGCCTATTGCAAGCGACGTGGCATCACGGCACTGACGGTTGCCGAGGTCATCCAGGAGGCGATTGGGAGAGCATCTTCGGTCGAGAAATGAAACTGACCTACTACCGGACCGCTCGGCCGGGCGCAGGGAGCCCTCATACCACGTGAACTCAGAAGATCACCGGGCGACCATCCGTGGAGCTGCCAGGCGCCTACCGGTGCGCGGCCGAGACGTAACTTCGCCGCCTGCCGATCGGTGGCGCGTGCAAAACGGATGACGGGCCATCATCATCGCCTTCTCGCCTCTGCGGCGCATCTTCCCGCCAGGCCCGGACCCACAGGTCCGGGCCTCGTCCTGTCGTGGTGACCTCAGTGGCCGGCGTGCGGCGCCATGATCTTGGCCAGCATGTTCTGCGTACCCGGGATTCGCAACAGATGCGGATAGCGTGGACCGCCGACATAGCGGACCGAGACCGTGTGGACCCAGCCATCCTGCGCCACCGTGAAGCGCGTCGTGGCATGATCGTGCGCCGCCGCGCGCAGATAGTACTGAAGCACATCCGGCGAGAACTGCTGGCCGTCGACCGCAATGAGTTTCATCCCCGGGGACATCCCGGCCTTCCACGCCGGAGAGCCCTCACGCACATCGGAAAGCGCGCCTGACCTGCCGACATTGAAACCATAGGTCAGCCACTGATAATCCACGTGGTGAGTCGCCTCTGCCGCGGTCATGAATGGGTTCGGCTTCGCGGTGTATACCAATCGCCAGCCCGAGCGCTTAAGCTCCCCAGTGGGCGGCAGCTTGGATACCTCGTACACATGACGCTGAAAGAACGCGTGCCAGTTGTATGGGCATACGGTATTGAGCAACCGCTCGATGTCTGCACGCGTATAAGGCTTGGTGATCGGACCGGTGAACTTCGGCGCGGAGTACAGGTGCCAGAAAGTATCGAGTGACTTCTTACCGTCCGTGCGCGCCCGGATGATGGTGTCGACGTCGAGCCAAAGCAGCTCACCCTCGGTGTAGAAGTCTGCGGCCGACCGGCGCAACGAGGGATATTGTCCGGTGGCCGTCATATAGAAATACGGTGCTCCGGTCGTCAGATCGATCAATGGCTCCGTGTATCGACCCGGCTCGGTCGCCATTTCGCTGTAGATCATGGCCAGATATTGCGGGTATTCGCTCGGCTTGCGAATGCCGCTGCGGAATGAGAGCAGATCGCCCAGATACTGATTCATGCCCTCGTAGACCCACAGCAGGTCGGTGCGCTGCGGGATCTGGTAGTTATCCGTCTTCAGATCCCAGGGGCGACGGTATTTGCCGTTCCATGAATGTGAAAACTCATGTGGGATCAGGTCCCCACCGATCAACTGCTGGTCGGGATTCGTCATAAAATCCGCCGGCGCGCGATCGTCGCTCGACTGATGATGCTCGATTCCATCGAAGCTGATGTGGTTCGATAGCGCAAGCAGCGAGTGATAGTTGTACCAGTGGCGCGAGCCGTACAATGCGAACGCCTCCTTCGGCAGGCGCTTGTACGCAGCCAGTAACTTGGCCGGGACATCGAGTTCTTGCGGCGCATCGGCAAACATATCGAGCCACATATGCGCACTGCCGTGATGCCACAGCTGCACTTTGCGGTAAAAGCGTCCCATGAACAACGGGGAATCCCCGACATAGGTCAAGGGCTCCTCAGCGAAATTGACACGCTGCCCCACTCGACTCACGGTCGTGAGCGCCGTGCCGTACGCCCAACCCTTCGGCAGGATGATGCTCGCTCGCAGATAGTAATGATGGTAGTTGATGTTGTTTTGATAGAAAAACGCTCGTGTCCAGCAAATCGTGGCAAGGTTCGGTGTCGCCCGCTTGCTCGCGCCACCATTTAACAGCATGGTGAATTGCACTTTAATCGTGCGCACTCCAGCGGGCACGGTGACATGGAAGGCATACATGTCAACCTTGTCACGCCGCCAGGAGAGCGCTCGCCCCTCGGCACTCACCTTCAGCTGCGATATATCCGCCAGTACGCCGGCCGGAGAGTGGTAGCCCGGAATCCACTTTGGATAAACGAACGTGAATGGACCGGGCCGCACCGGAATATGCAACGTTGAGACCGCAATGCCGCGTGCGGCCAGGCGCGCATCCAGCACCAAGGTCTCAGGGTCCGCCTTGGTGGCGTACGGTACCGCGGCGGCGTTGGGCTCCGGAATAAGTCCCGCAGCGCCTGCAGTACCGCTAAGCCCAATGACCGCGACGGCTAATACCGAGCACATCAATCTTAGCTTCACAGTGATCTCCTTCCCCGCAGTTGTTCATCCGCCGGGGCACTCCGGCGGCGGCTAAAGAGGCGCACTATGCGACTTGCGCAGACAAGAGGCGTTCCCCGTCGATGGAAATTGCGATAGGCCGTTCGCTGCGCACGACGATACGTGCGCTCATTCCGAACCGTGATCGGGGGAAGATCATGGCGCCCGAAACCGGCGCGTCTGGGCGGCATGGGACCCTACCTGACTCATTCGGGACGCTCGCCCCACGCCGCATCCCCCGCAAAAACGCACCGACGAACGCTTTGACGGCATTCCCGGCGTTTTGACTCGGCGCGAACAGGTGCGCTGAAGCGGCCGGTTGCTCTCGGCGTTCCCCCCTTTCGGCCGGCCTTCCGTACCCGGCGCTGAGCCAGCCATGAACCGCAACCGACTCCACCTGGTTGATATGCGTCGCACTGCCCGCTGCGGGTCGCGACCGTCGCCGGCGAGCCCCAGACCTCGGCAGGGTCACGATCCATTCACACCGTACGGTTGCAGCCGACCTCCGAGGGGGCCATGATCCGAGCGTCGCGCTCTGAGCCGGGCTACCGGGCCACGGACTTCAGCAGCGCACCGGAAACTGCAGTTCCCGTTGGAGCGACACCCCGCCCTGCATCCTCGGCCGAGGACAGTAGACCAGCAGTGGCGCCAAGTCGACAGTGGCGAGACCCGGCGGACACTCGAACAATGACACCCTACATCACGGGCGGGAGAGGGCATGAACAGTAATCTCTCAGATGAAACTCCGAGCGCCGCGGTCGCGCGGCCATTGACACCCCTCGGACGGCGCCTGCGTCGGGTCATCCCGCTCGTGCTCGGCCTGGCGGTCCTGGCCGGACTCGCCATTGTTCTGCCCGGGCCACTGTACCGCCTGAGGGTCGTGAGCCTCGGAACCGCCTTTGGACTCATTCGGTACGGCGCGTATGGTGGCATGGCGGCTGTGGGCCTTGGCGTGCTCACTCTGCTCTGGTGTGCCGTCACCAGGGCCTCCGTCCGGCCCGTCGCGCTGACGCTCCTGGCCATCATAGTGGGGGCAGTTGCCTGGGGCGTGCCGTTTTTGTGGTTAAAGAAGGCCGAATCCGTCCCGGCCATTCACGACATCACAACCGACACGCGCAATCCGCCGCAGTTCTTACCCGACGTGATCGCCCTGCGCACCGCGGCCCATGCCGCGAATTCTACGGTTTACGGCGGCGCTCGGATCGCTGCGCTGCAGCACGAGGCTTATCCGGACATCCGGCCGATGATCTTTCAACAGCCACCGGCCACGGTCTTCGCCGCCGCACTGAGCACTGTGAAGGACATGGGCTGGACACTCGATTCGGAGCATCCGCACACCGGAATCATCGAAGCAAGCAGCACGACGCTGTGGTTTGGCTTCACGGATGATGTGGTGATCCGAATCGAGCCTCAGTCGGACGGAGCACGGCTGGATATCCGCTCCGAATCGCGTATCGGGGAAAGCGATGTCGGGCGCAATGCGGCGCGAATCCGGCGCTTCCGCACTATGTTGTATCACAAGCTCGGACTACCCGCACCGAAGGTGCCCTAGCATGTTCTGCCCCGGGGCAACCGCGCCGGAGTAAAGAACGCCGCGGCTGAGGAACATCCGACGCGCTTGCGGCACGCTGCGGAAGCTGCGCGAACTCGACGGCATTGTTCCGCAATGACACAAGGCGCGTGGGCGGAATTGATGTCCCCCAGTGGAATCTGCCTGCGCACCGCGGAAATTCATCGCCTGACCCCGGCATCGGCCGTGAGGCCACTGTGGATCGGGTCTTCCTTTGGCTGGCCAGTGTGAGAACCGAATACTTCCGCTTCGGGATGCGGGCCACAGGGGCCATTGCATTGAGCGCTCGAGCCGCTCGGATTGCGCCACGCCGCGGATCTGCGGCCCGAGCGGCGCTAGCGCCCACCCGGGCGCCTCCACCGCGGACCTTCGTCGATGTTCTTCGGCGTAGCGGCATACGCCCTGGCACGGCTCTGGACGAGTGCACACCATCGTTGCGCTCTGCATGCGCAGTCATTCCCTGCCTCGCGCGACGTGCGGCGGCGAACACAGCAATGTTATAGTTCCGGGCGCCCGGCCATGAGGCTGACGTCGGCGAAGCGAAGAATAAGGGGAACATGATGCGTTCAGGACACGCACTGCGCGGATTTCTGCTCGGCGCTGCCCTACTCGTGCTGGCCGGTTGTGGCGGCGGTGGTGGCACACAGGCGAGTGCCGCTTCCGCCTCGCACAGCACTACTGCCGCAAGTTCGGACGGCTGGACCCCTGGAATCTATCCACCGGTGTCCAACTATGCCGAGCGCTGCGCTGTTCCGCGCACCGGTACCGATCCCTACACTGGCAAGGCGTATCCCGATGTACCCGGAACGGTCACCGATCAGAATAACTGGCTGCGCTCCTGGACACATGCGCTCTACTATTGGTACAGCGAGGTGCCGGATCTCGACCCGGGGCTGTACAGTACCGCCCAGTATTTCAATCTGATGAAGACCTCTCAGGCGGACGCTAGCGGCGCGCCGAAAGACCGATTCCACTTCTCATATCCCACCGCAACCTGGGAGGCCATGGAACAGGGCACGTCTGTCGGCTATGGCGTTCAGTGGGCCGTAGTAAACGCCGCCCCGCCGCGCAAGATCATGGTCGCCTACACGGAACCGGGCACGCCGGCGGCGAGCGCTCCGGCGAATCTGGTGCGCGGGGCGCAATTGCTCGCCGTGGACGGTGTGGATGCGGTAAACGGCACCACTGCGAGCGATATCAACACCATCAATGCGGGACTTATCCCGACTAAAGACGGTGAAACGCACAGCTTCACGGTACTCGATCCGGGTTCGAGCACACCGCGCACGTTCACGATGCAGGCTCAGAACATCACCGACCAACCTGTGCTCCTGGTCAAAACGCTGGCCACACCCGCCGGGACGGTCGGCTACATTCTCTACAACGACCAGGTCGACATGTCGGCCGAGTCCGAATTAATTCAAGCCATCACCACGCTCAAGGCGGACGGTATCAGCCACCTGGTGCTGGATTTGCGCTACAACGGCGGCGGGTTACTCGGACTGGCCAGCGAGCTGGCTTACATGATCGCCGGTCCGACGCAGACCGCCGGGGAGACGTTCTATGTGCAGAAATTCAACAACCAGTATCCCACGACTAACCCCATCACCGGCACAGCGATCACGCCACTGCCGTTTCTTGCTACGACGCAAGGCTACTCCGTCACCGCCGGACAGGCACTGCCGACACTGAATTTGTCAAGCGTCTACGTACTCACCAGCGCCGATACTTGCTCGGCGAGCGAAGCGATCATCAATGGTTTGCGCGGCGTCGGCGTGCAGGTCTATCAGTTCGGCTCGACGACCTGTGGCAAGCCCTATGGGTTTTATCCGCAGGACAACTGCGGTACAACGTACTTCTCCATCGAGTTCAAGGGAGTCAATGCGCGCGGATTCGGGGATTTTGGTGACGGCTTCTCGCCGCAGAACACTGTGTCCTTCCCCGGTGTAACGCTGCCCGGCTGCTCAGTGGCCGACGATTTCTCTCATGCGCTCGGTGATCCAAGTGAAGCGATCTTGAGCGCGGCGCTCGCATACATGGCCGATCCATCGAGCAGCGTGTGCCCTGCACCCACCGGCGGCGGCTCCCCGGCACTGCAGACGAAGCAAATGAGTCCCGCCCGCATTAGGGTTCGTTCACCGCTGCGTAAGATGCTGATCTTGCCGAATACACCGCATGAACCGCGACCCTAACGGGAAGCGCCACCGCCCCCGGGGTACACCGTCGCAGTTGCGCTCTGGGATAGGACACGCGTCGTCATCTTCGTAGCGGGTCTCGGGGAGCTGTATGCGGCGTGCGCGCTGGAGCCACGTGAGATTTGGGGACTACTCGATCCTCACGGCTCACGACCGGGATTGACGTCGATTGCATCGATCCTGGCCCGATCGCGTTCCGGCCGGCACTGCCGCCACAATCCGACCCGCTGCTTGAGGATCCAGGCCTGAAGCGCCTCGACCAGCATCAAACCGGTAGCGACGGGGGTCAAACGGTCTGCCGAGGGCGTGGCAGCACGCTGGCGCGCCGATGGGCACGCACCGGGGCCGAGCGCTTCTGCCGAATCATGCAATCGTGAGTCGACACCTTGCCGGATCACCCGATCCGCAGTCGATCCTCCCGAGTGCGCCGCGGAGGGCCAAGGCCACCGACAGACGATCGCCGCCCGCGCGACAGCGCGGACCCGACCGCCGCGGCGTACCCGTGAAACCTCCCGCAGCCCGCCATACTCCGAGCAGGCCGCGGCGCCCCGCTACGCCGTGCCGCGCGTCATTCGCCCCAGTCGACCCAGGCACCGTGCGGATGGACTCGCGCCAGCAGCTCATCCACCCCCTCCGGCCAGAGCGTCAGGCGCAGCGCCGCGGGTTGATCGCGGCCGAGGAGTTCCAGGCGCAGCCAGGCGAGTGGTCGCTCCGTCGATGCCTCGGCGGCGATCCTCGTCAAATACGCCGTGATGTGCTCCTGCGCAACCGGCGTCAAATAGCTCCAGAAGATGCTGTGATAAACGACCCGAGTGATATACCGCTCGCTTGCCGACGGCAGAACCGCAGCGAGCCACTGCTGCGCGTCGCAGGTCTCGACGCGGACGGGCGCCGTCTGCATCAGACCGATCGCAGCGTCAAGGCGCTCAAGACGTTCACGTTGATCCGCCCAGACATAGGCCTTTAAACGTTCGCACTGCGACCGATCGGTCACGTCCAGGGGTGACGGTCGCAGCCGCGGCGCGAATGGATCTGCAGTGGTGCATCCAGCGGTGGCAGAGGACCGCGCCAGCCGCAGGCGACCATCACCTCCGCACCGGTCGCATCGGCGCCCGACCCCGCGGCCTCGTTCCGCCATGGCGTGTCGCCGAACCGGTAAGCATACCGATCTGCAATGACATTCAGCCCAGCGCTGGCACCAAGTTCAAAGAGGCTCAGCGGACACCCGGTACGCGCCGCAATTTCCAACCAACCGGCGACCAGTGGCGCGGCGCGGCCGACTTCATTGGTCTGCGGCGGATGCCGCAGGAACTCACGTACGAAAGCGCCGTTCTCGCACAGTGCCGAGCGCACCGCCGCGAGCAGCCGCGGCGGATCGGCAAGAGGGTGCGGCGGGTAGAGCGCCGCCAGTGCAGGCACCCGGCCGGCACGCACCAGCGCATGCAACGCCCCCGCGAGGCGCAGCGGCAGCGAATCGCCGCAGGGACTCGGATCACCTCGCCACGCCAGGATCGACCGTTCAAGCTCGTTCGCCGAATCAACTCCATCGGCCAGAACGCGGCAGAGCAAGGCCGTAAACGGGGAACCGAGCCGCTCGCAAAATCCTGCCTGCGTCAGAAAGGCCTCGCGCACCGCTGCCGCGGCGCCGAAATCAGAGCTGCTCTGGAACACCTGAAAGTGCGCTCCCTTGGTTCACCGACCCGGAAAGTCGGTTACAGAGTGCGGCCTCTGCAGATGCCACATCCGCCGCGCCACTCGTCCGTCACACACAGAAACATGACCTTTGTCACGAAACGACACCGAAGGATACTCCGCATCACACCCATCGACAATCCATCGGTAACTGGGAGCACCCCTCTCTAAGCCCCCTTCGTGCATTGCAAATGACGTCTGCACAGAAGTGACACCGATCCGTCACCGGACCGTCACACAGCGCTGCCTATAGTCGCGGACATCGAGTTGCACCAACTCTCCATCCTCTATTTCAGCTCGGACCTTCGGGGAATATCGCTTTGAAACTCAATCACAAAGTCACGCTCGCTGTGATGATCGCCCTCGGTTCGCACGCACTCACCGGTATCGCTCGTGGCGCGGAAACCCCACAGCCGGCGTCCGCTGGCGCTAGCGATGCGGCCAACTTGAACCCGGATGTGCTGCAGGAAGTCACCGTCACCGCGCAGCGGCGTCGCCAATCCCTGCAAAACGTCCCGATCACCATCCAAGCGATCACCGGGCAGCAGCTGAAGCAGCTGAACGTGCAGACCATCGGCCAGGTCATACAGTACCTGCCGAACGTCCAGCTGGCCTCGAACGGACCCGGGCAGGGGCAGATCTACATGCGCGGCCTCTCGGCGGGCAATGCCGGCAACCAATCCAGCGCAACGATTGCGCCCTTTCCCAATGTCGCGCTGTACCTGGACAACCAGGCCATGACCTTCCCGGGCCGCAATGCGGACATCTACTTCGTCGACATGAAGCGTATCGAGGTGCTGGAAGGTCCACAGGGCACCCTGTTCGGCGGTGGCGCCGAAGCCGGCGCGGTGCGCTACATCACCAATAAACCCATTTTGAATAAGACCTCCGGAGACGCCAGTGCAACATACGGAATAACGGCCAACGGCGATCCAAACACCGCCGCCGATTTGGTCTTAAACCTGCCGTTGATAACCGATCGCCTCTCTGCCCGCTTCGTCATCTACAATGACCATCAGGGCGGTTACATCACAAATGTCGCCAGCACATTCACGCGCAGCAATAATGACGCCGGCAATCATTACTTCAACATCCAGCCGGGCATCAACGGCCTGTGCCCGAACGGTCTACCCACCAGAACCGGCTACTGCGCCGTCCCTGGCAGTCCGGTCGCCAACAACTACGCGCTCGCGGGACGCGCCACCAATCCCGTCGATTTCACCGGATTTCGCGCCTCTGCGCTATACAAGATCAACGACGAGTGGAACCTGCTGATCGAAGAGATGTACCAGGACATGAACGCCCAGGGGCAGGACGTTCAATATCCGATCGGATCCGAAGGGCAAACGCTCGGTCCCTGGCAGGCCACGCTGTTCGCCCCCGGGTACGACAAAGACCGCCTGGAAAATACCGCCTGGACGTTGAAGGGTGAAATCGATCACCTATTCAAAGTGGTGTACACGGGCGGATACACCGTGCGCAACATCCACCAGCAGGCCGACTACACAAACTATGCCCGCAGCGCAGGCGGCGGATATTATCAATGCTCTGGCGGCACCGGCTTCGGCGCCGGCACGACACCTACCTGCTACTCGCCGATTGGCTACTGGAACGATCGGGTACGCAACACGCACCAGAGTCATGAACTGCGCATCAGCACACCGTCCCGGTGGCGTGTACACGGCTTGGTCGGACTGTACTACGAGGACTTCAATATCCAGGACAACATGAATTTCGATTACAAGACAATTCCGTCTTGCACGGCGCAAAATCTCTCCACTGCGCTCGCTGGCGGCGCACCGTGCGTCGCGAACGTGCGGCCGGCCCCCGGGGTTCCGGCGTGGGACCCCGCGGTACGCCCAGATGCCACGGCATTCGGTGAGGACGATCAGCGCGGTTACAAACAGACCGCCGCATTTACCTCAGTCTCCTTCGATGCCATTCCGAAGATTCTGACTCTGACTTCCGGAACCCGCTTCTACCACTACACTGAATACCAGATCGGTTCCCAGTACGGAACGAACACCTCCTGCGTCGATGTCCCTAATGGGCAGTGTAGCGGTGGCATGTTCCCGATGAATTACAGCTCCAGCTACCACGGCTTCAAGAGTCGATTCAACATCACTTGGCACGTCTCCCGGGACGCGATGGCATATTTCACGTATTCACAAGGATTTCGACCCGGCGCGTTCAATCGCGTGCAGAAAAACGTCGCGCCGGACGCCAATGGCAATCCGCAATATCAGGTACAGACGACGTACGCCCCAGATTCACTCGACAATTACGAGGTGGGCCTGAAGACCCAGTTGCTCGATCATCGCGTGCAACTGAATCTATCCGCTTACCATATGTTGTGGAATAACGTCCAATTCCTCTTCTTCAACCCAGCTGGAGGATGGGGCAACACGTCGTTCGCCTTCAACGGACCGAACTACAAAGTAGATGGCGGGGAACTGCAGCTCGATGCTCTGGTTACCCGCGGCCTGACCGTCCAGGGCGCACTCTCCTACAACGATTCCACGCAGACCAACTCTCCCTGCCTGGTAGACAACGAACCGACATTGCTCAAGACCGGCGGTACAAACCCGAACTATGGCCAGTGCATCACCGAAATCAAGGGCCAACCGACGACCAACCCGCTTGGTCCCGCAGGCACGACACCCTCATTCTCCCCAAAGCTGGAATTCAATTTGCACGTACGCTACACATGGATGGTGGGCAACTACGAGTCGTTCGTGCAGGCCGGGGTTGCACACGTCGGCAGCATGTACAACGAGCCGGCATCCTATCCAAATGGCCTGACTAATCCGCAGTGCGGCGGATCGTCCTTCCCCGGCACGACGCTTTGCCGCTACCAGCAGCCGGCGTACACGACCTACGACGCCTCGATCGGGGTCTCCAGGGACGCGTGGACTGCGACTCTGTTCGGCCAGAATCTTGGCAATAGCGATGCCAGTCAGTTCACCTCGACCGCTCAGTTCATCAAGTCCGAGGTTCCGTTACGGCCCCGGGTAATCGGGGTGAACCTGAGCTACCACTTCTAACGAATTGAGCCGCGGTACACTCGCGGGGCAGGGCCTTCATGCCCCTCCCGCGAGTGCCCTATGAACGAGATGAACCTCCAACTGCTCCCTGCTGCACCAGACCCTGAAGTGATCGTCCCCTCGGCCATCGCACAGGAAGTCCGACATGCTCAAGAGCTGTATCGCCAGCGCCAATTCAAGGCGGCAGCGGCAGCTGCTGAAACGCTGCTCACTCACGTTCCGCGCAATCGGGACTTGCTGTTGCTGCGCGCCTGCAGCCTGCGCGAGCTGGGCCATATTGACGAGTCTCTGCAGAGACTCGATCAGCTCGAGAGTCTGCATCCGCGCTTCAGCCATCTGTATCAGGAGCGTGGCCGGTGCTACGTGCTGCGCCATGATGCGACCCGCGCCGTCGAGTCCTTCCTGCGGGCGGTAAATCTGAATCCCGCGTTGAGCGCCAGCTGGAGCATGTTGCAACGTCTCTACGGGCTGCTGGGCCAGCCAGACAACGCCGCAACGGCCGCAGAACACGTCGCAATCCTTCGCGAGCTACCGGTCGCTGTCGTTCAAGCAACCGACCTATTTTCCAATGGTGATCTGGCCGCCGCGGAGGCCCTCACCAGGTCCTACCTCCAGCAGCACGGCGAACACGCGGAAGCGATGCGTCTGCTCGCCCGGATTGCACTCGCCCAGGATGTCCTTGACGAGGCCGATACGCTGCTGCATGCCGTCTTGCAACGCGAACCCGGATACCGTGCCGCCCGCGCCGACCACGGCACCGTACTCGTGCGCCGCCATCGCTACCACGAGGCGCACCAGCACGCGGAAATTCTCCTGCAAAGCGACCCGGGAAATCCGGACTATCGCGCCCTGAAGGCTTCCGCACTCGTCGGACTCGGCGCGCATGAGGAGGCCATTGCCATCTACCGAGTGCTGCTGTCAGAACTGACGGATCCAGCGGCGCTCGCGGATGTGAACCTGTGGCTCGCTCATTCGCTGAAGACGATCGGACGTCAATTTGATGCCATCGAAGCCTACCGGGCCGCAGCGGCTGCCCGAGTGGACTTCGGCGACGCATGGTGGAGTCTGGCGAACCTGAAGACCTACCGGTTCAGCGACGATGAGCTCGCGCAGATGCGCACCGCGCTGCAGACACCGGGGACTCACCCGGTCGACCTGTATCACCTGTGCTTCGCCCTCGGCAAGGCACTGGAGGATCGAGGCGCATACGAGGAGTCCTGGCACTTCTATGCACGCGGTAATTCATTCAAGCGTATCGAAAGCCGGTATCGCCCGGAGTTTGTCGAGACCAATACGCGCCTGCAGAAGCAGGTGTGCACTGCGGAGTTTTTTGCTTCCCGGGACGACTGGGGCACACCGGAACTCGATCCGATTTTTATCGTTGGCTTGCCGCGGTCCGGCTCAACTCTGCTCGAGCAAATCCTCGCCTCCCATTCCCAGATCGAGGGCACACAAGAGCTTGCGGAAATTCACCGCTACAGCGTGGAATTGCGTGGCAATTCATCGAACCCCGAAGACCCCTGTTATCCTGACATACTGTCGACTCTGCGGGCCGAGGATCTGCGCAAATTAGGCGAACGATACCTCGCCGAGACACGCATCTATCGGCACACGGCCCGCCCACGGTTCATCGACAAGATGCCGAACAATTTCCGACACATCGGCCTCATTCACCTGATGCTGCCAAATGCCAAGATCATTGACGCGCGCCGGGAACCCCTGGCGTGCTGCGTTGGCAACCTGAAACAGCTGTTCGCGAGCGGCCAGGAGTTTACCTATAGCGTGGAGGACATCGCGCGCTACTACCGCACTTACCTGGACCTGATGGAACATTGGCACGGCGTACTGCCGGGCAAGATTCTCACCATGCATCACGAGGATGTCGTCGCTGACCTGGAGGGTAGCGTTCGGCGCCTGCTGGCGTTCTGCGGACTGCCGTTCGAGACAGCGTGTCTGGATTTTCACAAGACCGCACGCAGTGTGCGCACCGCGAGCTCAGAGCAAGTACGCCGTCCGATCAACCGCGCGGGGCTTGATCAATGGCGTCATTTCGAGCCATGGCTGACACCGCTCAAAGATGTGTTGGGCGATGCACTGATCCGCTACCGCGCGCACCATAGCCTTTGAACATCGAGCGGTGCCACCGGGTACGGCACCATGGACGCTCGATGCACGGTCGTTGGCGTTCACGGATTCGATGACGCAAGCTTCAGGGCGCGAATCCGGTCGATGAATTCAGCGCGGGAATTTTCAGACGGAAACGGCGCGGACGGCTGCGCAACACCGAGAAACCGGCACAGCGGTTCCCAGCCTTCGGCCACCTGATACACGAGCAATCGCGGCGGGGGTATCGCGGCGATCACGGCTCGAGTATGAGCTCGAAAGAACTCAGTCATCACCGTGCGGTCATCAAGCTCAGAGGGAACGCGTTTGAGGATGCCTGAGAAGAAGTTCGCCTGATCATCCTCGCCCGCGCGGCGTGCGAGACTTTCGGGCGCAAATATCGTCGCGTGCACCGAATCGAACCATTGGTCTGCATCGCGCACGGTGTGGATGACCTTCGCGGTCGCATAGTGGTCTGTGAGCTCACGCCAGTACGCGGCACTGGGGTAATCCACCGCAGCCCGATAGTCCGTATAAATAGACTCCCAGTCCGGACGGCCTTGCGCCGCCTCGATCCACAGCGCCATGCTTTCGGGATGATGGAGGACCTCTACCATGTGATGGCATGGCCCAAAGCCTAGGATCGACAACGCCGTATGCAGCGATTTGGTGCCCGTACGGCCCAAACCCGTACCGATGACATTGAGAGGCATGGCAAGACCCCTTTTCCCTTGACGGAAAATGTACTGAGGCGCAACCAGTGCGCCACCACAGTACCACGACATGCGACCAGGCAACGATTCACGTTACGACGTTGTCCGCAAGCTCGATGCTGATTGGTAAAGAGAAGCCGTGAACAAGAGGCGACTTTCCGAGCTTATCGATGGCATGACGCAGACGAATGAGATCGCCCCGGGGCACCCGAGCACCCTCCCGGGAATTTGACCTCGAACCTCTCGCCGTGAAGAAGCTACGCTCCAAGCTCGGCTTGAGCCGGCCAAAGTTCGCCGCCTTACTGCAAGTGGACGTGGAGACGTTACACAACTGGGAGCAAGGCCGGCGCGAACCGACCGGGCTGGCACAGGCGCTCCTGACAGCAATCCGTCGGGAATCTACGGATATCCCTAAAGCTTTGGCGATGAAAGGGTCAGATGGTGGGGCGTGACGGATTCGAACCGTCGACCAGCAGATGAAAAGTCCTATAAACCCCGTCCACATCCGCTTTCACCCTTCCGTTGCTGATGTCGTAAGTCACTGTTTCTGCGCATATTCAGTTCGCATCAGTCCATAATCCGCTACATCCAGCGGCAGAGAAATGGCAACGGCACGGCGAATGCTCACCCCGGCGGACCTGCGGTGGAACGGTAAAAACCGATGGGAGAGCGACGGCGGCGCACGCGGCGCGGGCCGCCTGGCCGCTCGCATCACTGAGATGCGCACCCTGCTCTACTTCCGCTACCGAGCGGACAGCCAGAACAAGGCGGTGCCGATTGGCGTCTACAGCCCGACCGGCAATGACGGCATCACCCTGAAGGACGCACGCGCCAAGTGCCGCCCGCTTGCCGATCTGCTGCGCGCTGGCATCACCGACCTGCACGCGCACTTGCGGCGGGAACAGGAATCCCGCGAACGCGCGGCACGCGAGGCCGAGGAAGCGGCGCGACGGGCCGCAGAGGATGCGAAGCGCGCCACGCTGGCGCAGTTGTGTGATACCTACGTGGCGCACCTGGAACACCAAGGGAAGCAAGCCAAGGGCGATGTGAAAAGCATCGTCACGCTGCACGTTCAGGGAGCGGATGCCGAGCTATCGGCGCGGCGCGCCGCTGAGATCGAACCCGAGGCAATCGCCGGTCTGATCGGGCGACTGGTCGACGGCGGCAAGGGTCGCACGGCGGCAAGGGTCGCACGGCCGGCAAACTCCGCTCATACCTGCGCAGCGCCTATGCCTTTGCGGCGGCATCGCATACCGACCCGAGCGCCCCGCTCAGTCTGGGCACCTTCGGCATTCGCACCAATCCGCTCGCCAGCATTCCGGCCTTGTCGAAATTCAACCGAGCGCGTGACCGTGTGTTGAGTGGCCCGGAGCTGGGCGCACTGCTGCGGCGCGTCGAGGCGCTGCCCGTCGATCAACCGCGCGATGCGCTGCTGCTGACACTGGCCCCTGGCGGCCAGCGGCCCGCGCAATTGCTGCGTGTGACGGCCAAGGACGTGGACGTTGCGGGCGAGACCGTCACCCTGCGCGACCCGAAGGGCAAGAGGAACGAACCGCGCCTGCACGTGCTGCCGCTGCTGCTCGAGGCGTTGGCAATCGCGGAGCGGCGAATCACCGGCCTGAGCGGCGATGACAAGCTGTTCACGACGACACCCGAGACGCTGTCCGCGGCTGTGGCCGACATGTCGACCGCACGGGTCGAAGCCAAGGCAGTGCGCGAACCGTTCCAGTTGCGCGACCTACGGCGTACCTGCGAGACGATGCTGGCAAGCCTTTCCGTGTCATCCGACGTGCGGGCACAGTTGCAGAGTCACGGCCTGGGCGGCGTACAGAATCGCCATTACGACCGGCACGATTACATGGCCGAGAAGCGGCGAGCGCTCGAACTGTGGACCGCACACCTGAACGGCCTGAAAGAAGGCAAACGCGACAACGTGGTGCCGCTGGTGCGACCCGCGAGCGCATAACCGAACCCGCCGCGCATGCCCCTACCGGTAATACGATTGACGTATTACGCGGACCGTAATATCTTCTGCCCATGGCCATCCAATCGTTCGCCTGCAAGCGCACCGAGGTACTGTTCCAGGGCGGCCATCCGCGAGAGTTCCGGACATTCGAGAACGTGGCCACGCGCAAGCTGCGCCTGCTGAACGTCGCCAGAACGCTCGAATTTTTGCGCTCGCCTCCCGGTAACCGCTTGGAGGCGCTGAAGGGCGACCGGAAAGGCCAGCACAGCCTCCGCATCAACGACCAGTTTCGCGTGTGCTTCACCTGGACGGACGCGGGGCCGTGCAACGTTGAGATTGAGATC
>JAKCDC010000108.1 GCA_021838635.1 Pseudomonadota bacterium
TTGCAATCGCACAAGCCAGAGGGTCATCGTGAAATCAGGGGGCACATTCCAGGTCAATAGGGTGACGGCGCCATGGCAGTGACAGATCCAACCAGACTTTCGGCGTGCATCATTACTTACAATGAGGCGGATCGGATCGAGGACTGCGTGCGGTCCGTGAGCTTCTGCGACGAGGTCATCGTCGTGGACTCGCATTCGACCGACCGCACCCGCGAACTCGCCGCCGCGCTCGGCGCCCGCGTGATCGAGCGCGACTGGCCCGGCTACCGCTCGCAAAAGGCGTTCGCGGTCGGCTGCGCGCGAAACGACTGGGTTCTGTGCCTGGACGCCGACGAGCGCGTCAGCGATCGGCTGCGCAACGAGATCGAGGCGGTGCGCCAGGGGGGCTTCCAGGGCTTCGCGGGCTGGTCCATTCCGCGCATCACCGATTACTTCGGGCGGTTTCTGCGCCACGGCAATGCCTATCCCGATCGCCTCATCCGCCTGTTCGACCGCAGGCGGGGCGGCTGGGTCGGCCGCGAAATCCACGAGAACACACGGGTCGAGGGACGCGTGGGCCGATTTTACGGGCACCTCGAGCACTTCTCATACCGCAGTCTCACGGACCATCATCTGCGCATGCAGCGCTACGCCGACCTCATGGCGCGCGAGCTGTATGCCAACGGCAAACGCTGCGGCCTCGGCAAGGTCCTGATCAATCCACAGTGGCGCTTCTTCCGCGGCTACATCCTGCGGCTGGGAATGCTGGACGGCTGGCGCGGCCTGGTGTTCGCGCTCGTGGAATCCAATTACGTCCGGCGCAAGTACCTGCATCTCTACATCCGCTCCAAGGGGCTGCCGAGCTGACCCGGCGCGGCTTCACACTCGCGATCCGATCGGATCGGCGCAATACAGATGCTCAGCGGGAGCCCGCCCCGCTCCCGCGCGAGCATCTGCCGCTAGAGCGGCGCTGCAGCTCCCCTAACCCGTCCGCCCAGACTTCCCCCGATCATGCATCCGCTCGTCGCGTTGCATGCGCAGATAATGGACGGGCTGGATGCTCTGGATCCTGCACGGTTGTCCATGCGAGTACACATAGCTGGTGTGCGCGCGCACCCAACCCACCGTCGAGCTGATGCCGATCGTGGGGGAGGTCATCAGGTCGGGACACGGCTGCGCGACCGTGATGAGATAAACCGTATTGATGTTGGCCCAGGCGATGAGCTGATTCGACCAGATGGCGGAGCGGGCGTGGCGGGGCGTCACCCACATGAATTCGCTGATCGGCTTGCCGGCATAGGCGTTGAAGCGAGCATGCTCGGCGGCATCCCCACGCACCAGCGCGTGCGTAGCCGAGCAGGAGGCGAGCAGCGCGGTTGCGGCCAGAATCCCCATGACTTTCAGCGGTACTGATCGTTTCATCGGTGTCTCCTTCAGGCACCTCAGGCACACCCTGACCCGAACGCCACGGGAAATGCCAAGCCCGCCGGCCGAACCACCTTGCGATCAGCGCCCGGCCCTGGCTTGACCTTCGCGTGGCGGAGAACGTCCTGAACTCGGCTCCCGGGCGAGCCCCCACACCGCGCGCGCAGCGCAGCGTCGGTCCCGCTCCATGACCCGACATTCGCCGCGTTCCACACTCGCCATCTTACGCACGATCCGCCCGAGCGCAATACGCGCAGGCACGGGGCAAATGCCGCCGGCGGCGGCCGGAATACGCGGCTACCTCCCCGGCCGAACCGCCAGCGCGGCCGCGCCTCGCACGACCTTGGTTCCCTGCAGGCCCACCACATTGGAACGAGCACGGAGGCGAGTGACCCCGCCGGTTTGAGCCATTACGCAACATCCGCGCATGCCAGTCACGGTGGCGGTGCGCAGTGAAGCAGGGTGCCCGGCGGCATGTGTGAGATTTGTCCTGCCCGTTGAGCCGGTTCGCTGATCTGTTTATACTTACAGCCTGAGTGAATGTCGCACGACCGAGCGCGCCTACCGTCTGCGGGTCTACCCGACCCGCCGGCAACAGCGCGTGTTGGGACGGCTGTTTGGCGCCTCGCGCTACGTGTGGAACTGGGCGCTGGCGCGGCGCTCGCAGGCTTACCAGACCGACAAGATCAAACTCAACTGGGTGTCGCTCTCACGGGAGTTCACCGCGCTCAAAGCGGCCCCGGGGACGGCCTGGCTCGGGGAGCTGCCGCGCGAGCCGTTCAGCCAGGTGCTGCGCGATCAGGAGCGGGCGTTTGGGAATTTCTTCGCCGGCCGTGCGCGCTACCCGCGCTTTCGCCGCCGCGGCAGCCGGGTCCGCGTGCGCTTCACGCTGGATCAGCGCCGGGAGCAGGTTGCCCGCGGGGTCGATGCCGAGCGGTGGGCATACGTGCAGCTGCCGGGCTTGGGGCGGGTGAAGCTGCGGCGCACCGAGGCACTGGAGGGCCGGCTGCGCTCGGTGACGCTCTCGCGCGATGGTGCGGGCCGGTACTTCGCGGCAATCACGGCGGACGGAGTTGAACTCACCGAGCCGCCTGCGGCGCGCACACATGCCGTAGGGATCGATGTGGGGCTGCGCACCCTGGTGGTGATGCACGATGGCGAACAAGCGCGCGCGATACCGGCGCCGAAGGCGCTCTCGGGCAAGCTCGCGCGGCTGCGCCGCTATCAGCGTCACCAGAGCCGGCAGTGGGCCGCGCAGATGCGCGCCCAGGGACTCGATCCGGCCAAGCCGGTTCCCAAGGGCGTGCGGCTCGGGATGAGCCGGCGCCGGCTGCGCACCCGAGCGCGCATCGCCCGGCTGCACGCCGGAGTTGCCGACCTCAGGGGCGATGCGCTGCAGCGGGCGAGTACCGGTGTCGTGCGCGAGGCCGAGGTGATTGCCCTCGAGAGTCTGCGTGTGAAAGCCCTGGCACGCTCGATGGGCCGCAGGGGCTTTCGCCGCTCAGTGGCCGATGCCTCGCTCGGGGCGCTGCGCCGCCAGATCCTCTACAAGGGCGCCTGGGCGGGTCGTCAAGTCGTGGCGGTCGATCCGTTCTACCCCAGCAGCAAGACCTGCTCGAACTGCGCCGCGGTGAACACGGCACTGAAGCTGGAGAAGCACTGGGTGTGCCTCACCTGCGGGGCACAGCACGACCGCGACGTGAACGCGGCAAAGAATCTCCGGGCCGAGGGACTGCGCATGCTTGCGGATCTCTCGCCCGCTACCGCCGAGAGGGCGGGAAGTGACGCGCGGGAAGTGGCCTGCGCGGCGGAGGCGGCAGAACGGGCAACCGTTCACCCGCTTCAGCGCCGCCCCACGATGAACCGCGAACCGGCTCAAAGGTCCGCGCAGGCCGCAAGGCCCGCAAGGACCGAGACACGCCAAGCGCTGTCACAAACGGCGCGAAGACGGGTCAGGGCAGGACTCTAACTGTATCCGGGCACGGGCGATCGCCACGAGACGGGCCGCGGTCCGGCGGCCGGCACGAAATTGAACATACCGCTGCCGCCCGGCGCCGGGGACGCCG
>JAKCDC010000109.1 GCA_021838635.1 Pseudomonadota bacterium
TTTGAAATCCGGCGTCTCCCACCGCGAGGACTTCATCGACGATGAGAATATCCGGATCGAGATGCGCCGCCACCGCGAACCCGAGACGCAGGCGCATGCCCGAGGAAAAGCGCTTGATCGGGGTATCGATGTATTGCGACAGGCCGGCGAATTCAACTATGGCGTCAAAGTGACGCTCGATGTCCCGGCGCTTCATGCCGAGGATCGAGCCGTTGAGATAAACGTTCTCGCGTCCGGTAAGTTCCTCGTGAAAGCCCGTGCCGACCTCGAGGAGCGAGGCGACCCGGCCGCCGACGCGCATGCTGCCCGAGGTCGGATGGGTGATGCGCGAGAGGATCTTCAGCAGTGTGCTCTTGCCGGCGCCGTTGCGCCCGATGATGCCGACGACCTGCCCCTCGGGAACGGCGAAGGAAACGTCGCGCAGCGCCCAGATGCTCTCGCGCGTCTTGTTGCGCGCGCCAAACTTGAGCATCTTGACCAGATGCTCGCGCAGCTGCTGGCTGCTCTCGCGCTCGCCCAGCAGGTAGCGCTTGGAAAGACCGTGGACTTCAATGCTGTTCGGCGTATCCATGGGCTTGATCAGATGATGTCTGCGAAAACGCGTTCACTGCGCTGGAAATAGATCAGCGCGCCGATGAACAGAGCAACGGTGACGCCGGCCGAGATGCCCACCGCATGCCAGCTCACCGGCGAGGTCGGCACGAAACAGTGCCGGAACGCCTGGATCAGCCCATCGGCGGGATTCAGCGCGGCCCAGGGTCTGAGCGAGTAGGGCAGAAGGGTCGAGGGATAGATGACCGGCGAGATGTACATCCAAATCTGAATGATGAAGGGCACCGCGTACTTGACGTCACGGAACTTCACATTCAGCGCGGCCAGGAACAGGCTCATCGCCAGCGCGAGCAGCACCATCTGAATGATGAGCAGCGGCCAGATGAAAATCGCCGACGTCAAGCCGATGTGGTAGTACAGCAGGAACCCGCCCATCAGGACCGATGCGATCACAAAGTCCATCAGGCCGCCCAAGGCCACGGCGGCCGGCAGCATGACCCGCGGGAAGTAGATCTTCGTGATCAGCTGCATGTTCTGCACGAGACTCATGGAGGCCATGCTCACGGTGATCGAGAGATAAAGCCACGGCACGAGCCCGCTGAAATAGAAGATGGGCGCCGGCACGCCGCCGGTGCCAATGTGGGCGAAGCGGGAAAAGATCACCGTGAAGATGGCCATGGTGAGCAGCGGCTGCATCACCGCCCACAGGACCCCGAGCCCGGTCTGCTTGTAGCGGACCTTGACGTCGCGCCAAGCGAGAAATACGAGCAGCTCCCGGTGATTCCACACCTCGCGCAGCGTGTCGCCCTGCCCCGTGTGCTCGGTGATGACGACACGCCCCTCGTCGGTGGTGGCGCCCATCGGATTCGATGACATCTGCACGGTCATTTCAAATGCTTCCCATGTTCCGGTACCCGGCCGCGAGAGATCCCGACAGCCGCCTTTCCCGCGACATCGCTTCGGCCGCCCGGTCTCTCCGGACGCCCCGTGACGACGTTCACACAATGTTCATGGCGCTCGCCCGCATCCCTTCACCTGGAGCCACAGGTCGTAGGCTGCGTAGAGTGCACGGGTCCAGGTGCCGCGGACGGCATGATAAGTCACAAGCGGGACATTTTCAGTGAGCAGATCACGTTTATAGTCCCGGTGCTGCCCCATTCCGCCCAGAAAGTCGAACTGTCGATGTCCTTCCGCACACGCCCTCTCAATGGCGTAGCCGAAATGCAGGTAGCCGGGGGACAGGCCGGCCGACCGGTGCCCATCGAAGCCGGACTGGAGATAATAAATCGAGCCGTCCACGACGGCATTGAACATCACCGACAGCGTGCTCCCACCGCTCTCGAGCCGGCTCAGGCGCAACCGCCCTTCGCGCGCCAGCACCTGCGCCATGTCCCGATAGAACCCGCGCAATCCCGCGCCGGGACGGCCGGTACCCCAGCGGTCGGCCACATAACGCCAGAGCAGTTGCAGATCCGCCTCGACCTCCGCCTCGCCCGCGTAGCGCACCTTCGGGCTATCCAGCTTGCGGCGTTGATTGAAGAGCCGCCGGCGCACCTGCGGGTCCAGGCGCCTCACATAATCCTCGAACCGCTTGGGCAGGTCGACGCGCCAGCCGGCCATGGGGTCGACCTCGCGCACGCGGGCGATGTGCGGCAGGTGGCGCTCGGCGAGCTTGCAGGCGACCCCGTCCCGTCTCGTGCCGCAGAGCACCAGTTCATCCCAGGTGGCGCTCGCGAGCCACTGCGCGAGCGCCGCAAGGACCGGGCCGCGCAGCTCCCGCGCCGCCACGATATCGAGGTAGTCGGAGAACGCGGCACACTCATCGCGCCAGGCGGCCCCAATCAGTTCCAGCCTACGCGGATGCAATACGCGGCGAACCACGGCCCGGTGCGTGTAGAACGGCGCGAGACCGACGAGACGCGTCCCGGAATACAGGGCCACAAGCTGCAAGTCGGCGCCGAGACTCTCGCGGTGATGCAGCCACCAGCGCCATTGCCACTCCCAGGACATGAAGAGCGGATCCGCGTCCGCGGCGCGCAGCAGCGCATCCCACAGGGTTTTCGACCGGGCGAACTCCTCGTCCGTCCAGAGGCGGATCTGCAGCCTGCCCTCGGCCTGAACGCTCGGCACTGCGCTCACGTCGGCTGCCGCAGGCCCAGGAACTGTTCCAGACGGCTCCGCGCCAGACGGAACGTCTCCGGATCGACCGCGCGCAGCGCGACCGGATACGCCAGCAATCCGATCACGATCGAGAGGATGAGCACGATCGGTTGCGCTGCGGTCAGCAGGGACACGATACGTTCCGCCGCGAGCACCGCCAGCACCATGAGCGCGGCGGCCAGGATCGGCCCGCGGACCACCTGGAACACCCGCTCATAAGCAATGCCCGCCGCGTTCAGAACGTAGCGGAACGTATAGCCGTAGCACAGCGGAAACACGACGGCCCAGACGAGCGCCGCACCCCGGATTCCCCAGAACCAGCACGCGATGAGCAGCGCCACCGTCATGCACGGGACGATGACCAGCT
The DNA here is from genome assembly GCA_021838635.1 of Pseudomonadota bacterium. Taxonomy (GTDB): domain Bacteria; phylum Pseudomonadota; class Gammaproteobacteria; order Steroidobacterales; family Steroidobacteraceae; genus 13-2-20CM-66-19. Next base: position 3,080 of record JAKCDC010000109.1, read on the forward strand.
TGGTCCGTAGCAGCACCTCGGGCCGACCAATCCCGGTCATCGCCGGGGTTTCGATGCTGCCGATCAGCCGCACCGGCGCCACCGCAGCCAGGGCGATGAGGGGGAAAATGGCCAAATGCCAGCGGTTTCCAAAAACGACGGGCACGACATAGCGCGCCACGGCCGCGAGTCCCCAGAAGAGCGCGAATCCTCCCAGGGCATGCGTCCGGATCGTCTCGAGCAGCAATCGAGCGGCGGCGCCCTCCTCCTGGTGAAGCTCCGCGTAGGCCGGCAACGAGATGTCGTTGACCACCGTCGTGACCTTCTCGAGCGGCAGCTCCGCGACCTGGCGCGCCAGGGTGTAATAGCCGAGCGATGTGG
>JAKCDC010000110.1 GCA_021838635.1 Pseudomonadota bacterium
CGATGTTTCCTTCGCCGTTCCCGAGGGGCAGGTCGTGGGCATCATCGGGCGCAACGGCGCCGGCAAGAGCACACTGCTGAAGATCCTCTCGCGTATCACCCATCCGACCTCGGGCAGCATGCGCGTCCGCGGCCGGGTCGCCTCGCTCCTCGAGGTCGGCACGGGCTTTCACGAGGAACTTACCGGACGCGAGAACGTTTATCTCAACGGCTCTATCCTCGGCATGAAGCGCCGCGACATCGAGCGTCACTTTGACGCCATCGTTGAATTCGCCGGCCTGTCGCAATACATCGATACTCCGATCAAGCGCTTTTCCTCGGGCATGCGCCTGCGTCTCGGGTTCGCGGTGGCGGCGCATCTCGATCCGGATATTCTCATCGTCGATGAAGTCCTCGCGGTGGGAGACGCCGGATTTCAAAAGAAATGCATCGCCACCATGTCCGATCTGCGCAGCGGCGGGCGCACGGTGCTCTTCGTGTCGCACAACATGGCGGCGGTGGAGAACCTGTGTTCGCGCGGCATCTGGATCGACAAGGGCCAGATCCGCATGGACGATGCCGCCAAGGACGTCATCCGCGCGTATCTGGCGAGCTATTCCGGGGAAGATTCCGCAGCCAGGGAACTCGCCGTCGAGGGCCGAACCGGATCCGGAGAGATGCGCTACACCAACATCGAGCTGATCGGGCCGGACGGCCTGGCATCGCCGATGATCCAAAGCGGCGATGCGTTGACTCTTCGGCTGCACTTCCGGGCCAACGAACGAATCCTGCGGCCCGGTTTTGGCGTACGGTTCTATACCAGCATGGGCACGCTCATCACCGATACCAGCACCTGGCTGCACGGGGTGACCATTGCGGCGATCGAGCCCGGCGACGGCCATGTCGATCTCGAGCTCGATGCCCTCAATCTCGTGCCGGGGCGCTATATGATCTCGCTGACCATCGGGGGCGGCGCCAAGGAAAAGCTGCTCGACGGAGACGTCCAGACCTTCCTGGATGTGGAACCCTCGGGCGCGTACGGGACGGTGCGGGTTCTGAACAGCCGTTACGGCATTGTGTATTTTGGTCAGCGCTGGAATGTATCGGGAGTCGCCGCGGCGAAGACGCATCTTGAGAGCGTATGAAGCTGTTGTTCATCGCGCACCGGCTGCCCTACCCGCCGCACAAGGGCGAGAAGATCCGGGCGCTGAATGTCCTGAAATTCCTGGCGGCGCACCACACCGTTCATCTGGTCAGCCTCGCTGAAGAGACGCAGGACTTGCGTGATCTGGCGGCACTGCAGCCCTATGTGCGCAGTGTCACCGTACAGCGGGTGCGGCCGCGCCTGCGCCGGCTGCTGGCGCTGTCGGCGCTCTGGGGCGGCCAAGCCGTATCGAGCCGGTACTTTCATTCGCAGGCGCTGCAGCGGCGCGTCGATGAACTGATCGAGCGGGAGGGGATCGAGGGTATCTTCTGCTCGTCGTCCCCTACAGGGGAGTATGTGTTCCGCTCGCGTCATGCGGCGCGCCTGCGCAGCCTGCCGAAGACCATGGACCTGATCGACGTCGATTCCGCCAAGTGGCGCGCGTTCGCGCGCCAGTCCGGGATCGGATCCGCATGGCTGTACCGGCGCGAGGCGCGTCATCTGGCGGCGCTCGAGCAGCGCCTCGGGCGCGAGTTCGACCGGTTGCTGCTGGTGAGCGAGGCGGAGCGGAAATACCTCGATGCGGCAAGCGCCGCGCGCACCCAAGTCGTCGCGAACGGGGTCGATCTGGAGTATTTCGCTCCGGGCCAGGGTCAGCCCGCGCAGGAGGCGGGTGCGGCGCTCGTCTTTACCGGCGTGATGGATTACCGGCCGAACGTCGAGGGCATCTGCTGGTTTGTCGGGGAGGTGCTGCCGCGCGTGCGGACCCGCTGCCCGCACGTGCGGCTGTACATCGTCGGTCATCATCCGAGCCGCGCGGTACGCCGCCTGGCGCGGGTGCCCGGGATCGTCGTGACCGGATTCGTGCCGGATGTTCGCGACTACCTCGTCCGGGGCGTATGCATCGTGCCCCTGTGGATCGCCCGGGGAATTCAGAACAAAGTCCTCGAAGCGATGGCCATGGGCCGGCCCATCGTGCTCACGCCGCCGGCGCTCGAGGGCATCGATGCCGAGCCGGGCCGGGATGTGCTGCTCGCGCGGGATGCCGAGGCGTTCGCGGACCAGACGGTGCAGTTGCTCGAGGATCCGCGCCGCGCGGGTGCCCTCGGGGCGGCCGCGCGCAGGCAGGCCGAGACGCGCTATGCCTGGGCGCAGATTCTGCGCGGGCTCGCGGATCTGCCGTCCGGCGCGGCCGGCCCGCTGCGCGAGGGGGCACCAGACTCTCGGCTCATCCAGTCCGATGGGGTGCAGCCGGTCACTCGGGCCTCATAGACATGCCCGTTCCCGTGTGTGTGCCCATCGTCGCGCAGGAGCCGGCCGGGTATGACCGGAAGCACGCGCTTTGCGCTATCGGCGTGCCACTGCCGAGGGGCGCCGTACGCGATCCTGCCCGTCTGATATTGAGCGATGATGCGGGGCATCCGCAGCTCACGCAGACCCGTGTTCTTGCGTCATGGCCCGACGGGTCGGCCAAATGGCTGTTGGTCGAAAGTCGGGTCGCCATGGCGGCGCACGAGCGGCGACGTTTTCTGTTACGGGAGACGTCCGTTGCGCCCGTCGAGACCGCCTCGGGATGCGTCACCGTCAGTGCCCTGAGTGAGACGCGGTATCGGATCGATACCGGTGCCGCACAATTCGACATCGGCGGCCGCGGGGCATTGATCGATGCCGTGACGCTCGACGGGATCTCCATGCTCGATGCAGCGGGTGTGCACATGAGTCTCACCGGCTGTACGGGCCGCGTGTATGGGCCTGTGCTTCAAGAAGCCCGTCTCGAGGCCGCGGGCCCCGTGCGTGCCACCCTCGTCCTGTGCGGACACCTCGCTCGCGGCGATGGACCGTGGGGAAAGGCCTCTACGCTCGCGTTCGAGGCGAGATTGAGCTTCGTGGCCGGGAGCGCTGCGGTGACGGTCGAACTCACCCTGCACAATCCACGCGCGGCCCGTCACCCCGGCGGGCTCTGGGACCTGGACGATCAGGGCACGCTGCTATTCGAGGACGTGTCACTGTCGCTGAAGGCCCGCGCGCACGTCGAGGAAATCCGCTGGTATGCGGAACATGCGAGCGATGCGCATATCGAGGCTCCGCAGGAGTGGACGCTGTACCAGGATTCCAGCGGTGGAGAAAACTGGGACTCGGACAATCACGTGGACGGACAAGGCAGGTCCACTGTCACGTTTCGCGGCTACCGCGTCACCTATGGCCCGGCCGCCAAAGCCTGCCTGATCGCCGAGGGCGATCGGGCGAGTCCGGCGCTGGCCGTGATCACCGCGAGC
>JAKCDC010000111.1 GCA_021838635.1 Pseudomonadota bacterium
GCCTTGCCCCAGAAGCTGCTCGCGATGCCGCGGCCGGTAATCGTCACGGGGGCCGGGGCGCGGCCCGACTTGGCGCCCTTCTTCGCGAGGCGCTGCGCTTCTCGAGCGGCCCGCGCGCGCTGCTCGCCGACGGTCGGTTTGGGTGCGTAGTTCCACCAGTTCATCAGTCTTGCCTCCCGTCACGCGCCGGTCTTCATCTCGCCCGATGCAATCATGTCTCGCACGCCTTGTGAATGTCGAGCGCGACGGTGGCGAGCAACTCCGCGTCGCTCATTTCGGTCAACAGCCGCTCGCCGCCGGCATCGAGCAGCTCCCGGGCCAGGCTCTTCTTTCCCTCGATGAGCGCATCGATCTTCTCCTCCACGGTGCCCCGGCAGACAAACTTGTGCACCAGCACGTTGCGGTGCTGCCCGATGCGAAACGCCCGGTCGGTGGCCTGGCTCTCGACCGCCGGGTTCCACCAGCGGTCGAAATGAATCACCTGCGACGCCGCGGTGAGGTTCAGCCCCGTGCCCCCGGCCTTCAGCGAGAGCACGAAGAACGGCGGGCCCTCGTCGCTCTGGAACTGGCGCACCAGATTCTGCCGCTGCCGCACGGGCGTCCCGCCGTGCAGCACCAGGCCGGGGCGGCCAAACACCCCGCGCAGATGATCCGCCAGCGGCTCGGTCAGCTCGCGGAACTGCGTGAACACGAGGACCCGCTCCTGGCGCTGCGCCAGCTCCTCGCACAATGCCGCCAGCCGCTGGAACTTGGCGCTGCGCTCGGGCGTGTACGCGCCTCCGGCGGCCCACTGCGCCGGGTGGTTGCAGATCTGCTTCAGCTGCATCAGGGAGGCGAGCACCACACCGCGGCGCTGGATGCCCGCGGTGCGCTCGAGCGTACGGGCGAGCTCCCGCACGCAGCGCTCGTAGAGCGCCGCCTGCTCGCGGGTCAGCCCGCAGAAGGCCCGCACCTCGGTCTTCTCCGGCAGATCCGCAATGACCCGTGTGTCGGTCTTCAAGCGTCTGAGGAGGTACGGTTGGATCAGCCGGCGCAGCGGCGCATAGGCATCGGAGCCCTGTCCGAGGCGTTTGCTGGCCTGAGTGAAGGCGTGCGCGCTGCCGAGCAGCCCCGGATTGAGGAAATCGAACAGGGACCACAGGTCGGAGAGGCGATTCTCAATGGGCGTGCCCGTGAGGGCGATGCGGACACCCGCCTGCAACTGCTTGACCGCCCGGGTCTGACGTGCCGCCGGGTTCTTGATCGCCTGCGCCTCGTCGAGCACCACCACCCGCCACCTCCGGGCCCGCAGCGCCTGCGAGCGGGCTACGATCCCGTAGGTGGTGATGATGACGTCGATCCCCGCAAGCGCCGCGGCCAGGGAGTCGCTCGAAGCAAGATCCACGTCCGTCTCCGACGGGTGCGCCACGAGCACCGCGAGCGAGGGGGCGAAGCGCGCGATCTCGCTCTTCCAGTTGGCGATCAGCGAGGCCGGCGCGACGACCAGGCTGGGGCCGGCGGCGCCGCCGCGGGGCGCCGGCTTGTCCCGCAGGTGCAGCAGCAGCGCGATCACCTGCAGGGTCTTGCCGAGGCCCATGTCGTCCGCGAGACACGCGCCGAGGCCCAGGTCCGCGAGCAGCGTCAGCCATTGGGCGCCCGTGACCTGGTAGGGCCTGAGCGTGGCTTTGAGATCCGCCGCCGACAGCGCGCCCGCGCTCTGCGGATCCCGCAGCCGCGCCAGCTGGTCGCGCAGCCAGGCGCCGGCCTCGATACCGCTCCACTGCCGCACGGTCTGCGGCAGCGGCTCGAGGGCCGATCCCGTCGCGGCGCCGGCCAGCAGCCGCATGCCCTCGAAGAACGACAGTCCCCCGTCACGCACGTCGCGCTCGATGCGCCGCCAGTGCGCCAGTGCCGCGGCGAGCTGCGAACCATCGGCCTCGATCCAGCGGCCGCGCAGCCGGATCAGCCCGCCGGAGGCGGCGAGCAGCTGGCGTTGCTCCTGCGGCGTCAGCGGCTCGCCCTCGAGCGTCAGGGCCACCGAGAAATCCAGCATCGCATCGGCGCCGAGCGACACGGGCGGTGTGCCTCCGATCCGGGCGCTCGCCTGCGGACGCGCCGTTCGCCCATCCCGCCACCAGTCCGGAATGCGTACGGCGAGTCCCGCCGCTTCGAGCGCCGGAATGCTGCGCAGCAGGCCATAGGCCTCGTCGGCCGTCCAGGCGAGCGGGCGGTACAAGTCGCCGCTGTCGAGCAGGGCCTGCACCCAGGGCACGCGCTCGGCGGCATCGCGAATGGGCGTCAGCAGATTGACCAACTGCTTGCGATGGGCCGTGCCCGCGTACTCGCGCAGCGCCTCTGCGAGCGGCAGATGTTGGGCCTCGCCGCGGCGCGAGACCTGCGCCGCGTAGGTCGCCATGAACGCGAACGGGCGCACCGGATCGCGTTTGTTCTCGGCCAAGTGAAAGGTGACCCGGCCGACGAGCCGCCACAGCGGATTGCGCGCGTGCAGATAGGCCCGCACGCTAGTGCCCTCTGCGAGCGCCGCGCGCGAGAGCTGCGCGCCCAGATCACTCCACGCGCCGCCCAGCGCGAGGGCATCGAGGTACTCGCCGCCCATCACCGGAGGAGCTTCGAGCGCCCACGCGGCCCGCTCGGGTTCCGGCGGCACCGGCAGCAGCGTCTGCGCGGAGGGATCGAGATCGCCGAGGTGGCACACGCCGGTCAGGTAGCGGGTCGCCAGATCGCGCGCGAAGCCCAGCGCCGGCGTCAGGGCCGTGCCGACCTCCTCGGTCGCCAGATGCAGCAGTCCGCAGCCCTGCCCGGCGGCAAATGCCGCGCGGATGCGCGCGACCGCCGCGGCCGGCAAAGCCGCGCCGTCCTCGGATTGAACCGGGCGTACCGCGAAGCGCCGCTCAGGCGTGAGGTATAGATCCAGGCTCTCGGTCATCTAGGGGTGACGGCGTCCGCGGGCGGGACATTCTATCGCAGCCGGATCCGCTCTCCCGTATGTTTGCTCGTATTGACCGCAGACGACGCTGTCGCACGCTGGGCCGGACGGGCGATCGACCTGGGCGGCGGGAATCAGTTTGTACCGTGGGTGTTGAGTCTGTCCGGCGTGCCCGAGATCTCGGACGAGGCGCAGGCAAAGGCGGACCCGGAGTTGGCTGTCTTGTCCGCGGTGGCCCACGGTGCCGATGAGGATTTCGAGAAATCGGCGCGCATCGCGCTCGCCGCGCAGGCCGCGCTCCTCGATCTCGATGCCGACCGTTCCCTGATGTACCATGACATGCTGTTGGCAGGCCTCTCGGAGGCCGCGCGCGAGGTGCTGCAAGCCATGATGCCTGACCGATACGAATATCAGTCCGATTTCGCCAAGCGCCATTACGCCCAGGGCCAAGCCCAGGGCCAGGCCGAGG
>JAKCDC010000112.1 GCA_021838635.1 Pseudomonadota bacterium
GGCGTGCCCGCAGTACCGAGGCAGGTAAATGGCGCCGTGGCGGAGGCAGTGCGGGACTGCCAGGCGTCGAGAAAAATTACAATCAGACGCGAGCGCTGCCGGACCCGAAAGTGTCACGATGGCACATGCGTCTGAAGACACCGACGCGCAAATTCAAACACGGGAAAATTCTGTCGTCGTCAGGGGACGATCGCGTGTGTGCGCTGTCGCCGTCTGGCGATGAGGACCCGGCTGCGAGCCAACTCATCGGAAAATCTGTCGGTGAGTGTAGACAGTCGATGTCATGTGTTGGGTGCGGCGATGAGCAGTGATGATCGATCTGTCGAAGAAAAATACAACACGCGGACAACCGGGGAGGGAATTCGTCTCAAGTTGATGTTTTACTTAATTTAGTCGCAGGTGGGCATGGATATTGCTTCGAGGAGCGCGGGCCGCCCGCGGCACTGGCTGGGCGGAAACGAAGTGACGCGATTCACCGCGCCGTACAGGACTGGACCTGGGCCGGCCGGAAAGGAGAAGCGACGATGCGTTCGAAAATTTGGAAATTCGGCTGTCGCGCAGCCGGCATCCTCCCGGTGGCGCTCGTGCTGGCCGTCGGCACGGCACACGCCACGGTGATCAACGATCCGCCCCCGAGCGGAGCGATCCTCAATCTGAACGGCCAGACGATCAATCACGGCAAACCGGTCACGGAGGCGGTGGACTTCAGCGCCGCACTGGCGAACACCGCGATCACCTTCGCCTTCCGCGATGATCCGGCCTACATTGCCTTCGGCAATGTGTCGCTGGTCGATATGACCACCGGCGCGAGCGTCAACCTGCTCGCCAACGGTGATTTTTCGGGTGGCTCCTACAGAGACTCTTCCGGACAGCTTGCGCCCATGGGCTGGAGCGATGCGAATAATTACGGTGCGAGTTTCTCCGGACAGCTGAGCAACTCCTCATTCGCCTGTGCGGGGTTCAGCGGCGGCAACTGCTGGTACGACGGGTCGATGGCGGCCTACGACGCGCTCTCACAGAGCGTATCGACCAGCGTCGGCAATACCTACCGGCTGTCGTTCATGTACACCGAGAACAGCCATCAGTCGCTGTTCTCGGCGCTGGCCACCAACGGCCTCGGCGGTCGGGCCGGCAACGGCATCGACATCCTCGCGTTCGCGCAGGCGGGGCTGCCGCCGGGGTCGGATCCCGGATCGGGGACGGCGTTGCCCGAACCGGGCACGCTGGCGCTGTTTGCCGCTGGCCTGCTCGGTCTGGTGGTGTTCGTGCGGCGTCGGGCGCGGTACTTCGGCTGAGTGGAGTGCTTCCGATGGCGGTGACCGGGAGACAAGGACGTGTCCCGGTCTTTTTTGCGAACGCCGCGCCGCTCGCACCGGGTCACCGCGAGCGGTCCGTGTGCGGGGCGAGATTTTCAAATGGCCGCAATCGCATCGCAGCGTCCCTCCTCGGGAGTCGAGCGTCGGTGGCGTGCGCAGTCGTCCTGCAATGCCGCCCGGCGGGGTACGAAGTTCAGCCGACATTCAGCGCCGCAATGGCACATATGGGGCGGGACCGGATGAGGGTGCGGACCTGTCGCGTCGGTGCAGTCTTGAGGCAATGGTGCGTGATGGAGTGGAATATTCTCTGGTGCGCGTGTTGTGTTGTAATGGTGCGTAAGAGTCTGTTGGAAATGTGATGTACTGTGGTGCGGATGTTTCAGTTGTGAGCCGTTGGGGAACGGCGACATTCGCGCGACATTCCCCGGTGGTGCTACAGTCCGGCCGTCGGGCGTTAGCGGAAAGAGGGGAGATCGTGAAGTCGGTCGCACGAGTGCAGCGCAGGAGGGAGTGATGTCGCAGGTTCAGGCAGTGAGTCAGCCGAGACACGTTGGCCGGTACACGTTGATTGAGCGCCTCGGGGTTGGTGGTCAGAGCGAGGTCTGGCGCGTCAGCGACGAGACGGCGGACGTCGAGCTGGCACTGAAGGTGCTCTCGCCGCCGGCGGCCCGCTCGCGCACAGTCTGGGCGGCGCTTGAGCGCGAGTATGGCGCCTCGGCGCTGCTGCGCCATCCCGGAATTTTGCGGGTGCTTCCGCCGGAGCGTCTCGAGGGCTGCGTCGTGCTGCCGATGGAGCTCGCCGACGGCGGCACGCTCGCGCGCTTGCGCGGCAAGGGATATCTCGAGGTCGTTCCGGTGCTGCTGGAGGTGGCCAATGCATTGGCCTACGCGCATGCGCGAGGTGTCGTGCACCGCGATCTGAAGCCGAGCAACGTGCTATTTGACCGCAGTGGGCGGGCGAAGCTCGCGGATTTCGGGGTGGCGGCCGTGCTGCCGGGCTCGGGGGCGGCCGAGGCCGTGACGCGCGCCTGGGGTGGCTCGCCGTTTACAGCCAGCCCTGGGCAGCTGCGCGGGGAGGCGGCGAGTCCCGCCGATGATGTGTACGGTCTTGGGGCGATGGCCTATGAGCTCTTGGCGGGGCGTCCACCGTATTTCCCCCATTTCGATGCGCAGCAGATCCAGAGCGGGCCGGTGCCGCAGCTCGTGCCGGCGCGCCAGGCGCCCGTGCAGTTGATCGAGCTGGTCATGCGCATGCTCGCCAAGACCGTCGATGAACGCCCGGGCTCGATGCATCAGGTCGCCGAAGAGCTCGAGATGACCCTCAATGCCACTCTGGCCCTCGATCTGACCGAGTTGGCGGATTTGTCGAGCGGCGCTTTGGGCGCGCACGCGCCGGCACCGATCGCGCCGGCGGCGGCCGAGCCGCACGCCATGTCGCCGCCTGTGGCGTGTCCGAACAGCACGCCGCTGAGCGCAGCGGAGCGGACGGTTGCAATTGCGCCGGAGCCACCGAGCGCCTTGGCCGAACCGATGTGGGTGCGTGAAGCGGTGAACCCATTCATGGACTCGGATGAGGGGCTGCCGCTGCATGGGCTGTATCCGCCGGGTTCCCGTGCGCGCTATGGCGCCGGCGGGGGGAGGCGCGCGCGGCCGCGACGTCTGCGCTATCTTGTGGTGGGCGTGGTGTGCGGTGTGAGCGCGGTGGTTGGGTTTCGGTGGCAGTCGAGCCCACCGGTGCGCAGCACTCTGCGCCAGCTGGTCGCAGCGGTGATGTCGAGCGTCCATGGCGGTGCTGCTGCGCGGCACGGCAGGCCGGTCGGTGGGGCGGCGAACGCGGGTGCCGCGCCGGCAACGGCGACACCGATGGGGTTGGCGGGGCGCTCTGACGCACCGCCGCGTCACTTCCGGGCGCGTCTTGAGGCGCTCGCCGGCCACGGCGCGGCGCAATGGGGCGCCACCGATTTTGCGGCCGTGCAGCATCAGGCCGCCGAGATCGGAA
>JAKCDC010000055.1 GCA_021838635.1 Pseudomonadota bacterium
TCTCTCCGGCGCCCGCAGCGCCCTGCGCAGTGAGGCTGCTGCGGCCGTCGAGCGCGCACACCACGGCCCGCAGGCTGAGGTGTGCGCCCTCGAGCGTTGCGAGCGCGCCGAGCGGTACCTGACAGCCCCCCTCGATGCGGCGCAGCAGCGCGCGCTCGGCCGTGGCAGCGAGTCGCGTCGGCCCATGCTCGAGCCGGCTCACCCAGGCGCATGTGTCCGCATCGCGCTCGCGCGTGCAGATGCCGATCGCGCCTTGTGAGACCGCGGGCGGAAAGTCCTCCGGCGAGAGCCGCTCGCTGATGCGCGCCTCGAGCCCGAGGCGCTTCAGGCCCGCCGCCGCCAGCACGATCGCATCGTACTCGCCGCGCTCGAGCCGTTCGATGCGGGTCGGAACGTTGCCGCGCAGTTCCAGCAAGTGCAGATCCGGTCGCACTCGGGCGAGGAAGGCGCGGCGGCGCAGGCTGCTGGTGCCGACCCGCGCTCCGGTCGCGAGTGCCGCAAGCGGCGTCCCCTGCCGGCTCACCAGCGCATCGAGCGGATCCTCGCGCTCGAGCACCGCGGTGAGCGCAAGTCCGGACTCGAGCTCGGTGGGCAGATCCTTCAGGCTGTGCACGGCCAGGTCGATGCGTTCGTCGAGGAGCGCGCGGTCGAGCTCCTTGGTGAAGAAGGCCCGTCCGCGCACCGCCCACAGCGGCACCTGGGTCTGCAGATCACCGCTGGTGACGATGGGCACCAGCTCGACCGCCGGCGCGTCCGGCAGGGCGCGGATGAGCGCCTCGACGTGCCGAGCCTGCCACAGCGCGAGCGCCGAGGCGCGGGTGCCGATGCGCAGTACGTTCCCGGTCATGATTCAGCCTCGATGAGAAAGCGGTAACCCACGCCCCAGACGGTGAGGAAGTGGCGCGGATTGGCCGGGTCGCGCTCGAAGCGCCGCCGCAGCCGCAGGATGAAGTTGTCGACGGTGCGGGTGGAGGGAAACACATCGTAGCCCCACACCCGCTCCAGGAGGTCCTCGCGCGAGACGATCTGCCCGGGATGTTCGGCGAGCACCTTCAGGATCATCGCTTCCTTCTCGGTGAGCTCCTGCGTCAGGCCGTTCCACGACCGGGCGCGGAAGGCGCGGAAGTCCACCTCGTTCTCCCCGAAGCGCAGCACCGAGGTTTCCGCCGCCGCGCTGTGGTACCACTCCCAGCGGCGCAGGATCGCCCGCACCCGCAACAGCAGCTCCTTCAGGTGAAAGGGCTTGGGCAGGTAGTCATCGCCGCCGGCCTCCAGGCCGCGCACCCGGTCCGCCGGATCGCCGCGCGCGGTCAGGAACAGCACCGGGGTGTTGTCGCCGCGCTCGCGCAGCGTGCGGCACACCGTGAACCCGTCGAGTTCCGGCAGCATGACATCGAGCAGCACCAAGGCGCAGCGATTCGCCTCGAGCGCCTCGAGCGCGGCGCGACCATTGTCCACTCGCTCGACCGCGTACCCCTCGGCACGCAGGTTCTCGACCACGCCGGCGGCGAGGTGCGGATCGTCTTCGACCACCAGAATGCGGTGGACGGCTTCGCTGGGCGCGTTCATGCCGACTCCGCCGGAGCGGCCGGCCAGACCAACACGAAGCGCGACCCCTGGCCCGCCCCGGCGCTCTCGGCGCTCACCCGTCCGCCCATCAGATGCATCAACCGTCGCACGATATACAGGCCGAGTCCCGTGCCGTGATAGCTGCCGCCGCCCGGCTGCAGCCGGGTGAATTTCTCGAACAGGCGTGCCCCGTCGGCCGGCCGGAAACCGACGCCCGTGTCGCTCACCGTCAGTTCCACGGACGCCTCGGTGCGCTGCGCCGCAAACACGATCGTGCCGCCGCCGACCGGCGCGACGGCGGCGAGCGCGTTGTCGAGCAGGTTGCGCAGCACGACGTCAAGGGCGAGCGGGTCGGCGAGCACCACCAAGCCCGAGTCGATCTCGCAGGCAATCCTGATGTGTGCCTGCGCAGCGCGCTCTTCGGCCGAGGTGCTTGCGCGGCGTACGGCGCTTGCGAGGTCGACTGGCTCGTGGCGCAGCTCGACCCGGCCCCGATCGAGGCGTGCGCTCTCGAGGATGCGGCTCACCATGCCTTCCATGCGTTCCAGATCCGCGAGCATTCGCTCGGTGAGTACCTGCGTCTGCTGCGCAGACGCAGGGCGCAGCGCCAGCGTCTCGAGCGACAGCTGCAGGCTCGCCAGTGGGGTCTTGAACTGATGGGAGACCATGGCGAGGAAGTTGTCCTGCTCGAGCATCACCAGCGCCTCGGCGCGCAGCGCGAGCGCGATGACCACGATGCAGGCGCCGAGCGCCAACAGGAAGAACGCGCCTTCCCAGGCGTACTGCTCGATGCGCAGATGCTCTTCGCTGAGCAGCCGGTGCTCGGCGGTGGGACTCGGCCGCGCCCCGTCCGGGGTCAGTTCGACCCCGGGCAGCAGTCTCTGCACGCGTGCGACCGGCACGCCCGCGATGAGCAGCGCGCGCGCCGCCGCGGCCTGCTGCTGGTACGCACGTTGCAGTTCGGCGACTTTTTCCACCGCGTAGCGGTGCTGGTCGTAGATCCACCAGCCCACCTGTACGGTGCACACGAGCACCAGCACCATGACGGTGATCTGCAGGACACGCGGGACTTTGATCGCGCGTTGCGTCATGCCGCGGCCGTGAATGCGAGCTGCAGACCGCCGATCAGCGTCTGCAGGTCCGCTTCCTGGTGCGCGAGCGAGAGAAAGCAGGCCTCATAGGCCGAGGGCGGAAAATAGATGCCCTGCTCGAGCAGCGCGTGGAACAGCCGCCCGTAGCGCGCGCTGGCGGCATCTTCGAGCGCCGCGGCCGTCCGCGGCGCACCGCCGGCGTGCATCGACAACCAGAAGAGCGAACCGACCCGCACCAGGTGCACCGGGAAGGGCGCGCCGGCCAGCACCGGCCGCAGCGCCGCCTCGAGCGCCTCGCCGAGCGCCTCGAGACGCTGCCAGCCGTTCTCGCGCGCCAACACCTCGAGCGTGGCGATGCCGCTCGCCATGGCCACCGGATTGCCCGAGAGCGTGCCGGCCTGGTAGGTATCCCCGTCCGGCGCGAGCCGCGCCATGAGCGCCCGCGGGCCGGCAAATGCGCCGACCGGCAGGCCGCCGCCGATCACCTTGCCGAAGGTGGCGAGGTCCGGCGTGATGCCGAGCCGCTCGGCCGCGCCGCCGCGCGCCAGCCGAAACCCCGAGATCACCTCGTCGAAGATCAACAGCGCGCCGTGCGCACCGGTCAGCTCGCGCAGCCGCGCGAGGAATTCGCGCCGTTGCGGCAGCAGGCCGTGGTTGGCCGGAACCGGCTCGATGATCACCGCGGCGATCTGTGCGCCCTCGCGCGCCATCAGCGCCGCGAAGGCCGCCTCGTCATCGAGTGGCAGCACGCGCGTGCAGGCGGTGAACGGCTCCGGCACGCCGGCGGAGGAGGGGCGCCCGAAGGTGGCGAGTCCCGAGCCGGCCGCGACCAGCAGGTGATCGGCGTGGCCGTGATAGCAGCCGGAGAATTTCACGATCAGGTCCCGCCCGGTGACTGCGCGCGCCAAGCGGATCGCGCTCATCACCGCCTCGGTGCCCGAGGAGACGAAGCGCACCTGCTCAATTCCCGGGTAGGCGGCCACAACTCGCTCGGCGAGCTCCACTTCCCCGGCGCAGGGCGCGCCGAAGGTGGTGCCGCCGGCGGCGGCCGCGCCGATGGCGCGAATCACCTCCGGGTGGGCGTGGCCCAGAATCAGCGGACCCCATGAGCCGACGAAGTCCAAATACCGTCGCCCGTCGGCATCGATGAGGTACTGGCCCTCGCCGCGGGTGATGAACAAGGGCGTGCCGCCGACGGCCCGGAAGGCCCGTACGGGCGAGTTGACGCCGCCGGGGATGACCGTGCGGGCGCGGGCGTAGAGCTGTGCTGAGCGAGGATGATTCATGAGGAGTAGGGGGCAGTTGGGTCGGACGATGACGGCTCGTGCGGGCTGCCGCGCCGGTGCAGATGCGCCTCGCGGAAGAATGCCTCCAGCACTTCGGGGGTGGTGTGGGATGCGGCGGCCCGCAGCCCCGAGATGGGCAGATGCACCAGGCTGTGCGCCACGCGTTCGGTGAGGCGGCGCACCGCGTCTTGTTGGGCCGGTGCGAGATCGTGCAGCTGGGTGCCGAGCGCCCGCTCGGCCTCTTGCGCGGCGATGCGCTCGAAGGCCTCGCGCAGCTCGGCGAGCTGCGGCCCGATGGCGCGGCTCGCCATCTCGGCACGCAGACGGGCCAGCTGATCATCGATGGCGGCGCGCACCGGTGCGAGGCGCAGCAGTTCCCCGAGACGCTGCTCTTCGACGGCCTGGACCAGCTCGTCCATGCCGATGCGCTCAAGGCGCGCACGGCGCGCCACCTCGGGATCAAGGTTCGGGGGGACCCCGAAGTCGATCGCGAGCGGGCGGTGCGCCACGGGCGCCGCGAGCCGCTCGAGCGTCGCCTCACCGAGCAGTGCGGTGCCGCCGCCGGCGGCGAGGATCAGTCCGGCGACGGGCTCGGGCCGCTCGCGGAATGCCTCGAGCGCCATGGCGCGCCCGGCCACCTCCGCAGCAAACCCTTCGGCGGCCGCGAGCGTGCGGTTGACGATGAGCAGCGGGACGCCGGCGGCGGCGAGCGCCAGTCCGCAGCGGCGAGTCATGGGCGATACCCCGAGCAGCGCGACCGTCGGGCGCGCCGTGCCGAGGTGGCTCAGCATGCGCTCGACGGCGAGATCGGCGAGCGATGGGGCGCGCACGCCCGAGCTCAATCGCTGCACGCGGTTGGCGATGCCGAGCGCCTCGCCTAGCAGGCGGTTCAACAGCGGCCCGCTGGTGCCCGCCTCGCGCGCACTCTCCCAGGCGAGGCGCAGCTGCGCGGCGATCTCGCGCTCCCCGGCCTGCGCCGAATCCAAGCCGCAGGCGACCAACAGGACGTGCTCGATGGCCGACTCGCCCGCCCAGGCGCGCAGCAGCCGCGGCGCATGGCCCGACGAGGGGGACTCGCCACTCAGTTGCTCGAGCACTTCGGCGCGCAGATCGCCGGCCGGCAGGCCGTCGCCGGTGGCATAGAGGAGTTCGACACGGTTGCAGGTGCCCAGGTACAGCAGCTCCGACACCCCGAGCGCTGCGCGCAGCGCCGGCAGGCGCTCCTGCAGCTGAGTCCGCTCGATGGACAGGCGGGCGACCTGTTCGACGCCTGCGTGCCGGTAGGAAATGCCTACGACGCCGATCTGTTCCATAGGCTGCCAAGGACACCACGAATGCCCGCCCGAGGTGTCACAGAACGGTCACCGCCCCGGGGCGCTCGACCGTCCCCGCGCGGCGCCCCTACAGCCGGATCAGCCCGCGCTTGTGCGCCACCGCCACCGCCTCGGTGCGGCTGATGGCATCGAGCTTGGTGAGGATCGACTTCACATGGGTCTTGGCGGTGCCCTCGGTGATCGAGAGACGCCGTGCGATGTCCTTGTTGCTGCGCCCCTGCGCAACCAGCTCCAGCACGTCGAGCTCGCGCTCAGTGAGGCTCGGCTTGGCCATGCGCTGCAGCGCTTTGGCCGCTACGGTCGAGGAGGTGTAGGGGCGGTCCTCGCTCACCGCGCGGATCGCCGAGAGGATCTCCGGCCGCGGCGCATCCTTCAGGATGTAACCTTTCGCGCCGTGTGAGAGGCACTGGAAGATGTCCTCATCGCCGTCGTAAGTGGTCATGATGAGCAGGCGCGCCTTGGGGTTGATCTCCATCACGCGCTGCACGACGGCGAGGCCGTCGCGCTTGGGCATACGCAGATCGAGCACCATCACGTCGGGGTGGTGCTGTTCGTAGAGCGCGAGCGCCGCCTCCCCGTCGCCGGCCTCGGCGACGACCTCCATGTCGGGCTGCTGGTTCACCATCGCCGCGAGCCCATCGCGCACCACGGGGTGGTCGTCCGCGAGAATGACCCGGATCTTTTTGTGCAATTCAGCCGCCATCAGGTTCTCCGTTTCTGCATCCGCACGCTCACGCGGGTCCCGGACCCGGGGCGGCTCTCGATGCGCCACTCGCCACCGATGTCGGTGGCGCGCTGGCGCATGCTGGTCAGTCCGAAACCCTGGCGCTCGTGCCGCTCGGGGCTCTGGCCCATGCCGCGGCCGTTGTCCTCGATCGCCATGATCCAGTGGGTGTCATCGTCGGTCATCGAGATGCGCACCGTGCTCGGCCGCGCGTGACGCACCGCGTTGCTGACCGCCTCTTGGGCGATGCGCAGCAGCTCATGCTCCTGCTCGGGCTTCAGGCCGGTCTTGATCTCATCGCCGCTGAACGTGCTGGTCACGCCACCGGGCACGGTCGAGCGCTCGGCGAGCTGGCGCAGCGCCAGCTCGAGCCCGTTGCGCTGGGTTTGATCGAGCCGCAGCGCCATCACCGAACGGCGTGCGTCGGCGAGGCCGTCGCGCGCCAAGTCACGGATACGCGTCAGGACGATGGCGAGGTTGGAGTTCTTATTCTTGCACGGTGGGTCTTCCTCGACCGCGCCGAGCTGCATCAGGATGCCGGTGAACGCCTGCGCCAGGCCGTCGTGGATTTCCTGGCCGATGCGGGCGCGCTCGACGAGTACCGCGGCTTCCTTGGCCTGGTAGGCCAGACGCGTCAGCTGTACCGCAAGAGTGGCCTGCTGAGTGAGCGCCACCAGCAGCTCGCTGTGCGGAACGTCCTCGGCTTTGCGCCGGAAGCGCAGGATGAGGAACCCGACGTTGCGGGAGCCGAACACCAGCGGGTAGACGACTTTGCCGACGTAGCCCTCGCGCCGGTCGAAGGCAAGCATGCCGGGCCAAAATTCCTGGTGCTGTTGGGCAATGTCGAGGTACATCGGTTCGTGCGGTTGGCCGAAGCGGTTGCCGAACGGTGAGCCGGTCGGCACGCTGATCGGGTAGGGCGGCTCCTCGAGCTTGCCCTCGACCACGTGGGCGGCGATCCGCCACTCCTGCAGGCTGTCGCGCGAGACAACGAACGCGCCGGAGACAGCGTTGAACTGGCGGGTGGCCTCGAGCAGCAAATGGCCGAGGAACCCGTTGAGGTCCGGCTCGCTCGCCAGGCGTTCGAGATTGCTGCGGATGACCACGTTGGCCTTGGCGAGCTCTGTGGCGTGTTCCTCTGCGGCGCGCTCGCGCTCGCGGCGCATGTCATCGAGCAGGCGCTGGCGGTGCAGCGCCGCGCCGATCACGCTCGAGGCAGTCTCCAGCGCGGAGAGTTCGGCCGGCTCGATCGCGCGGCGCTGGCGCGTATTGTCGAGGCCGACGATGCCGATGAACTCTCCGGCGACCACGATGGGCACCACGGCCTTGCTCTTCGTCCCGATCCCCTCGAAGCGTGCCGCCCGGGTGCAGCCCGCGCTCGATTCGATGGGATTGATGCAAACGCTGCGCCCGGCGCGCAGCTCGCTCGATACGGCGGAAATCTCCCGCTCATCGCAGGCACGGGCCTCGGCATCGTTGATGTGCGGTGCTACGCCTTGGGCGGCCCATTCCCCGACCACCACCAGCAGCGGCTCGCCTTCCGGACCGCTGCGCGAGAGCATGACGTTCACCCGATCGACGTGGGCGGCCTCGCCGATCAGGCGCAACACCTCGGGGATGGCATCGCGCACATCCGGGGCCTCGAGCAGCATCCGGCTCGCCTTGGCCGAGGCCGCGAGGAGGGCCTCCTGCCGGTGCAGCGATTCATTGATGTGGGTCAGCTCCTCGGTACAGGGAATGATGTCCGCCGCTGATGCCAGGCGGGGCGTCAGGCCGGTGTCGGCCGCTGTGCTCATGGCGATAGGTCTCTCGCAGCCCAGATAAACCCTCGAGCCGTGCGCGCTGGGGCGCTGCACCACTCGCCGCGGTGTCTCGGCGGCGATCGATGGGCTCGAACCTCATGCGCGGGATTTCCATATCGGCGCGACATTGGAGTCTAGCGCGTTGCGCAGCCGCCCAAGCGCCAGGTCTCCCGGCTTCCGGGCGGCCGCCTCCCCCAGATGGGAGAGGCGGCAAGGTGTTCCGTCCCCGGGGTTCAAGGTGATTGGGCTGTGGCCGGGACGCCGGGAAGTGGGTTCACGGGGTCAGGAGCGCTTGCCGAGGGGCGCCGGGCAGCACCCGGATTTTCCGTTCCCGTCCGCCTTGACGCTGCGTTCGCAGCTCGGTGTAATACGCGGCCCCTCTCCGGCGGCCAGGTAGCTCAGTTGGTAGAGCAGCGGACTGAAAATCCGCGTGTCGGTGGTTCGATTCCGCCCCTGGCCACCATAACTACCTGATTTTACAGGTTGTTTTTTTCGATCGCGCGGACTGGAGTGTGTCGAAGTGGGCCATTTGGACCCATTTGGACCAGTGCCCGACACGCTCCGCAGAATTTAAAGCGCCTCGCTAGACGGGTCTCCCACCCTGCACCGGAGACCTCTCATGGCCGCGATCGATCAACGAACCCAGCATACCTGGCGCGCCCGCGTGCGCATCCCGGGCTTCGCACAGAAGACCCGTACCTTCGATACCGAAGCCGAAGCGCGCGAGTGGGCCGCGCGCATCGAGCGCGAACTGCGCGCCGGGCGCGACACGATCCCGAACGTGCGCGTCGAGCCCACCCTCGATGAAGCGCTGGAGCGCTACGAGCGGGAGATCACGGGCGAGAAGAAAGGCCATGAACAGGAACGCCGGCGTATCCGCCAATGGCGCCGCCGCGAACTCGCCAAGCTCAAACTTTCCGCGCTCACCTCCCAGCACTTCGTCGCGTTTCGTAATGAGCGTCTCAAAGCAGGCCTCAAACGCTCTACGGTGCGCCTCGATCTTTCGCTCATCAGTCATCTGTACACGATCGCGCGAAAAGACTGGGGGATGCCGTATCTGACGAACCCCATCGCCGATGTGCGCCAGCCGAAAGCGGACAAGTGGCGCAATCGCCGCCTGAGCGCCGAAGAGTCCGAGCGCTTCGAGCAGGCACTCCTGACCTGTTACAACCGGGTGATCCCGATCATCGTGCGATTCGCCGTGGAAACCGCGGCACGCAAGGGCGAGCTGCTGCTCCTGCTGTGGCGTGATGTCGATCTGCAGCGGCGCACGATGCTCCTGCGTGATACGAAAAACGGCGAGGATCGGACCGTGCCGCTCACCGAACGGGCGGTCGAGCTTCTCAAGCAACTGCCCCGAGAGAAGGAAGACGAGCCTGTCTTCCCAACTACTTCACATGCGATCACCGCCGCATGGCGCCGGATCCGCTCGCGCGCAAAGATCACAAACTTCAGGTTCCACGACCTGCGTCACGAGGCGACCTCGCGGCTCTTCGAGCGCGGCCTCACGGTGATGGAAGTGCAACGCATCACCGGGCACAAGACGCTTGCGATGCTGCTGCGCTATACGCAGATGAACGTCGATCACATCGTCGACCGTCTCGATGAAACCGAATCCGGCCCGAACCCTCCGGGGCGGTCGCGACGGGCGCGCTCGACCCCGGAGCCCGCGCGCACCTTGGACCCCAAGAACAGGGCGGCCGCCAAAACCAACGTCATCGTCTTTCCGGGGAGGCGCTAGCGCCAGATCGACCCGAGCGCCTTGATGCTCGTGATCCCACGGAGCCCACGCAACGGCAGCGACCCGCTGACCGTTCCGTGGGCTCCTTTCTTTTCAGCCGGCGTCGGCTCGTTTGGCCGGCCGCCCGAGGGCTTTCCATGAATCCATTCGACCACCACTCGAACACTCACTCCGCGCCGACCGACCTCATCCGACGCGCGCACGCGTTTAAACGTCTCAATGCGCTACGCAGTGCGCCGAGGGGAAATGCCGCAGAAGCCCGCGACCGAGCACTGCGCGAGGCGAACGCGCTCTACCTCCGCGCGGGCCTGACCTTGGCCGAACTCTCTGTCGCGCTTCGCTGCAGCGCGTCTTACCTCTGGGGACACTTCAGGCGACTCGGCCTGCACACTCACGACAGCACCCACCGTCGGGCCGGACACGTGCCGGCCCGCACCATCGCGCTCGGGCAGCCGGGAGCGTTTGCGGTGATTGATACCCCCCAAAAAGCGCATCTGCTGGGTCTGCTCATCGCGGATGCCAAGCCGAGGATCCGTATGCGCCGGGTGCACAACCGCAAGACGAAAGTTTACGAAGGCCTCGAATACATCGTGCAGCGCCGTGACCGCTGGGCCCTCAAGCGACTCAAAGATCTGCTCGAAAGCGCAGCGACCATCAAACCGACCACAACGGTGCTCACTCACCGCGGCACCACGAAACACCATGACGATTTGTCCCTCATCGTCTACTCCAGCCGCTTAGCCCGCGACCTCGCGGCGCTCGGGGTCGTCCCCGGCCGCGCCACGCGCAATCTGCCGCTACCCCAGCTCCGATCCGATCTCGTCCGTCACCTGATCCGGGGGCTTTTCGATGGCGATGGGTGGATCACCCGAGACGCCCGGGTCAAAGATCCCCTCAAAGGCTGGTCCTGTGGGGTGTGCGGCTGCAGGGCGGTGCTGTCTGACGTACGCCGATTTGCCAAGCAACTGGGTATCGCGGCTCCGCCGATATGTCCCAACGGTCCGAACAATCTCAAGCTCCAATGGAGCGGCATCGAAGCGGTTCGGCTGCTCGAACGCCTCTACGGCGAAACCGATCTCGCCCTGCCGCGCAAGAAGGTCGTGGCCCGCGCCCTCGTGGCCGCATACCAGGCAGCCTATCCCGACGGCACTGACGGCAGTACGCGCTATCAGCACCGGGAGGGGAAACGCTGGTGCTATTTGACCGATGACGGGCGGGTAGGGACCCGACAGGCGCAGAATCTGGCCTCTCGGGCCCTCACACTCTGGACGCGCAATATTCACCCGACCCGGGGGCGGCGCAAGGGGCGATAACACGCGCCTGGTACAGTGAACTATTCATTTCGTGGATGATTTCGTGCAGCCAGCCTACACAGCGAGTCACTCTGGCCGCGGGACCCGGTCCCCTCGCAGGGAGGGCGGGGTGCCGGGCGAGCGCGCTCATTTCACGCAGCCCCATCAGTTTGACGCACATCAAGACGGCTGCATCGCAGCCCAAAGGAGAAAGCTATGAACGATGAAAAGCATACCTTTCAGCAGGTCATCCAGGAGCTCAAAGCTCACCAATCGCGTGAGCGTGAGATCTTGAATCACCTGACGCAGCTGCTAGAGGACCCGGATCTGGCTGATCACATCAAGCGGGTCTTCAAGCTCGCTCGGGAAGCGTTTCACGAAGATGCAGCACGGTTTCTCATCCACCCACACTGGAAGTTCAACTCCGAAGCGCCGCTCATCATCGCTCAGAACGAGGAGGGTGCACGTGAAGTGGAGGCGCTGCTCGGCAATATCATTCACGGCGTCAGCGTGTGATCGAGCTGTCATGAGAGCCACTCTGAAGACAGTTGTGCATTACACATCGGTCGCGAGGCAATCGCAGACCATTCTCGTCTAGCCGTCAGTCACAGGGAATCGGAGGGGCGCTCTCATTTCTCACACGGGATACTCCGATGACTGCCGTCGGCCAAAAGCGGTCGTACCCTAAGAGCGACTTAGATAACCTCAGGGGCAGACAGTGCGGGCCTCTGATAGCCTAAACATGTATGTAGGGATAAGGCTGGACTTAAGGCGTGAGGATCTCGCTAAGGTTGCGCGTTTCGATATAGGTTCACGCGATGCATCAGCCTCTCTTCCCATCCGTTGCGATGTTCGATACGCTCGAATCCTTCGCGCCGTGAACGAAGCAGGTCAATTCGGCTCCGCTGCGCTAGTATTTCCCACCGCTCGAACATGATGTAAAGCGCGTTGCCGTACCACGGATTCTCGAAGACAACAAAGTCGTCGCCGAACTTCGCACCGAAGTAACGAATGAACGCATCTGAACCCGCGATGTAGCACTGTGGCTCCAGCTTCGCGAGCGCAGTCACCCTCGCCAGCATGAGCGTGCGCCGCTGCGCCTCAATGGGCTGCTTGCCTTCGAGCATCTGGGCGACGATCTGCTCAGGCGTTTGTCCCGGCGGAAGGATCTGCCAGGTGAGCCGGATTGTTGCCTTGTAGTCTTCGAGCGTAGCTTGCAGCGCGAAGAGACTGACGGTGCCGAGGTTCTCCTGGAGAATATTCAAGTTGTAGAGCAAGTCGTCTTCGAAGTTCGGCGAATGCTTGCTTAGCGGCTGATCAACGGTGAACTTCACCAAGAAGCTTCCGTCCGCACGGGCCTCTAGGAGGTCTGCACTCATCGTGATCCCCTTCGGTGGAATCAGCTCGCGCTCATACACCTCGCGAGTCTGATAATGCGTGTGCGTGCCATAGGTCACGGCGTCACCGAAATTCGGCGTTTCCCACGAAAACGTCTTCTCGATCTTCGGCAGGTCTCGCCGCACGATCTCTCGGCCGTTGACGTTCGCATCGGAGAATTTGCCGTTCTTGGGATACGGGAGCCATGGTTGCGCGACCTGGAGCTGCCCGTTGACCAAGCGCAGGCCCAAATCCGCATAGTTCGGAATGTCGCTCGGCTGAATGTGACGCAGGGCCGCGACGATGACCTCGTCCATGTCTGTCGCATGCACGCGCGCGCGGATGTGGCCGGGAATCTTTGTGAAATTCTTTTTGCCCATGGACCTTCGCTCCAATCAAGGAAGCTGCGCCGTGATGAAGGTCGCTCCGCCTCCCAACAACAAGTCGAGAAGCCGGACGACTTCCTTTCGAGCGCGCGGCGCCGTGTCTTCATCGAGCACGATGTCGTTCAGCCTCCACTTTGTTGGGGGCTCCACTTCCGGGCCCATGCTGACGCTGATGCTCCGGCCGGGAGCGATGCGATGCGTCAGAATATTTCGGATTTCTCGCAGTGAGTTCCATTCTGGATCCGCCATCACAGTGTCGAATACACCGAGCACGGCGTCCCCGGCGAACGCCTTCGCGTAAGCCTTCTGCACAGACCGCGGAGTGACGCGGATGAGATCCGGAGTGGCCAGCGAGAAGTCGGCAGGCTTGAGCATAGCTCCGACCGCGTGCATTCCGTAGAAGTACGCCTCAAAGCCCGAGAAGGCGTTGCTGAACAGGCCGAACAGAAGCTGCTCCTGATCATAGCGCTCGTCGGATGGAGGCGCGGCGCCATGCACCTTGATGGAGGCGGTGAAGTCTTGGCCATAATCTGCGAGCGCGCGGAAGCGATACGCGATCGCATGCCAGGCGCCACCGAAATGATCGAACGTAGCTCTGTGCAGCGCCGCGCGCGTTCTTAGATGGAAGTAGCTCGCGTTGAGCCGGCCGGCGGGGAAATCCGGGGGCATGTCAAACGTGTCGAAAGCTTTCGGGGAAGGCGGTGACATCTGCTGCCCGTCCCGTGAAGGGGACAACTTCGCATTTTGCCACGGCGATCGGGTGAGCTTCTACAATTACCACGCGGCGCGCCAAGGCTTGCGCGAACGACCGCTCAGGGTCGATTCCCGCCGATCGCGCACGGGGTTGCGTCGGCGCCGGGAAATGCCATCGATTCATGAATTGCCGGTCGACGATTATTCAAAAGGTGCCGTCGACTCATGTGGATGGTCGGTCATGCGAGGGGAGCGTTCAGTGCACCTGTGATGGTGAGGGGCAGATGACGACAAAATGGCCTAAACTGCCATTCCGTTTCAGGCAGGCATGAGGCGCCGTATGGCCACCAAATATTGTGCAGAGGAAGAAGTATTCGGTCGAGCATTCATCTTCGCCGTCCATGAGCACGTGAGCGCGGCGCTGGCGCGAATCGACGCGATTCAAGCGGAAATCTGCGAACAGAAGCGCTCTGCTGCCCAGCTTAGGATTGAGGTTAGGGAGCAGACGAAGGCATGGTTCGACACTCACCCGGATAAAGCCTTAGCGATCTCAGAGTTTTTGGGCTTCCCCTACTCCTCGTAGAAACCAATCGCGATCACAGTGTGGCTTTACAGCGATACTGTATACGGTTCTATTGAAAAACGAGTGGGCTACGCTGCGACGTGGGGGTTGATTCTGGAGAAGTCGAGCTTGCCTGCGATCATGAAGATGACGGTGCGGATTGTTTTGAAACGGACGTATCCGCGCGCCTTGCGCTTGGCCGCCTGGAACAACCCGTTGATGGCTTCCAGGAAGCCGTTGGTCTGGCGAGAATGCACCCAGGCGAGGATGCCGTCGAAGTGACTGCGGATCATCTCGGCCACCTTCTTCATCGGCTCGACTTTGGAGCGCAGCACGTTGGTGCACCAGGCGTTCAGGAGCCGGGCGACGACGGTGGGCTGCTTGCGGCTGAGGATGTCGCGCAGCTGTTCGCGATAGTGCCAGGCACGAGCGGTGCGGGTGGTGGTCATGCGCGAGAGCAGGCCGTCAAGTTCAGCGCGCTGGGCGTGGGTGAGCTTGCTGCGGTCTTTCGACAGCACCCAGCGCAGCCCCTTGAGGCTCGGATCGCGCTGCTGTTCCTCACGACGCATCGCGGTGATCGCCTCAGAGGCATGGGCGATCACGTGAAACTTGTCGAAGGTGATCTGGGCCTTGGGAAAGTGTTCCTGGACACCCTTGATGAACGCCGGGGACATGTCGATGCTGATCGAGGCGATCTCGGTGGGCTTGCCGCCATGGGCGCGCAGGTTGGCGGCAAAGGCGCCCACTGCATCGGCTTCTCGGCCCTCGGCGACGAACAGCACTCGACGGCGCTCGGGATCGGGGTCGGCATCGGCAAAGAGGCTGACGTAGTCGTGGCCATTGGCACGGGAGGTCTCATCGATCGCAGCCGGCGTACCTCGCTGAAGTCCGCGGTGCTGACCGCCTCGTCCACGTAGCGCTCGCAAAGGCTCATCACCCGGTGGATCGACAGCCCGCTGATGCGCGCCGCTCCGGTGAAGGCCGTCTCTCGGGCCAGCAGCAGCACGAACGCCTCAAACAGTAGCGTGAACCCGGAGAGCTTGCCGCTCCAGGGCGGGGTGATCTGCATGACCTTGCCGTCGGGCAGCTTCACCCGGGTGATGAG
>JAKCDC010000056.1 GCA_021838635.1 Pseudomonadota bacterium
ACCGTTGGCAGCTCGAACCGGCACCGAAGGTGCCCGTCGGCGGTGCGGTGCTCTCGCAGCGCACCTATTCGACGACAGGGTGGTATGCGGCGGTCGTTCCGGGCACGGTGCTCACCACATTGGTCGCGCGCGGCCGCTACCCCGACCCGTACTACGGGCTGAACGATCTGCTCATCCCCGAACGGCTCGCGCGCCAGGCCTACTGGTACCGCACCGCCTTCATGGCCCCGAAGCGCTGGGACGGCCGCGAGCTCACGCTGCGCTTTGACGGCATCAACTACGCCGGCACGATCTGGCTGAACGGCAAACGCATCGGCACGACCCGCGGGGCCTTCCGGCGGGGCATCTTCAACATCAGCCGCGACATTGTCCCAGACCGGTTGAATGTTCTGGCCGTGCGCGTCGCACCGCCACCGCACCCCGGCATTCCGTATGAGAAGTCAATCGCCGCCGGCCCGGGCAACAACGGTGGACACCTTGCACTCGATGGACCGACGTTCATCGCCACCGAGGGCTGGGATTGGATGCCACCGGTGCGCGACCGCGACACCGGTCTGTGGCAGAAGGTGGTGATTCACTCAAGCGGCAAGCTGCTGCTGCACGCCCCGCACGTCGTGACGCACCTGCCACTGCCGAAGCTCACCCGCGCGGACGTGTCGATCGGGGTGTCGATCGAGAACCGGCACCATCACCCCGTGCCGGCCACTCTGGTGGCACGCTTCGGCGGCATTACGGTGCGCGATACGGTGCGCCTGCCGCCGGGCACGACTCGAATCCATCTGACGCCGGCGAAGTTTGCCGCGCTGCACGTGCGGCACCCGCATCTGTGGTGGCCGAACGGCTACGGTGCGCCGTACCTGTATCGGCTCTCGCTGCGCCTCTACGATGATGCGTCGCCCGGCGGCCACCGGCGTGCGGCGGACGAACGCACGCTGCACTTCGGCATCCGCGAAATCACCTATGAGTTGTCCCTCTTCGGGCGCAAGGGCCGGCTGCGCCGCGTGCTCGTCGATCCGACCGTCGCGCGACTCGAGGGCAGCGGCACGCTGATCGACGTGCGCCATCGCGCCATCAATCGCACGCCGAACGGCTGGGCGCCCTCACTCACCCGCGCCGGCGAGCACTCCCCGGCGGTGCGCCCGGTGGGCGACACGTCGCTCTCACCCTACCTGGTCATCCGGGTCAACGGCGTACGGATCGCGGCGCGCGGCGGCAGCTGGGGCACCGACGATGCCATGAAGCGCATCTCGCAGCAGCGTCTCGCGCCGTATTTTCGCCTCACCCGCCAGGCGAACCTGGACATCATCCGCAATTGGCTGGGCCAGGACACCGAACCGGCCTTCTATCGCCTGGCGGACCGCTATGGTCTGCTGGTGCTGAATGACTTCTGGGAGTCGACCCAGAACTTCCAGCTGCAGGCGGAAAACCCCCAGCTGTTCCTCGCCAACGCCCGCGACGTGATCCAGCGCTACCGCAACCACCCGTCCATCGCGGTCTGGTTCGGGCGCAACGAGGGCGTTCCGCAGCCGATCATCAACAACGGACTCGACCGGCTGGTGCAGACCCTCGATGGCACCCGCCTGTACATGCCGAGCTCGAATCGGGTGAACCTGCAAGGCAGCGGACCCTATGACTATCGGCCGCCACGTCAGTATTTCACCCGCCTGGCGCGCGGCTTCTCGGTCGAAGTCGGCACCCCCTCGCTCGCCTCGCTGCGCTCCCTGAAGGCCATGATGCCGCGCGCGGACCTCTGGCCGCTGAGCGACACGTACGCCTATCACGATTGGAATTTCGGCGGCAACGGCGATGTGCGCGTGTTCATGCGCGCGATGGACCGCCAGCTCGGCACGCCTCACTCACTGCAGGGCTTCGAGCGGCGCGCGCAACTGATGGACTACGTCGACTACCGCGCGATCTTCGAAGGCTTCAACGCCGGTCTGTGGCAGCGCAACAGCGGCCGTCTGCTGTGGATGACCCAGCCCGCCTGGCCGAGCAACATCTGGCAGATCTACACCTCGGACTACGCCACCGCGGGGGCCTACTATGGTGTGAAGGAGGCCTGCCAACCGCTGCACGTGCAGATGAATCTGCCGAACTTCTCACTCGCGGTGGTCAATACCACCCGGACCGCGCAGCCGAACCTCACGGTGCAGGTGCGGATCGTCTCGCTCCATGGACGGCTGCTCGATCGACAGCGGCTGCCCGTGAGCGCACCGGCCAATGCCGTGACCACGCTGCGCGCCCTGCCGCTGCACCGCTGGCTGCGCCGCCGTCCGCTGGTCTTCGTGCAGCTGCGCCTGATGAACCGCGCCGCGCACCTGCTCAGCGAGAACGTGTACTGGCAGAGTGCGCACGCGAAGAGTCTGCGGGCCCTGGATACGCTGCAGGCGCAACCGGTCAGCGTCGCGGCGCAGCGCGTGGGAGCCGCAGGCGCCGGCGGCGACCGCCGCCTCACCGTCACCCTCACCAATCGCGGCACGGAACCGGCGGTGGCGCTCGACGTCACCGCGCTCGATGCGCACGGCCAGCGCGTACTGCCCTCGTATTACAGCGCGAACTACCTGACACTGATGCCCGGTGAGCGAGCGCAGATCCGCGTCCGCTGTCCGCGCCGCGGGGCGCGCTGCGCGCGCGTTCAATTGCAGGGGTGGAATGCCCGCGGCACGACCGTGCCGGTCGGGCGCCGGCCCTGAATGGGCCACCGCCCCTCAGCACTCTGCCGGTGCGCGTGCGGGGAATGCCCTACACGCGCCTCCACCCCATCGACCCTGACGAGCACAGCCCATGCGCACTGAGACCCCGAGTCCACCCACCGCCCACCCTCAGGGCGGACAACGCGGCGCCTTCGCCTCCATCACCACGCTCTTTTTCGCCTGGGGCTTCATCACCGTCACGGTCGACCCGCTGATCGCCGCGATGAAATCGATCTTCCAGCTCTCCTACGCCGAAGTGATGCTCACGCAGTTCGCGTTCTTCATGGCGTACGGGCTGGTCTCGCTGCCGGCCGCCGCGCTGCTGAAACGCCTCGGCTACGCCCGCTCGATTCTCACCGCGCTCGGAATCATGATCGCCGGGTGTCTGTGGGTCCCGTGCGCGACCTACATCGGCACCTTCGCCCAGGTGTTGGTGGCGCTGTTCATCATTGCCAGCGGCATCACGATCCTGCAGGTCGCCGCCAATCCGCTCGCCGCCGCGCTGGGTCCGCCTGAGCGCTCGCATTTGCGCCTGACGCTCTCCCAGGCGTTCAATTCGCTCGGCACCGCCATCGCGCCGTATCTGGCCTCCATGGTGCTGCTCGCCGGCGGGATCTTCACGGTGCACACCGGGGCGGTCACGGCCGCCGAGCGCACCACGTCCCTGCATCACATCGACGTCGCCTTTCTCTGTGTTGCGGCGCTCATCGCGCTTCTCGCCCTGTTCATCGCCTCGGTACGCGGCAAACTCACCCTGCCGCCCTCGGCGGCGCAACACGCCACGGAGCCTGCGCACGCCTCCACCGCCGCCGCCGGAGCGCTGCGCGAGGCATTGCGCTCACGCTGGGCCGTGCTCGGCGCCGCCGCGATATTTCTGTACGTGGGTGCCGAGGTGTCCATCGGCAGTGCCATGGCCATCTTCCTGCATCGGCGGGACGTCTTCGACATACCGCTGGAGCAGGCCGGCAAGTGGGTCAGCCTGTATTGGGGCGGGGCGATGGTCGGTCGTTTCATCGGCAGCGGGCTGCTGCGGCGCGCGCGCGCCTCGGTACTGCTCGCGAGCACCGCGGCCATCGCCGCCGCTCTGTGCCTGACGATCACCCAAGCCCCCGGTGCACTCGCCGGCTGGGCCGCCCTCAGCGTGGGGCTGTTCAATTCCATCATGTTCCCGGTGATCTTCACCCTGACGCTGGAGCGCTCGAGCGCCTCGAACGCCGCAACCTCGGGACTGCTCTGCATGGCCATCGTCGGCGGCGCGGTGCTGCCGGTGATCGTCGGTCAGGTCGCCGACGCCGCCGGGCTGCACTCGGCGTACCTCGTGCCGATGCTGGCTTACGTGTGCATCAGCGCATTCGGGATCGGCGCCACCCGCTCGGCTCGCATCGGCGCCGTCTGCACCGATCCGTAGCCTGCCTCCGCTGCGGCCGTCCGCGCCGGGCGCCGGGGTTTACCCCGGCACGGCAGACCCCGGCAGGTCGGCAGCCGCTGGCTGCCCAGCCGCGAAATAGCTCTCGTGCGAGGGCGCCCCGCGCACCTCGCGCGCAATATTCTGCTGCAGCGCCTGGATCAGGCGCTGCGCACCGGCCCGGGCGGTCGCATCAATCAGCGGGTCGGGGGCGGCTGGACGCAGGCCGAGCCCGGCGAAGACATAGAACCAGGACAGATCGGTGAACAGCTCACCAGCCCGGGCTCTGATCCGCCCCGTGCCCTGATACAGCTCGATCCGCTGCACCAGCGTCTGCGGCAAGCGCACGGTCTGCACATCCCGCCAGAACGGCGTGTCGATGCGCCGGGTGGCCCAATAATGCAGGACTAGAAAATCACGGATGTGCTCGAACTCCTCGATCAGCTCCCGGTTGTACGCGCCGATGTTGGCCGGATCGAAATCGCGGTCTGGAAAGTGATCGAGCAGATTGAATACGCCATTGATGACCAGTTGTATGCTGGTCGACTCCAACGGCTCGAGGAATCCGCACGCCAGGCCGAGCGCCACGCAGTTATGACTCCATAGTCGCTGGCGGTGACCCGCCGTGAAGCGCAACACCCGCGGCTCGCTGAGCGGCGCACCCACCTTGCCGAGCAAATCGTCGATGGCCGCGGCGTCACTGAGGTGCGAGCTGCAGTACACGTATCCATTGCCGAAGCGCTGCTGCAGAGGTATACGCCATTGCCAGCCGGCGGACCGGGCACTGGCGAGCGTGTACGGCGGCGGCGCTGCGCTCATTGCCGTCGGTGCCGCGACCGCCCGATCGCAAGGCAACACCGCGCCCCAGTCCACATACCCGCTGTTAAGAACCTGCTCAATGAGCACGCCCTGAAAGCCGCTGCAGTCGATGTACAGATCCGCCCCGAGACGCCCGCCATCGGTGAAGATGATCTCGTCAATGAAGCCATCCGCCCGCCGAGTCGCCGTGGCGACCGTGCGCTCATACCTCTGCACGCCGAGGCCGGCGGCAAATTGACGCAGATACCCCGCCACCGTCGTCGCATCGAAATGCAATGCGTAGCGCATACCGGCCGCCACACCCTGCGCCCGTGGGTCCGGGAAGCGGAACTTGCCAGCCTCGGCAAGCGCCGCGCAAAGACTGAACTCGGCGATCCGGGGGTTCAGATCCGCCGCGACCGCATGATGCCAGTAGTGGTGGAACGGCCGCCGCCCGACCGTCGCGCCGAAGGTCCCGAACGGATGCCAATACTCGTGTCCCGGCGCTAACCAGTCTCGGTACAAGATACCGAGTTTGTAGGTCGCGCCCGTCGCGCGCACAAACTCGTGCGTCTCGATCCCGAGCAGGCGCAGCAGATCGATGAACGGCGGAATGCTCGCCTCGCCTACCCCGATCGGGGCAATCTGCCCCGACTCGATCACGCTGATCGCGGTCCCCGCCGGGGCGGCCCGGGCCAATATGCTGGCCGCGAGCCACCCGGCGGTTCCCCCGCCGACGATGGCGATCGAACGAATACGCCGCTCGTCGGTCATGACGGCCTTAATTGCGGAAATGGAATCCGAAGAAGAACCGCCGTCCCCAGTTGTCGTACGTCAGGGGCTGATTCGGCCACTGCAGGTAGTCATGGGTCGCCGAATCGGTCAGATTCGTCGCCGACAGGACTATTCCGAAGTGCTTGTTGAAATCGTAGCCCACCTGCGCATCAAGCTCTCCGTACGGCGCCTGCCAGACCTCGAGCGTCTGCGGCTGACCGGTCGGACCCTGGATGCTGAAGGTCGAACCCTCGACATTGGCGCTGATCGCCTTGGTGCGGTACGTATACGCCAGCCGCCCGGAGAATCCAAAGCGCTGGTAGTACAACGTCGCCGCCAGCGAATTCTCCGACACACCCGGGAACGGCATGCTGTTGGTGTAGGTCAGCGGGATGTTGAGGTTCATCTGCGACTTCGACAGCGTGTAATTGAAGTCGATGCCGAATCCGTTCAACAGGCCGGTGAACGGATATTCCGTTCCGACGATGAACCCGTAAATGTCCCCGCCGGCGCCATTTTGCGGCTGCGTGACATTCGCCGTTACGCCATTGACGGTCGTCGCGACGTTCGCCGTGTACGGGAAGCTGTCCACCTGCTTGTAGAACCCCTGCAGTTCCGCCACTGCGCCGTGCGCGAAGTAGTTGAAATACCCCAACAGGAACTGATCCGCCCGGTACGGCTGCAGCTCGGCATTGCCACCGCTGCCACCGGCGAATATGAAGTTCGTGCCGGATCCGGACCGGGTGAAGTTGTATGCCTCACCGACACCCAGCTGCGCCAGATTGACCGGCGCCGTTACGCGCGCCGCACTCAGTCTCAGCTGCTGGGTGTGGGTCAGCTCAAGCGTATAGTTGAACGTTGGCAGCACATCGGTGTAGTTCTGCACGTGCTGGATGGCGATATTGTTCGAATTCACGCCATTCCAGGACGCCGTGCCGTAGTACGCCGGTACCGGCGCCTGCTCGCCGCCATCGATCGTGATTTTGGTATTGACGACCCGGACGCCGAAATTGATGTGATAGTGATCCGCCGGAGAGCCGATATCGGCCATCAGGTAGGAGGCGATCTGCCGGTAATTGACCGAGTAGGAGCTGAGCGTATCCTCGAAGAACCGCTCAGTGTTGTTCGGGACTCCCGCGCCGTTCCAAATAGTATTGAGGAACGTCGACGGATTGGTCATGCCGCCGGCGTAGGGGTTCTTCACAGTCATGGGACCTGATCCGAAGTTGTTCACCGTCGTCATCAAGCCCGGCGCGCTCAGACCGGTGGAATAGGGAATATTCGGATTGGAATATCCCGGATCCTGATAGTACAACCAGGTGCTGCAGGTGGCGCAGCTCGGCTGAATCCCGATCCCGCTGCCGTTGATCAGGTAGCGGCCGAAGATCTCGCTGACGTCATTCGTACCGTAGCGCGCCCCCGCCGAAATGGTCGTCGCATGGACGCCCGAGGGCTTCCAGTGCAGATTGAGCTTGACGGCCTTCAGTGTCTCCTGACCGATGTTGGCCCACGCCCAGGCCGACTTGAAGGTCGTGTAGGCCGGATTGGACAGCACATTGGTCGGATAGGAGACCGTCGGCAGACCCGAGGTACCGCCATTCGTGTAGCTGAAATTGTATCCCGGGCTGGCATACGGATCAGACCCGCAGACCGCCCCGCCGTTGTTGCAACCCGGCGCCCCGGGGCTGGTCGGCACTCCGGCGGAAGTCTCATACAAGCCATGCTCGGTGTCCTGCTGGTCCGCCTGCATGTTCGAGCTCATCTTCGAGTAGAACACGCCGAGATCGCCGCTCACCGCTCCGCCGTTGTTGAAGTCGGTCTGCCACTGGAAATTGTTCGCGTGGTCGCTGGTGCTCTGGTAGAGCGTTGCGGTCTCCGCGCCATTGGCGGTAAACGTACCGCTCTGCACCACCCCGTTGCCATCGATCGAATACGGGTAGGCCGGATCGATGCCAGTGATCGGGAACTTGGTGTTCCCCGCACCATTGAAATAAATTTTGTTGGAGTAGTTGATCTGGGTGTCTTTCTCCCCGGAATAGAACCAACGCAGCTGCGTGGTCACGGAGTTCGTCACGCGCCAAGCCAGCCCTAGGGTCGCCCCCTCGTTGCTGCGATGGTCGCTGATGTTGCTCAGATAGGCGAGCTCCGGCAGGATGTAATTCTGCGGAATCTGCGAGTAATCAGCGAGCGTCGTACCACCGCTTGCCGGCGGCGTCAGCGCCGAGTTGGTCGTCACCCAGGGCGTACGGTTATACGCTTCGAATTCCTTGTCGAAGGTCTTGTACTTGGCGTATGAGACGCTGGCGTAGACCGCAAAGCGGCTGTTGAATTTGTAGCCGGCCACCAGCGACCCGTTCGGCGTCACGCCGCTCGTGCCCTGCGAGACGACACCCTTCACGTTACCGCCAAGCGTCAGTCCCATCGGCAGGGTGAGCGGATTTTGCGTGCGCAGATTGATCGTGCCGCCGATCGCACCGGACAGATCGGCCGCGGTCGGATTCAGGGCCACATCGATACCGCTGACCTCCGAGCTCGGGACGCTCTCGAGCGAATTGTACTGGAAGTTCGCGCCGGCGCCGCCGTTGGCGGCCTCACCGGAGGTGTAGAACTCACGACCGGTGAGGAAGTCATCGCCGTTCAACTCGATGATGTTCTGACTCAGACCCTCGACCAGCACCTGGGTGCCGAACCCGTTGGCGCGATTGATCTGGATGCCGGGAAGGCGCTGCAGTGACTCGGCGACATCCTGATCGGGCATCTGCCCGAGATCCTCCGGGGTCACGACCTCGATCGGCTGAATCGAGCGACGCTCTTCGTTCAGTGCGCTCTCCAGCGACTCGCGAAAGCCTGACACGATGACTTCCTTCAACTGCGTCGGGGCCGCCGAGGCGCTGGCGACCGGCGCACGAGCGCTCGACGATGCGGCCGATGCCGCCGCTGCCCCCGCCCCGCTTGACGAGGATGGCAGCGCTGTCATGTCAACGCCAGTGAAATGGCGCGTGCGGTTACGAGCAAGCAGCGCCTGGTGCGTGAACGCGCGCGCTGTCGTGCGCGCGGCGGCAGACTTCTGGACCGGTACCGCGGCGCGAACCGTCGGCGCCAACATCAACGCTTCAATTGTCAGCGCTGTCAAAATTCCTGCATTAAACGCGCAGGACGAACGCCTAGCGCGCTTCTCTTTACGATGCGACATGCGAATTCTCCCCTCAGGTTAGAACGTCAACGACTCAAAACGCCACGGAGCGCAGCGCCCCCAATTGTTGTCTTATCGCCACACAAAGGTCGCGATCTCGTCATTTATCCAGCTTTTCTACGATACGCCTGCTGTTTTT
Organism: Pseudomonadota bacterium; assembly: GCA_021838635.1. Lineage (GTDB taxonomy): Bacteria > Pseudomonadota > Gammaproteobacteria > Steroidobacterales > Steroidobacteraceae > 13-2-20CM-66-19. The sequence goes on from JAKCDC010000056.1 coordinate 9,003, forward strand.
TGCGTGTCAAGGATGCGACATCCGAGGAGCTCCAACGGCCGCAAAGACACGGCTTCCTGCACGCCGACACCGGTTCCTCACCGCGAATCGGGTGCGCAACCGTCATATGCCTCTGCGAGCAGGCTAGAGTCACTGGCCTAGGAACGGCACGGGCAATGGACGCCTCACGCATCGCACGATGCGCCTCCCGAGCCCCGTGGCGACGGCCACCGGACCGACGGTCCGGCCGCGCGACGCCGCGCCCACCCAACCCTGCTCCAGGCCGAACGGCTTCCCGTGGTCTTGTGCCCCCCAAACCCCATGGCGTGGAGCATACGCGCAATGACAGCGCTGTCAATTGCAGAACGCGAACATTCGTCATCCCTGCTCGCCGTGTCGCCCGCCCACGCCCCAGACTGCGCCTTGCCCAGTGCGCTCGATCTCCTCGAAATCCCAGAGCATGAATCTTGGTGGCTCATTGACTTGCAACGCCAGATCCCCGTGCCGAACCTGCCGACCGCCGGCGCCTTCGCGATCTGCGGGGCCACAGACGGGTGCGCCAGCGATCCTCGCCTTCGAGCCTGCGCTGCGTTCTGCTCAAGACCCTCGAGCAGCGGCAACTTTTGACACTGCCTTGGGCGGCGCAACGGGTCGCCGACAAAGATGATTCCCGGGACACGTGGCGGTACGGCTCAGAACGGCGTGTCGTCGCCCGGAGTGCTTGCCAGAAGCGGCGAACAGGAGGACGTGAGCACGTGGACGCGCTTGATGAGCCGTCCGAAGTAGCGCCGCTCGAGTGCCTCGGTGAGCTCGTCGAGAAGGCCGATCAGCTTCTCTGCGGCGTCGCCGGAGCGCTCGAGCGGCAGGTCATTGGGTTCCACGGCTATCGGCTCGCGGCCCTGGATTTCTTGGCGACGCAACGCGCGGCGGCGCGTTTGGCGGCCGGTTCTTTCGCCTCCCTGAGGCGCCATCACGAAGGCCATCGGCGGCCGCAACGCGTGACCCACGGCAAGCCGGCCGAAGTGGCCGAGTCGCGCGAGTCCTGATCTCCCCGCAGGGTGCACAGCCGCAGATACGCCTCCGCGGCCGGACGGCATCGATACCGAGCGACGATCGCGCGCAAGTGATCCGGGCGACCCGGATAGCCGCGCTCGCGCACCCTGTCGTACAGCCGCGAGGCCCGCAAGCTGGGGTAGCGGGCGAGCGTGTCCCGGATGAACGGCACGAAGGGGTCCGCCACCGACTCATGTGTGGAATGAGCTGCCGCCGGGATGCCCGCCCGCCTCAACACGGCACACACGGTGCCGTGATCGATGTTCAGCCGACGCGCGAGCGCGCCGATCCGCCAGTGCTCGGCGTGGTATAGGCGCTGGATCCCGGCCTCGCGCTCGCGCGAGATCCTCGGCGCACCTTCCAGTGTCGGGTCCAGCGGGGCTCAGCCGCTCCGGCGCCAGGGATGAAGCCGGGTGAAGAGCGGCATTGGTCGCCCACAGAACGCACAGCGCGTCGGCAGGAGACGGGTGGGAGTACGGAGAGGCTCTTTGACCTCAACATCGATCCGCTCCCGCGCGCTGCCCAGGCGGCGCAATGCGCGGCACCTGCTCGTGACGAGACAATAGCCGTGATGCGTCACCTCGTGCTGTCGCCGCTCACGGAGGCGCGGTTGTCGTTCAGCGTGTCGGCGCGCGGCACGCAGGGCGCGTCGGTAGCGGGCACCAGCGCTGCGCATCAAGGGTCCGCGGTTCGCGCGCCACTCAAACTAACCGGGCCTGCGTCATTTCTGGTGAATCTCGGCCCGCGCACAGCGGAACTGCGGGCGCGGAATATCAACCTGCTTTTAGCATCAGGACCTCAGACAGCAAGTCTGCTCAGAATATAATTGACTTGTAAACCACTTCATGATAGTTTACTAGTCAAGAGAACCGCCATGCCACGCACGCCCCGACAACCCATTGCGGATCTGACTGCCCATCTCGGATACTGGCTGCGGTACGTCTCCAACCACGTCTCCAAGGCGTTTGCGCACAAGCTTGAGGCGCGTGAGGTCACCGTGGCCGAGTGGACCCTGATGCGTAAGCTCTACGACACCGACTGCCTAGCGCCAAGCCGACTCGCCGAGCAGCTCGGACTGACGCGCGGCGCGATTACCAAGCTCGCTGACCGCCTCATCACCAAAGGGCTCGCTACAAGGACGCCGGACCTCAGGGACGCTCGGGCGCAAACGCTAGCGCTGAGCGCAAGAGGACGGAATCTCGTTCCGACGTTGGCGGCACTCGCCGAGCAGAACGAGGCGGAGTTCTTCGATCACCTGAGCATCAAGGAGCGCGCCACGATCGAGCGGGTGCTCAGAGACATTGTCAGGATTCGCGGATTAAAGTCCATTCCCGTCGAATGACTGGAATCGCCGCTCGCTACCCCAGAGATCAGTCATGAACGCACGGATGAATGCCATTGCCCACAAGTGCCTCGAGGGCGCAGCGTCAAACAGCATGACGTTTCCGCAAATCGTGTCGACTTTGATAGAGGCAGGGTTCGAGGGGTACTGCGTAGACTTTCGCCGCGGCATGACCACCTATTACCTGCCCAGCGGAGAGAGCGTCGAACTCTCAAGCGCCAAGCCACCAGGACCCGTCGCAGCTGAGTTCAACGCCGCAGTGGTGAGGGAGGCTATCGAAGAAGCCCAGAGCCTGGTGCCAGGCTATACGTACAAGGGTTTTGTCGCAAAAGTCGCCGGTGCCGGTTGCGCCGGCTACATCGTCTCTTTTCTCGGACGACGCGTCCTTTACTTCGGGCGCACTGCCGAAACGCACGTAGAGCATTTCCCTGGCTCGAACTGAAGCCCATCCGGACGGGGCCGAGGATCTGTCCCCCAGGGGCGGGGGCGCTGTCGATGCGCAGCGCGTGGATTGCCGCGGGCTGTGCGTTGACGATGGATTGTCGAGCACCGTGCACGCTCGATGAGTGATTTCGGCCACGGGCGTTCGCCCTGAGTCCGGCCGACGGCATTCGATGCCGCGCGATGCCAGTCCGACCGCGCGATGCGAGCGCAGTCGATTGCGTCGTACCGATGCCGGGGCGCAGCACGCAGGCGAACAGATCGCTGATCACACCAGATACCGTTGTATACGCGGAGCTGCGGCCGGACATTTTCGCATGGTAAGATCTCCAACCACCGAAGAGGCCAGCCCGCGCACCCCGTGCGGCCGCCGTGACACGGCGATCCTCGTGTGTCGCCCCGATCCGCTGTCATTCGTGTTTGACCTTCTTCGGCCGCCGTGGCTCTGTGCCTCGCGGGTCCGGCGTCAGGATACGCACCCCCGGCAGACCGGCGAAGTCACGGGGGTTGAGCGTCAGCAGCGAGTAGCCGTGTTCAATGGCCTGGGCTGCGATCCAGAGGTCGTTGTAGCATGCCCGGGGCGAGCGCCCGCTCAGCTTGACGGTCGCTGCAAGCACGCCAAAGGCGGCCGCAGTATGCGCCGTGACATCTAGGTTCGGCCGGCTCTCCACATGACGCAGGTAGGCGGCATGCTGTGCACGCACGGCCGGGTCAACGCAAGCCTCGAGTCCGAATCTCCGCTCTCCCAGTGCGATCGCCGAAGTGAAAACGGGTTCCTCACCGACGGCCTCGATCACGGCACGGCGATCAACATGACCGGCGGCGAGCCCGACCCAAATGCAGCTATCTGAAGATCACGCCCACGGGTCGCGCACCGTCTCATCAAATGCGCCGTGGCTCTCTTTGATCCAGGCTTGCGCCTGCTTCGGCGCAAGCCTAAGCCGCAACCCGGCAAGCGCCTGAGCAGCCGTCATGGTCCGCTCGGACGGTACGATCTGGGCAATCACGATGTGGTTGCGCTCGATCATCACGGTCTCTCCATTGCCAGCGACCGCATCCAAGATCTCGCGGGTCTTACGTGCCAGATCTGTGGCGCGGATGGTCTGCATCGCGTTCTCCGCGTCATATGTATCGATGCGTATTATCCGCTGGCGCCGAACCTGCTTTGCAGGGCGCGCGCTCGCGACGGTGCCGCGTACCTGACGGGGCGCGGAGGCCTCGGCGGTGCCGGCCTGAGCGGAGGCTGAGGAGGAGCCGGCGAGGCTCATGCCCCCGCCGCAGCGCCGCCTTTACTGTTCTTTCCTGCCTTTAGGACCGGAAAACGTCAAAAAAAATTGGCCAAAAGGCATGGTATAGGGAGACCGCGGGCAGCGAACAGCGCACCGAGGGCATGGCGATTTTGCCAGCGCTGAGGCACGTCAGGTCCCCGCGAACACCACCCTCGATGATGTCACGAGGAAATCGCCGACGCCGATCGATGGCATCGCGTGCAATGGGTCTCAGCACGGCACGCTCCGGACATCGGCTCCGGGATGCCGCGATCCTGCCGCTGACGGACCCGACTCCCCTGGAGAGCGTCGATCATGTCGGTCTACGGTGTCATCAGTGCCTGCCGAGCGCCGGCGAGTACGCTGGGCGCGCCCTCCTCTCCGGCGCCCCCCCCTCATCGCTCTGAGGCACCCCGGCGAAGGATGCGATGGGCGTCCTGCTCAGCACTTTCAATCCCTGCTGCCCAACATGCCTTCTCCGGCGGGTGTGATCACTCGGGGGGATCTCTGCGCGGCACGGGGATGGCAATTGCCGAGGTCACTCAACTGCCCGGCGCGCCTCAATGCGCATGGGCATCGTCGGCGGCTATGACCCTCCCGTACACCCCGGCAGTCTCACGTCAGCCGCACGTCGGTCGGAGGCCCCGCGGAGGCAGGTTGGCGCGCACGAATCCGCATTTCGAACGGGACGGCGGGCAGGCCCGCACGGTCATACAGATTGCAGATCGGACTGTCGCCCCAGCACTGGCGAACCCGGGTCGCGCCGCTCACCGAGGCGGCATTCAGTTCAATCGCCGCCCCGTCGCGACGGGCATCGACAAATGCGCACCCCCCCCGCTGTTGCAGAGTTGGAAGCCGAGCGGCCGATTCAATTCCTCGGCGAGCAGACCGTCGTGGTGCGTATCCAGACTCACCATGACCCGCTCGCCTGCGCGCAAGCACTGCCAGCCGCATCCCGACATCAGCCTTGTCGGCCGGGTGGATGATGCGCCGCGAACCGATGTCGATCCTCACGGCGAGCCCCACTCGCGGCAGCGCCATCGCGACGCGCCGCTGCGCCTCGCGCAGGCAGGCCCAGTCCGAGCGGCGCGCCCGGTGCCGGCGTGGCGATCGCGATCGACGCCCACCAGCGCTGGGACGTGCGCACGGCCATCCTCTGGCTGCAGGCGCTCGCCGGCTTTGCGATCGCCTGGGCCGAGGAGCCTACCAGTCCCGATGACATCCTCGGACACGCCGCCATCCGCCACGCGGTAGCCCCCATGCCGATCTCCACCGGCGAGCACACACACAACCGCGTCATGTTCAAACAGCTGCTGCAGGCGGTGTCAACGAGAACCTGGCCCTCCTCCTGATGGCCGCGAAGTTACGGGTGCGTGTCTTTCCGCACGCGGGTGGCGTCGGGCTCTGCGAACCGGTTCAGCACCTCGCCATGGCCGATTACGTCGCGATCAGCGGCCGGATGGACGAGCGGGCCATCGCGTACGTCGAGCATCTGCACGAGCATTCCGTCGATCCCCTCGAGGTGCGCCAAGGCCGCTACCGCGCGCCCTCGGCCGCCGGCTTCTCCGCACAGATGCGCCCCGAAACACTCACCCGCTACCGATTCCCCGCGGGCGCCGCGTGGCCACCAATCGCCCGGCCCGCGCCGCTCAAGACGCGGTGAGTTCCTGCTTCAGCGCCATCAGCCGGGCGCGGATCGCCTCGCGCGCGGTGCGAAAGCGCCCCAGGAGTTGCTCCGGTGCGAGCGCCGGATCCT
>JAKCDC010000113.1 GCA_021838635.1 Pseudomonadota bacterium
GCCAGGCCAAGCGCTGCACGCACGATGGTGGTGGAGGCACTGGAGAGCACCTGAGTACTCTCGGACGACGACGCGTCTCGGTCGGGGGCGGGCATGAGCACTCGGCTGCGTCGGTGGCGGGACTCAAATACGCACAGACCCGCGCCGCAGGGCGGGCGGTGTGACGACGCGGGGGCGCCTCGGCGCCGCCCGATAGCGGTCTCTCCCAGTCAGCATGGCTCGGTGCCTTTGTGTCGCCCACCCTAGGGCTTCTTATGCCCCCGACAGTAGCGCGTCCGCCCTGCGAAACGCATCCTGTAGGGCGTAAAACCGTGAAATTCGGCGCGTTTTTCTGAGAACAGTGAGCCCCGGGAGGCGCGAATGCACCTTGAATGCTCCCCGCGTTCGACCTCAGGTCCAGGGATTGCGCATCCCGTGGCTATTTGCCAGAGGCTGACGGACTCAGAGGCGGTGTTTCAGGGCCTACGCAGCTGATCGGAAAGCCACGCCTTAATCAGCGATTGATAGGGCATATCCCTGCGGTTTGCCTCAATCTTGATGCGCTCCAGCAGCCCGAGCGGTAATCGCAGCGAAATCGTTTGCGTCGAGGGTTTCAGATTCGGCAACCGGACCGGTTCCGCACGGCTCCAGTCCACGTACTCGGTAGATTCGTGCGTTTCCCAGAACTGCCGTTCCTCAGCCTCACTCCTGAACGCCGGAACCGCCTTTTTGGGACGTGCCGCCCCTGGCCTGCCAGGCAGCGTCTCGCGCTTCTTGGACGTCTGTGCTTTCATAAATCGTTCGCTCTTTACGGTGCATGTCTCGCGCAGAAATGACCCGAATCCGGGTTCCACTCGAGCGCAGCGTAAATGTCACGTGCAACTTTCTGTACTGATCGGTCTCACCCAGCGCATGGAAGCGTTGTTCAGTCGCGCTGTGCTTGGAATCATCGATAACACACAGCGGGGAATTGAAGAAAATCTGCTCAGCTTCTGCCTGACTGACACCGTGCTTCCGACTGCTCTTGCGGGCGTTCCCCGCGTCCCAATCAAAGCCGATAATGCGTGCCCACTCGAGCATGGTGTATATTACCATCATATACAGAATGCTTAAAGCACATAGGCGCAGAGTTGCCGTCGATACGAACCGGTGAGCGGGTCATGCTGCCCCTGGCCTCACGCCCGTCAAGCCCGACCACGCCCCGATTAGCGCGCCAGCAGCGGCGGCTCGTCGATGGCGCCGAGCTGCTCGGCCAGATCCCGCAGGTACCCTTCCCAGTGGCGCGGCTCGGCGAACCAGGGAAAGGCGCGCGGGAACGCCGGGTCGGCCCAGCGCTCGCACACCCAGGCCGCATGATGGAGCATGCGCAGCGCGCGCAGCGGCTCGATCAGGCGCAGCTCGTGGTAGTCCAGTGACGCAAACTGCTCGTAGCCCGTCATCAGCTCGGCCCACTGCGCCTGCTGCTCGGGGGGCTCTCCCGAGAGCAGCATCCACAGATCCTGGATGCGCGGCGCCATGGCGCAGTCATCGAGATCCACGAAGCGCGGCCCCTGCTCCGCCCAGAGCAGATTCCCCAGATGGCAGTCCCCATGCACCCGGATCGTATGCACCGACCCGACCTCCTCGTACACCCGCTCGATGCGCTCGAGCAGCTGATCGCTCAGACGCAGGTACTGGTCGGTGAGCGCCTCCGGCAGCAAAGTCGACGCCCGCACCGTGCGCTGCGCTTGGCTGCCATAGCGGTCCGGATCGATCGCCGGGCGGCGCGCGAACCTCGCTCGGGCCCCCACCTGATGTATGCGCGCCAGCGTGCGGCCCAGCAGTTCGCGCGCTCCCGGCGCATCGAGCTCAGGCTCCCGGCCCGCCAGGCACTCGAAGGCCGCAAATCGGAAGCCGGATTGGCGGATCAGCGTCTGCCCTTCGACCTCCAGCGGGGCCGCGACCGGTAGCTCAGCCTCGACGAGCTCGACCGCAAAGGCATGCTCCTCGAGGATCTGGGCATCGCTCCAGCGCCCCGGCCGGTAGAATTTCAGTACCCGGAAGCCGCCGGCGGTGCCCAGACGGTAGACCCGGTTCTCGTAGCTGTTCAGCGCCAGCAGCCGCCCGTCCGGCGCCAGGCCGGCGACCTCGGCCGCTTCAAGCACTTGCTCAGGCGTGAGCTCAGCAAAAGGCTGCAGACCGGCACCAGCTCTCAGGTGCCCGCGGCGGGATTTGTTTATGATTTCGTCTTTCATGGACTTACGGACACATTCTGGCATGAAACATTCGAGCATCCTCGTCACCGGCGGCGCCGGGTATATCGGCAGCCACGTGGTGCTGCAGCTGCGTGCTCGGGGCGAGCGGGTGGTCGTGCTCGATGATCTCTCCCGGGGCTTCCGCCAGGCGGTGCTCGACACGCCCCTGGTGGTCGGCAAGGTCGGTGACCGCCAGACCGTGCTGAAGGTGATGCGGGAGCACGATGTCGACACCGTCATGCACTTTGCCGCCTTCACCATCGTGCCGGAGTCCGTGAGCGAGCCGCTGAAGTACTACGGCAACAACACCTGCTCAACCCGTGCGCTGCTGGAGTCCTGTCTCGAGGCCGGGGTGAAGAATTTCGTGTTCTCCTCGACCGCCGCGGTCTACGGCATCCCGGCCGAGGGCGTCGCGGCGGAAGACACCTCAACGGCGCCGATCAACCCGTACGGCACCTCGAAGCTGATGTCGGAGTGGATGCTGCGCGACGTGTCGGCCGCATCGACACTGAAGCACGTGGCGCTGCGCTACTTCAACGTCGCCGGCTCGGACTCCCAGGGGCGTGTCGGCCAGGCGACCCCGAAGGCAACGCTGCTGATCAAAGTAGCCTGCGAGCACGTCATCGGCAAGCGCCCGCAGGTGGCGATCTACGGCACCGACTACGCCACCTCGGACGGCACCGGCGTGCGTGACTACATTCACGTCGAGGACCTCGCGACCGCGCACCTCGATGCGCTCGAGTACCTGCGCGGCGGGGGCGCCTCCACGGTGCTGAACGTGGGGTACGGCCACGGCTACAGCGTGCGTGAAGTCCTGCAGAGCGTCGAGCGGGTCTCGGGCAAGCGGTTGAACATCCGCGAAGAGCCCCGCCGCCCCGGCGACCCGCCAGCGCTGGTCGCGCGCGCCGAGCGGATCCGCCGCGAACTCGGCTGGAAGCCCCGGCTCGATGATCTGGACACCATCGTGCGCACCGCGCTCGCCTGGGAGGAGCGCCTGCAGCGCGAGCCGTGGAGCTGAACGGTTCGATGGATTAAA
>JAKCDC010000015.1 GCA_021838635.1 Pseudomonadota bacterium
GACCCGTTCGGGGATCACAATGCCACCTGCTGGGGCCGAAATCGTTAACACCCTAAAAATCACGATTTCGCCAATACATTCAGTCAGTTATCGGCGTACCGCCGATCAACGTTGGGACAGGCCTGATTCAGGCTAGAGATCCCCGAAACGCTGCTGCAACAGCGCGAGCACCGCCACGGCCGCCGTCTCGGTGCGCAGCACCCGCGGACCGAGCCGCACGCAGAGGAAGCCGTGCTCGACCGCGGCGTGTATTTCAGCGGCGGCGAGTCCGCCCTCCGGACCAATCAGCACCAACACCTGCTCTGCGGTTGCCGGCAGCGCAGCGAGTCCGGTGTGCGCCTGCGGGTTCGCCAGCACGCGCAGCGTCCCGGTGCCGGCGCCGGCGCCGAGCGCCGCGAAGAACATCGGCAGCGGCTGCGGCAGATCGATGGTCGGCAGACGGCTGCGCCCGCTTTGTTCGCAGGCTGCCACCGCGACGCCGTGCCAATGGCGCTGCTTGTGGCGCGCCTGCTCGGCATCGAGGCGCACGACGCTGCGCTCGGTCAGTACCGGCACGATGCGCGTCACACCGAGTTCCACGGCCTTCTGCACCACCCAGTCCATGCGCTCACCGCGCGAGATCCCCTGCGCGAGCGTGAGCTGCAGGGAGGATTCGGTCAGACCCTCGCGGCGCGGCCCGAGCGCGACCTGCACCTCGCCCTTGCGCATCGCCTCGATGCGCCCGCTGTACTCCCCACCCTCGCCGTCGAACACCTCCAGCGTATCGCCCACCTCGAGGCGCAGTACGCGGGCGAGGTGATTGGCCGCCTCGCCGCGCACCGTGCAGGCACCGCCCGCCTGCGGCGGCGCGCTCACATGGATGCGCGTCAGTCGCACGTGGCCCGCTCGATGCCCTCGCGGGCCACCTCGACCATCAGGTCGATCTCCTCCGGGGTCACTACGTAGGGTGGCATGAAGTACACCACGTTGCCGACCGGGCGCAGCAGCACCCCGCGCTCGAGCGCGTGCTGGTAGATCTTCAGTCCACGCCGCTCCTGCCAGGGATACGGCTCGCGCGAGGATTTCTCGCGCACCAGCTCGGCGGCGACGATCATGCCGTGCTGGCGTACCTCGGCGACATGCGGATGCGCCTCAAGCGTACGGGCCCGCTCCCCGAGGTGCGCGCTCAGGGCGCGGTTGCGCTGAATCACTTCCTCGGTCTTGAAGATCTCCAGACAGGCAAGCGCGGCGGTGCAGGCGAGCGGGTTGCCCGTGAAGCTGTGCGAGTGCAGGAACGCGCTGAGCTTGGTGTACTCGTCGTAGAAGGCCGCATAGATCGGTTCGGTGGCGAGCACCGCCGAGAGGGGCAGATAGCCGGCGGTGAGACCCTTCGAGAGACACATCAGATCCGGACTGATGCCGGCCTGCTCGCAGGCGAACAGTGTTCCGGTACGCCCGAAACCGACCGCGATCTCATCGGCGATCAACAGCACCTGGTGCCGGTCGCAGGCCGCGCGCAGCAGCCGCAGATACACCGGATCGTACATGCGCATCCCACCGGCGCACTGCACCAGCGGCTCGAGGATCACCGCGGCGCACTCGTGCGCGTGCCGCTCGAGTGCCGCCTCCATGTGCGCGAACTTGCGCCGTGAGTGCGCCGCCCAGCTCTCCCCGTGCTCACGCTCGTAGCAATCCGGAGAGGGAACAGTGATGACGTCCATCAGCAAGGGCTGGTAGATGTCCTTGTACAACTCGACGTTGCCCACGGCGAGCGCGCCGAGCGTCTCGCCGTGGTAGCTGCCTGAGAGCGTGATGAAGCGGCGCTTGTTTGCGCGGCCGAGATTGCGCCAATAGTGAAAGCTCATCTTCACCGCGACTTCGACCGCCGAGGAGCCGTTATCGGCGTAGAAGCAGCGCGTCAGCCCGGGCGGGGCAACCGCCACCAGCGCCTCGGAGAGACGAATGACCGGTTCGTGGGTAAACCCGGCGAGGATCACCTGCTCGAGGCTCTCCAGCTGGGCGCGCACTGCGGCGTTGATGCGCGGGTTGGCGTGACCAAACAGGTTTACCCACCAAGAACTGATGGCGTCGAGATAGCGCTTGCCCTCGTAGTCCTCAAGCCACGCACCCTCGCCGCGGCGCACCGGAATGAGCGGCACGCGCTCATGATCCTTCATCTGCGTGCACGGGTGCCAGACATGCGCGAGATCGCGCTCAACGTAGGCGGCATTGTCGGTTCTCATGCCGCGATTGTGGCATGATCGGCCGAGAAGGCGGGATGCGTCCCCCGCCGCGGCGCCGAGCGCCCGTCCGAACGCAGTGAGCAGCTTCCCCCGCGCCGTTCAGATCGATACCGCCACCGGCCTGCTGGCGGGCGTGCCGCAGGTGCTCTCCCCGCACTGCGATGCACGCCCGGCGGGCGGGCGGCCGGAATTGATCGTCATCCATGGCATCAGTCTGCCGCCCGGGCAGTTCGGCGGGCCGTGGATCGACCGGCTGTTCACGGGCAACATCCCGGCCGATGCGCCCGCCGCACTGCGCGATGTTGCGCATCTGCGCGTCTCGGCCCACGCGCTCGTGCGCCGCGACGGCGGGCTGCGCCAGTACGTGGGGTTCGGGCAGCGCGCCTGGCATGCGGGCCGCTCGCAGTACCGCGGCCGCGAAGCGTGCAACGACTTCTCGATCGGCGTCGAACTCGAAGGGACGGACCACAGGCCGTACACCGATGCGCAGTACGAGAGCCTCGCTGCGCTCGTGGCCGGACTCCTGGCGGCCTATCCCTCACTGTCGCCGGAGCACATTGCCGGACATAGCGACATCGCACCGGGCCGAAAAACCGATCCCGGGCCGGCCTTTGACTGGGAACGCTGGCGCAGCACGCTCACGGGCCGACTGAGCTGACCCGCTCCAATTCGTTGCGCCACGGCAACAACATATTCAAAGTGCTTGACGGAAGACCCCAGACAGATACCATGAATGCAACAGCGCCGGGACAAGCACACCACGGGCCGGCGCCGATGAGCACAACAAGCAGAGGATTGCGCCGGTAGACCCACCGGGCACAGGTCGAGGGGGGAGACAGGGCCGCGTGAGCGATCACGCGGCCTTGTTTTTTTATCGCTGCGGCGGGATCCATCACACGCTCTGGACCGGAACTCTCGCGGCCACGCCGGTCAAACTCCTCTGGCGGCGCCGGCAGCGTGGCACTGCGTCTCTCGCTTGAGAGACGCACCTGTCTGCCTCGACGGCGCAGAATGGCTTGGCGCCCACCGGCCGAGCCGTCTCAGCGCTGCGGTGTGCGGGCGCGACGGAGGACTATATCGATGTTTGATTCAGAATCGGAAGGCGCCGAACACGCCCTGCTCGCCAGGCCCGGCGATTTGCATCCCGCAGCGCGCGCGTTCGCCACCAGCGATGCACCGCGACGACCGGCGCCGCCGCACACTCACCAGGTCGCCCCGACCGACCCGGCAGCCCTCGTGATGACCGACTTCGCCGCCCAGACCCCGGTGCTCGTGACGGCCGAACGACCGATCGACGATGCGCTGCGCGACATGATGGTGGCCGGCGTACGCGCACTGCTCGTCACGCGCGGGGAGAAGGTGATCGGCCTGATCACCTCGTACGACATCCAAGGCGAGCGGCCGCTGCAGTTTCTCAACAGTTCCAGCTTCACGCGCCATGATGAAATCCAGGTCGGCCACGTTATGACGCCCTGGGAGCAAGTGCCGATGCTCGAGTGGAACATGGTGCGTACCGCAAGCGTGGCAGACATCGCCGAGCGATTCAGGGCACACCGCGCGATGACGCATATCGTCGTATTGGAGCGCGCCGCGCAGGGCGGCACTGTCGTGCGCGGCCTGTTCTCACGCACACAGCTGGAGCGGCAACTGGACGCCTGACGGGCTGCCGGGGACAAAAGGAACCGCGCCGCTCGTGCGCGCCGCGACGTGGCCGCGCCACCCGCGGCGGCGCTGCGAAGCGCGCGTGTTCAGCCGGCGGCAGGCACGCGGATCACGTCGCCGGCCCCTTCGATATGAGTCGTGACGTGCGGTGGATCGGAGTGTAGGCGTACGGTCCCGGCCCCGGCGATGTGCACCGAGACGCTCTCGGTGGGCGCGATCGAGACCGTACCGCTGCCATCGATGCGCACGCGGGCGCGCTGTTCACTCATGTGCGCAAGGCGCACGGTACCAACACCGTCGATCCTCACGAGAAGCGCCTGCACCGTGCCGCTGCCATGAACTTTCGCGCTGCCGTCGATCTGCACGGCGAGGCGGTCCTGGTGAACCTGATCGAGCGCGAGGTCCGCAGAACCGTCGAGCTGGATCACTCGCAGCGCCGGTCCGCTGATGTACACGTGCACGGTGTGGTGGATGTCGGTTCCGAAACTCATGCAGAACGGGATCAGCGAAAAGCAGGTATGCGGCCTGGCTCTGATCCGCCGGGCGCCGACCACGAGCTCACCGAGCGTCCGTTTCGGCGCGCTGATCGTCAGGCTCCAAGTGGGCGCCGGGTGGTAGCGAACGTCGGCAGGCACCTCAATGATGAGCTGATCGGAGTGCCAGAGGTAGGTGCGCGTGACCACCGTACGGTCACCGGCATGCGCCGCGCCAGACGGCGCTGCGAGCGCGGTGAGCCCCAGAAGCAATCCGGCCAGTGCGGCGCTCGGCGTGCGATTCATGCATGTCTCCGGTCCAAAGTACCCGCAAAACACATCCGCACACCGAAAGTTGCAGCGCCGGCGGAATCCCTCAGCGCGAGTGCCGCCAGAGCACCTCGCTGCCGCGCTCGTGACGCGCGAGCACCCGGGCCAGCACGAACAGCAGATCCGACAGCCGGTTCAGGTAGTGCAACGCATGCGGATTGACCGGCTCGCCGGCCGCCAGCGTCCAGACCCGCCGTTCCGCACGCCGGGCTACGGTGCGGGCCAGATGGCAGGCGGCGGCGGCCGCGCCACCGCCCGGCAGGATGAACTCCTTCAGCGGCGGCAACGCCTCATTGAACGCATCGAGAGTATGCTCCAGGCCCTCCACCTGTGCGGTGCCGATCACGGTGTGGCCCGGGATGCACAGCTCCCCGCCGAGATCGAATAGCTGATGCTGCACCTCGGTCAGGCACTCGCCCACCGCCGCAGGCAACCCCGGCACCGCGAGCAGCACGCCGAGGGCGCTGTTGAGCTCATCGACCGTGCCGAACGCCTCGACCCGCGCGCTGTCCTTGGGCACCCGCGTCCCGTCGCCGAGGCCCGTGGTGCCCTCATCACCGGTACGCGTATAAATTTTGCTCAGTCGATTGCCCATGGTTCGCCTCGCGGTGCATTGTGCCAGAGCGCGCGATTGACAGGTGCGCCCCGGAGCGGCAATTTGACGGCCCCTCACCCGACCGAGCCGCATGCCCTCACCTGAACTTCAAGCCGCCCTGGAGGCGGCACGCGCCGCCGCCGAGGTGATCAGCGGCTACTACCAGCGCAACCTCGAGATCCGCACCAAGGCAGACCAGACGCCCGTGACGGAGGCGGACGTGCGCGCCGAGGAGACCATCCGCACCCTCCTCGCGCGGCGCTTTCCAAACCATGGCTTCTACGGGGAGGAGACCGGTCAGCACGACCTCGGTGCCGAGAGCGTGTGGCTGGTCGATCCGATCGACGGCACCAAGTCGTTCGTGCGCCAGTGCCCATTCTTCTCGACCCAGATCGCGCTGCTGCGCGGCGGGCGGCTGGTGCTCGGCGTCTCAAGCGCCCCGGCTTACGGCGAGATCGCCTGGGCGGAGCACGGTGCGGGAGCTTACCTGAATGATCGTCCTATCCACGTCAGCCCCACCCAGGAACTGGCCGCCAGCATCGTCTCGACGGGCAATCTGAAGACGCTCGCCCATTCAGCGCAGTGGCCGAAGCTCGGCGCACTGATCCGTCAGGTGAGCCGCATCCGCGGCTACGGGGACTTCCTGCATTACCACCTGCTGGCCCGCGGCGCGCTCGAGGTGGTGATCGAGTCCGACGTGAACATCCTCGACATCGCCGCGCTGGTGGTCATCGTGCGCGAAGCGGGCGGCACCTTCACCGACCTCGCGGGCGGGGAAGTCACCCTGGAAACGACCTCAGTGCTGGCGAGCAACGGACGGCTGCACGCACCCGTGCGCGCAGTGCTGGAGTGAACAGCCCGTCTCAGGCACCGGGGAGAGCTTCAAGCGCGTCCGGCCCGTCCGCGTCCTGCCGATACGGCTTGCGCTCATACATCGCATGGTCGGCCGCCGCGTACAGCCGATCCGCGTCATCGCCGTCGGCTGGATACAACGAGAACCCGACGCTGGCACCGAGCCTGAGCTGACGCCCTCGGATGATCAGACCGTCGGCCAGTGCGCCGCGCAACTCCGCCGCGACCCGCTCGGCGGCCTCCCGCCCCTGCAGCTCGGTGAGTACCACCGCGAATTCATCACCGCCGAGCCGCGCCAGCACATCGTGCGGCCCGAGCCGCGTACGGAATTGTCCCGCCGCCCATTGCAGCACCTCATCGCCCACCGCATGGCCGAAGGTGTCGTTGATCTCCTTGAACCCGTCAAGGTCAATGACCACCAGCGCCAAATCGGTACCGGCCGCCTGCACCCGCGCCATGGCCTCGTGCAGACGACGCACCAGCAGGCGCCGGTTGGGCAACCCGGTGAGCGCATCATGCTGCGAGGCGTACTCGGCCTTCGAGAGCTGCTCCTCCAGCAGCGTGAAGGTCATGCCGGTGGCGACCAGGAACTTCGGCAGGTTCCAGACCTCGGCATCGACGTGCGCGTGCGGCCAGAGCACCGCCATCAGGTCTGCGGCCGGAAACACGAACGCCCACGCAATGAAGCTGATCATGGTGAAGCGCACGCTGGCCGAGGCTCGAGGCGCGGTCATCCGGTACAGCGCAGCGACCGCCAGGTAATGCCAGGTGAGCATCCAGGTCAGCGCCTCATTCGGGTGGCCGAAGGCGAGCAGCGTGCCCTGCACGGCATAGACGGTCAGCACCAGCGAGGTGCGCCAGCGCAGCGTCGGCTGACCGTTTGCGCTGCGCCAGGCGCGCATCATCCACAGCATCGAACCGGCACCGGCGACGGTCGTTGCCGCGTACACCCAGGGGGCACTGACGCCATACTGCACGCAGCTCAGCAGCACCGCGTCGGGGACTGCGCTGAATACCGCAATCGAGAGGGTACGGGCGCGGATCTCCAGCTGCTCGCCGCTCGCCCACATAAAAATGTTGGCAATCACCACCAGCATGGCGACCGCCACGGAATAGGCGCCATCGGCATTGCCAGGGGTGTTCGCGGCGACGAACAGCGCGATGATGTGCACGAGCAGCAGCACCCAGCCGACCAGCCAGAAATTCAGGCGGCTCTGGCGGGTGCGGCGCAGCAGCGTCCAGAAGACGGCGACCAGTCCGCCAATCGCCACGAAGTCGGGTAAAGCCGAGAAGTTCACACGGCGCCGAGGACCTGTCCTGCACGGGGGTTCGTTGGAGGCTGCACGGCATCCCAGCCGATGGCCCGCAAGACCCGCGCGATGCGGGGGTGATCGATTCGATCCCTCTCAAATACTCATCGGCTGCGCGCGCCGGACCTTGAGCGGTTTTTCAAGCCCCGCCCGCGGCCACGCTCCGCTCCACGGACTCAGGCCGCGAAGCGCGTCTCGTCCGCAATCAGCGCCTCGAGGCGCTCCAGATCCGGCACCAGCGGTGTCTCGTTGGCCATGCGCAGCTGGCAGAGCACCGGGACGCGCTCGGGAAATGTGGCCCCGCCCGGCCGGATCACGTCCGAACTGAGCCGCACCAGCTGCGGGAACCCCTGCGAGACGATGGCGAAATGCGCCAGGCGCGTCCCCAGGCCCACGAAGACCACCATGCGCGCGCGGCCCGAACCCGGCGGAATGCTGCGTCCGCAGACCCCCTCGAAGGACACCAGCGGCACCGCCCGGCCATTCCAGGGCACCGTGCCGATGTACCATGGCGGCGCGCCGGTCATCTCGGAGGGAACCGGCAGCCCGGCGACCTCCGCAACACAGGCGCGCGGCACGAGCAACCGGCCTTCCGCGAGCGGAATGAGCAGGCTGTAGATTTCCTGAACCCTCTCGGCCATCGTTCCCCCGTCACTCGCCCTGCGCCGCGGCCGAGTCGGCCGCGCCGAAGTCCTCGCCACGGTATGTCCCGCGGGCGCGCTCGACCAGCGGAGCGATCGCCTCGAGCAGCTCGGTCTCCTGATACGGCTTACCGAGATAGTCATCGACACCGAACTCGATCGCCCGTGCGCGATGCTTCTCCCCGACCCGCGAGGTGATCATGATGATCGGTACTGCGCGCAGCCGCGGATCGTTGCGCACATGCGCCGCCACCTCGTAGCCGTCCATACGCGGCATCTCAATGTCGAGCAAGATGATGTCGGGTACCTGATCCTGCAGCAGCGCAACTGCGTCCATGCCGTCCCGGGCGGTCAGCACCCGCATGCCGTTGCGCTCGAGCAGCCGCTGCGTCACCCGCCGCACCGTGATCGAATCGTCCACCACCATTGCGAGGATGCGCCGGTCGGTCTGATCGCGCTCGGCGGGCACCAGACCGCGCCCACGCCACTCGGCGCGCACCAGCGCGCCGATGTCGAGAATGATGACGATCCGGCCATCGCCGAGAATGGTCGCCCCGGAGATACCGCGGATACCGGCGATCTGCGGTCCGACCGACTTGACCACGATCTCACGGTTACCGAGCAGTTCGTCGGCCACGATTGCCGTGGAATGTTCCCCGGCTCGCACCAGCACCACGGGCACCGTGGTGTCCTCGCTCGGCAGCGGCGAGGGCGGCAGGCCGATGAAGACCGCCAGATGCTGGAACCGGTAGCGCTGCGCGCCGTACTCGAACGGCGCGGAGTCCGCCTCGAGATACTGGTTCACCTGCTCAAGCGGCAGCCGCAACACCCCTTCGACGGTCGGCAGCGGCAGCGCATAGAGTTCATCGCCCGCCCGCGCAATCAGCGCATGACTGATCGCGAGGGTGAACGGCAAGCGGATCGTGAACTCACTGCCCTCGCCCGTGAGCGACTTCATGTGCAGCGCACCACCGAGGCGTTTGATCTCAGTGGCCACCACATCCATGCCGACGCCGCGGCCGGCCTGCTGCGTCACGCTGCCGGCAGTGGAGAAACCCGGCTCGAGGATCAGCTGCAGGGCTTCCTCGTCGCTCACCCCTGCGGAGGAAATCAGTCCGAGCGCGAGCCCCTTGGCGCGGATCGCCTGCAGGTCCATGCCCGCCCCGTCATCCGCGAGGCGCACCACCACCTGCGCCCCATCGCGGCGCAGTTGCAGCTCGATGCGCCCCACCGGTGGCTTGCCTCGGCGCAGACGCTCCTCGGGCACCTCGATGCCATGCACCACGGCGTTGCGCAGCAGGTGCTCAAACGGCGGCAGCATGCGCTCGAGCACCTGCCGATCGAGTTCCCCGGCTGCACCCTCGACGATCAGTTCGGCGCGCTTGCCGGTATCGGCGGCCGCCTGGCGGACGATGCGCGAGAGACGCTGCACATGCTGCTGGAACGAGACCATGCGCGTGCGCATCAGGCCATTCTGCAGCTCCGTCATGGTGCGCGCCTGCTGCTGCAGCAGCGTGTGCGCATCCTTGGTCAGATTCTCCAGCAGCTGCTGCAGGCTCGCCACGTCGTTGGCCGTCTCGGCGAGCGCTCGGGAGAACTGCTGAATGGAGGAATACCGGTCGAGTTCGAGCGGATCGAAATCGCCGCGGTGGCCGCTGTCCGGCTCATGCCGGTGCAGGATCTGCGCCTCCGTCTCGATCTCCAAGCTGCGCAGCTGCTCCTTCAGACGCGTGACCGTGCGCGACAGCTCCCCGAGGTTGAAATCAATGGAGCTGATCTGCTGGTCGAGCCGCGAGCGCGCGATGCTTGCCTCGCCGGCGACATTGAGCAGCTTGTCGAGCAGCTCGGCATCGACGCGCGCCATCTCCTGACGCTCCGCGGGCGCGACCGGTTCGCGGCCCGGGGGCACTGGCTGCGGCACGGCGAGCGGCGCGGCATCCGGCTCGCTCGCCAACGCTTCCGCTGACACCGGCGGCAGATCCTCGGCGAGGACCGCCGGCTCAAGCGCCGCAGCGGGCTGCAGCACCGGAACCGCCTCGGGATCGAGCTCGACCGGTGCGATGCGTTCGGCGAACACCTGCGGTTCGTCCGCCGGCGCCTCAAATACGATCGGCGGTAACGCCTCAATGCCGGCTGGCACCAACACCGGCGGCTCGTGTGCCCCGCGCTCATCAGGCGCCGCGATCTCGGGGACCTGCGGCGCGGGCGTCTCGCGCGCGATCGCCACCGGTTCGGATACCTCGGGGACGGCCTGCGCCTCGGGGGCGGCGAGCGGCGACTCGACGCTTGGCGCACTCTGCGGCTGCGTCAGTGCGCGGATCCGCCCGATCATCGCCTGGGCCGGCGGCACGGCCTGCCCATTGACCACCGCTTCGCGCATGCCGGCGAGATGATCGAGGCTCGCCTGGATGACGTCGAACACCGTCTCGCCGGCGCTCAGCGCGCCGCTCTCGGCCTGGCCTACGAGCGTCTCGAGCTCGTGCGACAGATCGCCCATGGTCATGATGCCGGCCATACGCGCCCCGCCCTTGAGCGTGTGCAGCGCGCGCTTCAGCGCGAACGCGCGCTGCGCATCGGCCGGCGTCGAGCGCCAGTCCCCGAGCGCGCGCTCGGATCCTTCGATCAACTCCAGCGCCTCCTCGGTGAAGACCGCGGCAACTTCCGGATCGTAATCAACGGCCGGCTCCACCGACGGCATCGGCGCGAGCCGTTCGATCGGGGCCGCAGCCGCTGGCGCCGTGACGGCCGCAGCCTCTTCCTGCGCCGGCGCGGCCGCGGCGATACGCTCATCGAGCGCATGCTCGGCCTCCCCTAGCCGTTCGATCAGCAGCAGGTGACTGGCAAAGTATCCGGTGGGTTCCTCGAGGTGTTCGGCCACCGTCTCCATCGCGCCCATGCAGTCCGCGAGCAGCGTCAAATCGGCGCTGCTCAGACCGGCACCGCTGGTGAATGCACGCCGGATCCAGTGATCCAGCGGCTCGGCCAGCCGCACGCCGTGGCGCGCCTGCGCGGCCTTGGAGCTGCCCGCCAGCGTGTGGCAGGCCCGATAGACATCCTCGGGCAGTGGGTGCGGCTCGGGCGCCTGCGCTTCACTCTTGAGGTAGGAGCGGATCGCGGCCACGTGGGTTTCAGTTTCGCGGGCATAGATCTCCCGCAGCGCCTCGTCCATGCCGGTGACGGCGGCCGCCGGCATGGCATCGAGCACCGCCGCTTCGCTCGCGACGGTCTCGGCGGGACCCGGCGGCGGTTCGCTCTCGCGGCCGGCGGCCATGGCGTGCGCGGCGGCCGTGATGCCCGCCACGTCGCTCGCCACGGGGCGACCGGTCTCCAGATGCTCAATCAGCTGCGGCAGGGCGGCAATTGCCTCGCGCAGCTCCTCCAGGATCTCGGGGCTGCGCGTCAGGGTGTTGTCGAGCAACCGGTTGAGCAGGCTCTCGACGGACCAGGCGAGCTCGCCGAGCTCGCGCGCACCCACCATGCGCCCACTGCCCTTCAGGGTATGAAAGCCGCGGCGCACGATCTCGAGCGAATCACGATCGAGCGGATTCTGGTCCCACAGCGGGAAGTGGCGCCGGATGCGCGCCAACTCCTCACGCGCCTCCTCGACGAACAGCTTGATCAGCTCCGGGCTGGCGCTTTCGGCGAGCGCCGCCAGCTTCGCGGTCGAGGCCGCGGTGAGCGCCACGGGTGGCGGGGCGGCCGCCAGCGGGACATCCGGGATGGTGGCACCCGCCTGGGTCTCCCCGCCCGGCGTCATGAGCACCGTCTTGGCAAACGCAGACGGCTCGATGGGCGCCGTCGGCAGTGCCTGCGGCGCGCGCTCCAGGTATTGCAGGCACGACTGAGCGTTGTCGAGCATATACCAGGGGTCGCTGCGCCCTGCCTGCAGCGTCTCCATGTAGTACTCGATGCTGACGATCGCATCGGCCAGACGATCGAGCCAGCCCGGTGGCACCGGGGCCGCGCCCGGCCGCATGATGCGGCGCAACTGCGTAGCAATGCCTTCGACGACCTCTACCGCACGCGCCTTGCCGAGCATCAGCAGCGCGGCCTTCAGTCCCGTGATCAGCCCCTGCCAGCTATCGAGCGCCGCCGGATCAGGCGAGCCGCCGATGCTCTGAGTAACGGCCTCCTTGATCCAGGCGAGGTTCTGGATGCACTCACGCAGGACCGCGGACTGCACCTGCTGGAATTCGCGATCGCCCTGCGAGGCGTCGCGCTCAGGGCCACCGACCGGCAGGATCATGCCGACCAGGTTGTCATCCAGCCGGTCTTCGACCGCGATCAGCGCGGCGGCGACTTCCACCAGCACGCCTTCCCCGAGCGGCTCAGCGCCCCCGAGAATGCGCTCCAGGCGATCGGTCTGCGCCTGCACCGCGGCACGCTGCGCGCCGAGTCCGAGCACCCCGAGCGTATCGCCGATCTTGCGCAGCAGCGCGACCTGGCCTCGCAGCTCCTCGCCATCACTGCCGCCGCGCCGTCCGAACTGCTCCAGCACCTCCTTGACCTTGGCCAGATCCTCGCGGATCGCCACCGCCACGGTCTGCATCAGTTTGATGTTAGGTGCCGAAAGGCTCTCGCGCTCCTGCTCGACGCTCTCATCCACCGGCAGCAGCTCGCTCAGGCGGAACGAGGCCCGCACCGCCGCGACGCGCGTACCGCCGTTGGCGGAGCGGCCCACGTAGTAGAGCAGGTTGTTCAGCAGGTCGACCGGCGGACTCTGGCAGTAGCGCGGCTCGCCGAGCTCGTAGAGGCGGCGGATCTCGCGATCGGCCAGTCCCAGCAGCCGTTTCACCGACACGCCGCCCTCGAGACCACCGTCGCGCAGCGCCTCGATCACCGCGCCCACGACCCACCAGAGCTGGAACACCGGCTGGCGCGTGGCAGAGCGCTCGAGTTTCTCGGCGACCGAGGCGAGCGTGGCGAGGTTCTGCTCGATGCGCTCGCCGCGAATCCAGCCGATGAGGCCGGCCTGGAACTGGGTGCGCAGCCGTCGGGCCCATTGCTCGACGTTCAAGATCGGCTCCCCGGGGACGGGAGTCTGAGGCTGGGCCTGCTTGTCCGACTTCAGGTTCAAAAGCAGCAGCGTGCCCTCGGACAGCAGCGCGCTGCCACGCACGGCCCGCAGGTCATTCAGCAGCGGCAGCAGCACGAGCGCGATGTCGCGCCCGCCGGCGAGCACGCGCTCGAGGTACCCCGGCAGCTGCACCAGCGCGCGCAGCAGCGCATCGAGACTCTCGGCCTGGCCCTTGCGCTCATCGTAGGTGGCGAGCAGGTAATCGGCCACCAACTCCATTTCTTCGGCGAGCAGCGCCGCGCCGTAGATCTCCAACATGCGCAGCACACCCTGCGCCTGATGCAGCTCGTGCTTGCACCGCTCAAGCAGCGTGACGTTGTCCGGCTGCTCGAGGTAGCTTTCGATGGCGGCGCGCGCCTCCCCCAGCGTGTGGGCGAGTTCATGCCCGACCAGCTCGAGCGTCTGCGAGGCAACTTCCGACATCCAGCAGCTCCGGACGGTAGGCTCAGTGACCGCCCGCGGCGGTGACGGGGGTGGCGGCGGCGGGACGGCTGGCAGCCGCGACACCGTCGGGGCGCTTGTACGCGCCCGTGGCGCCCGGGTGCGCGCCGCCGGGCAGGCGGAACCCGGCCGCCGCGCGGCGCAGGCCCGCCGACAGTTCCGCCAACTGGGCGATGGCCGCCGAGGTGGCGTTGGTGGACTCGGCGGTCTGTACGCTGATCTCGCGCAGCACCTGCATGTTGCGCGCAATATTCTGCGCGCCGCTCGCCTGAGCGCGCGCACTGCCGGAGATGTTCTGAACGAGGCTCGCGATCTGGTTGGAGACCTGCTCGATCTCATCGAGTGCCGCGCCGGCGTTCTCCGCCAGCAGCGCACCGCCGACCACATCAGTGGTGCTGCGCTCCATCGACACCACCGCCTCGTTGGTGTCAGTCTGAATGGTGCGCACCAGCACCTCGATCTGCTTGGTGGCGTTGGCAGCACGCTCGGCGAGCCGCTGCACTTCATCGGCCACCACCGCGAAGCCGCGTCCGGCCTCCCCGGCCATCGACGCCTGGATCGAGGCGTTCAGGGCCAGGATGTTGGTCTGCTCGGCGATGTCGTTGATCAGCTCGACGATGTTGCCGATCTCCTGCGAGCTTTCCCCGAGTCGTTTGATCCGCTTGGAGGTCTCCTGGATGGTCTCGCGGATGGCGTTCATGCCATCGATGGTGCGGCGCACCGCATCGCCACCCTTGTGGGCGATCTCCACCGAGTGGCGCGCCACGTCGGACGCCCGCTCGGCGTTGCCGGAGACCTCAGCCACTGAGTTGGCCATGCCCGAGGCGGACTCGGTAGCCGAGGCGATCTGCTTTGACTGCGCGCTGCTCGCCTTGGCCAGGTGCTGCGAGAGCGCCTGGGTCTGGCGTGCGGCGCTGTCGAGCTGGATGGCCGAATGATTGATGGTCGTCACCAGGCCGCGCAGCGCATCGACCGCGTAGTTGATCGAATCAGCAATCGCTCCGGTGATCTCCTCGGTCACGGTCGCCTGCACGGTGAGATCACCGTCGGCGAGGCTCGAGAGCTCATCGAGCAGGCGCAGGATGGCCTGCTGGTTCCGATCGTTCTCCTTGCGTTGGGTCTCGGCGGCGAAGCGCTGGTCCTGGACCGTCTTCTCTATGCGCCCGGCGAGCACGATGCCGGCGCCGAGCAAGGCGGCCGCGAGCAGCGCCAGGGCGAGCGGCCCGAAGCGCGCTATGGCCGGAGCGGCGCTGCCGGCGGCAAAGTAAGCCACCGCCGCGGCGAGCAGCATCAGGCCGGCGCCAGCGGCGAGCACCGTGGTGAGCAACCGCGACTGTGCGGCCAGTGCGGGTTGCGCGCTCATGCCGCGGCCTCCGCAAATGCCGCACTTTCGAGCAGCGCACGCAGACTGAGCACCGGCCATTGCTCGGTGCCGCGCCGGAACGCCCCGGCGAGATAACGCTCGCAGCGCGCCATGGTCGGGGGCGCCTCGGCGCTGAACTCCCCTTCGGCGAAGCGGCGAAATCCGAGCACCTCATCGACGAGCAGCCCGGCGGGGATCTCGCGGTGATTTACGGCCACGACCCGGGTATTGCGGCTGATCGGCGTGGCGCCGCTGCCGAGAAACTGACGCAAATCGATGATCGGCAGCAGCTGCCCGCGCACATTCGCCAGCCCCTTGATCCACAGCTTCGCGCCCGGCACGCGGGTCATGCCGGCCGGCACGCCGAGCACCTCGCGGGTCTCCTCGCGCGCCACCAGGTATAAATCCCCGGCCATACGCAGCGCCACGCCGACCCACTCGCGCTCGGCGGCCCCCTCCTGGCCGGGCTGCGCCGAGACGGCGCGGGCGCGCCGCTCGAGCTCACTCAGCAGCTCGAACGGCCGGTCACGCAGGGACTGCAGCGACACCGCCTCACTCATGGGGACACTCGGCCCGTGCGCAGGCGTGCAGGTGAAAACAACGGTACACCATGTGTGTGCGTCAACTCGCGAGCGCCAAGCGCGCCTTGGCGATCAGCTGGTCGGGCGAGACGGGCTTGACCATGTAATCGACCGCACCCTGGCGCAGCCCCCAGATCCGGTCGGTCTCCTGCCCCTTGGAGGTCACCATGATGATCGGGATCTGCCGAGTGCGCGGATCGTTCACCAGCGCCCGGGTCGCCTGATAGCCGTTCATGCCCGGCATCACGATGTCCATGAAAATCAGGTCCGGACTCATCTCCCGAGCAAGCCGCACGCCCTCGGCGCCATCGCCGGCCGCGGCAGTGCGAAAACCGTGCTTCTCGAGCGCCGTCTGCATCACGTGCACTTCCGTCGGCGAGTCGTCGACGATGAGAATCAGCGCCATGGCCGTCATCTCCCGATATGCGTCTCGATCGCGCTCAGCAGCTCATCCTTGGTGAAGGGCTTGGTCAGATAGTGCTCGGAGCCGACGATCCGCCCGCGGGCGCGGTCGAACAGGCCGTCCTTCGAGGACAGCATGATCACCGGGATGGCGCGAAAGACCTTGTTGTGCTTGATGAGCGAGCAGGTCTGATAGCCGTCGAGCCGGGGCATCATGATGTCGACGAACACGATATCCGGCTGGTGATCGGCAATTTTCGACAGCGCGTCGAAACCGTCGATAGCCGTGTAGACCTCACAGCCCTCTTTGGCGAGAAGCGTCTCCGCCGTGCGGCGGATGGTTTTGCTGTCGTCGATCACCAGAACCTTCAGGCCCTGGAGTTTCTCGTTGCTGGCGTTCACGGCCACGCAACTCCTTATATGGTGAGGCTCGAACGGCCGCCCCGATGGCGGTTGCCGCCTCGAGTCCCGAGCGTACACGCAATACCCGAAGCGGCGCCATTGGCTGTGCGGGCCCCGAGAACTGACGCAGGTTTTCTTTTAACATATCGGCCTGGGCCTGGCCATGCCGCGTGCATCGCGGTTCCGGCCGAGCGGCGCGCTCGGCGCAGCCGGCCCGGACAGCCGGGGCCGCTGCTGGCATCATTCCACCATGTCCATCCGTCTCGGCGTGCTCATGGATCCGATCCACGCCATTCACTATGCCAAGGATTCGACGCTGGCCATGCTGCTCGCCGCCCAGGCGCGCGGCTGGTCCCTGTACTACATGGAGCAGCGCGATGTGTGGCTGCGCGAGGGTATCGCCTGGGGCCGGGTCCGGGCGCTGAGGGTCGCCGCCGACCCGCAGCACTGGTTCGAGCTCGGCGAACCGCAGACGATGCGGCTCGGGGATCTGGAGTGCATCCTGATGCGCAAAGACCCGCCGTTCGACACCGAATACATCTACACGACCTATATCCTGGAGCGGGCCGAGCTGCAGGGGGCGCGGGTGGTGAACCGCCCGCGCGGGCTGCGTGACATGAATGAGAAGGTCTACACGGCCTGGTTCCCGCAGTGCTGCGCCCCGACTCTGATCACGCGCGACATGGGCGACATGGGCGCCTTCCTCGCCGAGCACGGCAAGATCGTCTGCAAGCCGCTGCACGGCATGGGCGGACGCTCGATTTTCGTGCTCGAGGCGCAAGACAAGAACCGCGGCGTGGTGTTCGAGACACTCACCGATTACGGCCAGCGCTTTGCGATCGCGCAGCGCTACCTGCCGCAGATCGCCACCGGTGGGGACACCCGCGTATTGCTGATCGATGGACAGCCGCTGCCCTATGCGCTCTCGCGCATCCCGCTGCCGCACGACAACCGCGGCAATCTCGCCGCCGGCGCCCGCGCCGAAGTCCGCGAACTCAACGAGCGGGAGCGTTGGCTGGCCAATGAGATCGGCCCGACCCTCGCGGCGGCCGGCATGCTGTTCGTCGGTCTCGATGTGATCGGCGAGTTCGTCACCGAGATCAACGTCACGAGTCCGACCGGCATCCGCGAAATCGAAAAGAAATACCCGATCGACATCGGCGGACGGCTGATGGCGGCGATCGAGCAGCGCCTGGCGAGCCCCGAGCGGTGATCGTGCGCCGATGAGCCTGCAGTCCGCTTCGGCCCAGGCCGCCCGTACCCCGCGCGAGCGACTGATGGCGATGCTGTTCCTGGCAGCCTTGCTGCACGGGCTGCTCATTCTCGGGGTGACGTTCAACAGCCCGCTCGCCGCGGGGCGCGGTGCGCCAGGACTGCGCGTACTGCTGGTCTCGGATCAGCTACCGAGCGCCGCACACAACCCGACGGCGGCCTACCTCGCGCAGCGCACGCAACTGGGCTCGGGCAATACGCGCCGCGATGTACAGCCGAACACCCCGGCACTGCGGACCGGAGCACCGGCGAGCGCCGAGGGCGGGCCGCACCGCTCGGCGCCGCCAGGCCGCCCGGCGCACGGCGGGACCGAGCGGGTGCTGACCACGACCGCCTGGAGCACCCGCGTCACGTACCGCATCAGCAGCGCGCCCGGATCGTTCGCCGGGACGCTCGCCGCGGGCGCCGATGGTGCGCGCGGGGCGCGCACGGGTGGCCCGGTGCACCTCAGCGGCCCAAAACGCGCACTGTGGGTCAGTCCCGACACGCGCTCGGCGATCGTCGCGCCCTACCTGGTGGCGTGGCGGCGTAAAGTCGAGCGCATCGGCACACTGAACTTCCCTGTGGCCGCGCGGCAGGCCGCCCACGCCAACCCGGTGATCGAGGTGGCGATCGACGCCGACGGCCGGCTGGTCCGCGCGGTGATCCGCCGCTCGAGCGGCGACCCGGCGCTCGATCAGGCGGCGCTCGCCATTTTGCGCCTGGCGAGTCCTTTCGAGCCGTTCCCGCCCAACCTCGCGCAGCGCTACCGGATGCTGCGCTTTACCTACGAGTGGCAGTTTGAGGACGGCCGGATGCGCGGCTCGGTGCGCATGCCTTGAGCCGCACGCCCACCGTCCCCATACTGAGGGTATGAGCGAGCAGAGCAGCAAACCGGGCCGCGACGGTGCGCCCGAGGTGCAGGCCGGGCGAGGCAGTGCCTCCGGGAATGCCCGCCGTGGCACGCAGAGCGAAGCGGCTGGCGTGGCCAACCTCACCAATCACCTGCTGATTGCCATGCCCTCGCTGGCCGATCCGAACTTCTCTCAGGCCGTGGTACTCGTCTGCGAGCATACAGATCGCAGCGCGCTCGGCATCGTGCTGAACAAGCCCCTGCCGATGCACCTCGCGGACGTGTTCTCGCAAATGCAGCTCACCGCCTCAAGCGAGCGCCTCGCCGAGCAGCCCGTATTGCGCGGCGGCCCGGTGCACACCGACCGTGGCTTCGTCCTGCACCGACCGGGCGGTCACTGGGATCATACGCACCGGGTGTCAGAAACCATCCAGGTCACCACCTCGCGCGACGTGCTGGCCGCGATGGCGCGAGGCGAGGGTCCCGAGGACGCCTTCATCGCCCTCGGTTATGCCGGCTGGGATTCCGGGCAGCTCGAGCGCGAGATCCTACAGAACGCTTGGCTGTCGGTACCGGTCGATGCCCGAGTGGTCTTCGAACTGCCCTTTGAGCAACGCTGGAGCGGAGCCTGGGACCTGCTCGGTATCAGCGTCGGCCAGCTCAGCCCGACCGCCGGACATGCCTGAACCGATCCTGCGCGTCCTCGCCTTCGATTTCGGATTCACACGCATCGGCATCGCCACCGGCGACACCCTCACCGGCCGGGCCGCACCGCGGCCCGCCGCGGCGGCGCGCGACGGCGCACCGGACTGGGACTCGATCGGGCGTGAGGTGCGTGCGTTCAATCCCGACCGTGCGGTGGTCGGCGCCCCGTATAATGCTGACGGTACCGCCGGTGCTCTGCTGCCGCACGCGCGGCGCTTCGCCCAAGAGCTCAAGCGCCGTTTCACGCTGCCCGTGAGTCTGATCGACGAGCGCTTCTCCTCCCTGGAAGCCGCTGAGGCGCTGAAGGAACGGCGCGCACGGGGCGAGCGGCGGCGGGTGCGCCGCGAACACATCGACAGCGCCGCGGCCGCGATCATCCTCGAGCGCTGGCTGTCCGGAGAGCCTGGAGAAGAACTGCCATGAACCCCACACTGCTGCCCGCCTGCCGGCGGTCGCGGATCGAGCCGAAACGCAGCCCTGTCCCGGAGACCGCATGAACGATCAGTTCCGCACCGATGGCTCGCTGCGTCATCTGCTCACCCTGGAGCATCTGCCGCGCCCGCTCCTTGAGCGCCTGCTCGAGCGCGCCCAGAGCTTCGTGCGCCCGCTCGGGGCGCGCCCGCCGGCGAGCCGCGTGCTCAACGGCTGCACGGTGGCGAACCTGTTCACCGAGCCCTCGACCCGTACCCGGGTGTCATTCGAACTGGCCGCCAAGCGTCTCGGGGCGGACGTGGTGAACCTGGAGGTACAGCTGTCCTCGCGCGTCAAGGGCGAGAGCATGCTCGATACCGTCTATACCCTGCAGTCGCTGCACGTCGATGCGATGGTGATTCGCGATGCCGAGATCGGCGTACCCGCGACGGTGGCCGCGCATGTGGCCGATCACGTCAGCATTCTCTCGGCAGGCGAAGCGCATGTGGCCCATCCGACCCAGGGCCTGCTCGATGCGCTGACGGTACGCCAGCACAAGCAGCGCTTCGATACGCTGAGCATCGCGATCGTCGGGGACCTGCGCCACTCGCGGGTCGCCCGCTCCGCCTGGCATGTGTTTCGCGCCCTCGGCGTGCCGGACCTGCGCATCGTTGCGCCGCCAGCGCTGATGCCGCCGGCGGGCGAGTTCGAGGGGTGCTCGCGCCACACCCGGCTTGAGAGCGCCCTGCCGCAGGCCGACGTGGTGATGATGCTGCGCATCCAGAAGGAGCGCATGGCCCAGGCCGAACTGCCCGATGCCGACCGGTACTACGCCAGCTACGGACTGACCCCCGAGCGTCTCGCGCTCGCCCGTCCGGATGCGATCGTCATGCACCCGCAGCCGATGAACCGAGGCATCGAGATCGCCTCCGAGGTCGCCGACGGTCCGCGTTCGGTGATCCGCGACCAAGTGCGCAACGGCGTCGCCGTGCGCATGGCGGTGCTTGCCGAGGTGCTCGCCTGGAGAAGCACGGTATGAGTCACGCCGACCGCGGCACACTGCACCTGGAAGATGCACGGATCGTGCGCCAGAGCGCGTACGAGGGCGAGCAGTTCGTGTTGCGCCTGCAGGCGCCGGCCTGCGCCCGACGGGCCGAACCGGGCAGCTTCGTGCACCTGACCTGTGATCCGTCCATCCCCATGCGTCGACCGCTCTCGATCATGCGTGCCGATCGCGAGGCCGGCTGGATCGAAGTGCTCTACAAGATCGTCGGGCCCGGCCTGCGCGCCCTGGCGGGGCGCACACCGGGGGAGACCGTCAGCATCATCGGCCCGATTGGCAGGCCGTTCACGGCCCACCGGGAACGACCGCGCACCGTGTTGATTGGCGGGGGAGTCGGCATTCCGCCGATGATCTTCCTCGCCGAACGTCTGTGCGCCAGCCCCGAGCCGTGGCGGCCGCTGGTGCTCATGGGCTCGGAGATTCCCTTCCCGTTCCATCCGCGGCCCTCCACGCTGGTGGTGCCGGGCATGCCGGCGGGCACCATCGCCAGCATGCCGTTGCTCGAAGCGTGGGACATCCCGAGCCGCTTGGCGAGCCGGGCGGGATTTCCGGGCTGCTTCGACGGTTACGTCACCGAACTGGCCGGGGAATGGCTCGGCTCGCTGCCCTCTGCCGCGCTCGCCGAGGTGGAGCTGTTTGCCTGCGGACCGACCCCGATGCTGGCAGCTGCCGCCCAGCTCGCCCGCCGCTACGCGTTGCCCTGCCAGGTGTCCCTCGAGGAATTCATGGCGTGCGGCGTCGGCGGCTGCGCCGGCTGCACGGTGCGGGTCCGTACCGCAGAGGGGGATGCGATGAAGCGGGTGTGCGTCGACGGTCCGGTCTTCGAGGCGCTGCAGGTGTTCTGAGCGGCGGCGCTCTCTGGGGCCGCACGGAACATCAGCCGAAGTTGATCTTCGCCTCGAGATTGGCGCGTGAGTCGGCATTGGCGAGCGCGTTGGCCAGCTCGACCCGACCCTCCTTGTACAGCTCGTGCAGCGCCGCATCGAAGCTGCGGATCCCCTGCTCGGCGCTGGCCGCAATCGCCTCCTTGACTCCGACCACGTCGCCCTTGTTGATCAGGTCCGCGATGTGCGGGGTATTGATCATCACCTCAACCGCCGCGACCCGATGCCCGTCCTTGCCCATCACCAGGCGCTGCGCGAGGATGCCGCGCAGGTACTGCGAGAGGTCGAGGAAGATCTGCGCGTGCTGCTCGGGCGGAAACATATTGATGATGCGATCGAGCGTCTGGGCGCAGTTGTTCGCATGCAGCGTCGCGAGCACCAGATGCCCAGTGCCAGCAAGGTGGATCGCCGCCTCCATGCTCTCGCGGTCGCGGACCTCCCCGACCAGGATCACATCCGGGGCGGCGCGCAGCGCACCGCGCAGCGCACGCGCAAACGACTTCGTATCGCTGCCCACCTCGCGCTGATTGACGATCGAGCGCTTGTTGGTGTGCAGGAACTCGACCGGATCCTCAATGGTGAGGATATGGTCGGAGGCGGTCTCGTTGCGCAGGTTGACCATGGCCGCGAGCGTCGTGGACTTCCCCGATCCGGCCGCGCCCACCACCAGCACCAGGCCACGCTTGTGCTGGGCGAGCTGTCCGACCGCCTCGGGCAACCCCAGCGCTTCGAACCGCGGCATCTCCGCGGTGATATAGCGCAGCACCACCGCCGGGGAGCCGCGCTGCATGAACACGTTGACGCGGAAGCGGCCGAGGCCCGGCTCGGAAATCGCAAAATCGAGCTCAAGCTCGCGAGCGAACTCCTCGCGCTGCTCAGCGCTCATCAATGCCAGCGCCGCCTGGCGCACCATCGCCGGACTCAGCACCTGTTTGTTGATCGGGTAGATCTGCCCTTCGATCTTAATCTTGATCGGCGCGTTGCTGGTAAAGAACAGGTCGGACGCGCGCCGCTCGACCATCAGCTTGAACAACGGCTTGGTGTTGATCTGCAGCGTCGCCTCATCGGCGCGCGGCTCGGCCCCGGACTCGAACGGTTCCGCGCTGGACGCAACGCTCATGACGGCCGATCCTCCTGCTCGTCCATGATCGCCAGGCTCGCCTCATCAAGCGAAGGAGCGTCACGATGACTCTCGAGCTTCACGCGCAGGCGCAGCTCATTCTTCGAGTCCGCATTGCGCAGCGCATCCTCATAAGAGATGAACCCCGCCTCGTACAGCTCAAACAGCGACTGGTCGAACGTCTTCATGCCGAGGCGGTTCGAGCGGGCCATTACGTCGCGGATCTTGACCACCTCACCCTTGAAGATCAGATCCTGAATCAGCGGTGAGTTGAGCATGATTTCCATCGCGGCGATGCGGCCCGAGCCGCTCTCGCGCGGCACCAGGCGCTGCGAGACGAAGGCGCGGATGTTCAGCGACAGGTCCATCAACAGCTGCTCGCGCCGCTCGTCGGGGAAGAAATTGATGATGCGATCGAGCGCCTGGTTGGCGTTGTTCGCGTGCAGAGTCGAGAACACCAAGTGGCCTGTTTCGGCGAACTGCACCGCGTATTCCATCGTCTCGCGGTCACGAATCTCACCGATGTAGATGACGTCCGGCGCCTGGCGCAGGACGTTCTTCAGCGCGATCTGCCAGGACTCGGTATCGACGCCGACGTCGCGGTGCGTGATGACGCAGCCGCGGTGCTGGTGGATGAATTCGACCGGATCCTCCACGGTGACAATATGCCCGCGGGTCTTCTCATTGCGGTAGCCGATCATGGCCGCGAGCGTCGTCGACTTGCCCGAACCGGTGCCGCCCACCACCACCACGAGTCCGCGCTTGGAGAGGGAGAGTTCCTTCAAAATCGGCGGCAGGTCCAGATCCTCGAAGCTCGGGATCTTGGCATTGATCATGCGGATGACGCAGCCGGCGGCGCTCTGCTGCATGAAGGCACTGACGCGAAAGCGCCCGATGCCCGGCGGCCCGATCGCGAAATTGCTCTCCTTGGTGGCGTCGAACTCGCGCGTCTGACGGTCGTTCATCAGCGAGCGCACCAGCGTGGCGGACTGCTCGGCGGTGAGCACCCGCTCGCTCTGCGGTCGCACTTCGCCGTCGATCTTCAGCGCCGGCGGAAAGCCCGCCGTGAGGAACAGATCCGAGGCCTTGCGCTCGACCATACGCCGCAGCAGATCATGGATCAGCTTGATGGCTTGATCGCGGTCCATGGGCATCAGGCATTACCCCTGCGGTTCACGGTTGAGGTGCTCGGGGCGGCCTCACAGGCTGTCCTTGTTCTGGGCCTTGAAGCGGGCCTCTTCCTTGCTCACCTGGCCCTTGGCGAGCAGTTCGGCCAGACACTGATCGAGCGTCTGCATACCCGAGGCCTGGCCCGTCTGGATCGAGGAGTACATCTGGGCGATCTTGCCTTCGCGGATCAGATTGCGGATCGCCGGGGTGCCGATCATGATTTCGTGCGCCGCGACCCGGCCGCCGCCCAGACGCTTCAGCAGCGTCTGGGAGATCACCGCGCGCAGCGACTCCGAGAGCATGGAGCGGACCATGTCCTTCTCGGCGGCGGGGAACACATCGACGATGCGATCGATGGTCTTGGCGGCCGAACTGGTGTGCAGCGTGCCGAACACCAGGTGGCCGGTCTCGGCTGCGGTCAACGCCAGGCGGATCGTCTCCAGGTCGCGCATTTCCCCGACCAGCACCACATCGGGGTCCTCGCGCAGCGCTGAGCGCAGCGCCTCGCTGAAGCCGAGCGTGTCACGGTGCACTTCGCGCTGATTGACCAGGCAGCGTTTTGATTCGTGCACGAATTCGATCGGGTCCTCGATGGTGATGATGTGATCGGGACGGTTGTCATTGCAGTGATTGACCATCCCGGCGAGTGTGGTCGATTTACCCGAGCCGGTCGGCCCGGTCACCAGCACCAGTCCGCGCGGCAGCATGCACAGATCGCGGAAGATCTTCGGCGCGTTCAGGTCATCGAGTGAGAGGATGTTCGAGGGAATCGTGCGGAACACGGCGCCGGCGCCGCGGTTCTGATTGAAGGCATTGACCCGAAAGCGCGCCAATTTAGGGATCTCGAAGGAAAAATCGGTCTCGAAGAACTCCTCGAACGCCTTCCTCTGCTTGTCGTTCATGATGTCATACACCATGCTGTGCACTTCCTTGTGCGCCAGCGGGGGCATATTGATCCGCTTCATGTCGCCGTCGACGCGGATCATAGGCGGTACGCCGGCCGACAGGTGCAGGTCGGAGGCGTTGTTCTTGACGGCGAAGGCCAGCAATTGCGCGATATCGACCATCGGGTCTCCGTGGCGAAGTCGGGTGGGGCGCTGCCTGCGCCAGACCGGTCGTTGCAGTATAACGGAGGGGTTCGGTCATCCATATGATAAGGGCTTCGCAGAATTTGCCCGAGCGCATACAGGTGCTGCGCACCGAGATCGCCGCCGCGGCGGCGAGCGCCGGGCGAAGTGTGTCCGACATCACACTTCTGGCTGTGTCCAAGGCCCAGCCTGCCGAAGCGGTACGCACCGCCTGCGCCGCGGGGCTCACGGACTTCGGCGAGAGCTACCTCAACGAGGCGCTCGGCAAACTTGCGGCGCTGGAGGACCTGCCGCTCACCTGGCACTTCATCGGCCGGCTGCAGGCGAACAAGACCCGCCCGATCGCAGAACGCTTTCAATGGGTACACGGGGTTGATCGCCTGCATATCGCGGAGCGACTCGCGCAGCAGCGCCCGGTACATGCCCCTGCGCTGAACATCTGCCTGCAGGTCAATCTCGCCGGCGAAAGCAGCAAGGGCGGGGTGAGTCCCGCGGAACTGCCCGCGCTCGCCGCCGCGGTCGCGGCGCTGAGTCGGCTACGACTGCGCGGCTTGATGTGCATTCCGCCACCGCAGAGCGATCCGGCCGGCCAGCGCGCTTGGTTCGCGCAGCTGCGTCAGCTGCGCGATGGACTGAACGCGGCGGGCGCGGCGCTCGACACGCTCTCGATGGGCATGAGCGCGGACTTCCCGAACGCCATCCGCGAGGGCTCGACGATCGTGCGCATCGGCACTGCCCTGTTCGGCGCGCGGCCGCCGAGCGCATGAAGTCAGCACGGCGGCGCGCGCCAGCCGCTACAATCCTCCGCCTATGAATCACCTCGATCTGGCAGTACTCGGCGGCGGCAACATGGGCCGTGCCCTGATCGGTGGGCTGCTGCGCCAGGGCCTGCGCCCCGAGCGGCTCGCCGTGGGCGAGCGCGACGAGGCAGCCCGTGCGGCGCTCGAGCGCGACTTCGGGGTCGCGGCCACGGCCGACAACGCCGCCGCCGTGCGCACCGCCAAGGTGATCGTCGTGGCGGTGAAGCCGCAGCACATGAACGAAGTGCTGCGGCCGCTCGCCGAGCCGTTCGCACGCACCCGGCCGCTGCTGCTCTCCGTTGCTGCAGGCGTACGCGTGGCCGCCCTACAGCACTGGTGCGGAGCCGAGGTTCCGGTCGTGCGCGCCATGCCCAACCGGCCGGCACTGCTCGGCGCCGGCGTCACGGGACTGTATGTGCCCGAAGGCATCGCTGCGGCGCACGCGCAGCTCGCCGAGCAAGTACTGCGCTCGGTGGGCGAGGTGGTCCGAGTCGATTCCGAAGCGGCCCTCGACCTCGTCACCGCGCTCTCCGGCAGCGGCCCTGCCTACTTCTTCCTACTGGCCGAGTTGATGGCCGACGCGGGGACCGCACTCGGGCTGAGCGCGCCGGCGGCACGCGCGCTCAGCGTAGCGACGCTGCACGGCGCCGGCGAGCTGGCCCGCAGCGGCACCGGTGAACTGGCGCAACTGCGCGCCGAGGTCACCTCCAAGGGCGGTACCACCGAGGCCGCGCTGCGTACCTTCGCCGCAGCGGGCCTCGATCAGATCGTCGCACGCGCGGTCGCGGCCGCAGCGCAGCGCAGCCGGGAACTGGCCGATCAGTATGGGGCGGCCTGAGCCGGCCCGCGGAAATCGACATGAGCGCCCTCATCTACATCATTGAAACCCTGCTCGAACTGGCCTTGTTCGTCGTGCTGGCGCGGCTGCTGCTGCAGCTGGCACGCGCGGACTTCCGCAACCCCCTTTGCCAGGCGATCGTTCGCCTGACCAATCCGCTGATCATGCCGCTGCGGCGCCTGCTGCCACCGGTCGGCAAGGTCGATACAGCCTCTGTGGTGGCGGTCGCCCTGCTCGCGGTGCTTCAGGTCGCCGCCAAGTTCGCCTTCGAGGGAATCA
This sequence comes from Pseudomonadota bacterium, assembly GCA_021838635.1. GTDB lineage: Bacteria > Pseudomonadota > Gammaproteobacteria > Steroidobacterales > Steroidobacteraceae > 13-2-20CM-66-19. The sequence continues at coordinate 26,814 of JAKCDC010000015.1, forward strand.
TCCGCGCAAGCCCCTGGTTCTGGGTGCACGCGGTCGCGCTCGACATCGTGCGCATGGGCCTGTGGACCTATTTTTACGCCATCGTCCTCTATGCGCTGCTCAGCCTGGTTGCCCCCGGCGGTTATTCGCCCCTGCAGTCCTTGCTCGCCACCCTGTGCGAGCCAGTCCTGCGCCCCTTCCGCCGACTCATTCCGGCGATCGCCGGTATTGATCTGTCACCGTTGTGGGTGTGCATCCTCATCCAGGCGCTGCTGATTCTGCTGCGCACCTGAGGCGCAGCGCGCGGGGTGAAACTGAACCGCGCCATGCACGACACATCAACCAACGCGGCCAAGGCTTGGAACGGGTTGGAAATTCGTGGCACCGACTGTGTGCTGCACATTCGGATTCAGCCGCGTTCTTCACGTGAAGGTATCGACGGTTGGCGCGACGGCAGGCTTCTCGTGCGGGTCAGCGCAGCACCCATCGACGGCGCCGCCAATGATCGACTCGTACGCGTTCTCGCACATGCACTTGGCGTGCCTAAGACGCACGTTTCCCTGATTCGCGGCCTGAAAAGTCGCGACAAGGAGGTTTTGGTCCGCGGCGCGGCGGCGGCGGCGGCGCAACTCGTCGCCAAAATCTGACCCACTGAACTGCGCACAACGCAAAACCCTTTGAAAAAAGCCCTTTCAGCACTCGCGTAAGCAAAAAAAACCGTTGCGCGGGTGCGCTTATGTGCTATTTTCCGCGGCGATTCTTAGCTTTGCGGCGCTGTACAACAGCACGCACATTCATTTATTCGAGGAGTGGCGCAATATGGCGAAAAAGGGTAGCGCTCCGACCAAGTCGGAAGTCCTGACGCAAATTTCCAAAGACACGGGGCTCTCGCGCAAGCAGGTCAGCAGCGTGTTCGATTCGCTGAACGGCGTGATCAAGAAGAGCCTGCGCAGCAACGGCCTGTTCACCATGCCGGGTCTGCTGAAGATGAAGGTCGTGAAGAAGCCGGCCACGAAGGCACGCGAAGGCGTCAACCCCTTCACGGGCGAGAAGATGATGTTCAAGGCAAAGCCGGCCAGCAAGAAGGTCCGTGTGATGCCGCTGAAGAACCTCAAGGCGATGGTCAATTCCTGATCACGCTGAGCCGTAAGGTTCGACGGGGTTCGCGGAGCGAACCCCGTTCATTTCTCGGCGCTTACGGCGCCGCTCGCCGCCTAAGTGGCGGCACTCATGAACTGCACGACTTCTTGGCGTAACTCGTGCAACCGTCCATGGAAGAAGTGCCCCGCGCCTGAGAATGTGCGGAGCACTGGCGGACGCGACTGGCGCGCCGCCCACTGGAACACCTCCTGCGGCTCAATGACCTCGTCTGCATCACCTTGGATCAGCATCCAGGGGCACTGCGGCGCGGGTACCCCCTGCATCACCACTCGAGTCACCCCGGGCGCCACCAGCACCATCCGCGCCGGCACAGCTTGCGCGGCGGCGCGCACCGCGACAGCGGCTCCGAAGGAGAAGCCAGCCAGCCACAGTAACGCCCCGGGCCAGCGCGCGCGCCCGTAGGCGATCGCCGCGAGCGCATCGTCCGTCTCGCCCCGACCCTCGTCGTAATGCCCCGCGCTCGAACCAACACCGCGGAAATTAATGCGCACCACGGGGGCACCACATTCCTCGAAAGCGCGCGCCAGGGTGTAGACGACTTTATTGTCGAGCGTCCCGCCGTAGAGCGGATGGGGATGGCACACCACACCGAATGCCGTCGGCGCGGCAGGCCCGGCCGCCGTGGCGAACGGCGTCTCCACCACGGCCTCAATGTCGCCCGCTGGCCCGCTGATCACGAGCCGTTCGGCGTGCGGCGGCTTCATGCGCAGTGCCCGGCCGCCAGCTCCACCAGCAGGCGGTTCAGCCGCTGGACGAAATCCGCCGGGTTACCGAGCTCTCCACCCTCGGCGAGTTCGGCCTGCTCGTAGAGCAGCAGCGAGAGCGCCTCGAACCTTCCGGTATCCGTGAGGCCGTCGAGGTACTTCACCAGCGGATGCTGGGCATTGAGTTCGAGCGCCGGGATGCTGTCGGGCACCTTCTGTCCGGCCGCGGCGAGAATCTTGCGCATACTGGCACCGAGTTCCTGCTCGCCGCGCACCAGGCAGGCCGGGGAGTCCTTCAATCGCGTGCTGAGGCGCACCTCGGTCACGCGCGCCCCGACGGCATCCTTAACCCGCTTCAGCAGCCCTTTGCTCTCCTTCAGCGCTGCGTCGCGCTCTTGCCGTTCGGCGTCACTTTCCAGCGGGCCGAGCTCGAGCTCACCGCGCGAGGCATCCTTGAATCGCTTGCCCTCGAACTGCTCGATCTGGCTCATCATCCACTCATCGATCCGCTCCCCGAGCAGCAGCACCTCGATGCCGCGTTCGGCGAGCTGCTCGATGTACGGGCTGCGCCGCGCGGCCGCGACGCTCTCGGCGGTAACAAAATAGATGCGTTCCTGGCCGGCCTTCATGCGCGCAACGTACTGCGCCAGGCTCACCACCGGTTCATCACCCGACTCGTGCGTGCTCGCAAAGCGCAGCAGCGGCAGCAGCGCCGCTCGGTTCGCGATGTCCTGGCCAATGCCTTCCTTCAGAACGGTGCCGAACTCCTTCCAGAACTCGGTATAGCGACCCGGCTCGTCCGCAGCGAGCTTCGCCAGCATGTCGAGCACGCGTTTTGTCAGACTGCCACGGATGGCATCGACCTGCGGTTCGCGCTGCAGCAGCTCACGCGAAACGTTCAACGGCAGATCGTTCGAATCGAGCACCCCTTTGACGAAGCGCAGGTACAGGGGCAGAAACTGCTCGGCTTCGTCCATGATGAACACGCGCCGGACGTACAGCTTCAGCCCGTGTACCGCATCACGCTGCCACAGATCGAACGGCGCACGGCCCGGAATGAACAGCAGGCTGGTGTATTCGCGCTTGCCCTCGACGCGGTTGTGGCTCCAAGCGAGCGGATCGGTGAAGTCGTGCGCCAGGTGCTGATAGAACTGGCGGTATTCCTCGTCACTGATTTCGGCACGCGGGCGCACCCAGAGCGCCGTGGCCTGGTTGACGGTCTCCTCCTCGAGCGACGCTTCACCCTCCTTGGGCATGCGCACCGGGAAGGCGATGTGGTCCGAGTAGCGCCGGATCAGCGCGCGCAGCCGGAACGGATCGGCGAACTCCGTCGCTTCTGGCTTCAGGTATAGCTTGACAGTAGTGCCACGCGCCTCGCGCGTCACCGACTCGACCGAGAATTCCCCATCGGCGCGCGACTCCCAGCGCACACCGTCCGCCGCCGGCTGCCCGGCACGGCGCGAGAGCACCTCGACACGATCGGCCACGATGAACGCGGAGTAGAACCCCACGCCGAACTGCCCGATCAACTGTGCGTCTTTTTGCTGGTCTCCCGAGAGCGAGCGAAAGAACTCCGACGTTCCTGAACGGGCGATGGTGCCGAGATTAGCGACGGCCTCCTCACGGGTCATGCCGATGCCGTTGTCGGTGATCGTGACCGTTCCGGCGGCCGGATCGGTCTCGACGCGGATGGCGAGCTCCGGATCGCTCTCGAGCAGCGCGGGGACGCCGATGGCCGCGAAGCGCAACCGGTCATTGGCATCCGAGGCGTTCGAGATCAGCTCGCGCAGAAAGATCTCCCTGTGGCTGTACAGGGAGTGGATCATGAGCTTCAGCAGCTCGCGCACCTCGGCTTGAAAGCCGTGCGTCTGACGGTCGGTCGCTGGGCTCGAAGGGGTCTCTGGGCTCGTCACGGTCCGCTCCTGAATCATTCCGGAGCGGTGCATTGTGGGCGCGATCCGCCGATTTTCAATCGGCAACTGCCGGCCGCCGCGAAACCTTACGCCCGGGACCGCTCAGGCGGCGGCCCGCAGAGTCTCACGCCGGCAGGCGCAGCCACTGCCCGATCAGCGTGCCCCAGGCCGGCGGCGGCGGGAAGGCACTGATTTCCTCGAGTGCCGCGCGCACGAGGTGGCGCATCGCGGCCGCGAGGTCGTCGAGCTCATCCCACCAGAGCAGGATGCGTTCCATCAGCGCTCTCCTGCACTCAGTGATTCGGGGGCACCGGAGGATCGGTGAACGACGCGGCGGCGTCCTCGGCCGCGGGCGTCTCCTCGCTCCAGGCCGTGCGCACACGCTCGGCCCAGTTCTTGTAGTTCGACCAGGTATTGAGGTTGCGGGTGATCGCATCGTGCCGCGCCCGGACGTTTTGCACACGGTCGAGCCAGCTCGGAAACGGCGCCGAGGGCGTACCGGCCGCGCCAGCGCTGCCGCCGGTCTTCTCTGGAGCGGGGGGCGGAACGCTGCGCTCCCTGAAAGATGAACTCATGAACGCACCTCGGACAACCAGTCCTCAGGGTACGACCCGCCCGCTCCGTGCGCAGGTACTGGTTCACAGGCGTCCTTTCTCGCGACATGCGGCGGCAACGTTATGCAACATCACTCGTCATTATGTCATACGCCATCCGCGCATGGTGCTCAGGCTGGAGCACAGCTAGCCCACCAGGCGGTATACGGGACGATAGACACTGCCCGGCAGCTTCATGCGGCCCTGCTCGACGAACGCCGAGAGCAGATCGTCGAGCAACCGCATGATTTTCGGGTCACCGGCGAGTTCGTACGGTCCGAGTCGCTCGATCGCATGAATACCGTGTTCCTTGACGTTGCCGGTGACGATCCCGGAGAAGGCGCGCCGCAAGTTGGCCGCAAGCGCATGCACGGGCTGATCACGGCCGAGCTCCAACGCACGCATCGACTCGTGGGTCACGGCGAACGGATGTTGGAACTGCGGCGGAACCGAGAGCAGCCAGTTGAAGTTGTACGAATCCTTCATGCGGTGGCGAAAATCCCGCACTGACTGGATGCCGCGCACCATGTATCGACCGACTTCGGCCGGGTCGTCGATGATGATCTTCAGCCGCTCGAGCGCCGCCTCACCAAGGATGCCGCGGATGAAATGGCGGATCTGCTCGAAATACGCCGCGCTCGTGCGCGGCCCGGTGAGCACCACCGGGAAGGGCTGCTCCCGATTGCGCGGATCGAGCAGGATGCCGAGCAAATAGAGAATTTCCTCCAGCGTACCCGCCCCGCCCGGAAACACGACGATGCCGTGCCCGAAGCGCACGAAGGCCTCCAGGCGCTTCTCGATGTCCGGCATGATGACCAGGTGATTGACGATCGGGTTGGGCGGCTCGGCGGCAATGATGCCGGGCTCGGTGATGCCGATATAGCGCCCTTGCGCGATGCGCTGCTTCGCATGTCCGATGGTCGCGCCCTTCATCGGCCCCTTCATGGCGCCCGGCCCGCAGCCGGTGCACACATCAAGCCCGCGCAGACCGAGTTCGTAGCCGACGCGTTTGGAGTACTTGTACTCCTCGCCACCGATGGAATGCCCACCCCAGCAGACCACTAAATTCGGATGCGTTCGACACTCGAGCAGCTGCGCATTGCGCAGGATGTGGAACACGGCGTTGGTGATCGCCGCGGAATCCCCGAGATCAAAGCGGCCCGAGGCCATGATCTCGTTCGAGGTGAACACCACGTCGCGCAGCACCGCGAACAGATGTTCCTTGATGCCGCGGATCATCTGCCCGTCGACGAACGCAGCGGCCGGTGCGTGATGCATCTCGAGCCGCACGCCCCAGGGTTGGCGCATGATGCGGATGTCAAAGTCGCGGAAGCGGTCGAAGATTTCTTTTGCGTTGTCCGTGTTCGCGCCGCTGTTGAGCACCGCCAGGGCGCACTTGCGAAACAGGGAATACAGGCCACCCTGCCCGGAGTCGAGCAGCTTGGCAATTTCCTCTTGCGAGAGGTTCTCGAGACTGCCGCGGGGATGAACGCGTGCTTCGATGAACTCAGGTTCGGAGTCGTGATTTTCCATCAGATAGCGCGCACCGCCTCAAGGCTGGATATCGATGGGCATGCCGTCACGCGTCATCATCCAGATCTGCATCATGTTGGCATCCGACACCGCGATGCAGCCGTCTGTCCAGTCGCTGTGCAGATAGTACGAGAGCGGACTGTGCAGATGGTTCGGCAGCCCGTGAATCATGATCTGTCCACCTGGCTGCCAATGGTGCGCACGGGCGCGGGCACGATCGGCACGGTTCGGGTAAGAAATCTGGATCGAGAGAAAGAACTCGCTGCGCGGGTCGCGCCGCACGAGGTGGTACCAACCGACCGGCGTGCGGTAGTCCCCGGAGCGCTCCTTCGGTCCGTTCGGCATCAGACCCAGATGGATGCGGAAGGAACGCACCACCTGATTCCCGTTCATCAGGTAGAGACGGCGGGCGGATTTCTTCACCAGCACATACTGCACATGCGGCAGAGCTGGATCGGAGAGCAGCGGCACGCGTCCGATGCGCGGAGCCGGTGCGGCCTGGGCGGCGGCGCCTACAAGCAGCATGAATGTCAGGGTGATCTTGGGCAGTCGCAGGGTTCGCATGATGGGTATCGCTCGAGTCCGACAGGTCCGCTCAGCCGGCGGCGGCAGCCGGCACGATGCGGGGAATCACCAACGCCGTCCCGGGGTGCAAGGTGAAGAAGTCCGTGTGCGGGTTGTACTGGCGCAGCAGCCATGCCGGTAGATCACTGAAGCGCCGCGTCAGGGTCCACAGGGAATCGCCGCTGCGAGTAACGTATTTACGCGTTCCGTCGATCCGATACCGGGCAAAGTAGCTCTGTTCGAGCGCCTGATGGTAGGCGAGGCGCCGGGCAGTGAACTGCTGGGGCGTCACAAAATGAAAATCGAGTCGGATGCGCTCCCCGATCCACACCGGCTGATGAAAGGCGAGATGATTCAGGCGGCGCAGATCCATCGCGCTCACGCCAAGCCACTGTGCGTAGTAGCCGAGCGACTCCGCCGGTGCCACACGGATCGTGTCGTTCGCGGCCACCTGGTAGTTGGCCGGATCTACGCTGGGCGCCGGATCGGCCTCGGGCCCGAGCATGGGCCCGAGGGCCTTGGCCTGACGTGCCGAAACCGGCTGCGGATCGTCGACCGGCGGCGTGAGCGGAGCAGGTCTGGCGGTGACGTCCGCAGCCAGAACGGCGGCGCTCGGCGCGTGGCCCGGCAGATGCAACGACTCGCCGACCTGCAGGAGCGCATTGATCCGAATTCCGTTGCGTTCGGCTAACGCGCGCAGGCTGATGCCGTAACGTGCAGCGATCCCACTGAGCGTATCGCCAGAGCGCACTCGGTAGATCGCCGCCAGCGCGGCGCTTGTGCCAGACGTGGGCGCCGCCAAGCGTAGCGGTTCGCCGACCTGCAGAAGCGTATTGAGGCCAATTCCATTGCGCGCGGCCAATGTGGCCGGGCTGATGCCGTAACGCGCCGCAATCCCGGTGAGCGTGTCGCCAGGACGCACCCGGTAGAGCGTCCCGGGTGCCGCACTCTCCGGCGCCACCTGGGCCACGGCCTGTACCGGCGGCGGTGGCGCGCCGGGCAGACGCAGTGACTGACCGATGCGCAGCATCCCATCGACAGGCATGCCATTGAAGCGTGCGAGAGCCCACATGTCGATGTGGTAGCGCGCCGCAATGCCCGAGAGGGTATCGCCCGGCTGCACGCGGTAGACCGGCGGGCGAAGTTGCGCGGCAAGGATCGCTTGCGCACCGAGGCGCGCCCGCAATGTGGCCACAGTCCAACGTACACCGCCGGCCGGCAGACGCAGACGGTAGCCCTGCGGCACATCAAGCTCACCGTCCCACACCGGAGGACGCAGTCCCGGATTCAGCTCGCGTAGCCTCGCCACGCCGACGTCGGCGGCCCGCTCGATAGCCGCCACGGATACGTAACCCGGCAGTGTCAGCTCCTGGAAATGCTCCTCCGGCAGCCGCCGCAGCGGCCCGAAATAGCGCTGTGCATGCTGATCGACGTACAGGGCCGCAAGGAACGATGCGTAGAAATTGCGGGAGGCGAAACCGAACATCGCCGTGTGATACCGCCGCACGATCACGCCCAGGTCGCGGGTGCCCTCGGCGTGCACGGCGCGCAGCATGCCGGCGACGCCCTGATTATAGGCGGTGATCGCCAGCGGCCAGGTACCGAGAATGCGGTAGTTGTACGAGAGCAGCTGCGCGGCCGCCACGGTGGCGCTGAACGGATCGAACCGCTGATCGAGCGCCGCGTCGATGTGCAGGAATCGCTCGGCCGTACCGGGCATGAACTGCCACAGACCCGCCGCGCCATCCTTCGAGTACGCTCGTGGGTTGTAGGCGGACTCCACCAGCGGCAACGCGGCCAGTTGGGGCGGCAGTCCGTGCGCGGCAAGCGCCCGGGCAATCGCGTGCCGCCAGGCGCCCGAGCGGATCAGTCCCGCCTTGAATCGGTTCGACTGGCCGAGCTGAAAGCGGATCTCGCCGGCCGCCTCACGCAGCTGGGCCGGACTCGGGTGCGGCCCCCACAGCGCCCGAAGGCGCCGCTCCTCGGGCGTGAGCGGCCGTACACCGGCGGCGATGCTGCGCAGCTGCGCGGCGATCCGGTCGCGTTCGCGATCCACGATACGCTGGCGTTGCGACGGCGGACTATCCGGAGCAAAGCGTACGGTCGCGTAGACGACCCCGAGATGGTTCGGGTCGTGCAGGAACCCTTCGTTCGTGTCGATCTGCGTATAGACGCGGATCCAGAAGTGCACCGCGGTGCGCAGCTGGGGCGGACAGGGCAGCACCGCATCGGCCGCGAGGGCCTGAGCGGCGAATGTCGCCAGAAAAGCCGTCCAGAGCAGGCGCAACACGCCGGGCACCATCCTAAAGTTGCCCGTCGATTTCATTTACACCTCAAACTATGCGTAAATAGTCTTCAAACTCAATGACTTAACGACAACATCACGTTTTTTTGGCGGTTTCGGGCATCTGGAATCAGTCGAATTTTTTTACAATCGACTGATTCTCGGCGCTCCGCACCCCTGGGGACCGCATCATCGCGCAAAGAATATGGGAAATCATTTCGCGCAAGTGGACATTACGTCACATTCGGACGCCGATACAGTGCCGATATGTCATCAGGCCGGCATCGAAGGACTGCCTGGCACAAGGTTTGCTGGTATTTGCCCACTGCGGGCCGCCGGGCGGCCCGGGGGGAAGAACAAGCGATAGCAAGGAAATTCCGAGAAAGCACGGGCACGCTGCGAACACAGACGTATGCCGCACCGTGCCACGTTAGAAAAATAAAGAAGCACGACTCGATGCAAGCAAGCGACCGACCCCGCCCGCGCGGGGTCTTCTTTTTTTATGCGGCACCCTAGGCCGCGGATCGTTGGGCAAAAAGCTCGACGCTGCCGAATACCAGGGTAGCGAGCAACGCGGAAGCGAACGCGTAGGCATACGGTACGGCCGGCCCGAACACGAATAGCAGCCCCATGACCAGATTCGAGAGGAACTGTCCGAGGGCGCGCGAGACCGACAAGAACCCCATGCCGCGACCGAGGCGGGTGTGGCTGACGAGCGAGGACACGAGGGTCGGCTCGAAAGTCTCTACAGCTCCCATGCCGAACCCCAGCACCGCGACGGCGAGGTAGATCGCCGCCGGCTGCAGATGCAGCGCCACGCTGAGGCCGATCAGACCCGATCCGAGCGCCGAGGGCAGATAGCCGAACAGCCACACGGCGCGGCCTGAGGAGGTGCGCCGCGTGCCGAGCACGTAACCGGTGAGCGCTGAGACGCCCAGGTAGACCACATAGGCGAACACACCCCACTCGTAGCGTGCCGCGGCATGCTCGGCGGTAGCGGTGATGATCGGAAAGCCCAGATTGTAGAAGCTGAAGCCGTAGAGCGTGGCAGACACAAGCAGCGCGAACAGCACAGTCTGGCGCGGCATTCGAGTCTGGGTGCCCGGGGCACCGGGGGTCTGCTGCGCATACACCTCGTCGCGACGCACGAGCAGCAGCAGACCCGTCGAGGCGACCAGCGGCACAACGGCCCAGAGCATCACCGTTGCGATCGGAATCTTCATCCACAGCGCCGCGAGCGCCAGCAGCGCCGAGAGCATCCCGCCGCCGATGTCGAGCGCATGAAGCGTGCCGAAGGCTCGCGCGCGCTCCTGCGGCGGCGTAGCACTCACCAACAGCGCGCGGCGCGGGGGACTGCGAAAATACCGTGCCCACCAGCCGAGCACATACAGCAGTGCCGAAAAAACGAGTGAGTGCGCAAGCCCGGCGAGCGCCATCAGCGGGATCAGCGCATTGCCGGCAATCGCCACTTGCTTGCGGTCGAAGCGGTCTCCAGCCAGTCCGCCGAGATAACCCACGAACGCCCCGCCGCCAAAGGCAATTGCGGTCACGACACCATACGCATAGAGCGATGCGTGCAGTTGGAACACCAGGTACAGCGGGAACAGCGCCGTGACCCCCTGATAACCGAGATCAGCGCTGAAAGCGGAGAAGCACAGCAGCCAGGCATCCCGAGGCAACGATCGCGTATTCATCAGGGTCACTCTCCTACGGCTGCGCACCCGGCCGTCACCAGGCGCGGCGCATGGAAGCGATCAGGCCGCAACCGGCCGAGACGTCGATGATGCCCGAAAATTGCCGACCGGGCCGCACGTGACTACGGTTTGCGTGCCACCGCATCAATGAGCGCGGAAAGCCCCCGGTGGGCGCTGCCTTCGCCGAGCACCGCATCGTGCTCACGCAGCTCAAGCCACTGCGCCTGCGGCAGCAGTTCGCGCAAAAGATCAGCCGTATACAGATGATCGAGCTGCTGCGGACCGCCGGTCCGGTACTGCAGCTGCTTCGGGGTGTAGCCCTGAATCAACAGCAGGCCGCCGCGCTTGAGGGTCTGCCACATACCGGCGAACAGCGCCGCTCGTTGCGCCGGCGCGGCAAACTGGACGAAAATCGCCGCGACCGCATCGTATTGCGCAGCACTCCAGGTCCAGGTGCCGGCGCTTGCGATCTGATACTCGACCGAGACGCCCAGCTCGGCCGCCAACGCGCGCGCCTTGTTCACCGCAACGGGAGACAGATCGAAGGCGCTCACCTCGTAGCCGCGCGCGGCGAGCCAGGTGCTGTTACGGCCCTCCCCGTCCGCCACGCACAACAGGCGCGCGTGTGACGCCAGCCGCGCGCTCTGCGTGACCAGAAAGGCATTGGGTTCACGCCCAAAAAGATAGCCCGGTTGTGAGAAGCGCTCATTCCAGCGCTGCAGCGCATCATCGGCATCTGGCGGGGAGGCGGCGTGCATGCGAGAAAGCTTACCAGCGGTACACCGCAGGGCAACCCTCACTGCAAAGCCCGCAGCGGCGAGCGCGCCAGCGTGATGCTTTTGCCACCCAGATCGCGACCCGGCATGAATCAAGCGCGTCCTGAGGGAACCATCTGGCCCGCAACCCTTCTAAGCCTCGACGGGTACCGCGCCGCGGGCCATCCCGCGGTGTACGGTGCCCGTCGATGCCGGTTCAGCACATTCGAGCCTGAAGGTCGGTACCTTGCCCCAAAGGGCCGTGCGGACCGGATCAATCGCACCGCGGGGTCTGGAGGCCATATGAACGCAGCCGTCGGAGTGGAAACCGCAATCACCGTACGGCGCAACGCGTTGCGCAAGATGCTGCCGGCGGTGCCCCTGGTCATGCTGCAGCTGTGCGCACCGGTGCGGGCAATGGCTGGCGAAGCGCACCGGAGCGGATCCGCACACTCGAACTCCGCTGCAGCGTCTTCAAGTCCGGCCACGGTCAAAAAGATGCATCTGGGCGCACACGCATGGTGGCGTAAGCGCTGGGTACTGCCGACGGCAGGCGCCGTCGCCTTCCTCGCCGCCATGCGCATCCACGAGGGCAGCAGTCACGGACCCTTCGGCATCGATTACAAGCTCTCACCGCAGGACAATAACGGTTTTTTTTCGCGGCCAAATCAACTTGGACTGGAATTCGGCACCGTCGCCTTCGAGGCGGCCGGCGCGTTGTTCCTCGGCAATCACAAGGGACTCGGTCACGTGTTTTGGCAGTCGGCCGACGCATCGGTGTTCGCCGGCTTCGCGGCAGATGCGCTGAAATACACGTTCCGGCGCGCGCGGCCCTACCAGAATCAGGGTCCGAACGCCTTTTTCAGCGGCACCGACCAAAGTTTTCCGAGCGGCGAAGTCACGCTGCAGGCCAGTTTCGTCACCCCCTTCATTCTGCACTACCGGCATCGGTATCCGTGGATCTGGGCCGCTGAGCTGCTGCCGATCTATGACGCCTATGGACGCATGAAAAGCCAGGGCCACTGGCAATCCGACGTGCTTACCGGCTGGCTGATCGGCACGGCCTTTGGCTATTGGGCATCGCAGCGCAAAATCCCCCTGTTGGTCGAGGTCCTGCCGCGCGGCGTGTCCGTCGGTTTCTACAAGAGATTCTGAATGCGCCTGCTCAGGGGGCTCGCGCTGCTCGGGGCACTCGCGCTCGGCGGTTGCGCGACGCTACCGGGCGCTGCGCGTTGGGGACAACATGTCACGGTGCGGCCAGGTTGGGCCCGCGTGCGCCGAGCTGCCGTCACGGCAGCGTCCGACCCCTGGGTCTGGGGTCCGCTGGCCGGCGCGGCGCTGCTGCAGGTGGATCACTTGGATCAGCGCATCTCCCGGTGGGGACGCACGCATACCCCGGTTTTCGGCTCCGAAGCCAATGCCACCCGATGGAGCTACCGGCTGCGCAGCGCATCGGTCGGTGTCGACATCGCTGCGCTGTTGTTTGCCCCAAGCGGCCCATTCGGCAAGACTTGGCTCGAAGATAAGGCCAAGGGCTATCTGGTCAACTTGGTTGCAGCGACGACCGCGATTGAATCGAATACGCTGATCAGCCGCATGGTGCACCGCGAGCGGCCAAACCGGGCCAATGATCACAGCTTTCCGTCCAATCACACTACGGCCTCCGCCGTGTACACACGGCTCGCGATGCTCAACCTGCGCGAGATTCCGGTCACCCACGACGAGCGGCTCGCGATTGATGCCGGCCTGCACGGGCTGACTTTCGCCACCGCTTGGGCGCGCATCGAGGGCGGCTGGCACTATCCTTCGGATACGCTCTTCGGCATGGCGCTCGGCAACTTCTGCGCCGAGTTCTTCACCGATGCCTTCATGGGCTTGAACCGCAGCCCGCGCCAACAGGTCGCGTTCTCACCGCTACCGGGCGGCGGCCTGCTCTCCTTTTCGATGGCGCTCGGGCGCTGAGCGCACCGCACGCCAGCAGCCGGTTCATTCCCAGCTCACGCTTCCATCAAACATATTGCTGCGGTGCAAGACGGTCCGATCCGTCAGTCCGCGCCCCCTGATTCGGCGGCTCCGGGGTGTAAACCTGGCGGCGCGACGCTGTAGGCAGCGGCGCATCAGATGGCTCTGCGGAGATGTCCATCCGCGCTCCGCGCTTTTGGATCAACGGTAGCGCCCCCACGCGCCGGCGGTCAGGGGCGTTTTGAGCGATTGCCACCGCGTTCATCCGGTGAGCAGGCTGTACAGCTCGTCTTCCTGCGCGAAGTGCAGACTGAGAATGGCGTGCAGGCCGTAAAGCAGGCGGTGCATGTCGCGCAGGTCCTCCGGCGAGGGGCCGGCCGGCGGCAACTGCGCGACCCGCCGCGCAAACAATCGGCTCAGGCGGCGGATCTCACCGTGTGTGTGGATCAGCGGACCGGTCGGGTTTTCCCCCACCAGCAAGCTCTCGAGGATGGGATAAACCGTCTGCTGCTCGTGATTCTCGTGAGGCAGCAGTTCCTCCTCGAGCATCTGCACCGTCCGCTGCAGCTGGGCACGGGCCTCCGCCGGCGGCAGAGTATCGAGGCGCACCGCCAGTTCAGCGAGTTCGCTGACGCGCGGGCGCAACGATTGGTGCGTCTTATCGAGCGCCCGCGCAAGCCGAACCGCTTCGGGGCTCGCCGCCGCGCCCGGCATGCGGCCGCCGAGTGCCCGCAGGGCATTCAGAATGACCAGCACGTCGATCGCCTCCTGCAACAGGGCTCCGGCGATCGGCGGAATGAAGCCCGCGGCGGCGAAACCCATCGCAAGAATGGACAGACCCATGCCCGTCCATACGCTCTGCAGCGCGATGCGTCGTGTGCGCTGGGCGATACTCAGCGCACGCGCCACGTCCTCGAAGCGGTCCGAGGTGAGGACGATGTCGGCGGCCTCGGAGGCGGCTGTGGCGCCTCTGGCGCCCATGGCGATGCCGACATCGGCCAGGGCCAGAGCGGGCGCATCGTTGATCCCATCCCCGACCATCGCAGTGATGCCTTCGCGGCGTGCCGTACGCACGACTTCCACCTTGTCCTCCGGCGCGCGTTCGGCGAACACCCGGTCGATGCCGAGCGCGTCGCCGACCAGTTCCGCCACATCGGGATGATCACCGGTGACGAGGTGAATCCGCCGCACGCCGCTCTGGCGCAGCGTACGCAGCACACGGGGCGCTTCGGGCCGTATGTGATCCTGCAAGAGCATCGCGCCGGCAAGCGCACCATCGATTGCGACGAAAGCGCACGAGGATCCGTCAGCCGCCGCTCGAAGTTCGATGGATCGGACGGCCTCCGTCCGGCCGACGCGGGGCGCCACGTACTCGTACTGTCCAACGGCAACGCGGCGTCCGGCGACGGTTCCGCTGATGCCGGAACCCATCTGCTCGCGGACATCCCCGGGGAACTCCAGCGTCAACTGCCGGGCGCGGGCTGCCTCCAGAATCGCGGGAGCAAACGGATGAACCGACATTTGTTCAAGCGCCGCGGCATGGCGCAGGAGCACATCGACCGAAAACTCCCGGGTCGTTTCCACGGCGACCACGGCGGGACGCGATGCCGTCACGGTCCCGGTCTTATCGAGCAGCACGACCTCAGTGCGTGCTAAACCCTCCAGTGGCGCTCCCCCTTTCATAATGATGCCGCTGCGAGCGGCGCGGGAGACCCCGGCCATGATGGCCGCGGGCACAGCAAGAATCAGCGGACAGGGCGTGGCCACGACCAGCACGGCGAGTGCGCGTTGCGCGTCGCCAGACACCCACCATGCCAGCGCAGCCACCGCCAGCGTAGCGGCCAGAAAGGCGAGCGCGTATCGATCGGCAAGACGCGCCACAGGCGCCTTGGAAGTCTCCGCGGCTTGCACCAGGCGCACGATCGCGGCGTAGGTACTGTCGGCTGCCTTAGCCGTAACCCGAAGCTCAAATGGCCCTCCGGCGTTGCTCGTACCGCTGCGCGCCAGCGCGCCAACCGCGATTTTCACCGGCCGAGACTCACCGGTAATCGATGACTCATCGACCACCGCGCCTTGCGGACCGACGATACCGTCGACTGGAACGACCTCGCCCGATTTGACCAGCAGGACATCCCCGACCGCGACATCCTGAATCGCCACATCGGCGTATGCGTCGGCGCTCCCTCGGTGCGCGATCCGCGGTGCACGGCTGACCAGGCTGCTCAATTCCCGGCGAGCGCGCGCCGTGGCGTACTGTTCGAGCGCCCCGCCGCTTGCCAGCATGGCCGCGATAATGGCGCCGGCCAGATACTGCCTGAGCAGCAGTGCACCGAGCATCGCCAGCAGCGCGATCAGATCGACCCCGATGTCTCCTCGGAACAGACCGCGCACGGTGTGATACGCGGTGACCGCGAGAACGACGCCCGTGACGGCTTCGAGAAAGATCCTGCTGAGCGCGCCGTCACCAAATGCAGCGGCCGCGCCCGCGGCCGCCAGCACGGCGAGCACCAGCCCGAGCAGCGTGAACTGCCGGATCTCAATCACGCGCAGCACGACGGTGTCGGTAGATGAGCTCAATCGACTTGCGTCTTCACAGCGTGCGTTCAGACCGGCGGATGATCACCTCGCCGGGGCTGATGTTCGCGCTGTTGCGGCTGCTGTCGATGCGGGCGCTGTGGATAGCGCGGCTGCGGACCGGGACGTCCGCGGCCTTGAGAATCGGGATGCTGCGGGAAGCGGTAATAGCGATTCTCCAGCCTGCGCTGCTCACCGGGACCCGGGTAGCGCTGCTGCGGATAGCCGCGCTGATAGCGCGGCAGCGGTGCGCGGGACGGTGGCGCGCCTCGGTTCCTGCGGTCCCAATCTGGGCGATTGCGCCGCCAGCGCGGCCCCCAATGCTGTGCCCATCGCGGCGGCTCATTGCGGTTCCAGTGCAGGAAATACGGTGGCGGGCGCCGGTAGAAGCCTACCGGAACACGCAGAATGAAATCCGGCACTCGCTCCGGCGGCACCAGATACCAAGGACCGTTGTACCAAGTGCTCGAGTACCACGCATCGTTCGTGAAGGTCCAGTAGAAGCCATTATAGAAGAACAAGTTGACGTCGAGATCCGGGGCGTAATAGACAGGAAATCCCGGCACCGGAACCAGATCAGGATACGCTGGGACACTGATTCCGATCCGCACGCCCGGCACGGCGACACCCACACCGATACTCACCTGCGCGAAAGCTGCGCTCTGCATACCGCCAAGCACGCACGCGGCGAGCGCTGCACTTTGCAAGACGCGCCTGAAGAGTTTCGGTGCCACGGGTCCACCCCCAAATCGAAACGGATTGCAGTCCGATCCGCGCGCGGCGGTTCGCGCACCCTTGTTCGAGCACAGCGTCCGACCGCCCACCATGCCTCATGCACTTTCCTACTCTCCGGGGGAAAGCGCATCAGAGAAACTACGTAGGCAGGCACAAAGCGCAGCTTCAATGCCACCCCGGTGAGAGCCTCGGTAGAGTCAGCTGATGCTGCGAAATTCCTCTGCGGTCAGCACGATGGACGCCGCAGCGATATTCTCCTCCAAATGCGCCATCGACGCGGTTCCCAGAATCGGCACCACAACGGGGGCCCTCTGCAGCAACCAGGCGATCGCGGCCTGCGCAGTGGATATCCCGCGTCCCTCGGCGAGACGTACCAACGCCGGCGCAATGTTCGTACCAACCGCATGTCGGCCTGACCCCAGGGGCGCCCAGGGCAGAAATGCAGAACCAGATGCCGCACAGTGCTCGAGGACATCCTCGCCGTGGCGGTCTTGAAGATTGAAGCGATTTTGCACTGCGACCACCGGCACCACGCGCTCGCAGCGCCGCAACTCCTGGAGCGTCACGTTAGAAACTCCGATATGACGCACCTTTCCCTCGGCGCGCAACAGGGAAAGTTCGCCAACCGATTCTTCCAGAGGCACCGCCGGATCCGGAGCATGCAACTGGTACAGATCAATACAATCGCGTCGGAGCCGCTTAAGGCTGGCCTCGCACGCCGCGCGCAGATGAGCTGGCCGGCCGTCCCGAACCCACTCCCCGGGGCCAGGGCGCACCAGCCCTCCTTTGGTGGCGACGACCAGATCCGCAGGATAGGGATACAACGCACGGGCCAGGAGATGCTCACTGACCTCCGGCCCGTATGCATCGGCCGTATCGATGAAATTCACTCCCAGGTGCACTGCCCGGCGCAGCACCCGTACGGCCATTGAAATGTCCGGCGGGTTGCCCCATACGCCGGGTCCGGTGATACGCATCGCCCCGAATCCGAGGCGATTGATGATGAGATCACCGCCGAGCGCAAGCTGCCCGCTGGCAGCAGCATCGAGAGTCGAACTCACAGGAAGCCTCCTTCGCCACTCGCACCGCGCGTCTCACACACCGGCAGTGACGCTCCAGATTGCACGCCCGATCGTCTTGCGGGTCAAGACTCCGAACGTCCGTCACTCACAGCGAGGTGTCATCAGTTCAGCTCTGCCGCAAGCGCGCCATCCGCACCGTTTCAAGGTGCAGGCTCCAGATTTTCCGGATACACACTGGAATCGACGCCGCTTGATCCGAGCGTCTTGACCCGATCCGCACAACGCTGTGCTTCCTCGGGCGTCTGCCCCGCCCGCACCGCGAGCCACAGCATGACGAGACTGAACCCGGCGATGATCCACATACCCGTGAAGAAGCCAATTATTCCACGACCACCCATCACCCCGCCCGGGCCGATATAGCTCACAAGCCACATGCCGCTTAGATACGGAAGCGTCCACCATGCCTGTTGCCATCCGAGCTCACTCACAGGTCGGCGACGGATAAGGAAAAACCACAGAAGGTACGCGACGATGTAGATGAAAACCGCACTGAACATCCATTTTGCAACTGCGTATCCGGTCCAGTAAATGATCCAGTTTGACGCGATGAACGCGACGGGCGCAAGCACGCCGGCCGCCTTGAGGCGAAACGGGCGCGGCGCATCCGGCAGCGATGTGCGCAACCGCAGGAGAATCACTGGACCTATGCTGTATGAAAGCACGGTGATCAACGAGACCGCTGACACCAGCTTTTGCCAGGATGGGAAAGGAAAGAAAAACATTACACCCACGACGTAGCTGATCACCAGCCCTACCCATGGCACTCCGTGGCGGTTCAATTGCGTCACGTGCTGCGGCGCGTTACCCATCTCACCGGCTGCCATGATGATGCGTGGACTCGCCGTGATATAGATAAATGCCGTGCCGAGCGGCGAAATGAGCGCATCGACGTACAGCAAGACTGCCCACCAGACTGCGCCCACCGTCACGGCGATCGCCGCCAGCGGGCCGAACATCCCGGTGAAGTGCAGGTGATTCCACCCGGCGCTCATGTCCTGCGGCCGCAGCGCGGTGATGAATGCGATCTGCAGACCTACATAGATCAGCATGCCGATCAGCACCGAGCTGATCAAAGCAATCGGCACGTATTTGCTGGGATTTCGTGTCTCACCCGCCAGAGCGATGGCCTGCTGGAAGCCAACGAAACTGAAGACGATCCCAGCCGTCGCGACCGCGGTGAACACGCCACTCACCGGCGTACTGTGTACATGCGAGACCATGTTGTGCGGGTGGAACGAGTACGCCATCAAGATGGCGATAGTCGCGATCGGAATGATCACCTTCCACCAGGTGGCTGCGCTATTGATGGCAATCACCCATCGAACAGCGAGAAAATTCAGTGCCACCACGCCGGCAAGCATGAGCGCCGCGAGCCCCATGCCACGAGCGGTCATCAGCCCGGAGTGGGGGTGAATGAGTCCCGGCATATAATTATTGGCGTAGGTGAGCACAGCGGTCACCTCGACCGGCGGGACCGACACGAACGCCAAGAACAGAATCCAGGTCCAGATCTTTCCGACCAGGTCGCCATGACTGACGTGGGTCATATGCACCAGAGCGCCCGAATTCGGGAACATCGTCGAGAGTTCCGCAAACACGAAGGCGAGAAAGAGAACTGATACCGCGCCGATGACCCACGAGAGCACGCTACGCGGCCCGGCCTGCACCGCCGCATGCAGCGCGCCAAAGAGCCAACCAGAACCGATGATGCTGCCGAGACTGGCGTAGAGAAGCCCAATGACTCCCGCATCGCGCCTGAGTTTGGCTGGACCTGCCATGGGTACACCTCAAACTAATTCGTGGGATCGCGAATGGCCATTCGCGGACAAATGGGAAATATGCAAATCATCGTCAAACACGCCGCGCCGTATAGCTCGCGCCGTACCGCCGCCGGCATGAGCCGAGAGCGGTACGGCGCGCACACATTAGACGAATTCAGTGCCTCGCGGCGGGAATCGTGGATTTTCGCAGGGCTACTGGAACGTTTTTGATGCCGAGATTATAGGCCTCGAATCCCCAGACATCCGCCGACTGGGCAATGTGCTTGTCGAGCGGCATATAGATGTGACTGGTCGCACCCGTCGTGTGCAGCAGGATCGGATTGGCGCAGGCCTGCGCATGCTGCAATGCCGCGGTGAATTTGAACTCATGCATCGGCACCACGCGGTCGTCGTCCCAGGACGTCGTAATCAATGTCGGCGGATAACAGGTGCCTGCCCTGACATTCTGCAAAGGCGAGTAGGCGTACAGCCACTTGAATGCATTGGGGTTGCTGGAGAGTCCATATTCAGGCGCCCATAGCGCGCCGCCGGAGAAATCCTGGTACCGAAGCATGTCGAGGACGCCGTGTCCGATGTACGCCGCACCGAACAGCTTCGGCCGCTCCGTGATTGACGCACCAGTCAACAGGCCGCCGTTCGAGTAGCCTTGGATGCCCAAATTGGGCGTGGAAGTATAGCCGTTTCTGATCAGGTACTTCGCGGCCCAGGCAAAGTCATTGAAGACGTTCTGTTTGTTGCCAAGCATTCCGGCCCGGTGCCATTTCTGTCCATAGACTCCGCCACCACGTATGTTCGGAACTGCATAAATGCCGCCGAGTTCCAGCCAAACTGGCAGCATGGGATCGAAGTACGGTGTGATAGTAATGTCGAATCCGCCGTAGCCATACAGGATAGTCGGATTGTGTCCATCGAGCTTAACGTCGCGTGCCGAAACGATGAACATCGGCACTTTGGTGCCGTCCTTGGAATGATAAAAAACTTGCCGAACTTCGTACGGCGCGGCATTGAAGTTCACCTTGGGCTTAAAGACGGTCGTCGCTGCACCGCTGCGTACCTCGTAACGATAAATGCGCTTTGGATACAAGAACGATGTGAAGCCATAATAAATCGCGGGCGAACCCATGCGCGCCGATACCGAAGTAACGGTACCTAGCGTCGGCAACGGCACCTCACGCAACCTCTTACCATTCAAGTCGTATAGGCGCAGCCGACTGGTCGCCACAACTTCCGTCTCGACCAGCAAATGACCGCCGGCGAGCGCTGCCCCCTGGATGACCCCTCTGCTCTGCGGCACGACGGTTCGCCAGTGATTCGGCGCCGGTGAGCGCAGATCCGCCGCTACGATACGCCCCCGTGGCGCACCCAGGGTCGTCTGCAGGTATATCGTGCGGCCCACAATTCCGACGAAGGTATATTCGGCGTCGTTTTTCGTATAAAGCGGTCGCAACCTCGCAGTCACATTCGGCCGCAACGGATTGCCGATATTCGCGACATAGAGTTCATTGCGCGTCGACGTTCCGTTGACGAGCGTAATAAACAGATAGCGGCCGTTCTCGCTCACCTGCCCCTCGATGATCCAGCGCGGCAAATCCGGTCGTCGGTAGATCAACTTATCGTCGCGCTGCGGCGTACCGAGCGCGTGAAAATAGAGCGCTTGATCTACCACAGCGTCATTGATCCGGTCATTCTTCGGCGGTTTTGGATAGCGGGAGTAGAAGAAGCCGTTATCTCCATTCGTCCACGCAATATTCGAGAACTTTACCCACCGCACTGCATCAGGCAGTGTTTTGCCCGTCGCGACGTCCATGACATGGACCGTCTCCCAATCCGAGCCGCCCTTGGACAACGCATACGCAAGATATTTCCCGTCCGGCGATGGCTCAAAATCTGCCAGCGCGATTGACCCATTCGGTGAGAGCTTGTTCGGGTCGATCAGGATCCGTGGCTTTGCCGTTGGCGAATCCTGCACGTAGAGCACCGATTGGTTCTGCAGTCCAGAGTTGCGCCGAAAAAATATCCGTGATCCGGCAACCTGTACTGGTGTCGTCTCTTTAGCGTAATTCGCCAGCTGTGTCAGCCGTCGCTTGATCCAATGACGTATGGGAATTTTCGCCAAGTACGCGTTCGTGAGGCGGTTTTCCGCTCGTACCCAGCGATGCAGCGCCGGACTCCGCATATTCTCCATCCACCGGTATGGGGCCGGCACGCGTGTTCCAAAATACACATCGACGATCTTGTCTCGTCGCGCATGCGGGTAATGCAGAGAGGCCCGGTGCGTCGCGTGCGAACTCGAGCAGCCCGCAAGCAGAATCAGCAGAGACGCAGCGGCGATTACGACTTTCATTTAGGTACGGCCCCAATGTCGACTGCAAGTCTTTGATCATAGCACAGGCGATCGGTGCGTCTGGGTATCGGGTCTGATTGGATGTGCCGCCTCGAGTGCCGCTGAAGGGCGCAGGCCACCGGGGGAGACAAACCCGCATTGAATCCAAAACAACGAGGGCACCCGCGGACTCTGGGTTGGTTGACGTTCACCGCGCAGTTACTTAGCGTGCGCCAGGCGAATATCACTTCCGGAGGCTTCGCATGAATCACGAGGGCGCGTTACTCGCAGTCGATCAGGGGACAAGCTCAAGCCGTGCCATTGCATTTTCGGTCTCCGGCGAGATCCTCGAAGTTGCGCAGCATCCCTTCGTGCAGCTCTATCCGCGTCCGGGCTGGGTCGAACAGGACCCCGAAACCCTGATTGCGACGACGTTGAAGTCCATTCGTGAAGTCCTCGATCGCTTGCGGCAACGCGGCGTGAGAGTCATTACAATCGGTTTGACCAATCAACGGGAAACGACTGTCGCATGGAATCGGCGCACCGGCACCGCGATATACAACGCAATTGGCTGGCAAGACCGCCGCACAGCTGACTGGTGTCAGCAGCTCGCGATGCAGGGCGAGGAAGAGCGAGTCTCGGCGCGAACCGGGCTGCGCCTGGATCCGTATTTTTCGGCAAGCAAGATGAATTGGATCCTGGAACACGTGACGGATGCTCGCGCGATGGCGGCGCGCGGCGAACTGGCGATCGGCACCGTCGACTCATTTCTAATGGCGCGGCTGACGCACGCCGCACTTCATGTGACCGACGCCTCCAATGCAAGCAGGACTGCGCTCTACGATATTCGCTCCAACCGCTGGGACGCAGAACTTTGCGATCTGTTCGACGTGCCGATCAATTGCCTGGCTGAGGTGCGCGACTGCGCGGGTGAATTCGCCACGACGGACCGTGCAGCCCTTGGGGTGCGAATTCCAGTCACTGGAATCGCCGGCGACCAGCAAGCCGCCCTGATTGGCCAGGCGGGACTCCACGAGGGAGATGTGAAGGGCACGTACGGCACCGGCGCATTCCTGATGCTAAATACCGCAGAGCGCTTCGTGCGGTCCAGTCGGCGGCTCTTGACCACGATTGCCTACCGGGTCGCGGGTCGCACGACTTATGCGCTCGAGGGCTCCATCCTTTCCGCTGGCGCGACCGTTCAGTGGCTGCGCGACGGTCTGGGCTTATTCGAGCATACCGAGGACATAGAGCAGTTGACGAATTCGACGTCTGACAGCGGCGGAGTGTATCTGGTGCCCGCGTTCTCAGGACTTGCAGCGCCGTATTGGGAGCTCGGTGCGCGCGGCGCAATCGTGGGCCTGACGCATTCGAGCAATCGTGCACACCTGGCGCACGCCTGCTTGGACAGCGTAGCGTTCCAGACTCAAGACCTTCTTGATGCAATGCGCGTCGATGGCGTGACACCCGCGGCCTTGAAGGTTGACGGCGGGATGGCCCGAAATGCCTTTTTGCTGCAGAGACTTGCGGATATTCTAGAGCTTCCGATCCAACGGCCCAGAAACGTAGAGGCCACTGCCTGGGGAGCCGCATGCCTCGCGGGCCTGGGCGCCGGTGTCTACCGCTCCCTCCATGAAACATGTGCATTGTGGCGCGCCGAGAACACCTTTGCGCCAAAACTCGATGCTCTGTCCCGCCGACGAGAGCTCGACGGATGGCATACTGCACTCGGAGTCGTTCTGGGAAAACGACAATGATCGCTGGCTGTCAGGGCCGCATCCACGGCGCCGCGCGCGGCAGCCGCAGCCTCGCATTGGACAACCACTCCTCCACCCGCTGAGCATCGGCAGGATCGACGTACAGACCCAATTTAGTGCGGCGCCACAACACGTCTTCGGCTTGCCAGGCCCATTCAGCGTCGATCAAGTACTGAAGTTCCGCCTCATACAGCCCCGGGGCAACTTGCACGCCAAGATCCGCGGTGGCACGAATCGAGCCCATGATCCGCTCGATCCGCGTGCCATAAGCTCGGCACATTCTGCGAATCATCGGGTACGGCGCCAAGGGATACCTTGCCGCCTGCTCGAGTGCAAATCTATCGATGTCCCGACCGGGGATGTCACCGCCAGGCAATATCGCCGCCGCGGTCCAAGAGCGTGCCGCGTACCCCAGTCTTGGCAAGAGCTGCTCCAACACATGCTCTGCGAGCCGCCGGTACGTCGTCAGTTTCCCGCCGAACACCGACAGAATTGGCGCCTGATTCTCGGGCGCATCTAGATCAAACACATAATCTCGTGTCACAGTCGAGGCACTGACGCTACCGTCATCATACAGCGGACGCACGCCAGCATAACGCCACACCGCGTGTTCAACCTTGGGGGCAGCACGCAGGTATTGTGCAACGCTGCGGGACAGATAGTCCAACTCCTTCACGCTTGGACAAACTTCAGCCGGGTCACCGTCGTACGGCTCGTCGGTAGTCCCAATCAGCGTAAACTCATCCTGGTACGGGATGGTAAAAATGACCCTACCGTCGCTACTCTGGAGCGTGTACGCGTACGTGCCCTGGTAAAGTCTGGGCACCACCATGTGACTACCCTTGACGAGGCGGGGCGCTCGGTGCGGCGAGAGGCCGGCGCGCTTTAGCACTGATTCGACCCATGGCCCAGCGGCATTGATCAATGCGCGCGCGCAGACACGCTGCACGTCTCCGTGGCGAGCCTCTAGATCGATGCGCCACAGCGTTGATTCCCGCCGAGCGCGCACCAGTGTCCATCCGGTGAGAATGCGTGCACTTCGTTCCTGCGCATCTATGGCGTTTAGAATGACAAGTCGCGCATCATCGACTGAACAATCGGAGTATTCGAACGCGACACGGATGTGCTCGTGCAGCGGAGTCAGCGCCAGATCGCGTGCGCGGCGCAACGTGCGGGTTGATGGAAGAGAGCTCCTTGAGCCGATATGGTCGTAAAGGAACAGTCCCGCACGCAACATCCATGCTGGCCGCATTCCGGAGCTCACCGGAAGCACGAAGCGCAGCGGATGTACGATGTGCGGTGCAGCTGCCCAGAGCACCTCTCGTTCGCTCAGGCTCTCGTGCACCAGCCTAAATTCGCTGTGTTCAAGGTAGCGCAGTCCGCCATGAATGAGCTTGGATGAGGCCGATGACGTTGCGCCAGCAAGGTCGCTCCGTTCGATCAGCAGCACTGACAGTCCGCGGCCAGCCGCGTCACGAGCAATCCCCACTCCGTTGACGCCACCGCCGACGACGACGAGATCGTAGACTGCGCCATTCCCGGGCATTTCAGTGATCCGCACCGACCATCCTCCGTCCGCACCACTCAAAAGGCATATGATAAATTCACTGCAGGAATTGGCGCGACATTTACCTCGTGCCGCACGTTCGGCTCAATCCGGAACCGGCGCGGGTATATGCGGACTCGCGGTCACTGTCGCACCAAGGGAAGCCACGACTACTAGCAGGATAGCCACACACTGCGTCCCGGTTAGCGCCTCACCTAGAAATATCAAGCCCGAAAGCGCCGCGATAGCGGGTTCGAGGCTCATCAGCACGCCGAAGGTGCGCGTCGGCAAACGAGTCAGCGCCATCATCTCCAGCGTGTACGGCAATGCAGTGGAGAGAATTGCCACCGCCAGCCCGGGCAACAGGACCTGCGCAGTAAAGAGATTCGGCGGGGCGTGCAGCAGACCGAAGGGCACAATCAGCGCGGCCGAAATGAGGCTGCCCAGAGCTACGCTTTGCGTACCAAGGTGGTATCCGACCTTCTGGCCAAAGACAATATAGACAGCCCAGCAGCAGCCGGCACCGAGGGCGAATAGCGCCCCCGGGAGATTCGCGTGCCGAGCTTGCGAAAACGCCGGCAAGAGAGCGATGAATCCTATTGCAGCGATCAATACCCATAGGAAGTCTACCGGACGCCGGGAAGAGAAAACTGCGACCGTGAGCGGCCCGAGGAACTCGATTGCCACCGCGACACCGACCGGGAGGCGATCGAGTGCCTGGTAATACAGGAAGTTCATCGTTCCGAGTGCGAGTCCATACGTCACAAGAGGCAATAACGCCCGGCGCGTCAAGCGTACCCGCCAGGGCCGTAGAACGGCACAAAGAATCACGGTACCGAAGCCGATCCGAACCGTCACCATCCCCACCGGCCCGGCGACGGGGAACAGGGATTTCGCGAGCGACGCGCCGCTCTGGACTGACACCATGGCTGCCACTACCGCGGCAATGGGCAGAAAGGAGCGCAATGAACGGTGACGTGACTGCACGCTGGAATTGTACCGTTCAGACCTAGAGCCGCACGAGGAATTGCACGCGCCATCGGGGCAGCCATAGACGGCACCTATGGGGCGCATAGAACGAACCGAACACCCCTCCGGAGCAGTTGGTCTAAAGTTTTTCCTCGCCGCGGCACGCCCTTTGTCAGACAAGGCGTGCGAGGGCAGAAGATTCAGCCCGATTTGAGGAGAACTTTCATGTCGAGTAATTCAAAGTGCCCGTTCAATCATGCTGCCGGCGACGGCACCTCGAACCGGCAGTGGTGGCCTGAACAGCTGAATCTCAAAATTCTGCACCAGCATTCGTCCCTCTCTGATCCGCTCGCGGGCACTTTCGATTACGCCCAGGCATTCAAGGCGCTTGAGCTAGCCGACGTCAAACGAGATCTTTTGGCATTGATGACGGATTCGCAGGACTGGTGGCCGGCGGACTTCGGTCATTACGGGCCGCTGTTCATTCGCATGGCGTGGCATAGTGCTGGAACCTACCGTATTGGCGATGGTCGTGGCGGTGCCGGCTCCGGACAGCAGCGTTTCGCGCCCCTGAACAGCTGGCCGGATAATGTCAACCTAGACAAGGCCCGTCGCCTGCTCTGGCCAATCAAGCAGAAGTACGGGCAGAACATTTCCTGGGCCGACCTAATGATTCTCGCAGGCAATGTCGCGCTGGAATCTATGGGATTCAAAACATTCGGTTATGCCGGTGGCCGCGCAGACGTCTGGGAGCCGGATGAGTCGGTGTACTGGGGCACGGAACATACATGGCTCGGCGATCAACGCCATTCCAGCACGAGACAGCTCGAAGCTCCGCTTGCCGCCGTTCAAATGGGGCTGATCTACGTTAACCCGGAGGGGCCGAATGGTACGCCTGACCCGCTGGCGGCCGCCAAAGACATCCGGGAGACTTTTGCTCGGATGGCTATGAACGACGAGGAAACCGTAGCACTCATCGCCGGCGGTCACACCTTCGGGAAAACCCACGGCGCGGCAGCGGCAAGCCATGTCGGCCCGGAGCCTGAGGCTGCGTCGATCGAGGAGCAAGGGCTCGGTTGGCGCAGCAATTATCGCACTGGAGCGGGCGCCGACACTATTAGCAGCGGCCTCGAGGTGACGTGGACGAGCACTCCCACGCAGTGGAGCAACGGCTTCTTCGACAATTTGTTCGGCTATGACTGGGAACTCACCCGCAGTCCGGCGGGTGCACACCAGTGGAAGCCGAAGGGCGCTGCGGGTGCCAATTCTGTTCCGGACGCGCATGCTCCAGGCACCCACCACGAGCCGGCCATGCTGACCACCGATCTCGCGCTGCGGTTTGATCCCGTGTACGAACAAATTTCGCGTCGATTCCACGCACATCCGGAGAAATTCGCGGCTGCATTCGCGCGCGCATGGTTCAAGCTGACCCATCGGGACATGGGTCCGCGGGCCCGGTACCTCGGCCCTGAGGTGCCGAACGAAGAGCTGATTTGGCAGGACCCCATTCCACGACGCGACCACCGGCTAATCGAGGACGCTGATATCGCTGCTTTGAAACGGCAGCTCCTCGACTCTGGACTCTCAATTTCCCAACTTGTCTACAGCGCATGGTCAGCAGCCTGTACTTTCCGCGGCTCAGACAAGCGCGGCGGCGCCAATGGTGCCCGCATCCGACTCGTGCCGCAACAGACCTGGGAGGTAAATCACCCCGCAGAACTTGCGCAGGTGCTGCGGACACTGGAAGGAGTGCAAAGGAGCTTCAATTCCAGCGCTAAGGACGGAAAACGGGTGTCACTCGCAGATCTGATCGTACTGGGCGGCGCAGCGGCCATTGAACAAGCCGCCTTGGACGCCGGCCATCGAATCCAAGTCCCGTTCGTCCCGGGGCGAATGGACGCACGTCAGGAACAGACGGATATTGATTCCTTCCAGGTGCTGGAACCTGTAGCCGACGGATTCCGTAATTACCTCCGGCCCGACCAGGACGTCACCGCGGAAGCTCTGTTGATTGACAAAGCACAGTTACTCACGCTCACCGCGCCGCAGATGACAGTCTTGGTTGGAGGTTTGCGGGTGCTTGGTGCGAATTTTGCACGCCATCGACATGGGGTGTTTACTGAGCGGCCTGGTGTACTGAGCAATGATTTCTTCAGAAATCTTCTCGATATGCGCATCGTGTGGAAGGCGGTATCTGGTTCGCGCGACCTCTTTGAGGGATACGACCGCATGACGGGCAATTTGCGATGGACGGCAACTCGCGTCGACTTGGTCTTCGGCTCAAATTCTCAATTGCGCGCGCTGGCGGAAGTCTATGGCAGTGCTGACGCGGAGAAAAAGTTTGTTCGTGATTTCGTTGCGGCATGGACTAAGGTGATGAATCTGGATCGGTTCGATCTGGTCAGCGCCGAACAATAACGTGTCGCGTCAGCAGCATCGCCATGTGCCGGTGACCGGTACTATGACCGGTCACCGGTGGAGCCGGATCTGTTTGCGCTCAATGCAACAGATGGCCTGGCGCCCCCGGACATGCGAACGACATTCGTGGGAGCTGGGTCGCCCCCCTCTGACCCTCGTTGATCGCTTGAGTCAGTGTAGTCCAAATTCTTCCGGACTCTGCGCACCGCTCACCGTATTGGAATAGCTGGTGCATATTTGCGTATTTGAAATCTAGAGATCCCTCAAACGGGTAGGTCATCGGCAGGTACGTAAAGCGAAAGTGCATACCGAAATGCCGGGAAAAAACAGAAGCAAGTACTAGAGCTCGCCGAGACGCGTGCATCAATGCCGCCGAGAAGCTTCGTGATAGAACCGCCATCGGCTCCTGCAATGTTGTTCTCGGATAGGTACTCAGCTGTCCATTGACGATCACATAAACTCTTGCGCCCTCCAGTTGCGGCAGATGCAGCGGTAAGACATCCGCCATATTGGATGCGACAAAAAATGGCAACGTCGTCCCGCCGTCGACATGCATCTCTTCATAAGTTTTGCCGCCGCCTTGCACTCGAATCAAGACCGGCGGAAATACGCCGGGGATGCTAGCGGATGCAATCAACACTTTGGCGAATAGCTTTCGGGCAGCCGGCCCACCGCGCTGAGCAATCAGACCCATGTTCCAGATTACGGATTCCTGCTTGTCCAGATCCGTCGTTGCCACGAGCAGCAGGCGACCTTTACGCGACTGTGCCGCTACGGCACGAATCAATTTTCGGGTGACAAAATGGTCGACAAGCGCCCTCAATGGCCCTCGGCTATAGATGCCGGGATGAAGCAGAAATCCCAGCCAAGGTCGTCGCTGCAACAGATGGTCCGTCCGATCGCTGTCGAAGGCACCCTTCATTTGTGAATCCCACGAAGGACCCAGAAAGGCAAACGGCGCCAGCAGTGCCCCGGCGCTGACGCCGGTCACGACCTGGTAATCGGTGCGCCGCCCGGAGCGAGCAAGGCCGTAAAGAGCGCCGGCTCCGAACGCTCCACCTGCGCCGCCGCCCGATACGGCGAGGATCCGTATCGGGCCATGAGCGATGACGCTGAGACCACGCACAGCACGTCCGATGTGCGTAACGATGTAGTCACGGTCGTCGCTGAGAAAGCGAACGTCGGCCGGAAATCCCGGGGGCGCCACTTGATCAATAAGCTTCGGCGGTGCCGGCAACCGCGGGGTCGCGCAAGCTCCCAGCAGACCTGCAACCAGCACCGCGAAAGCCGCACCGGTCCATAGGCCGCGTTCACGGTGATTTCTGCGCGCGGGACACAATCGTGGTCGGAACGGCATCCGGGTCCGGCGGTCTGACGGTCTGAGCATCGAACCAAACCTCCCTGTAGACATAGTACCATCGGCTCCATGGGGCGGTCCGCAGTGGGCAGCATCCTGGGCTTTTTGCAGGGCGGCCTGCAGCGAGGCGTATTGATGGGGAAAATTCCGATTGCCTTGCGAACGACACGCTTTATAGCATCCGCGCTCCTGGCGCTGTTGCTGTGTGGCGGATCGCTGGTTTATGGCCTGATATGGGGCGTACCTCGGTGGGACAGCGCCTTCAAAGGCATATTACGGCCGCTCATTTCCGCATATGATGGGTGGTCGGTCACTCTAGGCGTGGTCGGGATCGGCGTGTTCCTCGTTGGTGGGTCGCTGTTGCTGAGCTGGATGCGAGCGACATTCGACTATGTCCTGCTGGCCGTTGGATTTCTCGCCGTGATGATATTCGTTTCACTCGGCTTGCCATCTCCGGTGGCAGCGATGGTCTACGCCGCAGTCAGCTTTCTAGTCGTAGGCCTATGCGCTCTGCTGGTTGTCATGGTTTTGATCGGCGCCATCAGGGCTCGACTCAACAGGCGCTATCACACTTAGTCGCCGTACTGATCGGAGTCAGACGGAAAGGCGCACGCCAAGCGCTATTGGCCACTGAGTTCACCACCCTGAGCACGAGACTTTAAGGGTCCGCGGTCAGTTACTGCAGACGGCTGATTATTCCTTGGTGCACAATGATCCCTTGAAACCGCACCGCCCTCGACGTCGCGCGGCTTTTCACATTACGCCAGCCCAAGGGTACGACAATGGACTCTTCTCCCATGACCGACTCAGCGTTCTACCGGCGACTGTTCTCCGTAGTCGCAGCCGCTGCGTTTGGTTATCTCTTGATCACAATTCTAGCTCCGCTGAATGACGCGCTTGGCTGGGGCACCGTACTGGCATTCCTGCTCCATCCGCTGCACAAGCGGCTGACCCATATGTTCAGGGGGCACGCGGGTCTGTCGGCTGGACTTTTAACCGTTGCCACACCATTCGTGGTGCTTGCACCGATTTCTGCCCTTTCTGTCGTCTTCTTCGAACAGGCCATGGGTCTGCTTCGGTACTTGCATGCACATCCGTTTATCGGTTTCCCTGCACTGATCACGCGCCTTGAACAGCACCCGTGGTTCAGCGCGGCGATACACAGCTTTGGGCGGTACCTGCCCGCAGGGACACTCAACCTGCACGCCTGGGTGTCCACCGCGACTACGGGAATTTTTCGATCTGCGGCCGCAGCGAGCGGCAATGTCGCGTCCGTTCTCTTCGGAACGGTAATTAGCTTCTTCATGATGCTCTTTCTCTTGTTCTTCCTGTTACGCGACGGAGAGTCATATCTGCGCCAATTCGCCGCCCTCGTGCCCCTGCCGGACGAACGACGCGGATCGCTTCTCAAATACCTCGGTGATGTGACCCGCGCCGTCGTGTACGGATCGACAGTGACGGCAATCGTTCAGGGCCTCTTCGTCGCCGCAGGCTTCGCCATCGCGGGTTTGCCGTCCCCAATGGTATTCGGCGTGGTGGCGATGATCACTGCTTTACTTCCCACCGGAGCATTCATCGTGCTCCTTCCGGCCGTACTTTACTTGGCGTTTCGGGCTCAGTGGGGCGCCACTTCGTTTCTGGCATTGTGGTCCGGCGGCCTTGCCTTAGTCGAGAACATTGTGCGCCCGATGCTCACCGCTCGCCGCGCCAAAGTTTCAACTCTTGCGGTTTTCATAGGAGCCGTCGGCGGGGTAACGGCCCTTGGAATTCTCGGTCTCATCCTCGGACCCGTTCTGCTTAGTTTCATTGTCGCACTCGGACGATTCATAACCGAACCACAAATTCCACCGCCTCCGAAGGCCGCAGTTCGACGAATTTCCTTGGACTGATAGCGCAACCTATAGCTTTGGGACATACCCCCATACGGACGCGTATGGTTCACCGTACCGGTGGACATGTTCTGCTTCACTTACTGTTCTAGCTTTCGCTCACGCTCTGCCAAGAGAAGTCAAGGGCTGCAGTATAAACGCCAAATCACAGCGACCGATCCTCGGCAATTCCACCGGCGACAATTCAATCTCAGTCCTCTAACCTTCTGCCCTCGTATTGCCTCACATAATTCTGTTACCGGCTGCGTCATCAGTGATGTTACCGGAGACATCTTCCCGTTCGCTCTTGGCCGGGTTGCAACCGGCAAAAGAGGAACGTCAGCCTGCCGCCAAA
>JAKCDC010000057.1 GCA_021838635.1 Pseudomonadota bacterium
TTAGTACGAGAGGACCGGGATGGACGCACCTCTGGTGTTCCGGTTGTCACGCCAGTGGCACTGCCGGGTAGCTATGTGCGGACGGGATAACCGCTGAAAGCATCTAAGCGGGAAGCCCCCCCCAAGATTAGATCTCCCTGGGAGCTTGACTCCCCTGAAGGGCCCACGAAGACTACGTGGTTGATAGGCTGGGTGTGTAAGGTCAGTCAATGACTTCAGCTAACCAGTACTAATTGCCCGTGAGGCTTGACCATATAACCTCAAGCGGTCTGACCGCGAGAGGATGATGTAATGGAGTTGGTGGTGGCCGCGAGGCTGCCCCGAAATGGATCACTTTGTGAACGCGACAGGCGTCAAAACGAAACAAACCGGATTAGAGGCAGTCCGGGCCGGTGGCAACACCGGTCCGGCATGTCTCGAACAGTTTGCCTGGCGGCCATAGCGAGCGGGAACCACCCGATCCCATTCCGAACTCGGAAGTGAAAACGCTCTGCGCCAATGGTAGTGTGCCCTTCGGGCATGTGAGAGTAGGTCACTGCCAGGCTTTGAAACGCAAGACCCCCGGAAGCCGAAAGGTTTCCGGGGGTTTTTGTTTGCGCGCACTTCAGCGCCGCCGTTTGCAAACTGTGTGCGGCGCACGCCTTGGCAGCCCGCGCATCGGTCACACTGCGCAGCCTTCGGCGTGAGGAGCTCGTGATCGATATTCTGTTGGACTCCGCGGCGCTCGCTGCAACATTTGCGCTCGGTGCCGTGCTGGCGTGGTGGCTGCGTCAGAGGGCGGATGCCGGCGCGGCGCACCATGCCGCATTCCTTCAATCGCCCCACGGCATGCTGCTGGTGGATGCACAGACGCTGGGCATCACGGATGCCAACCCCGCGTTGGTCCGCAGCGTCGGCATTCCCCTGGCCGAGCTGCGCACGAGTCGGATCAGCGACATTTTCGGCGCAAGCGATGGCGCCGAGTGCGATGCGCTCTCCTCGCAACTGCGCGAGTCGCCGGCGCGGCTGCTCGTGGAGACGACGCAGCGCTGCCGCAGTGGGCGCCAGCTGTATGTGGAGATCAGCGGGCACCGGCTGGAGATCAACCACCGATCCTTCTTCGCGCTCAGTACGCGCGATGTCACTTTGAGGCGCAAGGTTCAGGCGCAGCAATTGGAGCGGCAGCAGTATCTGGATCATCTGGCCCACCACGATCAGCTCACCGGTCTGCCCAATCGGCTGTATCTCGCGGCGCATCTGCCGAAGGCGATTGAAGAGGCGCGCCGCGTCGGCGGGACGCTTGCGGTACTGTTTCTCGACCTGGATCGCTTCAAGGACATTAACGACTCGCGTGGCCACGATACGGGCGACCGGTTGCTGCAGGAGGTCGCCCGGCGGATCAGTGCTGCGGTGCGCGCCGAGGACATGGTGGTGCGCATGGGTGGGGATGAATTCATCGTGGTGCTGCGGCGCGTCACCTCGGCCGAGCAGATCAGCGAGACTGCGGCGCGCCTGGCGGAGGCACTGAATGTCCCCGTCGTGATCGACGGCCGGCCGCTGGTGGCGACCGCCAGCATTGGTGTGAGTGTCTATCCGCGCGACGGACAGAACATGGGCGAGCTGCTGCGTCAGTCCGACACCGCGATGTATCAGGCCAAGGATCACGGCCGCAATACTTTTCAGCAATTTAGCCGCGGAATGGACCGACGGCTGAAGGAGCGCGTCGCCATCGAAAACGGGTTGCGCCGAGCGCTTGCCGAGCAGCACCTGGAACTCCATTACCAACCGATCGTTGCCATCGATACCCGCAAAGTCGTGGCCCTCGAGGCGCTGCTTCGCTGGCGTGGGCCGCACGGGTTCATCCGCCCGAGCCGCTTCATCGGCGTCGCGGAGCAGACCGGATTGATCGTGCCGATCGGGGAGTTCGTGGTGCAGCAGGCGTTGGCGGATTTGGGCCGCTGGCGCATGCAGGGTGCGGCGCTGGTGCCGGTAGCGCTGAATGTCTCCGCGGTTCAGCTGCAGCGCGGTGATTTCACCGGCATGCTCGCGCGTCACCTGCGGCGTGCCGACATCGGAGCGGACCTGGTGCAGATCGAGCTGACCGAGAGCGCGCTCTTCGAGCCGCATGGCCGGCGCACCGATCCGGCGCAGGATGCGATCGTGCAGCTGCGGGAACTCGGAACGCGGATCGTCATCGACGACTTCGGTACCGGCTACTCAAGCCTCTCCTATCTCAAGCGCTGGCGGGTGGACGCACTGAAGATCGACCGCAGCTTCATCCGCGACCTCACCTTGGACGGGGGCGATCTGGCGATCGTCGAGGCGATCATCGCCATGGCCCGACATCTGAACATCGAATTGATCGCCGAGGGCGTGGAGAGCTGGCCGCAGCTCCAGAAACTGCGTGAGCTCGGCTGCGAGCGGGCGCAGGGATTTTTGCTCGCCAAACCTGTGCCCGCCGGGCAGTGCCGCCGCTTTCTCGCCGGCACACCGCTGGATTTCCTCGCCGAGAACGAGCCGTTCACCGAGCTGCTGGACGGCACCGGCGGCGGCTGACGCCGGTGCGCCGGTCCTGAAGGCGGCAGGATCTGCGGCCCATGATCAGGGCTCGCCCAGACATGCGAGAATGCGGCCTCATGAGCACTTCATCGCCTGCGAATGCTTCGCCGCTGCGCGTGCCCGTGCATCGGCAGTGCGCCGATGCGGTGCTCATGATCCGGCCGGCCTGCTTCAGGTATAACCCGGAAACCGCCCCGAGCAACGCATTCCAGCACCCCGAGCGCCTCGCTGACGCTGCTGCATCCGCGCAAGCGGAGTTCGACGCGCTGGCGGCCGCGCTCGCGGGCGAGGGGGTGAGGGTGTGTATCTGCGCAGACTCCGCTGCGCCGCCCAAGCCCGATGCGGTCTTCCCCAATAACTGGGTGAGTTTCCATGCCGACGGCACCGTGGTGCTCTACCCCATGCAGGCGCCGAGCCGCCGGGCGGAACGGCGACGCGATGTGCTGCAGGCGGTGAGTGCACAGCTCGGATTTCAGGTGTCTCGCGTCCTTGATTTGACGGACCACGAGCGCGAGGGTCGCTTCCTGGAAGGCACCGGTAGCCTCGTGCTCGACCGGCGTACCCGCGTCGCCTACGCGTGCCAGTCCCCGCGCACCGATGCGGTGGTGCTCGAGGAATGGGCCCGGGCGCTCGGCTACGACACCGTGCTGTTCGATGCCGCGGACCGCGGCGGGGTACCCTTCTACCACACGAACGTGCTGATGGGCCTCGGGGAGCGCTTTGCGCTCGTCGGCGCCGAGGCCATCGCGCTGGCCGATCGCACGCGCGTGCTCAATCGGCTGCGCGCAAGCGGCCGGGAACTGATCGAAGTCGGGTACGACGAGCTCGAGCACTTCGCCGGCAATGTCCTGGAGCTCGCCACGCAGGATGAGGCGCTCGGGGACTGCCGCATCCTGGTGATGTCCCGCTCGGCCCGCGACGCGCTGGAGTCAGACACCTTTGCACGCCTCTGCGCCTGTACAGACGATGTGCTGGTCGCTCCGCTGCCCACGATCGAGCGATTGGGCGGCGGCAGCGCACGGTGCATGCTCGCGGAGGTATTCCTGCCGTGACCGTTCTACTTCTGAAAGGTGTGTTGGCGTATCTACTGGGCTCGATCGTGGGCAGCCTGCTCCTCGGTCGACTGCGTGGCGTTGATATCCGCCGTCTTGGCAGCGGCAACGCCGGCGGTACTAATGCTCTGCGTACCCAGGGCAAGCGGTTCGGCCTGGGTGTGCTGGCCATCGACATCGGGAAGGGATGGCTCGCGACCGCAGTGCTCGCCCGCATGACGATCGCGCCGCTGCACTCCGGGGCAGTCGACCGCGAGTGGATGGTGGCGCTCTGCGGCATTGCCGTGATCCTCGGGCACATCTACCCGCTTTGGTACGGCCGGCGCGGCGGCAAAGGAGTGGCGACCCTGATCGGCGCCGTGCTCGGTGGCGCGCCGTTGCTGCTCGCCCCTATGCTGGCTGCATGGCTGCTCACCGTTATCCTGAGCGGTTACGTCGGACTCGGCTCGATGCTCGGCGCGCTCGCGCTCGCTGTGGTTACGGCGCTGCGGCCGCAAACGCGCGGACCACTGCTCGTGTTCGCGACCGCCTCGGCGCTGCTTGTCATTTATACGCATCGGGCGAACATCGCGCGCATGCGTGCCGGCACGGAGCCGCGCGCCCGGCGGCTGTGGCTGCTAGGGCTGCGGGCGCGCTCGTCCTGACATGATGGCGCGCCGCGGCGGGACAGCTGGAGCGAACCGATCGGGCCGCGTGCGGCCGCTCGTGGCGCAGGTCTTTGACCGGCTGAGCGACGGGCACTTGCACTCCGGGCAGGCGCTCGCCGAGGCGCTGCACGTGAGTCGCGGGGCCGTGTGGAAGGCAGTGCGCGCGCTGCGCAGTGCCGGAATGATTGTCCATGCGGTCCCCAATCGAGGCTACCGGCTGCCCGTCGCCGGAGAGCCTATCGGTGCGGAACTTATTCTCGAGCGGTTGCCGCCGGACGCGCGCGCTGCGGTACGCGATCTGCAGGTGCTCTGGCAGACCGACTCGACCAATACCGTGCTGCTCGCCCGCGCGAATCCGCCGTTCGGGCACAGTGAGGTCGTGCTCGCAGAGTTTCAGACGGCCGGGCGTGGGCGGCGTGGACGGACGTGGCTGGCGCCGCCCGGTGGCGCGATCTGCCTCTCGCTCAGCTGGACGTTCCGCGAGGTGCCGCCGGATCTCGGTGCGCTGGGTCTTGCGGTCGGCGTGTGCGTGCTGCGCGCATTGCGCGAATCGGGTCTCGATGCTGAACTGAAGTGGCCGAACGATTTGGTGGTGAAGGGGCGCAAGCTCGGCGGCATCCTGATCGAGCTGCGCGCGGAATCGGCTGGGCCGGCGTGCGTGATCATCGGTCTCGGTCTGAATGCCGCGCTCGGTGAGCCGCTGCTGCGGCAGATCGCCTCGCTCGGGCTGCCGGCCACGGATCTGGCGAGCAGTGGGGTGAGCGTCTCGCGCAATGTGATCGTGGCGGCGATCCTCACACACGTGCTGCAGGGGCTGCGCGACTTCGAGCGCGAAGCCCTGCGGCCGTTCATCGATGGGTGGCGTGCGGCCGATGCGCTGCGGGGCGTCCAGGTGGACGTGCACACCCCGAGCGGTTCGGTGCAGGGCGTGGCCCGCGGCATCGATCTGCACGGTGCGCTGCTGATCGAGACTGCCCGCGGCGTGCAGCGGTTCATTTCCGGGGACGTCACGGTGAGGCCGGTGCAGTGAGTACGCTGTTGATCGATATCGGCAACACCCGGGTGAAATGGGCACGGGATGCGGCCGGTGGTCTTGGCCGCTCGCGCGCCGCCCGCCATGCGGCTTGGTCGGCGCGGGATTTCGAGCCGGTCATCGGCGCGGGCGCCCGCACCGAGCGCATCCTGGTGGCGAGCGTCGCGGGTGATCGACTCAATGCGGCGCTGCGCCGCGCCGCGCAGCGCCGGGGCGCGCCGGTGCCGCAGTTCGTCGTTACGCAGCGCAAGGCCTGCGGAATCACCGCCGCCTATCTCGAGCCGTGGCGACTGGGTGTTGACCGTTTCCTCGGCATGATCGGCGCCCGGGCTCATTTTGAGCGGCTGCCACTGTGCATCGTTGGGGTGGGTACCGCGATGACCATCGATCTGCTGGGCGCCGATGGCCGTCATCGCGGCGGGGCGATCATTCCGGCCCCGCCGCTGATGATCTCCAGTCTGCTGGAGGGGACGCGCGGGATCCGCCGCCGGGCGCAGGGCGGCGCAAAGGGTTCGGCCGTGGCACTGTTCGCCCGCTCCACGCGCTCGGCGCTTGAACAAGGAGCCCGCTATGCCGCTGCGGCGACGGTGGACCGGGCCGTGGACGAAGCGCACGCCCTGGTGGGCCGCGCTCCGCTGGTCGTGCTGACCGGCGGCGGTGCGGCCGATCTGCGGCCGTTGATCCGCAATGCCAGCCTCGAAGTGGCCGATCTGGTGCTCTGGGGTCTGGCGGTGTGGGCCCGGGAAGGTTGAGAATCCACCAGTGCGTACCGCGTTCTTCATCCTGCTGCTCGCCAATCTGCTCTTCTGGGGATGGAGCCAGTGGATCGCCGTGCCGCCGCGTATGCTCGACCCGCTCGCGGGCGTGCCGCGTCTGAAACTCGTGGCACGGGATCTCCCGCCGCCGCCGCCGGGAGCCGCTGCGGCACAAGCCCCGGCAGGTGCTCTCAGTGCTGCTTTGGCCGCCCAGGCGTCGGTTGCCCCGCCGGGAACGGCCGATGGGCCGCCGCTCACGTGCGTGTCGATCGGTCCGTTCGCACATGACCGCGCGGCAAGCCGTGCGCAGACGCTGCTGAGCGCGCAGCATCTGCAGCCGCAACTGCGCACCGCTGCGGTCCAACCCGTGCGCTGGTATTGGGTATATCTGCCGGATGTGAGTGGCGCGGCGCGCGTGCGCCAAACGCTCTTTGCGTTGCGCCGAGACGGTATCACCGGAGCTGAGCCGATGCCGACGGTGGACGGCAAGCCGGGGATCTCGCTCGGTCTGTTCCGCGACCCGGCGCTGGCGCACCGACAGCTTAGCCGGTCGCGAGCCAAGGGTTTTGCAGCACAGATCAGTGCTCGCTTGGTGGCGCAGCCGGTGTACTGGTTGGACGTGTGGGCGCCAGGGGGGGACGGTGCGCTGCCGATGTCGGCCTTGCACACCCAGTTCGGGGCCGCCTTGGGTTCTCAGCCCTGTCCGAGTGCAGTGACCCCGCCGTTGCCGGCGCTGGCCACCGGTGCCGCCCCTTCCGGGGTGCCGCTGCCGGCGGACACGGCGAGTTCGGCGCCGCCGCCCTGATTTCCCGCGCAGGCCCGTGCATCGGTACAATGTGAATCCCGCGCAGCAAAGCACCCGGCGCCGGCTTAGCTCAGTGGTAGAGCAGCGGTTTTGTAAACCGTTGGTCGGGGGTTCAAGTCCCTCAGCCGGCACCAATTAAACCCAATACTATCAATAGAATAGCACTCACGCAAGGGCGCAATAAGATTGCTTGGCACACTGCTGGCACAGTTGGTCGGCGACTTTTGAGCTATAGTCTTGCTGAGGCGTGCGGCCCTATGCGCCGCGACACGAGGATGGACGATGGCGACGATCCGGGAGCGTGCCAAGGCCGATGGCACACGCGCTTTCCACGTGCAGGTTCGGATGGCGGGATTTCCGGCGCGCACTGCGAGCTTCTCCTCGAAGCGGCAGGCCGGGCGCTGGGCCAAGACCGTCGAGGCGGAGATGATCGAAGGCCGGCACTTCCGCTCGGCCGAGGCGCGCCGCCGGACGCTTGCCGAAGCGATCGACCGCTACCTCGAGCGCGAAGCCCCGAAGCTGCGCGACGGCCGCATGCACAAATCCACCTTGCCCTGGTGGCGGGAGAAGCTCGGGCGCTTGAAGCTTTGCGACATCACGCCCGCGCTCGTCGCGCAATATCGCGACACGCTCGCCGCGGAACCGTATCGGCGTGCCCGGCCAGGCGCGAAGCGCTCATCGCTGAGGGCCGGCGAGCAGGCGCGCGAATTCAAGCGCAAGCCCAACACCATCAACAACTACCTCGTATCGCTCGGCCGCATTTTCAGTATCGCGCGTCGGGAATGGCACTGGATCACGCATAACCCCATGGAGGGGGTTGCGAAGCTCTCCGCCGGTCCCGGGCGGGTGCGCTACCTATCCGAAGACGAGCGCCAACGGTTGCTGACCGAGACGGCAAAGGACCCGCAACTCCACGCCCTCGCGGTCCTGGCGTTGTCCACCGCGGCTCGCGCAGGCGAGCTCATGGGCCTGACCTGGCGCGATGTGGATCTGAAAGACGGCAGAGTCCTCCTGCGCAAGACCAAGAACACTCAGCCGCGGGTGATATGGGTCCACGGCGAGGCTCTCCGATTACTGAAGGAGCATGGTAAGGTCCACCGGCTCGATGACGACCATGTATTCCTTGGTGCCACGCCCCGCAGCCGCTACGACTATCACACGCCATTCAAAGCCGCGTGCGCCGCCGCCGGCGTGCGGGACTTCCGCTTTCATGATCTTCGACACTCGGCTGCCACCTACCTCGCCCGGGAGGGCGCGACGGAGCAGCAGCTGAAGGCCATCGGTGGTTGGAAGTCCAACGTCGTCAGTCGATACGTCCACTTGGCGGCCGAGGACGCCAAAGCTGTTTTGGAGCGGATGAACGCCAAGATTCTGGGCAACGGGGCTGTTGGAAACGGAGTCGACGATGATCGATGAACAGCGGTCCCAGGCCGATGATTTGTGTACCGTGGAACTCACGCAGCGTGAAGTGGGTCTGCTGTTGAAATACGGCTACCCGTTCCCCGACGCTGAAGAGGCGCTGCGCGGAA
Source organism: Pseudomonadota bacterium (assembly GCA_021838635.1). Taxonomy (GTDB): domain Bacteria; phylum Pseudomonadota; class Gammaproteobacteria; order Steroidobacterales; family Steroidobacteraceae; genus 13-2-20CM-66-19. The sequence continues at coordinate 8,360 of JAKCDC010000057.1, forward strand.
GCAAGGTCGTCCGCGGTTTCCATCGCGTCATGATTGCAGGCTTCTGGCTAGAGAACTTGATAGCCGACTTGGTACGGTCTATGAAGAAAATCCGCAGCCGCGGCATGCTGGAAGAGCTCAACGAGCTCTGCGATAAGCTGGAATTGGCGCTGGACCGGAAGACAACCCTCTGGACACCGTCCTCATGACCACCTCCGTCGAGCAGATCAATCTCTGGCGCCAGGTCCCCTCGGAGCACCAGCATTTGGAGTTCAAGGAAGCGAAGAATCAGTTCGATACGCGCAAGCTGAGCGAGTACTGCGTCGCGCTCGCTAACGAGGGCGGCGGTGTGCTACTGCTGGGCGTGGCGGACGGGCCGCCGCGCGAGGTGGTGGGCACGAAGGCATTTCCAGATACCGTGGCTGCGGCGGAGAAGCTGTTTGAGGCTGTCGGCTTCCGAGTCGACGTTGAGTCAGTCGCACATCCGGATGGCCGCGTTGTGGTTTTCCACATTCCGCCCCGCCCGCGTGGTACAGCCTATCACCTCGACGGCAAATACCTGATGCGAGCTGGCGAAGCCCTGGTCCCGATGAGCGAGGATCAATTACGTCGAATCTTCGCGGAAGGGCAACCCGATTGGCTCGAGGAACCGTCGCGAGCAGCTCTCGATGGTCAGCAGGTTGTTGAACTGCTCGATACGCAGAGTTTTTTTGAGCTGCTCAAGCTGCCGTACCCAACCGATCGCAGCGGCGTCATCGAGCGGCTGATGCATGAGCGACTGGTGGATCAAGTGGGTGCGGCGTTTACCATACGTCGCCTCGGCGCGCTTGCGCTCGCAAGACGACTCGGAGATTTTCCGGACGTGGCTCGCAAGGCGCCACGCGTCGTCGTGTACACCGGCACTTCGAAGCTGGATACTCGGGTCGACCAGACGTTCACGCGCGGTTATGCGGCGGGTTTTCAGGAGTTGGTCCGGTTTGTAATGGCGCAGCTGCCTCAGAACGAGGTCATCGAGGATGCGCTTCGCAGGGAAGTAAAGCTAGTTCCGGATGTCGTTATTCGAGAGTTGGTTGCGAATGCTCTCATCCACCAGGATTTTCTGGTGGGCGGGGCATCGGTCATGATCGAGATCTACAACAACCGTGTGGAAATCTCGAATCCAGGCGAGCCGCTCGTTCCGCTCGAGCGATTCATCGACGGTTATCAGTCCCGCAACGAGCGGCTGGCGGACTTGATGCGCAGGACGGGCATCTGCGAGGAGAAGAGCAGCGGCATCGATCGCGTGGTGCAAGCAGCCGAGGTATATCAGTTGCCGGCCCCGGATTTTCGCACGGGCTTCCGGCGTACGTCGGTGACGATCTACGGACCGCGGCCATTCGATGAGATGGATCGCGACGCTCGCGTGCGCGCCTGCTACCAGCATTGTGCGTTGAAGTGGGTAATGTCCGAGCGCATGACGAACCAGTCGCTGCGCGAGCGATTCCATCTCGAGGAGGGCAAGGCGGCGGTCGCCTCGCAGGTCATTGCGGCGACTATCGAGGCCGGGCTGATCAAGCCAGACGAAAGCGTCGGTGGGTCGCGGAAGTTCGCCCGCTACCTCCCGTTTTGGGCCTGAGGCTTATTTAAGGCCAATGGCTATGGTATGGGACAATAGGGCAGTAAAGCCATATAAATCATTAGGTTACTTATTTAAGGCTTTCCCCGTTTACCCCGCCCCGCTCAAGGTCTTGCTGTTCGACTAGTACTGCGGGCGCGAACGATCGTGCTCATGATGGTGTCGAGCACCCGATCCAGTGTTTTGCCGACGTCCTCGGCGAGAAAGCGAAGCACCAAATAGCCGTTCACCTGCAGCAACTGGTCCTTGCGCCGCTCATGGCGGTACGCATTGGTGTCCGAGAGACACTCGATGCGGTCCAATTCGATCGCCAGGCGCGCATCGGCGCAGAGCAAGGCAACCTCGATGCTGCCGGCGGCATCGAGTGCAATGGGTAGCTTCTCGTTGAGGCGAAAGCGTCCCCGGGTCTCGGGCAGGGAGTCGAGGCGCCGGAATAGAAAAGCTTCGGCGCTGCGTGCGCGGTCGACGCCTTCGGCATCCTCAGGAGCTTGTGTCGTCCGGAGGAAGAGGCTGGCGAGCGGTGTATCCACCCCATCGCGCACCAAACGCTGGATGCTGCCCGCGTAGTCTCGCTTCCAGAGCGGGTCAGCGGGCAGGGCGACCTCCGCGGGCCAACCGTCAATCGCGCTTGCCGGCAGCTGGATGGCGTAGCCGAGCGCCTCGTAGCCCCGACATCGCCGGTTGAACATCCGCGCCAGCATCGGCACGCCGAGATCGGCATAGTCATGGATCCTCACCTCACGCTTCCCGTCATGCAGTCGATGCAGTCTCCCGGCGTACTGCGCGACCGTCCCTCGCCAGGACACCGGGAGCGTCAGGAAGAGGGTGTCGAGACGCGCATCGTCGAATCCCTCTCCGATGTGCTTGCCGGTCGCCATCACCACGCGCGCCTCAGTGGCGGGAATCGAGGCGAGGTGTTCCCTCATCGCCTGCCGCTGCTTCTTGCCCATTCCGGCCCGCAGGACAATGAGGTGCCTGACATCGGGGGATAGAGCCCGCGCCAGGCGCTCGAGATGATCGGTGCGCTCGGTCAGCACGAGCGGTGAGCGTCCCGCTAGCACGGCCTCGATGACATCATCGCAGATACGGCGTGTCCGCGCTTCATCCTCCACCAATGCCTGATAGAGCGCTTGGAATTCGAGCCGCTTGTCCGCCTCCGGGGGCCTCAATGATCGGAACGCGGTGGGATGCACGAACACGGAGTGCCTAAACGGGCGAGCGGCGGCCTGAGCGCGCGCACTGACGCGGTAGCGGATCGGCCCGCACTGCATGAAGACGATTGGATGGTGCCCGTCCTTGCGCGTGACCGTGGCGGAAAGACCGAGGACGAATCGGGCCTTGGCTTCACGGGCGACATTCTCGAAGCTCTTCGCCGAGAGATGATGACATTCATCGACGATGAGCTGCCCGTAGCCCGCCACGCAGTCGTCCACCACACCCTTGCGGAAGAGGGTCTGAATCATGGCCACATCCAGCAGCCCATTGGGTCGTCGCCGACCGCCGCCGATCCGGCCGATGTCTTGGGCAGGCACGTCGAGAAAGGCGGAGAGCCGCTCGACCCACTGATCGAGCAGCGCCTCGCGGTGGACGAGCACCAGCGTGCTGACCGCGCGTTGGGCGATCAGCCAGGCGCCAATGACTGTTTTGCCGAAGGCCGTGGTGGCCGCCAGCACTCCTGTATCGTGCGCCAGCAGGGCGCGGGCGGCCGCCTTCTGTTCGGACCGCAACTGCCCTCGAAAGGTGACCTTCAGCGGCTGGGGCCGGATGCGCTCGTCCCGCACCGTTGCGCCAATGCCCAGGTCATCGAACAGCAACTGAATGTCTTCGAGGCAGCCTCTCGGTAGGCCGATGTGATGCGGATGGTCTTCGGCGCACGCCACGATGCGCGACTTGCCGTAGGTTGACAGACGCATCGCCTGTGCCCGGTAGAACTCGGGATTCTGGAAGGCCGCCAGGCGCAAGAGACGATTTCGCAGGCCGGGGTGCAGACCTTCCTTGGCGATGTAGATTTGGTTGCCGAGCACCAGCTCCAGGGACTGTGGCAGCTCGCCCACGATGGGCGGAGTGCTCGGCTGTCGCGAGGGCGGTGCCGTCCAAGGCTCGGCGTCATCCTCTTCCGGTGGCAGTCGTACCCCCAAGACTCGCCCCCGGCGCTCGGCTTCCCGGACCACTTCCTCAGCCCGCTGTCGCGATAGCCTATGCACGTGTGCGAGGAAGGACCACTGGTCCGGCCAGGGCTCGAGCGCCTCGTCGAGGAAGACGCTATTCGCACGTTGACGAGCCGCCTTCTGCAACGGAAGGGCGATCAGGTTGCCGAAGCCCCCCTGAGGCATCGTGTCCTGATTCGGAAACAGCCGGTCGTAGGAGTCCAGACCCACATGGGGTCGCCGTTCCATGGTTTCGGTCAACACATGCGAGGCGAGCCGGCGGGCGAGCGAGGCCGGCAGGGGCTCGTCGAAGAACAGCCAAAGATGAGCGCCGTTCCCGGATCGGGACCGCTCGAGGGCAGCGGGAAGGGTCAGCCGGCGGCAGGCTTCGAGACAGGCTGCTGCGTCCTCACGCCAGCCGCCCTTGTCGAAATCGACGGCCACGAACCAGCAGCTGTCGTCCGGCAGCAGCGGATAGAGGCCGACGACGAAGGAATTGCCCGCGCCGTCCTCACCCGACAGATGCCGGCGGATGACCGCGTCGGTGATCGGCAGAAATCGACGGTGCGGGCACTCGGCGCAAGCGATCCGCGGCTTCTCGCAGACTCCGCGCACCCACTCGTTGGCGCAGGCCGGCGCGTAGCCGGCTTTGCCGCTCTTGCGACTCTCGAAGCGTCGTGCATACACATCCTCACGGCCGCGGAAAAGCGATCGGAACAGGCGGATCTTCTCCTCGACCGGAGCATGGCGATCGACGCGTGAGGCCCGCTCCGTCGGATCGCTCATGCGCGCTTGCCTGGTGCACGGATTCGTGACCAGTGGGCGAACTGCTTTGCCAGCTGGAATTCGGCATTGCTCATGGCGATTCCCCGTGATCGGACGCGCTGGGGAGGGAGCCGCGATCGGCATCCCCGATCCCTTCCGGCGCTCGCCCGTGGGCGATTCTATTCCGTCTTTTTGGCGCCCTTGTGCCATCAGGCCGACCAAGTGGGTACCATGAGCGCTCCTCCGGACCTGAGAGGCGCATTTTGTAATGGCGGATACCCGGGATTCGCGCACGCGACGTCGACGTCGCTCCCGCCAGGCGGCGGAAGGTCCCAAGCTCTCGCATCTGCGCCGCCCGGGTGGCATGGCGGTCGAGGAATGGCAGCGGGGCCTGCGGCGCCAGTTCGGCCGCATGCAGGCTTTCAAGTGGAAGAACGTCGGTGCCGAGCCCATCTTTTCCGAGTTCGCCGTGGAGAATCCCCAGAGCGGCAGCCGCTACCGAGTGGCCATTCGCGGCGTCCGGCCGGGAGAGAACTTCTGCTCCTGTCCGGACTTCTCCACCAACGATCTCGGGACCTGCAAGCACATCGAGTTCGTTCTCGGCCGACTCGAGCGCAAGCGGGATGGCCGGCGGGCGCTCGCGCAGGGATTCAAGCCCCGCTACAGCGAGATTTACGTGCAGTACGGCGCGGAGCGGCACGTGCGGTTTCGCGTGGGACTGGATTGTCCGCCGCCGCTGGCGCGGCGTGCGACGCGTCTCTTTCGCGGGCCTCCCGCCGGAGTGCTGCTCGCGGGGCAGATGAACGCACTGGAGAGCTTCCTCGCGGAGGCCCGGCGTCGCGGCCACGAGGTGCGCTGCTATGAGGATGTGCTCGGCTTCGTCGCACAGATCCGCGACGCTGAGGAGCGACGACGGATCATCGACAGTGCCTATCCCGAGGGTAGTGCGACCCCCGCTCTGCGCAAGCTGCTGAAGGCCGAGCTCTATCCCTACCAGGCCGATGGCGCCCTGTTCGCCGCCCGCGCCGGGCGCTGTCTGATCGGCGACGAGATGGGTCTCGGCAAGACCCTCCAGGCGATCGCCGCGGCGGAGCTCTTTGCGCGGCACTTCGGTGCGGAGCGGGTGCTCATCGTCTGTCCGACCTCGCTCAAGCATCAGTGGCAGCGGGAATTCGCGCGCTTCACGGATCGGCAGAGCCAGGTCATCGGCGGCCTGCGCGCCGCGCGGGAGGCGCAGTACGCACAGCAGTCCTTTTGCAAGATCACCAACTACGATGTCCTGTCGAAGGATCTCGATCTCATCGGACGCTGGTCGCCGGATGTGGTCGTCGTCGATGAAGCTCAGCGTGTCAAGAACTGGAACACGGTCGCCGCTCGCGCCTTGAAACGCATCGAGACGCCGTATGCCGTCGTGCTGACCGGTACGCCGCTCGAGAATCGGCTGGAAGAGCTGGTCTCCATCGTGCAGTTTGTGGATCGCTACCGCCTGGGTCCCACTTGGCGGCTGCGTCACGAGCACCAGACCCTGGATGAGGCGGGCCGCGTCATCGGCTACCGCAGACTCGATCGCATCGGCAAGACATTGGAGCCCGTCCTGCTGCGCCGTCGCAAGACCGAGGTGCTTTCGCAGTTGCCGCCACGGATGGACAAGACCCTTTTTGTGGAGATGACCGACGAGCAGATGCGTCACCACGAGGAGAATGCCGAGATCGTCGACCGGATCGTGAGCCGGTGGCGCAAGAGCGGATTTCTCTCGGA
>JAKCDC010000002.1 GCA_021838635.1 Pseudomonadota bacterium
GATCTGTTGCGCTGGGGACTGCCGGGTAATTCGGAGTTCGTGTGGCTGCCGCCGAGCTACCAGTATCAGTCATTGAACGCCGGGCCACAGGGTCCGGCCGAGACCATCCGCGGCTTCGGTCCAACGACCATCGGCATCAAGCACTCACTGGGGTACACCGAACACTGGCAGTGGACGGCCGAGGCGCTGGCCACCTTGCCCTCGGGGAGCAGCACGTTCGGCAGTCACGGGGTGGGCGGAGCGGTCAACGGCATCGTCAGTTACGGCAACGGACCGTTCGGGGTGTCGTTGATGGTCGGGGTCACCTCCCAGACCGAGCCCACCGCGGTGGGCGGGCAGCGCTTCCAGAGTTTCAATCCGGATCTGGTCGTGACTTGGGCGGCGACCTCGCGACTGCAGTTCTATGGCGAGGTCTACGGTCAGTCGCATGCCGGATATGGGTTGGGCTGGGGATCGGATTTCGACGGTGGCCTGCAATATCTGGTCAATCCGAAATTTGAGGTCGACCTGGAAGAGGGCGTACGCCTGCAGGGTCAGCTCGGCGGATTCTCCAACTACACCGGCGTCGGTCTCGGCCTGCTCCTGTAGCCGTCACGGCGCCGGCTGCTCGCTAGCGGGGAGGCTTGCCTTCGCTGAAGCGCAGCCAACCCTTGATGATTCGATACAGGTACCAGATCGATCCAGCGGCGAGCACCAGCCAGCCGATGAACACCAGCCACAGTGCGCCACCGAGCACCAGCCACAGCAGCGAGAACCAGAAGGTGCGGATCTGCCACTCGAAATGGGACTCCAGCAGCGAGCCGCGTACCTCCTCGCGTTTCACGTAGTTGACGATGACCGCGGCCACGGCGAGCACCGGGAACAGGAGCGCGCCGGCGTACAGCCCGTAGGTGATGTTGCCGAGGTTGCGGTCGAGCGGTCTGCTCGATCCGTTTTGCCAGCTCGGTTGCATGCTCATGAGTGCATTCCCCTTCCGCAAGGCATTGACGCGGTGCCGGTCAGATACGGTATCGCGCTCACTGCATCTTCAGGCGCGTCCCGAGCGCCGCTTTCAGGCCGTCAAGCGCAAAGGCCAGCAGGACTGAGGCGCCGAACACGGCCGCGATCAGAAGCGGTGAGATCGCGCGCATCAGCATCCCGCGGGTAGCCAGCAGGCAGAAGATCAGGATGTCCGCGATCATCGACAGTACGATCCACGCGCTCGGCCGCGAACTCCAGAGGCGGCGGCGCTCGCGCACGACGTAGAAGAGTGCCTGGCTGGTGAACGACAGCGTCACGCACGCTAGCGTCTGCAACTGTGCCTGATTCAGCCCGAGCCGGTAGCGGCCGATGGCGATGACCGTTGCGCAGAACACCACGTTGCACAGCGCCAAAGCCGTGCCGAGCAGCGTAATGTTGTTGACGTGCCAAGCATTCGGCTTCGGCGAGGGGCGCACGTGATCCGTGGTCGCCGACATCGCCAGGAAATCGCCTGTGATCATCAGCAGGGCCATCAGCCGTGGCGTGAGGATTGCGTGTCTGGTCATGACCAGCCCGACCACGAGCAGCAGCATCTGGCTCAGTTTCTGCGTCAACGAGCGCAAGGTGTAGGTGAGGATGCGCTGGAAGGTAATGCGCCCTTCGCGGATCGCACTGACGGTTCCGGCAAGGCCGGGCTCGGTCAACACGATTCCGGCCGCCGACTTCGCCACGTCGGTCGCACTCGAGACCGCGATGCCCATCTGCGCCTGACGCAGCGCGGGCGCGTCGTTCGCACCGTCGCCGAACATGCCCACCGTGTGCCCGCTCGTCTGCAGCGCGCGCACGATATGAAACTTGTCCTCGGGAAACACGCCGGCGAACACCGCGTAGTCGTGTGGACGAATACTCGCGGGAATCGCTCCGGGCGGACAGAGCGCGCCGTCGAGTCCCACTTGCCGCGCGACCACCTGGGCGGTCACCGGAGCATCCCCGGTGACCATGACTGTCTCCACCCCCATGGTACGTAACTCGCCGATCAGCGCTGCGGCATCGGAACGCGGTGGATCGCTGAGGGCGATCAGCCCGATCATCCGCAGCGCGCCGTCGGCTGGACCTTCGGCGACGGCGAGTACGCGGTAGCCTTGTGCGGCGAGCGATTCGGCCTCCGTGACGGTCCGTGCCGCGGGGGCGGCGACCGCCTGTAGCGTTGCGAACGCGCCTTTGAGGATCCGGATCGTGTGTCCGTTGGCGTCGATGGCCGTGGCTTCCGCACGCTTGCGGGCCGGGTCGAAGGGAACGAAGGACACGAGTGGGGTGGTGGGGTCCACCGGCCGCGCCTCGGCGGCGGCGCGAATCGCTGCGTCTACCGGATCCGCGCCGCCCTCGGAGCTGGCGAGCGCGGCGCGGGCCAGCACTTGCGCCTCCTCGACGTCCGGTGCGGGCCGTACGGCGGTCACCGCCAGCGTATTCTGTGTGATCGTGCCGGTCTTGTCCGAACACAGCACATCGAGCGTGGCCGCGTCCTCTACCGACGAGAGGCGAGTGGGCAATACACCGCGCGCGGCGAGCGCACGTGCTCCGAGTGCGCTCGCCAGCGTGAAAGTGGCCGGCAGCGCGACCGGTATGGCCGCGAGGATCGCTGTGAGCGTGAGCGAAATGACTTCGTGGGTCGGCAGACCGAGCACCGCCGCATAGGCGACCTGTGCGAGGACCACCGCCCCGTTGAAGATGGCCAGGTTGCGCACCACGCGCAACACGGTGGTCTGCTGCGTGCTCACGCCATGCGCGGTGCGCACCAGTTCGGCCGTGCGCCCGAAGCGCGTGCGCGTTCCGGTGGCGCTCACCAAGGCGAGCGCCTCTCCTCTGCGCACCAGGGCACCGGCATAGGTATCCCGACCCGGGGTACCCTCCACCGGCAGCGACTCCCCGGTGAGCGTCGACTGATCGAGCAGAACCTCACCCTCGAGCAGCCGCACATCGGCCGGAACGATGCCGCCGAGGGATAGCTTGACCAGATCGCCTGGGACCAATGCGGCGGCCGGCACGCTCTTCCAGGCGCCGTCGCGGCGCACGGAGGCCATCAGCGCAAGGCGGGACTTCAGCGCCTGCAGCGTCGCGCGCGCGCGTGCCTCCTGGACGAATCCCAGCACGGCGTTGAACAGCACCAGTACGCCGATCACGAGCGCCTCGACGTACTTGCCGAGCGCCAGCTGCAGGATCACGGCGGCCTCGAGCATCCACGGTACGGGCGCCCAGAACTTCGCGAGCAGGCGCCGCCACGGTGCGGTGTCCTGTTCGCTCATGGCGTTCGGACCGTACTGTGCCAGGCGCTGCTGCGCCTCGAGGCTGCTCAGGCCGTCCACGCCGCTCTGCGGCACCTCGGGGTGCGATCCGCGCGGATCGGGAGCGTGCGCCGGCTCGACAGAGGTAGGTTTCGACACGATGGACTCGCTGATCGAAGTGGCAAGTGTAGCTGAGATACCATCGGACGGATCAGGGCGGCGGGTGCGGGATGTCACTCGACAGTCCACCGGGTGGCATTGCACACTGGGTGCTCAGCGCCGCCGGCTCCGAGCCGCGCCGGCCGGGCAAGTCTCGAGGTCCGTCCATGTCCCAGCAGCGCCGCGGCGCCGATCCAGCAGCGGGCCCCGTCATCGTCTGGTTCCGCAACGATTTACGGCTCGGCGATAATCCAGCCCTGGCTGCGGCGCTCGCCACGGGCGGCCCCCTCGTTGCGCTGTACATCCTGGACGAAGCCCTTCCCGGGGGCCGACCGCTCGGCGGTGCGGCACGCTGGTGGCTGCATCACAGCCTTGCGGCGCTCGATGCGGCGCTGCGCACGCTCTCGCGGGACGCGCCCCATGGATTGACGCTGTGCGTGCGACGCGGCGCGAGCGCCGCGGTTCTGAGCGAGGTGATTGCAGCGAGCGGCGCGCGGCGAGTGCTCTGCAACCGTACCTATGATCCGCTCCTCGATGCGCTCGATGAGACCCTGAGCGAGCCCTTGCAGCGCTGTGGCGCGGCGCTGGAGTCCTTCCCCGGAGCGATGCTTGCCGAGCCTGGGGCGCTGCGAACCGGCAGCGGCGGGCCGTTTCGGGTGTTCACCGCATTCTGGAACCGATTGAGCGCCTTGCCGGTGGCGCCGCCGCTGCCGGTGCCCCGCAGGCTCAACGGCAGCGCAAGCGCACCGCGCAGCGAGCGGCTCGAGGACTGGGGCCTGCTGCCGAGTTTGCGCTGGGACAGCGGCTTTGCGCCGGTGTGGACTCCGGGGGAGAAGGGGGCCCGCCTGCGGTTGCGCGAGTTCCTTGGCCGGCAGTTCGACAGTTACCGCAGTGCCCGCGACGTGCCCTCGGTCGACGGGACTTCGCGCCTCTCGCCGCATCTGTGCTTCGGGGAGATCAGCGCCCGGCAGATCTGGCATACGGTGCTCAACGCCCCGGGCGGCGGGCGCGCCGAGCTCGTGGGCAACGGCTTTCTGCGCGAGCTCGGTTGGCGGGAGTTCGCACGCTACACGCTGCACTACTTTCCGAGTCTGCCGCTGCGACCGCTGCGCCAGGAGTTCGAGGCGTTCGGTTGGCGGGACGATGCTGCGGGGTTCGAGGCTTGGTGCCGAGGGCGTACCGGTTATCCCATCGTCGATGCCGGCATGCGTCAGCTCTGGCACACCGGCTGGATGCACAACCGCGTGCGGATGATTGTCGGCTCCTTCCTGGTGAAAGATCTGCTCGTGCCCTGGCAGCGTGGCGAGACGTGGTTCTGGGACACGCTCGTTGACGCGGACCGTGCGAGCAACGCGCTCAACTGGCAGTGGGTGAGCGGATGCGGAGTTGATGCCGCGCCGTATTTCCGCATCTTCAATCCCGTTGCGCAGAGTGAGCGCTTCGATCCCGAGGGCGACTACTTGCGCCGGTGGGTGCCTGAGCTGGGTGGGTTGCGGACCCCGGCGATCCACGCGCCGTGGACCGCCCGGCCGCTCGAACTGGCAGAGGCGGGCGTGCGGCTCGGAGAGACCTACCCGCGGCCCATCCTCGAGCATGACGAGGCGCGTAAACGCGCGCTCGCACGGTTCGAAGCGCTCCGTCAACGCAGCTGATCGGGCACGGGCGCACGGCCCCGGGGCACAGGGAGGTGAGGTATGCAGGGTAACGCTCGTGTATCGGGGACTGGGCCGCATGCGCCTCGGTCGCTCGCGCCGACAGCAGCCGTAGCGTATGCAGCGTATCCTGTGCGCAATTCATTCAGAGGATGATGCCGATGGCGGATCTCTCGGCGTCCGCAACCGCCCGCTGGCCGTCCGTTGAGGCCGCGTGGCTGCAGTGGCGCAATCGGTGGCGCCGATGGCCGCGCGCCGCGGCCGCACTCACCGGGGCGTTCCTCGCGCTCGGGCTGTTGGGACGCATCCGCGCCGTCGAATACCTTCTTGCTCTGGCAGCGCTCTCACCGGGATTTGTGGTGACACTGACCGCGATGCTCGCCGGGATTCTCGTGCTGCGCAGCGGCTCGCGCCTGACGAATTACCCCCAATATGACTGGCTCGCCTCCCTGCCGCGCAACCTGCCGATCGCACTGCGTGCGAGCGCCGGGTCGCTCGCCGTGTTGGCGATCGCCGCGGTCCTGACCGTCGAACTGTCGCTTACGGCACTGTGGCCCGCGTGGATCGCGTTGCGATTGATCGGTGGCCTTGCGGCGGGGAGCGCGCTCGGCGTCGCGCTCGCCGCGGTGTTCATGGCTATCAACATGCGCGTGGGGCGAGGCGGCCGGCGTCAAGCGAACGCCCCGGCGCGTTCGCACTACGCCTCGGGGAGTTCTGCCCGAGGTGATGCGCCGAGGCGCGCCACCTTGCTGCCGCTCGGCGCCTGGTCGGTTGCGGAGGCGCACTTTCGCGATCGTCCGACGATCCGCGCCCGGAGTCTGATTTTGCTGTTGCTTGCGGTGCCGATCGGTGTGTCGGGCGGCACCGTGCTGGCCGCCGCCGCCGCCTGGCTGATCGTGTTGCATCTGATCAATCTGACCCGGGCGCTGCTGCGCACGGCGTTCAATGCCGCCCGCTGGCTCGGGCCTACTGCGCCAGGCCTGGTGCGTTTCACCTGGGCTCTTTCGCACCGGGCCCTGGCGGCACAGATGCTCGCCGCCGCGCTGTTGGTGATTATCGCTGCGGTCACGCACGCACCGTCCGATCTGCGTCTCGCCGAACTGTTTGCGGTGGGCTGGCTCGCAGCGGTCATGGTGGTGGCAGCGGTGGGTTGTCTGCTCGCGCTGCGCAGCGGGGCGAGCGCGGCCTCGATGCTGCAACGGTGGATACGATGAGCACTGCGACGCAGCCCGACCGACCGGCTCTGTGCATCCGCGGGGTCACGGTCGGGTACCACGCACAAGCGGTGCTGTGCGATATCAGCCTGGAGATCCAGACCGGGGAGTGGTGCGTCGTGCTAGGTCCGAATGGCAGCGGCAAATCGACTCTGCTGTACGCGGCCGCCGGGCTGCTCTCCCCGCGCAGTGGGTGCATCGAACTCTCCGGCGTGCCGCTTACTGATGCGCCGCAAGCGAAGCGGACGCTCGGCTACGGGTGTGCGCCCGAGCATCTGCCGGGATTGCTCACCGGCCGGCAGTGTCTGCAGGTCTACGCGGCGGCCAAGGGGCTGAGGGAGATCGACCACGACGTGCTCGAGTTGGCCGCGGCACTGGCGCTGAGTGCGCAGCTCGATCGGTATGTGGATACCTATTCGCTCGGCATGCGTCAGAAGCTCGCGGTACTGCTGGCCTTGATCGGCGCCCCACGCCTGATCGTGCTCGACGAGGCGTTCAATGGTCTGGATCCCGCGAGTGCCACGATCCTGAGACATCACCTGCGGCGTCTGGCCGATGAGCGGCGCGCGGCGGTGCTGCTCGCTACGCACGCACTGGAGATCGCCGAGCGCTACGCCGATCGCCTCGTGCTGCTGCTTGAGGGCCGGATCCGCCAGGTGTGGGACGCTGCGCAGCTCACCGCACAACGTGCCGCCGGCACGCCGCTCGAGGATCTGCTTGCGGCGGCGGCCGGCGGTTCGTGAGGGGTGCGGGTCAGCGCCAGGGCCAGGGCTTCAGCGCGAAGTGTTTCGGTGGCGTGTTGCCGGCCAGATAGCGCACAAAGTAATCCCAGCGGCGGCGAGTGATGTACGGTGTGGCATAGCCGTAACTGTGCCGCACATTCGGTATGGCGATCATGTCGAACGGCCGGTTTGCCTTGATGAGCGCTTCGACGACGATCTGGGTGTTCTCCGGCGGCACGTTGTCATCGAGTGTGCCGTAGGTAAGCATCAGATGGCCGCGCAGGTGCTCGGCGAGCAGCTCATTGGCCTGGTTGTCGTAGTTGGTCGTCCCGTTCGCGTTGCGCTTGAGCAGCCCCTGATAGAGCTCGCCCCAGTCATTTTCGTAGTCCCGGTTGTCCTGGTTGCCGCTCTCGGCCCAGCCGACTTTGAAGAAATCCGGATAGCGAAACAGCGCATCCGTCGTGGCGTTGCCGCCGCCGGAGTGGCCCCAGATGCCGACCCGGTCAAGATCGATCCACGGGTAACGCTGTGCGAGCTGACGGATTGCGGCGACCTGGTCCGGCAGAGTGTTGTCGCCCATATCGCCATACCAGTAGCGCTGGAAGTGCCTCGAGCGGTACGGGGTGCCCATGCCGTCGACCGCGATGACGATGAAGCCGAGTTCTGCCAGGGCCTGATTGTCGTAGTCGGAAGGCTCGAAGCGGAACGTGAACACCGAGCCGATCTGCGGTCCGGGATACACGTAGTCGATGATCGGGTATTTCTTGTGCGGATTGAAGTTTGTGGGCTTGAACATCAGCCCGTAGAGTTTGGTGTGGCCGTTGCGTGCGGTGACAACGATTTGCTGCGGCGCTCGCCAGCCGATGGCGCGCAGCCGCGCGAGGTTCGCCCGTGCGACGGTCGCGATGACTCGTCCTGTCCCCGCCGAGCGCAGCGTGGTGATCGGGGCGCGCCGCGGGGTCGAGCAGCTGTCGACGAAGTACTTCCCGTCCGGCGACATGCTGATGACATTGTCGCAGTCGCGCGGCGTGAGCAGCTTCGGGGCGCCGCCGGCGAGATTGACCTTCCAGAGCTGCTCGTAGTACGGATTGATGCCCGCAATACGGCCGACGGCACGGAACCAGACGGTGCCAGTGCGCTGATTCACGTGCAGCACCTGCGTGACATCGCCGCGTCCGGTGGTGACCGGGCGCTCGAGCCGACCGCTCTTTAGGCTGTAGAGGTCCAGGTTGCCCCAGCCAGTGCGCGAGCTGTACCACATGACCTGGCCGGACTCCGGCAGGTAGCGCCAGTCGACCGCACCGATGCCGCTCTGGTAGTACTTGGCGGTGCTGTATTCGAATACCGTGCGCACCGCGCCGGTGCGCGCGTTGGCCAGGCGGAACCATTCATGGTGGCGGTTGCGCGAGGTGCTCACCAGCGCCAGAGACTTGCCGTCCGGGGCCCATTGGAGGTCGTCCCAGTGGCCGTTGTTCTGGCAACTGATGTCATCGCACAGGCTCGAGAGCCGTTGCTCGGGCGACATCTTCAGCCGGATCACGCGCCCACTGGCCACCTCGATGATCACCGGATCGATCATGAAGACGTGTTTGTCCCCGGGCAGCGGGTACTTCCACTTCTGCAGCTTCGGATGTCCGATCGCGGCGCTCACCAGGTACATATCGCCGACCTTGCGCTGATCCTGCTGATAGGTGGCGATTTGGCGCGAATCCGGCGACCAGTTCAGCACTGGGCGCTTTGAGCGCAGCCAGCCGGCATTGTCCGTGGCATAGCCGAAGTTCTTCACCCCGTCGAAGGTCAGCTGGCGCTCCTTGCCGGTGTGCATGTTGCGCACCCACAGGTTCCAATTGCGGATGAACGCCAGATATTTGCCGTTCGGCGAGAGGATTCCCGGTTCGCGAGGGCGTGGTGCGGCTGCGCTGCAGTGCCCGACGCCGCCGAGATCGCAGATGAAGCGATTGCCGGCGCGCGTCACCTGCAGGCGGCCGTGCACGATTTTGATGGCGGTGATGCCGAGCTTGGTCGGATCGACCGGTTTGCCGATGGCATTGCCGAGCGCGGCGGCGAGCTTGATGCGGTTGAATGCGGCGGCGACCTTGCCGCTGGCCGCATCCATGACGCGGTAGTGATTGCCCTGGGCATCATGTGCGATGAACCAGAATCGATCGCCGGCGAGCCAGTGCACGTGCTCGACATCGTCATCGACGAGCGGTGCGGTGTCGTAGGGCATGAACTGCTCGGCGCGGGCGTAGTCCCGTGCGCTCAGGTGTCGGCCCTGGGCAAGGGCGGCGTGAACGGGTAGGGCGGCGGCGCACGCGAGCAGGCAGCAGCGATACAGAGCGCGCAAATTCGGATTCAAAAGCGTCCCCAATACTGACGGCCGCGCCGGTGCGGCTCCTTATCGTGCAGGTTACGCCACGGCTACCGGCCGGGAAACCCCGCCGGCATGCTCAGCGCAGCTGGCTGTCCTTGCTGCCGCGGCGGTTGTAGCCGCTGAATGTTCCTGCCGCCTCGTCGCGGGCGCGCTGGCAGGCCAGGCACAGGCGCACGCCGGGGACCGCCTGCCGGCGCTCCGGCGGTATCGGCTCGCCGCACTCGGCACACTGCGTCAGCCCCGGCCCGTTCGCAAGCCGGGCGCGGGCGCGCTCGATCGCATCCGCCACGGTCGCATCAATCTGATCCTGCACGGCGCCATCGCCGGCCCAGCCGGTGGCCATCGTCTGCACTCCGAATCGTTGCCCGAGGCGCTCATTCTACGCGCGGCGCTGCGGGAGGGGCGGGGTCGGCCTGTTGCGGTAGATAATATCAATTGATATTATATTAATTCAATATTATCTCTTTACTTATGATCAACGATCCATTTCGCCAGCTGGGCTTCCTGTTCAAGGACGTCAGCCGTCGCTATACGCGGCGCTTCGAGGAGCGCGCACAGGCGCTCGCGCTGACGTTGCCGCAGTGTCGCGCGCTGATTCATCTGCAGAGCCACGAGGGTGTCAGTCAGAAGCGGCTGGCAGAACGCTCGGACGTCGATCCCATGACGCTGGTGCGCATCCTCGATCGCATGGAGGCCGACGGGTGGGTGCAGCGGCGTTTCGATCCGGCCGACCGCCGTGCGCACACCCTCTGGCTCACCGCCGAAGCGGCTCCGGTGCTCGAGCAGATCTGGCGGCTGATCGCCGAGACGCGTGCGGAGATGCTGCAAGGGCTCTCAGGCGAGGAGCGCACGCAACTGGTGGGATTGCTCGAGCGCGTGCACGCGAATCTGACGGCGCTTCCACCGCTGTCAGCCAATGACGCTAGCGCGCCCGATGCCGGGCGCAGGTCCACGAGGTCAAACCGATGAACGACTCCGGGCTCGACGACCCGTCCGAGCACCACTCCGAGTCCGCGACGCGCCCGCTGCGCGAGCGACTGCGCCGCCCGCTCCTCTGGGGCGTGCCGGCGATCGTGATCGCAGGGGCGGTCTATCTTTACCTCACGAGCGGTCGCTACCAGTCGACCGATGATGCGTATCTGCGGGCCGCCGAGGTGCAGATCAGCGCGGACGTCTCCGGACGGGTCGTGCAGGTCGACGTCCACGACAACGAGCGAGTGAAGCAAGGACAGGTGCTCTTCCGGCTCGACCCGCGGCGGCTGCAAATCGAGGTCGCCGCAGCCCGTGCCCAGTTGGCCGCCGCGCGCCTGACCGTGCGCGCACTGGAAGCGGACTACCGCGCCGATCGCGCCGCGCTGCACTCGGCCAAGAGTCGCCAGGCCTATGCGCGGCGCGAGTTCCTGCGCAGCAAACGGTTGCTGAAGATCGGCGTGTCCTCGCGGTCGCAGTTCGATCGGGCCCGCCTGGCTGTGCAGCAGTCGCAGGCCGCGGTCAGCGCCGCGCGGCAACAGATCGAGGCGGTGCTCGCCCGCCTCGGCGGCAACCCTGCGTTGCCGGTGCGCGAGCACCCTCAGGTCGCCGAGGCGCAGGCGCTGCTCGATCATGCGCTGCTCGAGATGTCTTACGCCACGGTCCGCGCTCCGGCGGACGGCATCGTGACGGAAGTCGATCACCTGCAAGTCGGCGGGTACCTGCCGGTCGCCACGCCCGCATTCGTCCTCGTCTCCACGCGCGATGTGTGGATCGAGGCGGACTACAAGGAAAATCAGCTCACCAACATCCGTCCGGGCAATACGGCAACCGTGAGCATCGATGCGTATCCGGACCACACGTTCCACGCTGTCGTTTCCAGCATTACCCCCGGAACCGGCGCGCAGTTCTCCATACTGCCGCCGCAGAACGCGACCGGCAACTGGGTCAAGGTCGTACAGCGGCTGGACGTGCGGTTGCGCCTGGTCGGGCGCATGCCACCGGTGCGCTCGGGACTGAGTGCCTCGGTGACGATCGATACGCAATCGGGGCCGGCGGCACGCCGCACGCCAGGTGCCGCTGCAGCTGCGGGTTGAACTGTCCCCATGATGACCGACGCCGAACACAATACGACCCATCGTGTACCGATCACCATCGCGGTGACGCTGGCGACGATTCTGCAATCGGTCGACACGACCATCGCCAACGTCGCGCTGCCGCATATCGGCGGCGCCATGTCAGCGACGATCGATCAGATGGATTGGGTGCTGACGTCGTACATCGTGGCCGCGGCGATCGTCACACCGCTCTCGGGGTGGCTGGCCGGTCGGTTCGGCCGCAAGAAAGTACTGCTGATCTCGGTATTCGGCTTCACGGTGACCTCGGCGCTGTGCGGCATGGCGCAGTCCATTGACCAGATCGTGCTGTTTCGTCTGCTGCAGGGCGGTTTCAGCGCCGGACTGGTGCCGCTCTCCCAGGCGGTGCTGCTTGACATCAATCCACCCGAACGACACGGGCGCGCGATGGCGCTCTGGGGGCAGGGCGTGGTGCTCGGCCCGATGCTCGCCCCAGTGCTCGGCGGCTGGCTGACCGACAGCTACAGCTGGCGATGGGTGTTCTACATCAACGTGCCGTTCGGCATTCTCTCGGCGATCGGCATCATCACCTACCTGCGCGAGACGCAGAAGCGAAAGTCATCGTTCGATTTCTTCGGCTTCGCCACCCTGAGCCTGGCCGTCGGCGCGCTGCAGATCATGCTCGATCGGGGTTCGCTGAAGGACTGGTTCGGTTCGACCGAGATCTGGGTCGAGATGGGACTTGCCATCCTCGGACTGTACTGGTTCCTCGTGCATACCTTTACGGCGCGCGAGCCGTTCGTCAGCCCGAAATTGTTTCGCGATCGAAATTTCAACGCCGGCAACATTTTGATCGTCGTCGTCAGCATGGTGCTGTTTGCGACGCTGGCGCTGCTGCCGCCGCTGCTGGAGGATCTGCTCGGCTACCCGGTGCTCACCACCGGCATCGCCATGGCGCCGCGAGGCGTGGGGAGTTTCGTTGCGATGTTCCTCGCCGGGCGCCTGATGGAGAAATTCGACCCACGTATTCTCATCGGCGTTGGTCTGTCGATTGCCTCGCTGTCGCTGTGGAACATGGCGAGCTATTTTTCCACCCAGATGCCGCAGTCGCTGATCTGGGGCGAGACGTTTCTGCAGGGGCTTGGCATCGGTTTGACGTACGTCACCATGACGACAGTTGCCTTTACCACCTTGGCGCCGAAATTCCGCTCGGAAGGCACTGCGGTGTACAACCTGCTGCGCAACATCGGCAGCAGCGTCGGCATTGCCGCAACCAGTGCGCTATTGACGCGCAACACCCAGGTGATGCACGAGCGGCTGGCCTCGCACATCGTGCCCTATGGTGGGCAGATCCAGCTGCATGCGCCGTTTAGCTTCAATTCGATCGCCGGGTTGTCCGCGCTCAACGAGGTCGTGACGCGTCAGGCGCGCATGATTGCCTACAACGATGATTTCAAACTGATGTTCGTGATGACGCTCTCGCTGTTTCCGCTGTTGCTTCTGTTGAAGCCGCGTCGCACTCGCAGCCAGAGCGAAGAACCGCTGGTCATGGAGTAGTGTGATGGCACGCGCCGGAATGTATGTTCGCCACGGCAGCTGCCTGCTCATCGCGGCTGCGGCGGCCGGGCTTGGCGGCTGTGCGGTGGGGCCTGCCTTTCATCGTCCGCCGGTACCGGCCGGCGAACACTATCGTCCCGCGGGCGAACAGGTGCGCGGTGAGCGCGCCCCGTCGAGGGCGTATCGGGAGCGCACAACGCTCGGTCTTGGCGCGAGCGGGCCGTGGTGGCAGTTGTTCCGCTCCGCGCAGCTCGATGCGTTGGTCCGCACGGCACTTGCCGACAACCATGATGTCGCGGCCGCGCAGGCGGCGCTCCAGCAGGCGCGCGCAGGGCTTACGGTGGGCGCCGCCGGGCGCTATCCGCAGATCGGCTTCAGTGCCGGGGTCGGACGACAGAAGTACGGCGCTGAATTTCTCGGTCCTGACGCGTTCGCTCCGTTCAGCTACGTGGCCGGTGGCGTCAGTGTCGCCTATCAGCTCGACTATCTCGGCCAGGTCCGCCGCAGCGTGCAGGAGGCGCGCGCCGCCGAGCAGTATCAGCACAGTGAACTCGCCGCCACGCGATTGATGCTCAGCGGACAGGTGGCCACCGAGGCGCTCGACATCGCCACGGCCCGTGCCGAAATCCACGCCGTGCGCAACCTGCTGCGCGAGGATCGCGCGAACCTGAAGCTGGTGCGCGCCGCGGTCGCCGCCGGCTCCGAGCCGCGCCTCGATGTGCTCAGCGCGCAGACCCAGCTTGCCAGTGATGCGACGTTGCTGCCGCCGCTGTATCAGCGGCTCACCACCGCGCAGCATGCGCTGGCCGTGCTGCTTGGCCGCACGCCGGCCTCTTGGCACCGTCCTGACCCGCGCCTGAGCGAGATGCGTCTGCCGACGCAGGTGCCGGTCGCGCTGCCGTCACTCTTGCTGAAGCGCCGTCCGGACATCCTCGCCGCCGAGGCGCAGCTGCGGGCCGCGACGGCCGCGGTTGGCATCGCGACGGCGAACCTGTATCCGCAGATCTCGCTGAGCGCGACGCTGAGCGAAGAGGCGCTGCGGCCGCAGCACCTGTTCGATGCCAGCTCGCTCGCCTGGTCGCTGATCTCGGGATTGACGGCGCCACTGTACGAGGGCGGGAAGCTGCACGCCGAGCGACGCGCGGCGCTTGATGTGCTGCATGAGCGTGCCGAGCTCTATCAGCAGGTGGTGATCAGCGCCTTCGGCCAGGTGGCCGATGCGCTCGATGCGTTGCGTCACGATGCGCAGCTGCGCGCCGCCGAGCACCGGGCGCTTGTGCTCTCGCGCCGGCGGGTGCGTCTCGAGCGGGCGAGTTACCAGGCGGGTAATTCCGGTCTGCTACCGGTTCTCGATGCACAGCGTCAGCGCGAACGGGCGCAGCTCGGTCTTCTGGCCGCCGAGCATCGCCAGTACCTCGACACCATCACGCTGATGTTGGCGGCGGGCGGCCGGGTGACTGCGGCCAGATCGGCCGCCGCCGCCGCAGCCGCGGTCCCTACAGCCCCGAGAGGCTCAGTCCGCCGGACTTCGCCTGGATTTTGACCACCGAGCAGCTCTGGCGCGCCCGGCGCAGCGCGGCGCAGGCGGCAAGTGCGCCCGCGTGGCTCATCTGCTGGGAGCGCAGGGTGGTCAGCTTGTGGGTAGCGGACGGCG
This sequence comes from Pseudomonadota bacterium, assembly GCA_021838635.1. Classification (GTDB taxonomy): domain Bacteria; phylum Pseudomonadota; class Gammaproteobacteria; order Steroidobacterales; family Steroidobacteraceae; genus 13-2-20CM-66-19. The sequence goes on from JAKCDC010000002.1 coordinate 14,620, forward strand.
CGATCACCTGAACCTGCGTGAGCAGGCTCGCGAAGCGCGACTTCAGCTGCTTGGCGGCGGCGCTTGCCGCGCTGGCCGTGCGGTAGCGGCCGAGTTCGAGCTGAAAGCCGGCCAGCTTGTCGATTTCAGCCTGAGCCTTGCTCGCTTCGGTCGCATTCGGGAACTGACCGACGAATGCCTCGTAGGCCGCCACGGTCCCGGTGTGCTGGGCGCTCTGCCAGGCGCTCGCTTCCTTCAGGCTCGTCAGTGCGCCCTGCGCTTCCGCCGTATATGCCCCGTTCGGGTACTGCGCCAGGTACTGCTGGTAGGACTGCACGGTGCCGGCGCTCTTGGCGCTCTGCCAGGCATGCTGGTCCTGCAGAGATTCGATGCGGTTGCGCGCCTGCTGTACCCGCGGGTCGTTGGGATGGTGCTGGATGAAGCTGCGGTAAGCGGCCACGGTGCCCTGTGCCGAGGCCTTCTGCCAGTCGGCATTCGGCGAACTGCACCCTGCCAGCACGCCGGCGGCGAGCAGGCAGACCCCAAACGATGCAAGCGATGTCTTCTTCACGGCACACCCCGCAGGGACGATTCGGGCGCCTAAACTACCTTAGGCGCCACAAATGTTCCAGGCACGCCACCGCTTGCGCTGCACTCACCGGCAGATTGGCGCGAACGATGGGCGTGGGCCCGTCGGTTCGGGCCAGCGCTGTGGGCTCTTGCGCAGCTTGGCCACCGGATAGCCCATGCCCGCGACGCGCCGCACCATCGCTTGGTAATCGTGCCGGGAGATCTGCGGCGTACGGGCCATGAGCCAGACGTAGTCGCGCGCATCCCGCGCCACGATCACCCGGTTGTAGTGCGGCGAGAGCCACGCGACGATGTACTGCAGGCGCAAGAACCAGAAGAGATGAACGTGCCATTCGGCATTGCCGGTGTGACGGACCACCGTGGCGGTCGAGTGGACCGTGTGCAGCCGGGAGGTGAAGCTGCCGCGTCGGAATCGAAACACCGTGCAGATCGATCCATCCGGTTCCAGGCGGTAATTTTCGACGGGATTGTAGTCGTCGCGCTCGATATTCGTCGGGATCGCCGCAATCACATACCAGCGGCCAACGTAACGTTTGAGGTTCACGTGTGCCACGGGCGGGATCGGCTTCTCAGCCGCCAGTGTGCGGCAGGCGGCGAGGCTCAGCGCGGCGAGCAGCATCAGCGCGGCGCGAGCGACCCTCATGAGCGCTCTCCGGCCTGCGGTCGCGCGAATCGGTAATGGGCCACCAACCACTCACTGCCGCCTGCGTAGCCGAACAGCTCCGCACAGGCCATCCAGAAGATCCGCCAGCGCTCGTACCACAGCCGGGCGTTCGCACCGTAGGCCTCGCGCAGCACCTGCAGCACCTGGCGGCGCTGCGCGTCCTGGTGTGCGAGCCACAGATTCGCCGTTCGGCTGTAGTGCGTGCCATCGATGAGCCAGCGCTGCTCCAGACGCAGATCGTCCTGAAAGTGCAGCAGCGTGTCGGCCGCGGGCATCAATCCGCCGGTAAAGAAGTGCCGGCCCAGCCAGTTGTCCGCGCCCCCGGTCTCGAAAGGATACATCAGGGTCCGGTGGGCGAAGATGTGCGTGAACAGCTTGCCGCCCGGTTTCAGCCACGCCGCGATGCGCTGCATCAGCGCTTCGTGGTTGCGCACGTGCTCGAACATCTCGACCGATATGCAACGGTCGAAGCGCGCGGTATCAAGAATGAGCGTGTTCACATCGCGGGTGAGGACCTGTACGTTCGTCAGTCCGCGTGCGCGGCACTGTGCCTCGATGTGGTGCCGCTGACCGTGCGAGTTGGATACCGCGGTGATGCGCGCGTGCGGGAAGCGCTCGGCCATCCACAGCGTCAGTGAGCCCCAGCCGCAGCCAAGTTCGAGAATCCGCTGTCCGTCGGCGAGTTCCGCCCGCTGCGCGTACAGCTCGAGCATCGCCTCCTCGGCTTCGGCCAGGCTCTGCGCGCCATGCGCAAAATAACAGCACGAATACTTCAGACGTGGTCCCAGGCACAATGCGAAGAACGCCGGCGGCAGTTCGTAGTGCTGGGCGTTCGCCGCCTCGGTGTGGATCGCCACGGCGCTCTGGCGCAGAGCACCGAGTCGCGCACTGAAGCGCTCGGCCTCGAGCGCTGGACCGCCGCAGCTCTCGGTGCGCAGCCGCTGTGCGCACAGCTGGCGGATCCCGAGGCGCACTAGCGCATCGGGCAGCAGGCCACGCTCGGCGAGCCCGAGCAATCCGGGCGCCGGCCGGTCGCCGGCCAGTTCGAGGGGGGAAGTCACAACAGTACTCATCTCTGGACTCCTGAGGGCGATCGGCCGGGAAACCATGGGAAGAAAATCGACGTGCGGCGCTGATAGTCGCGGTAATCCTCGCCCCGCGAGCGCAGCGCCTGCGCCTCGGTCCAGGGCACGCCGCTCAGGTAGCGCAGGAACACGTACATCGTGATCGGACCGAGCCAGGCGAGCGGCGCGAGCGGGGAGCCCACGGACCATGCCACGTAGGCAAACCAGTGCAGCCATTCGAAGAAGTAGTTCGGATGGCGCGAGTAGCGCCACAGTCCGCTGCGGCACGTGCGGCCGCGATGCTCGGGGGCGGCGCGAAAGCGCGCGAGCTGACGGTCGGCGAGCGCTTCCCCAAGCACGCCGAGCAGCCACAGCATCGCGCCGGCGGCGAGCGCGCCGGGCCGCGGATCACGGTTCGCCGCCACCGCTACGAACGGCAGGGCGAACAGCGGCACCGACAGCGCCTGGAACTGGAAGAATCCGAACCACCGGCGCTGATCGCCTGCCCAGCGGGCGCGCAGCGCCCGGTAGCGGCCGTCCTCTTCCTCATGCCCGACACGCACCGCCAGATGTATCGCCAGGCGCAACGCCCAACCGCCGCCAAGCAGGGCGAGCAGCACGCGCGCGCTCCGCGCGCCTGTGCCGTTCGCCGCCAGCAGCACGGCGCACACCGCGAGCAGTGCTGACCAGAGCACATCGGCGATGCCCGCGTTGCGACGGCGTCGCTGCCAGAGCCAGCCGCCGCACATCACCCCTATTGCAAGCCCCCAGAGCAGGCCGAGCGCCTCGAGTGAATTCATGCGGCGCTCCGGGCCGTGGCCGCCGGCAACCAGCGGCGAGCGAGCGTGGTCAGTATCGGCAGCGCTGCGGCCCAGCCGACGGACAGAGCGAGTAGGGTCGGCAGCGGGCGCACCGGGAAGATCACCGCGTGCCAGCCGCGCGCGGCTGCCCAGTACGATGCGGGGCCGCCGAGGGCGCCGAGGGCCGCGGCAAGCGCCGGGCGCGTGTGCAGGTAGCCGAACAGTGGCACGATGGTCAGGCCGAACGAGGCCCATAGTGCGAGCAGCCAGATCGGCGAGGACGCGAGTGGCCAGGCGGCCGCGTAGCGTATCAGCCCGGCTCGCACCCAGCAGGTCTCCAGGGCCGCGCCGATCAGCAGCGCGAGCGCGAACAACCGCACCTCGATCGCCCGGCGGTGCGAGATCGCCAGGCGCCAGGCGACGAACAGCGTCCCTGCGCACACCCCTGGCCAGGCCTGCCCGCGCCCGGCGCCGATCACGGCGGCGAACCAAACCAGTTCGTAGGCGATGAACGTGAGCAGCGTGGTCACCGCAGCGTCCCCGCTGTCTCATGCCGCCACTGCGGTTTGACGAGTTTCAGGTGAGCCACGCCTAGCGCCCGCTCACGGAAGCCGCCCTCGCAGTAGGCGAGGTAGAACTCCCACAGACGGATGAACCGCTCATCGAAGCCGAGCGCGCGAACCTCGGCGAGGCGCGCGATGAAGCGCTTGCGCCACGCCTCGAGGGTGCGCGCATAGGAGTCCCCGAAGTCCTCCAGCGACACCAGCGCGAGGTCGCTGGCGCGGGTTTTCGCCGCCAGCATCGCGTTCACCGACGGAATGAAGCTGCCGGGGAACACGTGACGCTTGATGAAATCCACCGACTCGAGCGCCTGGCGGTAGCGATGATCCTCGATGGTGATCGCCTGCAGCAGCGCCGCTCCGTGCGGTCTGAGCAGCCGGCTGATCGTGGCGAAGTATTCCTCCAGGTGATCGGCGCCCACCGCCTCGATCATCTCGATCGAGACGAGTTTGTCGTACTGTCCCGTCAAATCCCGGTAATCGGCCAGACACAACTCGATGCGATTCTCCAAGCCAGCGGCGCGGATTCGCTCACGCGCGAGCTCGTATTGCTGAGCCGAAATCGTGGTGGTGGTGACGCGGCAACCGTAGTGACGGGCGGCGTGCAACGCGAAGCCGCCCCAGCCGGACCCGATCTCGAGCACGTGATCGGAGCGGTTCAGTGCGAGTGAGCGGCAGACCGCTTCGAGCTTGCGCTCGGAGGCCGATTCGAGGGTGTCCGCGCCGCCGCTCCACAGCGCCGAGGAGTACATCAGGTCCGAGGAGAGGAACAGCGCGAAGAACGCATTGCTCAGGTCGTAGTGCGCGGCGATGTTGCGCCGGCTGCCGGTCCGGGAATTCCCGCGTGTCGCGTGCCAGCAGCGGCGCGCGATGCCCGCCAGGCGGGCCCAGCCGCAGTCCAGGCCGTCGAGCAGTTCGCGGTTGCGCACCAGTAGCCGCACGAGCGCAACCAGCGCATCGGAGTCCTCCAGGCCCGGCGCCGAGCAGCGCCACAGGCCATCCATGTAGGCTTCCCCTGCGCCGACGCTGCCACCGGCGGCGACGGCTCGATAGAACGCCGCGTCGATCACCTGCAGGCGCACCGGCGGGGCCGGCGAGGCGTCTGCACCGAGCATGATCGTGCCGTGGGCGTCCTCGAGCTCCAGCCGCCCGGCGCGCAGCGCGGCCAATCGCGATAGCAGCTGTCCGCGCAGCAGCCGCTCCAGTGCAGTTGCGCGCGGGCGGGTGAGAGCGGCGACGGCCGTAGTCATGCGGTACCTCGTAAACGTCGTGAACGATCCGGGTGGTTGTAGACCGGCGTGCGCTTCAGCCACAGCCTGAGCGCCTGCCAGTAAATCGCGCCGATCACCTGCGTGCCCATCAGCGGGTAGCGCCACAGCACGCGCGCCAGAGAGGCGCCGGTGAGCGCTCTGCGTTTGAGATCCAGATGGGCCTGGAACTCCACCCGCTCCCCCTCGCGTACGGTCATGTGCACGCGCAGGCGCTCGGCCGGTGCGCTGAAGCGCCAGCGGTAATCGCGCTCAAGCGGCAGGAAGGGCGAGACGTGGAAGGCCTTGGTGAAATCCCACTGCCACAGCGGACCGCGCCGTTCGGCCTGCGCGAGGCCGAGCACGTAGGCGTGCCGTTCGTTCCACGGTGTGTTGGTGATGTCGGCGATGACGGCCTGCAGCGCCCCTGCGCTGTCATGGCAGTAGTAGAAGCTGACCGGGTTGAAGACGTACCCGGCGTAGCGCAGGTGGGTCAGCAGTCGTACCGGGCCGAGCGGCCGTACGCCGGTGTGCCGCTCAACGAGGCTGCGCGCCGCCTCGGCCAGCGGCAGCGTCTCGGGTTGCAGGTAGTCGCTGCGGCGGAATTCGGCGAGGTTGGGCCGATCGCCTGACCACAACCACCGGCCGGCGAACACCCGCTCGAGCTCATCGAGATCCAGGCACAGCTGCGCGATGCGATAGCTGAACGCATGGCGTCGTGGCGCCAGACGCCAATGGCGCACCGTGCCCTCGTACACGGCGCTGGAGAGCGGCGGTGCACTGTTCATGCGGCGGCCCTGCGCATCAGTGCCGTAGCGCTGTGCCCGTCGAGCGCTTCGGCCACGGCGGCCGCGCTGCGCATGCCGTCCTCGTGAAAGCCCCAGCCCCAATAGGCGCCGGCGAACCAGGTGCGCCGCAGTCCCTGAATCTCTGCGCCGCGCCGCTGCGCGGCGAGCGCCTCGTGAGTGTGTACCGGGTGTGCATAGCGCATCGTGCGCAGCACTCGGGCCGGATCGATCGCGTCGCTGCGGTTCAGGGTCACGACGAGCGGTTCCGGCGCATCGATGTTCTGCAGCAGGTTCATGCAGTAGCTCACCGTGCAAGGCGCATCGGGTTCACCGGGTACGTACGCGTTCCATGCAGCCCAGGCCTTGCGGTTGCGCGGTAGGAGCGCGGCGTCGGTGTGCAGCACCGCTTCGTTCGTCTGGTACCGGATCGCACCGAGTACCGAACGTTCCGCCTCGCTCGGGTCCGCCAGCAGCGCCAGGGCCTCGTCGCTGTGACAGGCCAGGATCACCTGTTCGAAGTGTTCGCTGCCGGCGGCGTGCGCGATATGCACCGCATGCGGCCCGCGGCGCACCGCATGCACCGGGCAGCCGAGCCGCTCGCGTACGCTCCAGCGCGACCTCATCGCCTGCACGTAGCGGGCCGAACCGCCGCGCACCACGCGCCACTCGGGCCGCCCGTTCACCGCGAGCATCTGGTGATTGGCCATGAACTGCACCAGGTAGCGGGCCGGGAAGGAGAGGATCTGGCGCGGTGGGGAGGACCACAGTGCCGAGGCCATGGGCACCAGATGCTCGTCGCGAAATGCCGCGCCATAGCGGCCCGCGGCGAGGTATTCCCCGAGCGTCGCTCCGGGGGCCTGCTCGCCGAGCAGTGCGGGGGCCTCACGGTAGAAGCGCAGCAGGTCGCGGACCATGCCGAGGAAGCGCCGGGAGAAGAGGTTGCGGCGCTGGCAGAAGAGCGTATTGAGGCTCGTCGCGTTGTACTCCAGGCCGCTCGCGCCGTTGTGCACTGAGAAACTCATGGTGGTCGGCTGCGAGTCGACCCCGAGTGCATCGAGCAGCGCGGTGAACAGCCGGTAGTGCCGCGGGCTGAAGACGATGAACCCCGAGTCGACCGCGTAGTCGCCCCCCGCCAGGTGCACTTGGTGGGTGTGCGTATGGCCGCCGAAGTAATCGTTGGCCTCGAACAGCGTCACGTCGTGGCGCTGCGAGAGCAGCCAGCTCGCAGCCAAACCCGAGATACCCGAACCGATGACGGCGATGCGCATGGCGTTACCGCTCGAGCGCTTCGAGCACGCGCGAGGGCAGCGGCTTCAGCCCGCGGATGAGTCCCAGCGCGGCGAGCAGCCGCAGTCCATACCAGGTCAGATCGATCTCCCACCAGCGAAATCCCTGCCGGGCGGTGCCCGGAAAGCGGTGGTGGTTGTTGTGCCAGCCCTCCCCGAACGTCAGCAGCGCGAGCAGGAAGTTGTTGCGGCTGTCGTCATGGGTCTCGAAGCGGCGCGAACCCCAGCCGTGCGCCAGGGAATTGATGGTCACCGTCGCATGGAAGAGCGCCACCGTGGAGATGCAAAAGCCCCACACCAGAAGCTGCGGCCCGTCCGTGCCGAGCTGTGGGGCGAGGCGATGCAGCAGCACCCCGAGGCCGTACAGTGCCGCGGCGAGCGTGGCGGGAATGGTGATGTCGTAGCGGTCGAGCCAGCGCAGCTCCGGGTAGCGGGCGAGGTCCGCCACTCGCCTCAGGTCGGTGCGGAATGCCCGGCGGGTGAGGAACCAGCCCATGTGGCTCCAGAGAAAGCCGTGCACCCGCGGGGAGTGCGGATCACGGGGCGTATCGGCGTCGCGATGGTGATTGCGGTGGTGCGCCGCCCACCACAACGGTCCGCGCTGCACGCAGGCGGCGCCGATCACGGCGAACAGCAGCAGCACCGGGCGGGAGGCGCGGAAGGTGCGGTGCGAGAAACCCCGGTGGTAGAAGCCGGTGATGGCGAACATGCGCACCGCGTACAGCACGGCGGCCGTGGTGAGCGCCACGCCGGACACTCCGGTCCAGAGTGCGCCGAGGCACCCCAGGTGCAGTGCGATGAACGGTGCGGCCCGCAGCCAATCGATGCGGTCGGCGGTGGCCGGGTCGAGCGGCCGGTCGCCCTCCTGGGTATCGAACCATTGCCGCAGCGTCCGGCGCAGTGGCCGGCGGTTCGCGCCAGGTCGGGCGGGTACGGGTAGGGGATCGACGCGCATCGCAGAGCACCATCAGTGACTGTGGTGCTCTATACGGAGCGGGACCGGATTTGGATGCACGCCGCGGCCCCCCCCTGTGAGACGGGGGGGCGGGACGGGCGGCTCAGGCGGGGCGTTGCGGGGGGGTGCGCAGGAGCTCGGCGCTCGCCGGGACGATGCCCGCCGGCGCCGCGCCAATCGCACCGGCGGCGACCACCGGGCCGGTGGGCTGTCCGGTGGGCGAGCCGCCCCGCGGTTCGATGGACACCGCTAGGCGCGCACTCGGTCCGAGGCGGGCCACTAGGTTCGCGCTCAGCGCCAGCGTGACCGGCACATGAGTTGAGATCAGGCCGACGGCGATGGGCCGTCCCCCTGAGGGGATCAGCCACAATTCGGGTGTGCGGCCGGATTGAACCGTCTGCGGGGCCGCCGGTACGACCACCATGCGGGCCTGGCGGATGTCCATGGTCGCCGTCCAGCCGACCTGGCCGTTGTGCTCCGTCATGGTCGAGGCCATGTACGGGATGGGCGGCGCGGCCGGCCGGTGCATGAACATGAAGACGAGGGCGGCGCAGGCGCCTGCGAGCAGCACACCGCTGCCGAGGCTCAGCCAGTGCCACAGGCGCAGATTGTCCCAGAGGCCGCTGCCGCTGCCGGCGGAGTCAAATTCCAGCCTGGCGCGGATGCGCAGCCAAAGCCGCTCCGGCGGGGCTTGCGGGGTTACTTGCTCGGCGAGCGGCAGCAGCCGCTCACGCCACCGCATTTCGGCGGCCGCGGCGGCGCTGCTCGCAGCGAGTTCCTCTTCCACCGCGACGCGCTCATCGGCCTCCAGCACCCCGAGTACGTACTCGGCATAGCGCAGATCGTCGGCGGATTCGTCAGCCGGGGTGTTCATGTCTCAAGACAGGTGCGTAGTTGCATCAGGGCGCGGCGGATCCAGCTCTTCAGGGTGGCGAGCGGCACTTCTGTGCGCATCGCCAGCTCCTTATACGTAGCGCCGGTGAAAAAGGCTTCACGGACCGAGCGGCTGTATTTGACGTCGAGCTGGGCGAGGCAGCGTTCGAGGCGCACATAGTCCTCGCTGGCCTCGGCACGGGCGGCCGGGCCGTGCGCCTCATCGGGCAGCCGCTCCAGGTCGATCGCCTCAGCGCTGGTACTCTCGCGGCGTTGACGCAGTCGATCGATGATTCGGTTGCGCACCAGCGTGGTGAGCCAGGTATTGGCGCTGGCGAGCGTTGGGTTGTACGTCTCGGCGCGGCGCCATACGGTGATGAACGCCTCCTGCAGCGCCTCCTCCGCTTCGCCCTGGTCGCGCATCATGCGCACACACAGACCGAACAGCCGCGAGGACGTCCGACGGTAGAGTCGCTCGAACGCCGCGCGATCGCGCATCGCAGTGCGCGCCAGGAGCTGCTCGAGCGTTTCAGGATCGGTGCACGTGTCGTTCATCAGCTGACCGCGTTGCGGCGCCTGCCGTGTGGGTCGGGCTGCGGGCCGACTCTTGCTCCGCCGGCTTGTGGGTGACAACCGGACGAAGCCGATTGTTACGGATTGTCCGGCCGCATTCAAGCGGACGTCCATACGCGCCCTCGGCGCGTTGCGCTGCCACCGATTCGCCGGTGGCGTCGCGAAGCGCTGTATTTTCCGCAAGGCCCCCGGGTGAGCTACGCATCATCGCCCGCATCGATCAGGTCTATGCTTTCGCACGTATGACCCAGACCCACTCGAGGCGGCGCCCGCTCGTACTGTCGGCCGGCGGCGGCACTCCTCATGCCAGGCCTCAGTCACGACGGTCGCGGGATTGCGTCGCCGGCAGGCGGCTTGCCTGCGGTTCGGTCCGAAGCGTACATTACGACGCGGAAATTGCCTGCCTTTTATGAATGCGGCCCGTGTTTCCCGTGATGCGAGACACGCTGTTGGGCGAGAGGCCCGCGAGTGCGTCAGGGCAACCAGCCGGACCCTGCCCGGGGAGGCTTGCGCGCAGCGGCGCGACCGCCCGCCGGTGGTGCACTCATTCACCGACGCTCCCGCGCGCGCTGCGCATTTCGCCACGATCGAGCGATTTGAAGCCGGCCGTTCGCACCGACCGCCCGGCCGCACTGCCCCCCGATGGATTGCCTCAGAGGAGTTGCGCCCATGATTAACGGGACGGTTGTCGATCTTTCCCGCGCGCAGTTTGCCGCCACCGCGCTGTATCACTTCCTGTTCGTGCCGCTCACTCTGGGAATGAGTTTTCTGCTCGCGGCGATGGAGACCGTCTACGTCACCACCGGAAAGCCGATATACAAGCAGATGGCGATGTTCTGGGGCCGGTTGTTCATGATCAACTTCGCGCTCGGCGTCGCTACCGGCCTCACCATGGAATTTCAGTTCGGCACCAACTGGTCGTTCTATTCGAGCTTCGTCGGCGACATCTTTGGCGCGCCACTGGCGATCGAAGGATTGATGGCGTTCTTCATGGAGTCGACCTTCGTCGGTCTGATGATCTTCGGCTGGGGTCGGCTGCGCAAGGGACAACATCTGGCGGTCACCTGGCTGGTCGCGCTCGGCTCGAATCTCTCGGCGCTGTGGATCCTGGTCGCCAATGGCTTCATGCAGGATCCGAAGGGCGCGAAGTTCGATCCGGTCACGATGCGCATGCATTTGACCAGCTTCCAGCAGCTGATCTTCAGTCCCGATGCGCAATCGAAGTTCGTGCACACGAGCATCGCCGGGTACGTGACCGGTGCGATGTTCATCGCCGGCATCAGCGCATTTTACATGCTGCGCAACCGGCACATGGACATTGCCAAGCGTTCCTTTCGCATCGCGGTGCTGTTTGGCGTGCTCGCCACGATCGGTGTGGTCACGCTGGGCGATGCGCTCGGGTTCGTCGACGCGCAGGCGCAGCCGACCAAGCTGGCGGCGATGGAGGGGCTGTGGAAGTCAACTCCGGCGCCCATGGCGTTCAACCTGATCGCCTTCCCCGAACAGGCCAAGCAGAAGGATGTGGGTGCGGTGCGGGTGCCGATGTTGCTTTCGCTGCTGGTCACGCACTCCCTCAGCGGCACCGTCCCTGGTATCAACACGCTCGAGCAGCAGGCGGCGCAGAAGATCCGTAACGGCATTCCCGCCGTCGAGGCGCTGAAGGCGCTCTCGCGCGATCCGCAGGATGCCGCGGCCATGGCGCAGTTCAGAGCACATCGGGCGGATCTCGGCTACGGATTTCTGGTGCAGCGCTATGCGCCACGCCTCAGCCAAGTGACGCCCGCGCAGATCGAACGGGCCGCCAAGGACACCGTTCCGCCGGTGGCCGCGGTGTTCTGGTCGTTCCGGATCATGGTCGCTCTGGGTCTCATGATGATGGCGTTCTTCGTCTTAGCGACGCTCTATTCACTGCGCAACAGAATTCAGAATAAGAAATGGATCCTCAAGGTTGCCGTGTGGATGATCCCGGTTCCGTTCCTCGCCAATGAAGCCGGCTGGCTGGTGGCCGAGCTCGGCCGCCAGCCCTGGACGGTGTACGGGGTGCTGCCGACCTGGATGAGCGCCTCGACGCACAGTGTCGGCTACATGGTGTTCTCGCTGATCGGTTTCGTGACGCTGTACTCGATCTTCATCGCCATCGAGATGTACCTGATGATCCGGGCGATCCGGATCGGACCGGGTGAGTACGACGATGACGGTGCAGCGCCGCTCTTGCCGCGGCCGATGCTCGCGCCACGAGCGCAGCCGGCCGTGCCCTACGGCGGCAATCTGGAGGGTTAAGCCATGGATACATTTGCAATCACGCAGGTCATCTGGTGGCTGCTGCTCGGGGTGTTGCTGATCGGACTTGCCGTCATGGTCGGCATGGACATGGGGGTCGGCACGATTTTGCGCTACGTCGGCAGATCGGACGCCGAGCGGCGCGTGGCGCTGAACATCATCGGGCCGCACTGGGACGGAAACCAGGTGTGGTTCATTCTCGGCGGTGGAGCGATTTTCGCGGCGTTTCCGCTGATCTATGCCACGGCGTTCTCCGGGTTCTACGTGGTCATGCTGCTGTTGCTGTGGACGATGATTCTGCGGCCGATCGGCTTCGAGTACCGCAGCCGGATCGAGCATCGCGCGTGGCGCAACGCGTGGGATTGGGTGCTGGTGGTGAGCGGCGCGGTGCCCATGATCGTGTGTGGCGCGGCCTTTGGTAACCTGTTTCAGGGTGTGCCCTTTCATTTCAACTGGGACCTGACGTCCTTCTATACCGGCAGCTTTCTCGGGCTGCTCAATCCGTTCGCTCTGATGACCGGGGTGCTGTCGCTGTCGCTGTCGGTGATGATGGGGTCGCTGACGATCATGAACGGTGCCGAAGGTCAGATGTACCGGCGTGCGCGCGGCGTGGTGCAGCTCGCCGGGGCGGTGGCGCTGGTGTTGTTCGCCCTCGGCGGCATCTGGGTGCACGCGCTCGCGGGCTACCAGTTGGTCGGCAGTCCGGGCGAGGGCGTGGCGCAGACACCGCTGCAGCAGACCGTGACGCTCGCTCCGGGGGCATGGCTGCATAATTTTGCGCTCGACCCGCTCCTTTGGCTGCTGCCCCTGGTGGGGTTTGCCGGCATCATCGGCGCGCTGCTCGCGGCACGGGCCGGTCGTTCGCATGTGGGCTGGTGGTGCGCAGCGCTCGGCTGGGCCGGCGTGATCGGCACGGCCGGTAGCGCGCTGTTTCCGTTCATGCTGCCCTCCAGCGCGGATCCATCAATGAGTCTGACGCTGTGGAACTCCAGCTCCAGCGAGCTGACGCTGCTGTGGATGATCGGCTTCACCGCGGTCTTCGTGCCGCTGATCCTGTGGTACACCAGCTGGGCGTTCTGGGTGATGCGCGGCAAAGTCACGCCCGAATCACTGGCCGACGACGAACACGCTTACTGAGGGCACGACGATGCGCAGCTTCCTCTACTTTGTTCTCTTCCTGGTCATTGCAATCCTGGTCACCGTGCTCACCGCCATTCTCGGAGACCAGGGCGCCTGGTACTTCGCCTGGCTGGTCGGCACCACGATGATCGTGCTGGTCAGTGCCGCCGGCGGGGCGATGCTGGACGCGAACGAGGAAAACGCCGCGCAGAACCCGCCGCCGGTGGAGCACCGGCACAGCGGAGCGGGCGGCGCTGAGTGAGTTCCCTCGGGGCGGCTGACACGCCGCCCACCGCTCGCCGCGCCGCGCAGTGGTTGCGCCGGGAGGCGCGCCTCATCCGCGGCCCTCTGCTGCGGACGGCGCTGTTCACGGCACTGCTCGCGCTGTCCCTGGTCGCGCAGGCGTGGGTGCTCGCGGCGATTCTCACCGCCGGTGTGCTCGAGCGCGCTCCGTTCGCGCAGCTCTGGCCGCTGTGCGCAGCGTTGCTGGTGCTCGCGCTGCTGCGCGTGATGCTCACCATCGGCGCACGCCGCAGCGCGGTCTGCGGCGCGCAGCAACTCGCCGGCGTGCTGCGCGCTCGGCTGCTGCAGGAGGTTCAGGCGCTCGGGACCCTTGGTCTGCGCGCGAGCGCCAGTGGGGATCTGCTCACGCGCCTTGTCGATGGCATTGAGGCTGTGCTGGCGTATTTTGCGCGTTACTTGCCGCAGGCCGGCGCCGCGGTGTTGGTGCCGCTGCTGCTCGCTGCGTTCATATTTCCGGCCGACTGGCTCTCCGGTCTGGTGCTGGTCCTCACCGCGCCATTGATCCCGCTGTTCATGGTGCTGGTCGGGCGCGCAGCCGCCCGCGCGAGCGAGCAGCGATATGCGCAGCTGCGTCGGCTTGGCGCAGCGTTCATCGATGCGCTTGGCGGGCTGGTGACGTTGCGCCAGCTCGGCGCCGCGGAGCGCTTCGCGGCGCGCCTGGAGCGGGAGAATGAGGCGTATCGCGTGCTCAGTCTGCAGGTTCTGCGCGTGGCCTTTCTGTCCTCGCTGGTGCTCGAGTTTTTCGCCATGGTCAGCATCGCGATCGTCGCGGTGTTGATCGGATTTCGGTTGCTGTGGGGTGAGCTGGCGCTGCGCGACGGGCTGTTCGTCTTGCTGTTGGCGCCGGAGTTTTACCTGCAGCTGCGTGGCCTCGGCACGTTGCGTCATACGCGCATGGATGCGGTCGCGGCGGCCGAGCAGCTCGCGGCGCTCGAAGTGGACGCTGCGGCCGTGCCGGCGCACTCCGTCGGTACCGCGCCGGTGCGCTGCGAGCGTGCACCGGAGATCCGCCTGGAGCACCTCGCGTACCTCTACCGCGGTCGCGGCACGGGTCTGCACGAGTGCAGTTTCACGATCAGGCCTGCGCAGCTGACCGCCCTGGTCGGTCCGAGCGGCTCGGGCAAGAGCACGCTGCTGAACCTGTTGCTGGGCTTCGCCGCGCCTGATCGGGGCCGGATCCTCGTTGATGGCGTCGATTTGGCAGGATGTGATCCGCGCCAATGGCGCGACTGCATCGCGTGGGTGCCGCAAAGCAGCCACGTGTTCGAAGGCACGGTGCGCGAGAACGTGCTGGTAGCGAACCGCGAGGCCGACGCGGCAGCGCTGAACCGGGCGCTCGAGGCGAGCGGACTCGCCCCCGTGCTGGCACGTCTGCCGCACGGCGCGGAGACCGTGCTCGGTGAGCGCGGCGTTGGATTGTCCGGCGGGCAGCTGCAACGTCTGGCGCTGGCGCGCGCACTGGTGCGTGAGCGGACCCGGGTGTGGCTGCTCGATGAGCCGGCTGCGCATCTGGATCGCGATGGGGCGGGCGAGTTCCAAGCGTTGATCCGTGCGGCCGCCGCATCGCGTACTGTGTTGATGGCGGTACATCGGTTGAGCGCGGCGTGCGCGGCCGACTGGGTGGTCGTGCTCGAGGGTGGCCGTGTCGTTGAGCAGGGTCCGCCGCAGCACCTGCGAGGCAGCGCCGGCGCATTCAGCGCGCTGCTGCAGGCCGAGCACTCATGAGCGCACCCACGCTCTCCACGGTCAGACGTCTGCTCGCGGTCCTCTTTCCGCAGCGCCGCTGGATGCTCGGTGGGGCCGGTCTGGCGCTACTCGCGGCGCTTGCCGCCACCGGGCTGATGGCGGTGTCGGGCTGGTTCATCGCCGCCATGGCGCTTGCCGGCACGGCGGGACTTGCCATCAACTACTACACGCCGGCGGCGGCGATCCGCCTGTTCGCCATCGTGCGTAGCGCCGGGCGCTATGGCGAGCGCCTGATCACCCACGAAGCGACGCTGCGGGGTCTGTCGCGGCTGCGCGTCTGGGTGTTCCGGCGCCTGATCCCACTTGCGCCGGCACGCCTGGGCGCGCTGCGCAGCGCGGAGCTGTTCGCACGGTTGCGCGCCGATGTCGATGCGCTCGAGCATTTCTATCTGGCGGTGCTGGTGCCCGGCAGCGTGGCGCTACTGAGTACGGCTGCCGCGGCGCTGCTGTGTCTGGCACTGCTGCCGGCGGCCGCGGGTGCGCTGTTGATCGGTGTGCTGCTCGCCGGAGTGCTCGCCCCGCTGTGGCTGCAGCGGCGAGCGGCCCCGCATGCCGCTCGCGCCGTACTCTTGGGCGCCGCGCTGCGCGGGCGCTTGCTCGATGCACTGCGCGGACAGGCCGAGTTGCTTGTCTGGGGTGGTGTCGCAGCGCACAGCGGCCGCATCAGGGCGTTGGCGGCGGATCTTGATGCCCGCCGCACCCGCGTGGAGTTCCTGGAGGCGCTCGGTAGCGCGCTGGTCGGGCTGTGTGCGCAACTGACGCTGCTCGCGGTGCTGCTGTTCGCGCTGCCAGCCGTGCATCGCGGCCGGCTTTCCCCGCCGCTGCTGGTGCTGCTGACGCTGCTGGTGCTGTCCTCTTTTGAGATCATCGCTCCACTCACCGAGGCGCTTGCTCGCTGGTCATCGACGCTGACCTCGGCAGAGCGCGTGTTTGCGCTTGCCGAGACACCGCCGCCGATGCACGAACCGAGTGCAGCCGCGCCGATTCCGCCGCGCCCCGCGATCGTCTTCGAGGGCGTGGGGCTGCGTTACGAGGAGGAGGGTGCCTGGGCGCTCGAGAACCTCGATTTGACGCTGGCGCCGGGAGTGCGCGTGGCAGTAGTCGGGCCGTCCGGGGCGGGTAAGAGTTCGTTGATCGCGGCGCTGTTGAAATTCTACCCTGTGCAGCGCGGTCGGGTGCTGTTCGGCGATCAGCCGCTCGAGGCGCTCGACGGCGATGCTCTCAGGCGGCGCATTGCCGTGATCGCACAGCAGACGGTGCTATTCAATCAGTCGCTTCTCGATAACCTGCTGCTCGCTGCGCCGCAGGCGAGCGCTGAGCAGATTGCGCGTGCGGTGAGTCTGGCGCAGTTAGATTCATTCATCGCATCGCTGCCTGAGGGTTATGACACTGTGCTTGGCGAAGGCGGTGCGCTCGTGTCTGGGGGCGAGGCGCGCCGTATCTCGATCGCCAGGGCGCTTTTGCAGGACGCGCCGGTGCTCGTGCTCGATGAACCAACGGAGGGGCTGGATGCGCATACGGCGCGCGGGCTGTATGCGGCGCTTTCGAGCGCTGCGCGCGGACGTACGGTGCTGCTGATCACGCACCGCGTCAGTGGTCTGGCGCAATTGGTGGATGAGGTGGTGATCTTGGCGGCCGGACGGATACGTGCTCGCGTGCCGGTCGCGACGTATCTGGCGAGCGGGCGAGATTGATCGTCGCTGGAATATGTCTCCTACGGCATTGGCGTCGACAAAATCAAGGAGTAAAGTCACAAAATTCGAAGCTCGCACGCGACGGCGGCGCCATATGTGGGCTTGGTTGTTTGCAGGCCTGAGGCGCCAGGTCTGTGTGGCCGATCGTGGAGATCAGAATGAGAAGAATACAGGGGATGCTGCTGGCGCTGGGGGTGCTGGCGGCGACACCGGTCATGGCCGCGGGACTCACGTTCGGGCAGTGGCGGGTGGCGACCACCACCGGGGGCCATTACGCCTATGCCGCGACGGTCAATCGACGCGGCGAGCTGTTTGGGGAATTCTGCGACTACAAGTCGGCCTCCTGTCGTTGGCTGCTCGCGGTGCACACCCCGTGCCAGTTCGGCGATGTCTATCCGGTGCTCGCCAACTCTGCGGCGGGCGCCAATCCCATCGCGATCTTCTGCGTCGGTGCGATCGGGCCGCACACGTTCGGGATGGCGCTGATGAACGGCAAGAAGCTCCAGGCGAGCATTGCGCATGCCCGGCGGGTCGGGTTCGCGGTGCCGCTGAGCAAGGGGCGATTTGTCCTGTCACGCTTCGCGCTACAGGGCCGCTTGCAGGCGACCGCGCTCCTGAATCGATCATTCTCGGCCGAGATCGAGCGCCGTCGCCAGGCGCCTGTCGCCGAATTGCGACTCTGAGGCGGCCTCGGCGCCGTACCCGGCGCCGCCGGATCAGGACCGGTTGCGGGGTCGAGGACCTTCCGTGGGCGCGACCGGCGCCTCGGGCCGCGCGCCGAGACGAGCCGCATGGGACAGTGAAGCGGATAAAATAGTAGTCTCTACCCCTGCGGCTGCGCATGCTGCGGTCCGGACGTCAGGCTCGGGACGTTCGGTGCTGTTAGCGCCTGTTCCCCGCGAGTACATAGGAGATTGGGAGTCGTGGAGAAGCGCGTGATGTGGCGGCGGCTGGTGATCGTGCTCGTCGCAATGGCATTCGTGTTGGGCGGGGTGACGGCGTGGAACGCCGTCAAGGCCCATTTCATTCACCAGTTCATGGTGAAGAACGCCAGTCAGCCTCAGACGGTGAGCACGACGACGGCGCAGTACTCGCTCTGGCAGCCGCACGTGAGCGCGGTCGGCAGCCTGCGCGCCGTGCATGGTGTCGAAGTCACCACCCAGCTTGCCGGCATGGTCGAGACCATCGATTTCCGCTCCGGCGAGTCGGTGCGCGCCGGTCAGGTGCTCGTACAATTGAATGCCGCGCCGGACATCGCGCAACTGCATTCGCTCCAGGCGGCCGCGCACTACGCGGCGCTGACCTACCGGCGTGACGTCCTGCAGTACAAGGCGCAGGCCATCGGCAAGGCGACGCTCGATGCGGCGACCGCGAACTGGCAGAGCGCCGAAGCGCAGGCCACCGCGCAGGCGGCGCTGGTGGCGGAGAAGACGGTGCGCGCTCCGTTCGCCGGTCGACTCGGAATCACCACCGTCAATCCGGGCCAGTACCTGCAGCCCGGAACGGCCATCGTGAGCCTGGAGTCACTCGATCCGATCTACGTCGACTTCGATCTGCCGCAGAGCGATCTGTCGCGGGTGCGCACGGGGGAAGTGACGCGTGTCACCACGGACGCCTTTCCGGGCAAGATCTTCTCCGGGCGGGTCACCTCGATTGACTCGCTGGTCGATCCTTCGACACGCAACTTCAAAGCCGAAGCTACTCTCGCCAATCCTGGCCTGCTGCTGCGGCCGGGAATGTTCGTGGACACCGCCGTGCAGTCCGGCGCCAAGCAGCGATACCTCACGCTGCCGCAGACGGCGATCACGTACAACCCGTACGGTGACACGGTGTTCGTCGTGCACCAAGGGAAAGGGCCGAAGGCGAACGATACCGTCGAACAGATGTTCGTGACGCTCGGCCCGACTCGTGGTGACCAGATCGCGGTGCTGAAGGGGATCACGGTCGGGGAGCAAGTCGTCACCAGCGGTCAGCTGAAGCTGAAGAACGGTTCGCCCGTCATCATCAACAACAGCGTGCAGCCGCTGAATAACCCGAATCCCTCGCCGCAGGAACATTGAGGCGGCCGGCGTGAAATTCACTGAATTATTCATCCGCCGGCCGGTTCTGTCGGCGGTCGTCAGTCTGCTGATGCTGGTGCTCGGCATCCGTGCGATCTTCTCCCTGCCGGTGACGCAGTACCCGAAGACCCAGAGCGCGGTCATCACCGTGACCACCGACTACTACGGCGCCGATGCGCAGACCGTGGCCGGATTCATCACCCAGCCGCTCGAAGCGGCGATCGCCCAGGCGCAGGGCATCGATTACATGGCCTCCTCCTCGAGCACGGGCAGCTCGGTGATCACCGCGACGCTGCGGCTTAACTACAGTGCCAACCGCGCGCTCACCGAGATCAGCGCGCAGGTGAACGCGGTGCGCAATCAGCTGCCGCCGCAATCGCAGCTGCCGGTGATCCAGCTGGCGAAGAACCAGACGACCGACACGATGTACATCGGCTACTTCAGCGATGTCGTCCCGACCAACGCATTGACCGATTTTCTGCTGCGCGTCGTGCAGCCGCAGCTCAATGCCATTCCCGGCGTACAGAACGCAGAAGTGCTGGGCGGACGCACCTTCGCGCTGCGCGCGTGGCTCGACCCGAACCGGATGGCCGCGCACGGGGTCACCGCCGCGGACGTCTACCAGGCGCTGGCGGCGAACAATTACTTGTCCGCCGCCGGTGAGACCAAGGGACAGATGGTGAGCATCAAGCTCACCGCCTCGACCGATCCGCATTCTCTGCGCGCATTCCGCAACCTCGTGATCCGCGACCAGAACGGCGCAATTGTCCGCCTGAAGGACGTGGCCACGGTGGTGCTCGGGGCGCAGAACTACAACGCCGCGGTGCGCTTCAGCGGCCGTCCAGGCGTATTTATCGGCATCAAGTCCGCGCCGAGCGCCAGCGTGCTGACCGTGGCCAAGCGGGTCAAGGCGGCCCTGCCGGTGATTGCCCGGCAGCTGCCGAACGGGATCACCCAGAAGGTCGTGTTCGACGGCACCACGTTCATTTATGCCTCGATTGTCGACGTCGTGCGCACGCTCATCGAGACGCTGCTGATCGTCACGGTCGTGATCTTTCTGTTCCTCGGCAGCCCGCGCGCCTCGGCAGTCCCGGCGCTGGCGATGCCGTTGTCGATCGTCGGTGCGTTCATCTTCATGCTCGCGCTCGGCTATTCGATCAATTTGCTGACGCTGCTCGCGCTGGTACTGGCGATCGGACTGGTGGTCGACGATGCCATCATCGTGGTGGAGAACATCGACCGCCACATGAAGGAAGGGAAAACGCCGCTCGATGCGGCCATTCTCGGTGCCCATGAGCTCAACGGTCCGATCATCGCGATGACCGTCGTGCTGGTGGCCGCGTACGCGCCGATCGCCTTCCAGACTGGCTTGACGGGCGCGCTGTTCACTCAGTTCGCCTTTACCCTGGTCGGTGCCGTGATCTGCTCGGCCATCATCGCACTCACCCTCTCACCGATGATGTGTTCGCGGATCTTCCGCAGCAACCAGGAAGACAACCGTTTTACCCATCTGCTCGACCGCGCCTTCAATCGGCTGCGCCGTGCGTACCGGCGGGTGTTGTCGAACTGGTTGCGCACCTGGCCGGTGCTTATCGTGCTCGGCGTCGTGCTGCTCGGCGGGGTTTTCTATCTGTTCAAGACCTCCAAGTCCCAGCTGGCGCCGCAGGAAGATCAGGGCGTGGTGCTGTATCAGCTGATCGGGCCGCCGGATGCGACTTTGCAGCAGATGCAGACCTATACGCAGCAGATCTTCCAGGCCGCCCGAACGCTGCCGGAATACCGTCAAGCCTTTCAGATGATCGGCTCCCCGGCGGTGAGTCAGGGTTTTGGCGGCATTTTGCTCAAGCCCTGGGATCAGCGCACCCGCAATGCCACGCAGATTCAGCAGGTGCTGCAGCAGCGCTGGAATCACATCGCCGGGGCGCAGATCGCCGCGTTCCAGTTCCCCTCACTGCCCGGCGCGCAGGGTCTGCCGGTGCAGTTTGTAATCACCACCGCGCAGCCGATCAGTAACCTGTATGACGTCGCCCAGAAGGTACTCGACAAGGCGCGCGCCAGCGGACTGTTCTTCTTCGTCGCATCGGATCTGAAGATCGATCAACCGCAGGACAAGATCGTCGTCAATCCGTACAAAGTGGCCGATCTTGGACTGACGCAGCAGGAGGTTGCGGCGACGCTCGGTGCGGCGCTCGGCGGCGGCTACGTCAATTACTTCGAGCTCGCGGGGCGCTCGTATCAGGTCATCCCGCAGGTGCTGCAGCGGTTCCGGTTGAACCCGAGCCAGGTGCTCGATTATCACCTGCGCACCGCGAGCGGCGCGATCGTACAGCTCGGTACCGTGGCCCGCCTGCAGCGCGAGGTCGTGCCGGAGTCGATCAATCACTTTCAGCGCCTGAATTCCGCGACTATTGCCGGTGCTCCTGCTGTGTCCCAGGGCGAGGCTTTGGCGTTTCTGCGCAAGGCGCTGCACTCGGTGGCCCCGAGCGGCTTTACGGCGAACTATGCCGGGGAGTCCCGCCAGTTCATGACCGGCACGAACAGCTTCCTGGTTACGTTTGGCTTTTCGCTGATCATCGTGTTTCTGGCGCTCGCGGCGCTGTTCGAGAGTTTCCGCGACCCGGTGGTGATTCTGGTGTCGGTGCCGGCGGCGCTATTCGGCGCACTGCTGTTCATCAATATCGGGGTGACGACCCTCAACATCTACACGCAGGTCGGTCTGGTGACGCTGCTTGGCCTGATCAGTAAGCACGGCATTCTCATGGTGCAGTTTGCCAACGACCTGCAGCGCGCGGGGCACAGCAAGTTGCAGGCCATCGAGGAGGCGGCCGAGGTGCGCCTGCGGCCCATCCTGATGACCACCGCAGCGATGGTCATGGGTGTGCTCCCGATGGTGTTCGCAAGCGGAGCCGGTGCGGCTGGGCGGCGTGCGATGGGCGTGGTGATTGCCACGGGACTGTCGATTGGCACGTTGTTCACGCTGTTTATCGTGCCGGCCGTGTATCTGGTGCTGGCGGCGGATCACGAGCGGGAGCGCACTGGCGCGCTCGTTGAGCCGCTCGCCGAATAGGTGAGCTGCGCGGCGGCGGAGCGCTCCGCCGCCGCGTGAAAATTGATCCGCATCAAGCCGCAGGCCGCACGGCGGTTTAACGTGCGCGCGGATGGCTTATCATGACTTGCGCGCATTCCTCGCGCATCTGCAAGAGCGGGGCGACCTGCGCCGCGTACCCGTGCCGGTCGACCCGGAACTCGAGAGCACGTCGTTGTGCCTGCGCGCCTTACAGCGGCAAGGCCCGGCGCTGCTGTTTGAGCGGCCGCTCGGTGCACATCACGCGCTGCTTGGCAATTTGTTCGGGCATGCGCGACGCATCGAGGCCGCGCTCGGTAAGGAGCGGGCCGGATCTCTGCGCGAGCTCGGGGAGCTGCTGGCGGCGCTGAAGGAGCCGCATTGGCCGGGCAGTGTGCGTGAGGCGCTCTCCAGCTGGCCGCAGTTTGCGCAGCTGGCGCACGTCGCGCCGCGCCGACAGGCGCGTGCGCCGTTCCAGGAGCATACGCTCGGTGGCGGACAGATCGACCTCGGGCTGCTGCCGATCCAACGCTGCTGGCCAGAGGACGCGGCCCGGCTGATCACGCTCGGTTTGGTGGTGACCCGCGGGACGCGCAAGGCGCGCCAGAATGTCGCGATCTACCGCCAGCAGGTGATCGGCCGCGACCGCCTGATCATGCGCTGGTTGGCGCATCGTGGGGGAGCGGGCGATTATGCCGACTGGCAGGCGGATCGGCCCGGCGAACCCTTTCCTGTGCTGATCGCGATCGGCACCGATCCGGCGACGCTGCTCGCGGCAGCCGCGCCCATCCCGGATACGCTCTCGGAGTACGAGTTCGCCGGACTGCTACGCGGGGAACGCAGCAATCTCGTGCGCTGCGATCTGACCGGGCTCGATGCGCCGGCGGGCGCTGAGATCGTGCTCGAGGGCTTTATCCATCCGGGTGATACCGCACTCGAAGGGCCGTTCGGGGATCACACCGGGTACTACAACTCGCAAGCGAGCTTCCCGGTGCTTACCCTCGAGAGGATGCACTTGCGCGGGGGGGCGATCTATCAGGGCAGCTACATGGGCCGCTCGCCGCACGATGAGCCCTCCGTGATGGCGGTGGCGCTCAATGAGGTGTTCGTCCCGATCCTGCGCCGGGTGTTTCCGGAGATCGTCGACTTCTATCTGCCCCCGGAGGCCTGTTCGTATCGTGTCGCGGTAGTCAGCATCCGCAAGCAGTACCCCGGCCATGCGCGTCGGATCATGATGGCGGTCTGGTCGTATCTGCGCCAGTTCACGTACACGAAGTTCGTGATCATCACCGATGAGGATATCGACGTGCGCAATTGGCAGGAAGTGATTTGGGCGGTCGCAACGCGTGTTGATCCGGCCCGCGATTCGATGCTGATCGACAAGACCCCGATCGACTATCTCGACTTCGCCAGCCCGGAAGCCGGGCTGGGCTCCAAACTCGGTCTCGATGCGACCAACAAGTGGCCCGGGGAGACGACGCGCCAGTGGGGGCGCCCGATCCGGCTCGATGCCGCGGTCGAGCGGCGTGTGGACCAGCTCTGGCAGGAGTGCATCGGCCGTGACTGAACCGAACGGAATTGAATTGGTCTGCCCGGCGGGCAGCCTGCCGGCGCTGCATGCCGCAATCGACAACGGTGCGGACGCGGTCTATCTCGGTTTTCGCGATGGACTGAATGCGCGCAACTTTCCGGGGCTGAATTTCTCACCCGCGGAGGCCGCAAGCGGCGTCGAGTACGCGCACCGTCGCGGCGCGCGGGTCTTCGTCGCCCTCAACGTCTATCCGCGGCCCGCACGCTGGACGGCGGCGACCGCGGCCGTCGATGCGGCGGCCGACGCCGGTGCCGATGCGCTGATCCTCGCAGATGCCGGACTGCTCGAATATGCGGCCGCGCGCCACCCGACGCTCGCTCGACATCTCTCGGTGCAGGGCTCGGCGACTAATTGGCGGGCGCTGCAGTTCTACCGGGAGCGCTTCGGCATCCGCCGCGCGGTGCTGCCGCGCGTGTTGTCCGTAGCGCAGGTGCAGCGTGTGATCGAGCGCAGCGGCATCGAAATCGAAGTGTTCGGCTTCGGCAGCCTGTGCATCATGGTGGAGGGACGCTGCGCCCTCTCGGCGCACGTGACCGGGGAGTCGCCCAACACGCATGGCGTGTGCTCGCCGGCGCACGCGGTGCGCTGGCAGGAGCGGCCGAGTGGCCGCCAAGCGCGGCTCAACGGTGTCCTGATCGATGAGTTCGCGCCGCACGAGGCGGCTGGCTATCCCACCCTGTGCAAGGGCCGCTTCGAAACGCTCGGCGCCGTGATGCATGCGCTCGAGGAACCCACCAGCCTCAATGTGCTGGAGATCCTGCCGCAGCTGCTCGATGCCGGCGTCAGCGCCATCAAAGTCGAGGGTCGCCAGCGAAGTCCCGCGTACGTCGCCCAGGTGACCCGCGCGCTGCGCGCCGCGCTCGATGCCTGCCGGCGCGATCCGGCCGGCTACCGGCCGCCGGCCGCACCGGCTGCGGCGCTCGCGCGGCTCACCGAAGGCCATGCGCAGACACTGGGGGCCTACAGCAGGCCCTGGCAATGAAGGAATTCACGCGATGAAGCTGTCAGTCGGTCCTCTGTTGTATTACTGGGAACGTGAGCAGGTGTTTGCGTTCTATCGGATGCTGGCGTGCGCGCCGATCGACAGCGTGTATCTCGGCGAGGTGGTGTGCTCCAAGCGCCGCGCGCTGCGGCAGGAGGACTGGGAGGCGATCGGGCAGGATCTGGCCGCCGCGGGCAAAGAGGTGATCTTCTCCACGCTGGCGCTGATGGAGGCGGAATCGGAGCTCGCGGCGCTCGCCCGGCTTGCCGCCGGCAGCGTGACGATCGAGGCCAATGACATGGCGGCCGTGCATCTTGCCGGCGGGCGCCCGTTCGTCGCCGGGCCACACCTGAATGTCTACAATGGCCCGACGCTGCGGCTGCTCGGCGCCCTCGGCGCGCGCCGCTGGGTGCCGCCGCTCGAGCTCGATAACGCGGCGATCGCCGAGCTGCTCACCGAACGTCCGCAGGACATGGAATGCGAGGTGTTTGCCTATGGGCGGATGCCGCTCGCCTTCTCCGCGCGCTGCTTCAGCGCCCGCGTGCGCCGGCGCAACAAGGACGAGTGCAATTTCGTTTGCGGCGAGGAGCGTGACGGACTCACCGTGTATACGCGTGAACACGAACCGCTGTTCGCCCTAAACGGCGTGCAGACTCAGTCGGCGCAGGTGCGCAACCTGCTCGGCAGCATTGATGAGTTGAAGGCGGCCGGTGTGCAGATGCTGCGCATCTCCCCGCACTCGCACGAGGCGGTGCCGTTCACGGAGGTGATCGAGGCGTTTGCGCAGGCGGTGCGCGGCGATCAGGCTGCGCGCTGCCCGGTGAGCGCGCTACCGGGCGGCTATTGCAGCGGGCCGATGTTCGAGACGCCGCGCTGAGCGCTCAGCGCGGCGCGCGATGCCGCCGCAGCGGGCTGAGCGCCGGTCGCGGCAGCCGCGCGCTCAGCGCGCGCAGCAACTGCGCGGCACCCGGCGGCAGGATCGCTTCGCAGTGACGCCGCCAGTCCCAGTCGAGCGCATCCAGTGCGTTCTTGATGGCGAGGCCAGTCTCGGTTTCCCCTTCAAGACTCAGGCGACGCTGGAAGAAAAGTGTGTCCGGATCCTCGGCTCGGCTCGCCAGTCGCACGAAATCCGCCAGTCGACCGCGCACGGTCACGTGCGCAGCGTCGCGTGCCGGTGCGACTTTCAGCCGATCCCCTGCAATGCACAGGTTCAGCTGCAGCGGAGCGCCGGTGAGCTGAATCCGGATCCGCTTGCCGTCGAGCGGTGCGAGGGCCGCGCTGAGGTTCTGGCCGCGCATCGCATGGTTGAACACGCGCACGAACAGTTCCCCGAGCGGATCGAATGGCCCGAAGGACGGTGGGCAACGCGGTAGGAGCGACATCATCCCTCCATCCTAGCCGCCGGCGGTGCCTGTAATTTGATCCGGATCAATAAGTGATATTACGCAGTCGGCATCGCGCGCTCGCGCGCTAGACTGCCGCGTTGTGAACATCCGCAGCGAAGAGATCCAGACCGGGGCGCATGCCTGCGTGTCGTGCCGCAATTGCGCGCTGAAGCCGCTTTGCCTGCCTGGGCATTTGCCGGTGCAGGAGGCGCGCGCGCTTGAGTCGGCGGTCGAGCGTGGCCGCCAGCTTGCCCCCGGAATGGCGCTGGTGCGCGCCGGGGCCTCGATGGACGCGCTGCTCGTCGTGCGCAGTGGTTCGGCCAAGCGCTTCAGCGTGACTCTGGAGGGCACCGAACAGGTGCACGGGTTCGTGCTGCCCGGCGAGGCGGTGGGCTTGGAAGGGTTCGCCACCGGACGGTACGGCTGCGAGGTGAATGCGCTCGAGCCGCTCAGCTACTGCCGCGTCCCGATGCACAAGCTCGAGCAGCTGCTCGAGCGGTTGCCCGGGTTGCGCCGAGAGATGCTGCGCCTGCTGGGTCAGGCACTCGACGAGGCGCTGCGGTTGCGCGGGGAGCTGGCCGAGACCGATGCCCGCGGCCGTGTCGCGCGGTTTCTTGCCGATCTGTCGGAACGCCTCGCGCGGCGCGGCTTTCCGCCCTACGATTTTCGTCTGAGCATGAGTCGCGCCGACATTGCGCGCCATCTCGGCTTGACGCTCGAAACCGTCAGCCGTGCGTTCGGCACCTTCAAGCGCGAGGGCTGGCTGCGAGTACGCGCTCGCGACATCAGCGTGCTGCGGCCCGATGCGCTCGCAGCCCTCGCGGGCGCACCGAACTGCGCATAGGGCGTGCTAGGGGCGGGTCACTCGGCAACCCAGGCGCAGCTGATACGGCCAGAGGTGCAGCAGCTGCGCGGCGTTGAGCGTGCCGGCCTCGATGCAGATCCGGTCGGCGAAACGCTGCGCGTGACGCAGCAGCCGCCGCACCCGCGCGAGCTCCGCGCCCCCCAGATGTTCGATGCGCAGTGTCAGGCGCGCCGGCGTCTCGCGCATCACGGCGGTGAGTTCCGCGCCGAGGCGGCGCAGCACCCGCCGCGGCATCCCCTGCAGGCGCAGATCGAGCACCAGCGCTGATTGCTCGCTGGCCTCAGACGGCACCGTCATCTGCCCTGCGTGCGAGCGGCGCAGGAGGCGCGCGAGCCGTGCCAACCGTGCGGCAGCGGCGGGCGAGTCGCCCAAGGGCGCTGCTGCGAAGTGCCGACGGGAGTAGTCCTGCATGGACAGCCCGGTGATCCAGTCGCCGACGACGAGCGGGAACTGCCAGGGCCGCCGCCAGGGAATCGTGCGCAGAAAGTGCCACACCCGTACCGGTCCGCCGGGCAGGATCCCGCGGCGCACGAGCCGCAGCAGGATGGCGAGTCCGGCCGCCAGGGAGTATTCCACACCGCCGCCGCTGCGCCCGAAGGTGCGGCATTTGTTGCGGATGCGCTGCGCAATGGTTGCATCGCAGAGCAGCCGCCGGTGCAGCTCACGGTAGCCGTCGATGAGTTGCCCGCCGGTCATGTTCAGCGGCACGACGTTAGTGTCGAGCTTGGTGTTGTCCCCACCGCTGTCGGTGTCGCGCAGGCGGCCGGCCTTGCGCAGGCGCTCATAGAGCGGGGTGCGCGGCATGGCATGCAACAGACCGATCATCGCCGTTTGGATGCCCGAGCGGACAATGAATTGATACTGGCGCTCGAAGGTCGCCGGAGTGTCGTTGTCGAATCCAACGATGAACCCCGCCAACACCTCGATACCGTGCCGATGGATGCGATGCACGGCGGCGAGTACGTCGGTGCGCATGTTCTGCACTTTGCGCATCTCGCGCAGGCTCTCCTCGTCCGGAGACTCGATGCCGATGAATGTCCAGCGGAATCCCGCCGCTCGCATCAGCTGCATCAGCTCTCGGTCCTCGGCCAGATTCAGCGAGGTCTCGGTGCCGAAGCTGAACGCGTAATCGTGGCGGCGCTGATATTCGATCAGGAAGTGCAGCAGTCGTTTGGCGACCGCCCGGTTACCGATCAGGTTGTCGTCGACGAAGAAGATTTTGCGCACGCCGAGTGCACGCAGCGCGTCGAGTTCGCGGCCAATCTGCTCGGAACTCTTCTGGCGCGGCTTGCGTCCGAACATGACGATGATGTCGCAGAACTCGCACAGGTAAGGACAGCCCCGCGAGAACTGCAGCGTGGCCGTCGTGTAGCGATCGAGCCGCAGCAGGTCAAAGCGCGGTACCGGGGAGTCCTCGAGATTCACGACCCCTTCCTCGCGGTAGAGCGGCAGCGTGGCATGGGCCTCGAAGTCCGCACAGAAACGCGGCCAGATGTGTTCGGACTCTCCGCTGATCACCGCATCGGCGAGGCCCTCGTAGCGCTCTGGACAGAGCGAGGCGAAGCTGCCGCCAGCGACCACGAAGTATCCCTGACGGCGGTAGAATTCGATGAGTTCGCGCTGGCGCGGGAACTGCACGCCCATGCCTCCGATCCCGATGATGTCCGCCTCGGGCGCAAGGGGCAGGGTCTGCACGTTCTCATCGACGATGCTCACCTGCCAGTGCGGCGGGGTGAGCGCAGCGAGTGTGGCCAGCCCGAGTGGCGGATTGACCGCCCGTTTGCCGCTCAGCACCTCATCGACTGCCCAGCGGAAATTCCAGAAGCTCTCGGGCGATTTTGGATTGATCAGCAGCAGTCGCATGGCGGGTCCGGCCGATTCGGTGACGGGGGGCGGTCTATGGGGTTCCTGCGTCCCTGAGCCGCGCAGGGCGCAGCCTCAGAGTAGC
Organism: Pseudomonadota bacterium; assembly: GCA_021838635.1. Lineage (GTDB taxonomy): Bacteria > Pseudomonadota > Gammaproteobacteria > Steroidobacterales > Steroidobacteraceae > 13-2-20CM-66-19. The sequence continues at coordinate 43,037 of JAKCDC010000002.1, forward strand.
GGCCCGCCGGCCGGGCGGGTTTGACCGGCGTCAAATCCCGCCGGCCCGTGTCCGGCCCGCCGACTGACGGAGGCGGCCGGATCTGCTAAGTTCCCGGACATGCCCAATCTCGAGCGCGACCGCCGTGCCTGGACGGATCAAGCCGTCCGGCGCATCGAAGCGGACTTCAACCGATCCGCCGATACGCACCTGATCCCGATCGAGCTGCCGCACTACCCCGGGGTCGAGCTGTACCTGAAGGACGAATCGAGTCATCCGACCGGCAGCCTCAAGCATCGCCTGGCGAGGTCACTCTTCTTATACGGTCTGTGCAATGGCTGGATCGGCCCCGATACCCCGGTGGTCGAGGCCTCGAGCGGCTCCACGGCGGTCTCCGAGGCCTACTTCGCGCGCATGCTGAGGCTGCGCTTCATCGCGGTGGTGCCGCGCAGCACCGCGGCGGAGAAGATCGCCGCCATCGAGTTCCAGGGCGGGGAGTGTCACTTCGTGGACGACCCCAACCAGGTGTACGCGCAGGCCGAACGATTGGCGCGGGACGTGCGTGGCCATTACATGGACCAGTTCAAGTATGCCGAGCGGGCTACGGACTGGCGCGGCAACAACAATATCGCCGAGTCCATCTTCAATCAGCTCGGTCGCGAACGGCATCCGGTCCCGCGCTGGATCGTGTGCGGCGCCGGGACCGGCGGCACCTGCGCGACGCTCGGGCGATTCGTGCGCTACAACCATTTCGCCACCGAGATCTGTGTCGCCGATCCGGAAGGCTCGGTGTTTCACCGGTACTTCGCCGACCGGAGCGTGACGACGCTCGAGCGCTGCGAGAGCTGCATCGAGGGGATTGGGCGTCCGCGCGTGGAGCTCTCGTTCATCCCCGAGGTGGTCGACCGGATGGTGGTGGTCCGCGACGCCGAGAGCATCGCCGCAGCGCGTGTCCTGAGCGAGCGCCTTGGCCGCTCCTGCGGCGGTTCGACCGGCACCAACCTGTGGGCCTGTGCGCGTCTGATCAGCGAGATGGTGGCGCAGGGACAGAGCGGTTCGGTGGTGTCGATTCTGTGCGATCAGGGCGAGCGCTACGCCTCGACCTACTTCAACGACGAATGGGTGGCGGCCAAGGGACTCGATCTGCGCTGCGCAATGCAGCTGATACGGGATTTTTTTGCCGGCCGCGGGTTCGCGACGGCCTAACCGCCAGACAGCCACAGGGTGCAGAGATGCCAAGCGCAGAGGGACGGATGTCTATCGGCACGGTGCTGCGCACCGCGACCGTGACGATCGGTGCGGCGTTCGCACTGATCTGCGGTACGACGCACGCGGCCAATGCGCCGCTCACGGTGCGTACCGAATACGGTCAGGTCCGTGGCGCGCTCGAGCGCGGCGTTCTGGCGTTCAAGGGTATCCCGTACGCCGCGCCGCCCGAGGGCGTGCTGCGTTGGGCGGCGCCGCAGCCGCCGCGTTCTTGGCGTGGCGTGCGCTCGGCGCGCCATTTCGGACCCGATTGCATGCAGCGTCCGACGCCCGGAGATCAGGCGCCGCTGCGCACTCAGCCGAGCGAGAACTGCCTGTACGTCAACGTGTGGCGGCCGGCGCACTCCTCTGGCAAGCCATTGCCGGTCATGGTGTGGATTTACGGCGGGTGGTACGTCGACGGGGGGACGTCGCCGGCCATTTACGACGGCACCTCCTTCGCGCGGCGCGGCGTGGTGCTGGTGAGCTTCAACTATCGGCTCGGTAATTTCGGTCTGTTCAGCTTCCCGGCGCTGCTGCGCCAGCATCAGCCGGTCGGCGATTTTACCTTCATGGACCAGATCGCCGCGCTGCGCTGGGTGCAGCACAACATCGCCGCCTTCGGTGGCAACCCGCACAATGTGACGCTGTTCGGGGAATCCGCCGGCGGCGCATCGGTGAACGCGCTGCTGATCACGCCGCTCGCCCGGGGGTTGTTCCAGAAGGCGATCATCGAGTCCGGCGGCGGCGCTGGCTGGCTCGGACCGGACCGACCGTTGGACGGCGGGGCGCAGTCGGCCGAGGCCGCCGGGGTGCTCCTGGCGCATCAGCTCGGTGTGCGCGGAGAGGGTCCGAAGGCGCTGGCGGCGTTGCGCGCCCTGTCTGCGACGCGGGTGCTGGATGGCGTGAACATGCGCACCCGCGCGCACGTCGTCGGCTACGTGGGCGGACCGATGGTCGATGACCGGCTGTACTTCGGGCCGCCGGTGCGCGAGTACGCCAAGGGCATGGGCGCGCGCATTCCGGTGATGATCGGCACCAACAGCGCGGATCTCGGTTGGATGCAGGCGAAATCCCTGCCGGCGCTGTTCGCCGAGTTTGGTCCGTATGCCGCCCAGGCGCGCGCGCTGTTCGATCCGACCGGTCGGGCGCCTCTGCAGCAGGTCTCGGCGGAAGTTGGAGGCGATCTGTGGATGATCGAGCCGGCGCGCGCCATCGCACGGATTCTCTCGGCGCGCGGGCAGCCGGTGTACGAATATCGCTTCTCCTACGTGCCGACCGCAATGCGGGGCAAATGGTGGGGTGCCTGGCATGCCACCGAGATTCCGTTCGTGTTCGATACCGTGCGGGTGCACTACGGAGCGCTCACCTCGCGCGCCGATGAGCGCATGGCGCGCACGATGCAGCGATACTGGGTGGCGTTCGCGCGCACGGGCCATCCCGACCCGGCGGGGGAGCCGCGCTGGCCGCGCTACCAAGTTCGCGCCGATCGGCTGATGAACTTCACGGACCAGGGCCCCGTCGTCGAACCCGACCCGTACCGGCAGCGGCTCGATCTGCTCCTGCGGGCGGGATTGCAGCGGCCTGGAACGTGAGCGGTGCCTCGGTCGGCGGAAACTCTCCGGCCGCCCGCACGCTCCAAGGAGCGAGGGGACTGTGCAGAGGATGATCACGATGAGGCGCTTGCGGGGTTTCGTCTGGGCAAGCCTGATGGGGGTGATGCCAGCGCTAGGCGCGGGGGCGCATGTCGTGCCCGCGGCGGCGGCGGTGGGGCAGCCGGCGGTGTGGCGCACGTATGATCTGATCGTGGATCTGGACAAGCTGCCGCGCACCTACACCTGCGACCAGCTGTGGTACGTGTTCCGCGGCGTGCTGCGGCGCCTTGGTGCACCCTCCGACGGCCTGCACATCCTCCCCTATCGCTGCAGCAGCACGGCCTCTGGAGACCTCCGCTCCCCGCGCGTCCAGGTGAGTTTCCGTATGCCCTCCATCCTGCACGGGACGGCCGTCCGGTGGGCACAGCTGCGCGCGGTGCGTCGCACCGTTACCGTGCAGCCGGGTGAGCCGAAGCGGTTGCAGCCGACCGACTGTCGGCTGCTGCGCCAGATCCGTCAGACGTTGCTCGCAACGCTTCCCGTGCGGGTGCTCAGCAGCGACCTGCGCTGCAGCGCCGGGGCACATTTCGGTGTGACGGTACGGGACTGGGTGGCCGCCCCGCACTGACGCGCCGCGGACCTCGGGCCCGGGGGCCGGAGACGCCGCCTGCCAGACGACGCCTCCGGGCAGAGCACAGCGCGCTCAGGCCGCCGCGAGTTCAGCGGCTGCGAATTCGAAGTTGGCCAGTTTCCCGAGGAAGTTGTCGGCAAAATCCGCGCGGCGGTTGCGGAAGTCGACGTAATAGGCGTGCTCCCACACATCAAGCACCAGCAGCGCCTTGCCCTCGCCGGTGGCGAGCGGGGTGCCCGCGTTGCCCGTCTTGGTGATCTTCAGCCGTCCGTCGCTGCCGAGCACCAGCCAGGCCCAGCCGGAGCCGAACTGGCCGAGCGCGGCCGCCTTGAAGGCGTCCTTGAACTTCTCCACGCTGCCGAAATCCCCGGTCAGCTTCTTCTCCAGGCTGCCCGGGATGCCGCCCCCGGTGGCCGAGAGGGACTTCCAGAACAGGCTGTGGTTCCAGTGCTGTCCGGCGTTGTTGAACACCGGGGTGAGATCGTCGCGGCCGTGGGCCATGCGGATGATCTCCTCGAGGCTCTTGCCCTTGAGCGCGTCGTGCTTCTCCACCAGACCGTTCAGTGCGGTGACGTACGCCTGGTGATGCTTGCCGTGATGCAGCTCCAGAGTTTCCTGGCACATGCCGTGTGCGGCGAGCGCGCCGGGCGCGAAGGGAAGCGAGGGTAGTGTGAAGGTCACGGTGGCTCCTCCGTCAGTAATGCCGATCCGGGGTGGGCGAGCCCAGGAGGCTAGGAGACTTTTTGGAATTTGTCTAGGAGTGTCCTGGGAGCTGATCGGGCATAATGCTGCGCCCGAGAACGCCTCCCCCGTCTCCGGGGAGACCGATGCAGCTCAAGGCCCAGGCAAAAAAAATCACGCGCCATCCCTTCCGCCTGCTGCTGCGGTTGCGTATGGCGCTGTTCGGACACGAAGAGCTCTTCGGCATCGTGTTCTGGGCGACGCTGATCGGCATCGCCGGCGCACTCGCCAGCATCCTTTTCCGCGCCGGCATCCGCCTGTGCGTGCGCATCTTCACCGGCTTTTGGACGCACGCCGAGCACGGCTCGGGACTCGTTCCGATCGCAGTGCGACTCGCCTGGTGGCACCGCGCGATCATCCCGGTCGTCGGCGGACTGCTCGCCGGCGCGCTGCTGCTGCTGCTGAGGCATCGCTTCGTTTCTTCCAAGGCCGTCGATTACATCGAGGCGGTCAACGTTGGTGATGGGCGGATCGGATTTCGCGCCTCGATCCTGAAGAGTCTCGGCTCGATGCTCACCATCGCCTCGGGGGGCTCGATCGGTCGGGAAGGCTCGATGGTGCAACTCGCTGCGATGCTCGGGTCGCGTATCGGGCTGCTGGCGCGCGCACCAGTGCCGCGGCTGCGTCTGATGGTTGCGTGCGGCGTGGCGGCCGGTATTGCCGCCGCGTACAACGCGCCGATCTCCGGGGCGCTGTTCGCCTCGGAGATCGTGCTCGGCTCGATGGCCATGGAGGGATTCGTCCCGCTGGTCATCTCCTCGGTGATCTCTAACGCGACGCTGCACAGAGTGACGCACTTCACGCCGGTGTTCTTCGTGCCGCACGTCTCGGTGGCGAGCAACTGGGAGCTGGTGTTCTATCTGCTGCTCGGCGTGCTGCTCGGGCATCTTGCCCCGCCGTTTCTCTCGCTGCTTGATTTCAGCAAGTCGAAGTTCGTGAAATTGAAGGTGCCGCTGTATCTGCAGCTGGCGCTCGGCGGCCTCGGCGTCGGACTGATCTCGGTGTTCGTGCCCGAGGTCTGGGGTAACGGCTACAGCGTGGTGAGCAGCATGCTGCTCGGCAACGTGTTCGGCTGGACGCTGCTCGCGATTTTGCTGGCGAAGGTGCTCGCCACCGCCTCGACCGTCGGATCCGGCGGCGTGGGCGGTGTGTTGACGCCCTCGCTGTTCATCGGCTCGGCGGTCGGGACTTTGTTCGGTGGCGTGCTGCAGTGGCTGATGCCGCACGTGATCACGCAGCCGGTCGCGTTCGGGGTCATCGGCATGGGGGGGTTCCTGGCCGCCACCACGCAGGCGCCGCTCACCTCCATTCTGATGATCTTCGAGATGACCGTCGATTACCACGTGGTCCTGCCGCTGATGCTGACGTGCGTGACGGCGTATTTCACGGCCAAGGTCTATCGGCACGGCAACTCGGTGTATACCGCGGCGCTGGCACATACGATCGTCGCCGAGGAGGGTGATGACTGGCGCGTGCGCACCGTCGAGCCGCTGATCAAGCCGGCCGCGGTCGTCGTGCCGCGCGGCACGACGCTCGCCGAGGTGTTCGAGCGCCTCTCGCGTCGATCGGTCCGGCGCGTGTACGTCACGGACGTGGACGAATTGGTCTCCTGGTTCCGGCCGCGCGATATTCACGAGCGGCTGCAAAAGGGCGAGATCACCCTGCAGACGCATGTCGAGACGGTTGCCCAGCCGGTCAATGAGGCCCTCTCGCCCGAGATGTCTCTCACCGAGGCGCTCGACGGGTTCCTGCGCGAGAAGGCGCGCACTCTGCCGGTGACGCCGGGACAGTGGCGCCACACGCTGATCGGAGAGGTGTCGCGCGATGACGTGCTGCTGGCCATCCGCGATCGTCTGACGGTGACGAAATGAGTGCGTACTCGCTGCTCGCTACGGTGCCACCGGGGTTGGCGGATCTGGTGGCGGCCGAACTGACCGCGCTCGGCGCGGAGTCGGTGCGCGAGCGCACCGCGGCCGTGGCCTTCACCGGTACGCTGCAGACCGCCTACCGCTCGTGCCTCGAGTCGCGGGTCGCCAACCGGATCCTGCTCGAGATCGCGCGTTTCCAGGCGCCGAGTACCGAGGCGTTCTATCTCGCCGCGCGCGCCGTGCCGTGGCAGGAGCATCTGCCGGACGGTGCGAGCCTGGCGTGCGAGTTCACCGGCCGTCACCCGACCATCGATAACAGCCACTTCGGGACGCTGAAGCTCAAGGACGCCATCGTCGACGCAATGCGCTCGCTGCGCGGGACGCGTCCGGATGTCGTACGCGACCGGCCCTCGGTCCGTGTGCATGCGCATGCGCACGGGACCGAAGTCACACTGTATGTCGATCTGGCCGGCGAGAGCCTGCACCGCCGGGGCTATCGGGGCGAGGGACTCGCGGCACCGCTGAAGGAAAACGTGGCTGCCGGCATCCTGCTGCGCAGTCAGTGGCCGCAGCTCGCCGCCGAGGGGGCTCAGCTCCTCGATCCGCTGTGCGGCTCGGGCACGCTGGTGATCGAGGCGGCCCTCATCGCCGCCGGCCGGGCGCCGGGGCTGACGCGGGAGTATTTCGGTTTCCTCGGCTGGCGGGGGCACGATCCGGCGCTCTGGCAAAGACTGCGCGCCGAGGCGCTGCAGCGCTGCCGTACGGCCTCGCCTGACGCTCAGCCGCTGCGCGGCCGGGATCGGGATGCGGCGGCCGTGCGCGCCGCGCTGGCCAATGCCGCGCGCGCGGGCGTCGGGCAATGGGTGCGCTTTGAAGTCGGGACGCTCGAGAGCGCTCGGCCGGGCGCTGCGGGCGTGGGGCTGCTCTGCACGAATCCGCCGTACGGGGCGCGGTTGGAGGATCTGCAGGCCGCGCGCGCCACGCATCGGCAGCTCGGTGCGACGTTGCGCGAGCACTTTCAGAGTTGGCAGGCCGTGGTGCTCACCGGAGCGCCGCAGCTCGGCATGGAGCTCGGGATCCGCGCCGCGCGCACGCATACTGTCTGGAACGGTGGGATCGAATGCCGGCTGCTGCGCATGCGCATCGAGCCGGACAGTCTGCGCGAGCCGGGCACGCTGGCCCGTCCGGACAACCGGCTCGCCGAGTCGCCGGGGGCGCTGATGTTCGCCAATCGGCTGACGAAGAACCTGAAGCGCCTGCGCGCGTGGGCTGAGCGCGAGTCCGTGTCCTGCTACCGCCTGTATGACGCGGACATGCCGGAGTACGCCTTTGCCATCGATCGGTACGTGAGTGCCGTCGGGGGCGAGACGTGGCTGTACGTCCAGGAATATGCCGCCCCGCGCACCATTGAGGCGGAATCGGTGCGCCGGCGCCGCGCCGAAGTGCTCGCGGCGCTGCCGGCAGCCACGGGTGTGCCGCGCGAACGGATCAAAGTGCGCACCCGCAGGCGCATCCACCGCGGCGAGCAGTATGCCAAGGTGGGCGGGGAGGGCGAGTTCCAGGTGGTCAGCGAAGGGGGCCTGAAGTTCCGTGTGAACTTCACCGACTACCTCGATACGGGCCTGTTTCTTGATCACCGCCTGACCCGCGAGCGGCTGCGGCGCGCCGCGCGGGACGCTCGGTTCCTCAATCTCTTCGCATACACCGGTACGGCCACGGTGTATGCCGCGGCCGGGGGTGCGCGGGCCAGCACATCGGTGGATCTTTCGAACACCTATCTGGAGTGGGCGCAGCGCAATCTGGCGCTCAATGGCTTCACCGACGGTCGGCATGAACTGGTGCAGGCCGACTGCTTCAAGTGGCTCGAGGCGGCCCAGCGCGCCGCGGCGCGCTACGAGCTGATTTTCCTCGATCCGCCGACGTTCTCGAACTCAAAGCGCATGCAGGGCGTGCTCGACGTACAGCGCGATCACGGTGCGCTCATCGAGCAGTGCATGGCGCTGCTCGCCCCGGGCGGCCTGCTGGTGTTCTCAACCAACGCGCAGCGCTTTCGTCTCGACCCGCAGCTCGAGCGCCGCTACGCGCTAGCGGATGTCTCCGCCGCCACGGTGCCGCCGGATTTCGTGCGCAATCCGCACATTCACCGCTGCTTCGAGCTGCGCGCGCGCTGAGCCGGCAGCGGCTCCTCTTCCGGTCGCCACGGCCGGCCCTGCCGCTCCTCAATATACATACGGATCAGCCGGCGCACGACCTGCGACGGGGTGGCGTCCTCCTCGGCGCACAGGCGCTCGAAAACCGTTTTTTTGCGCGGATCGATCAGGATGGTCAGGCGGGCGGTACGCGTCTCCAGGGGCACGAGGCGAGTCCTCTTCACATTTAAACGACATCCAATGATAATACGACGCACATTCTAGTGCACCCCCGTGATTACCCCATTGCCTAAGCTGCTGGTCGGCTGTATCGCGCTCCTGCTCGGCTGGGTGGCGGTGGGCTTGGCGGGCCTGCTGCGTCCGCGCAGCGTGCGGCTCGCCGGGCGGATCCTCTTCCCACTCGGGGCTCTGATCGGTTTTGCGCTCGCGGCGCTCGCCGTGACCAGCCTGCTCGGCGGGGGTATCGAGCGGATGGTCCTGCCGATCGGGCTGCCGGGCCTGCCGGCGCATCTGCGGCTCGATCCGCTCTCCAGCGTGTTCCTGGCGCTGCTCGGTGCCACTGCGGGCGGGATCTCGCTGTTCGCCGGCGGATATTTCCGCGTCGGACAGGGCACCGCGCCGGGCCTGCTCGGTCTGCAGTACCACCTGTTCCTCGCCAGCATGGGCTGGGTGCTGATCGCCGCGGACGCCTACAGCTTCCTGCTCGCCTGGGAGGCGATGGCCCTGACGTCGTATTTCCTGGTGGTGACCGAACACCGCCGCCCCGAGATTCGCCGCGCCGGGTTGATCTACCTGCTGATGGCCCACGTCGGGGCGCTCGCGATCCTGCTCGCCTTTGGCGTGATGCACGGCGCAGGTCCGCTCACCTTCCACGCGATGCGGACTGCACACCTGTCATCCGGCTGGGCCGCCGTGGCCTTTCTGCTGGCCCTGTTTGGCTTCGGGGCCAAGGCCGGTCTGGTGCCGCTGCACGTGTGGCTGCCGGAGGCGCATCCGGCGGCGCCTTCGCCCGTCTCGGCGCTGATGAGCGGGGTGATGCTCAAGACCGCCGTGTACGGGATACTGCGGGTGGCGCTCGATCTGCTCGGTCCGCCTGTGTGGTGGTGGGGTCTCGTACCGCTTGCGCTCGGGCTGTTTACGATTCTCTACGGCGCGCTGTTCGCGGCGGTACAGACCGACATGAAGCGGCTGCTCGCCTACTCTTCGGTGGAGAACATCGGCGTCATCTTCACCGGCATCGGACTGACCATCGTATTCGCCGGCTCGGGCATGCCGGCGGTGGCGGCGCTGGCGCTGCTCGCCACGCTGTATCACTGCCTGAATCACGCGATGATGAAAAGCGTGCTGTTTCTCGGCACCGGCGCAGTGCTGCACGCCACCGGCGAGCGCAATCTCGGCCGCCTCGGCGGTCTGATTCACCGCATGCCCTGGGTGGCCTGGTTGACGCTCATCGGGGCGCTCGCAATCGCCGGTCTGCCGCCGCTGAACGGGTTCGTCTCCGAGTGGCTGCTGCTGCAATCGTTTCTGTTCGGCGATCAGGTGCCGCACACGTTCGTGAACCTGCTGATCCCGATGGGCATGGCCGTGGTGGTCCTCGGCGCGGCGCTCGCCGGTTATGTCATGGTCAAGTTCTACGGGGTCATCTTCCTCGGCCGGCCGCGCGAGGCCGCGCTCGAGCAGGCGCATGACTGTGGTTGGCTCGAGCGGCTCGGACTCGCCTGGCTCGCGTTCGGCTGTCTGGCGCTCGGTCTGCTGCCGGTGCCGGTGATCGGCGCGCTCAGCCGGGTGAGCGCGCAGCTGGTCGGGGCGGTGGTGCCGCAGACCTCGGCATACGGGTGGTTGCTCGCCCCCGTGCCCGGCCGCTCCGTCTCCTATGGACCGGCGGTGTTGCTGACGGCGACCGTGGCGGTGGTGCTGCTGACGGTGCTCGCGGTGCGGCTTCTGTTCCCTCAGCGCGTGCGGCGCGTGAGCGCCTGGGACTGCGGTTTCGGTGCCCTCACCGCGCGCATGCAGGATACGGCCGAAGGCTTCGGTCAGCCGATCCGGCATCTGTTCCAGCCGTTCTTCGAGATGCAGCGCGAACTGCCGGCGCCCGAGGACAGCGCGCCGCGCTACCGCATCGTCATCCGCGAGCGCATCTGGACGCTTGTGTATGAGCCGCTGTGCGCCGCGACCGAGGGGTTGGCCAACATCGCCGCGCGCGTGCAGCAGGGGCGGATCTCGGTGTACCTGCTGTACAGCTTCGTGACGCTGCTGGTGCTGCTCGCCGTGGCGTTGCTCTCATGAACGCCCTCGAGTGGCTCACCCAGCTGCTCGAGGGGGTGGTGGCGCTCGCCGCGGCCCCGGCACTGCTCGGCTGGGTGAATCAATGCCGTGCCTGGCTGCAGAACCGCCGCGCACCGAGTCTCTGGCAGCCCTACCGCAATCTGCGCAAGCTGTTGCACAAGGAGGTGCTGATCGCCGAGAACGCCTCGCCACTGTTCCGGCTTGCGCCGTACGTGATCTTCGGCGCCATGGTGCTCGCCGCGGGCATCATCCCCTCGATGGGCACGCGGCTGCCGCTGGTGGCCTCGGCCGACGCCATTGCCCTGGTCGGGTTGTTCGCCGCGGCGCGCATGTTCATGGCGTTGGCGGCGATGGATGTCGGCACCGCGTTCGGGACCATGGGCGCGCGGCGCGAAATGATGGTCGGTTTTCTCGCCGAACCGGCGCTCCTGATGGTGATCCTGGTCGCCTCGCTCACCTCCTCGAGCACGGCGCTGCCGGCCATCACCGAGGCGCTCGCCTCGGGACATCTCGGACTGTCCCCCTCGCTCGCCTTCAGCGCGGTGGCCTTCGTTCTGGTGCTGCTGGCGGAGAACGCGCGCATCCCGGTGGACAATCCGGCCACCCATCTTGAGCTCACCATGATTCACGAGGCGATGCTGCTTGAGTACTCCGGCCGCCACCTCGCGCTGATGGAATGGGCCGCGCAGTTGAAGTTGTTCAACTACGTGTGCATCGGCTTCGCGTTGTTCCTGCCCTGGGGGGTGGCGGTCGGGGCCATCGGCCCGGTCGGGTTGCTCGTGGCCGTCCCGGCGCTCGCGCTGAAGCTCGCCGCCGCCGGCGCCGGCCTCGCGCTGATCGAGACGGTCTCGGCGAAGATGCGCGTGATGCGCATCCCGGAGTTTCTCGCCACCGCCTTCCTGTTCGCGGTCCTCGGACTGCTGGTGCACGTGCTGCTCGGAGCGTGACGGTGATGACCCATCTGCCCCTGGATCAACAGCTGCTCGATTCCTGTGCGGCGCTGCTGCTGCTGCTGTCCTTTGCGATGCTCTCGCAGCGGCGCATCGTGACGCTCGTCAATCTCTATGCGCTGCAAGGCGCGGTGCTCGCCGCCGCGACGCTGTTGCTGGCGTGGCGCACCGGCGAGGACCATCTGTATCTGTCGGCCGCGCTCACCTTGGCGCTGAAGGTGGCGTTCCTGCCCTGGCTTTTGCACCGCCTGATCCGCCGGCTCGATGTCTATTGGGACACCGAGCCGCTGCTGAATGTCTCCGGCACCATGCTGGCGGGCCTGGTGATCGTGGTGTTCGCATTCGCGCTGGCGCAGCCGATCACGCGCCTGGCGGACACCGCCACACGCAGCGCGGTCGGTATCGCCATCAGCGTCGTGCTGCTGGCGTTCCTGATGATGATCACCCGGCGCAAGGCCATGTCACAGGTCATCGGCTTTCTGTCGATGGAAAACGGCGTGTTCTTCGGCGCCATGAGCGCCAGCTACGGCATGCCGATGGTGGTCGAGCTCGGCGTCGCGCTCGATGTGCTGGTGGCGGTGCTCGTGCTCGGGGTGTTTTTCTTCCAGATTCGCGAGCGCTTCGAGAGTCTCGATCTGCATCATCTCGAATCGCTCAAGGAGCACGACTGACATGGCACTGCTGCTGCTGTTGCTGCTGCCGGTGGCGGGCGCCGCCGTGCTGGGGGTGATCGGCGCACACCGGCGGGCGCCGGAGGTCAATGCGCTGATCAGCGTCGGGACGTTCCTGGCCGCCTGTGCGCTCACCGCACGGGTGATCCACCAGGGCACTGTGCTGCTGGGCGATGAGCAGTTCTTCATCGATCCGTTCAACGTCTTTCTGGTCGCGCTGACGGCGTTCGTCGGCATGACCACGTCGCTCTTTTCGCGGCCGTACATGCGCGTTGAACTTGAGCACGGTCGGCTCAGCGCCGGGCGGCTGCGGCTCTACCACAGCATGTATCAGCTGTTCATGTTCACCATGCTGCTGGCGCTGACGACCAACAACATGGGGCTGATGTGGGTGGCGATGGAGGCGGCGACGCTCTCCACGGTGCTGCTGGTCACGCTGTATCGCACGCCGGGGAGTCTGGAGGCGGGCTGGAAGTACTTCATTCTGTGCGGCGTCGGCATTGCGCAGGCGCTGTTCGGCACGATTCTGCTGTACGTCGCGGCCGGAAAGGTCCTCGGCGCTCAGGGCATGACCGCGCTGCTGTGGACGCATCTGGATGCCGTCAAATCGCAACTTGAGCCGACCGTGCTCGCCCTGGCGTTCGTGTTCCTGTTGATCGGCTACGGGACCAAAGTGGGCCTTGCGCCGCTGCACAGCTGGTTGCCTGATGCGCATGCCGAGGGTCCGACGCCCATCTCCGCGGTGCTCTCAGGTTTGCTGCTGAACGTCGCGCTGTACGCGGTGGTGCGCAGCAAGGTGCTCGTGCAGGGTGCGCTGCACTCACAGCTGCCCTCGCAGATGCTGATGGGTTTCGGGCTGCTCTCGGTGGTGCTGGCCTCGCTCCTGCTGTGGCGGCAGCGCGATATCAAGCGGCTGTTCGCCTACTCCTCGATCGAGCACATGGGCATCGCAACGTTTGCCTTCGGCATGGGCGGTGCGATCGCAACCTTCGCGGCGCTGCTGCACATGACGGTGCATTCGCTGACGAAGTCTTCGATCTTCTTCACCGCCGGTCACGCCGCGCAGAAGGCCGGCAGCCAGGCGATTGAGCGCATCCGCGGCCTGATCACGCTCTCCCCGACGGTCGGTTGGGGACTGATGCTCGGCTCGCTCGCCATCCTCGGGGTGCCCCCGTTCGGGGTGTTCACCAGCGAGTTTCTGATTCTGACGGCGGCGATGCGCGAGCAGCCCTGGGCGACCCCGATCCTGCTGGCGGCGCTTGCCGTCGCGTTCGCCGCCATTCTCTCCAAGGTGCAGCCCATGGTGTTCGGGGAGCCCTCGGCCCGGCGCCTGACGCATTCCCCGGCGCTGCTGCCGGTGTTTGCACACCTCGCGATCGTGCTGCTGCTCGGGCTGTACATCCCGCCGTACCTTGCCGAGTGGTACCGTGCGGCGGCACACCTGATCGGAGGGCCTTAGCGATGCTCGGCACGCACCGCGGCGCGGGGAGCATCCCATGCCCCTGACGGGCTGGTGGCCGCGAGCGCAGCCGGTTGCGGGCGCCCCCGGGGTGCGGCGCCTGGCTGTGGGGCCGCAGGAGTGGACGCAGGTGGCCGAGGCTGTCGCGGCCGGTGGCGGTGTGCTGCATGCGCTGTGGGTGAACGGGACACCCGCCGAGGGCGCACAGGTGTACGCGGTGTACCTGTGCGCCCCGGGCGCACTCGCCGTCGAACTGACACTGGCCGCCGGGGATGCACGGCCCTACCCTGGACTGCAGGGGCGCTTTCCGGCGGCCTCCCGCCTGCAGCGGGCGGCGTTCGAGCTCACCGGGGTCCGTTCGAGCGATGCGGACCGCAGAGCCTGGCTCGTGCATGCCGACCCGTATCCGTTCACGCGCGTCGACGGCGAGGGCGTCCACGAGATCGCCGTCGGGCCGGTGCACGCCGGCACCATCGAGCCCGGACACTTCCGCTTCTCGGTGGTCGGAGAGAAGGTGCTGCGGCTGGAGGCGCATCTGGGCTACGTGCACCGGGGTCTGGAGCGGCGTTTCACGGCGCTGCCGATCCTCGCCGGCCATCGGCTGGCCGCACGCGTCTCGGGCGACTCGGCGGTCGCGTTCAGCTGGGCGTACTGCCAGGCGCTTGAGGGTCTCGCCGGCGCCACGATCCCGCCGCGGGCGGCCTGGCTGCGGGCGGTGTGCTTGGAGCTTGAGCGCCTGGCGAATCACCTCGGGGACCTGGGCGCGCTCGGCAATGACGCCGGGTTCGCCTTTGGGCTCACACAGTTCTCGCGCCTGAAGGAGGATGTGCTGCGGGCAACGGCGGCGGCATTCGGCCAGCGCTATCTGTTCGATGTGCTCGTGCCGGGCGGCCTCTCGGTCGATCTGGCGGGCGACGGGGCGCGCGCGCTGGCGGATGCGATTCGCGGTGCGTGTGCCGAGAGCGCCGAATTGCGCACCATCTACGACGAACACGAGGGTGTGCGCGCGCGCTTCAGCGGCACCGGCCGCCTCGGGCCAGCGCTCGCTGCACAGCTCGGAGTGCTCGGGCTCGTGGGACGCGCCAGCGGTCAGGGGCGCGATGCGCGGCTCGATCTGCCGTGCCTGCCGTACACGGAGCTGCCGGTGGCCAAGGTCGTGTTGCATGACGGGGACGTTGCGGCGCGCGTGGCGGTGCGCTTCGAGGAAGTGCAGGAGTGCGGCCGGCTGCTGAGGCAGCTGTTGTCGAAGGTGCCGGACGGGCCGTGCACGGCGGTGCTCGAGGAGCCCGCCGATGGCGCCTTCGGTATCGGGCTGATCGAGGGGTGGCGCGGCCCGGTGCTGGTGGCGCTGCAGGCCGGGCCCGCCGGCACGGTGCGCTTCTGTCACCCGCACGATCCCTCGTGGCAGAACTGGCCGGCGCTCGAATATGCCATTCTCGGCAACATCGTGCCGGATTTCCCCTTGATCAACAAATCCTTCAACCTCTCCTACAGCGGCGTCGATCTGTAGTCATGCTGAAGAGCCTGCGCAAAATTCTCTCCGTCGGACTGATCTCGCAGGCGCCGCCGGCGCCGGATGAACGGCTGCGCACCGGGCAGGCGCTCGATGCGCGGATCGCCGCGGTGTTGGGCAGAACGCTGTGCATCCGCCACGTGGATGCCGGCTCGTGCAACGGCTGCGAGCTCGAGATCCAGGCGCTCGGCAACCCGTACTACAACCTGGAGGGCTGCAACGTGCGCTTCGTCGCCAGCCCCCGTCATGCGGACCTGCTGCTGGTCAGCGGTCCGGTGGCGAAGAACATGGCCGAACCGCTGCGTCGGGTCTATGCGGCGACGCCCGATCCGAAGCGGGTCGTGGCGCTCGGGGACTGCGGTTGCACCGGCGGGCTGCTCGGACAGTGTCCGGCCGCGCTCGGTTCGGTCGCCAACGTCATCCCGGTGCACGTGGCCGTGCCGGGGTGCCCACCAAGTCCGCTGCGCATCCTGCAGGGCATCCTGACGGCGATCGAGCGCTGAGTGTGGATCGCCGCGGGCATCAGCTCTTAAGCGGTTGCTCCCAGGGGGCGCTGCGGATCAGCGCATCGAGGCACGCTCCGTCGACCGCGGCGCCGCGTTCGCGGCGCATGATCGTCAGGGCCTGCTCGCGCGCCATGGCGCCCCGGTAGGGGCGCTCGGCCGTGAGCGCATCGAAGATGTCCGCCACGGTGATGATGCGCGTCTCGAGCGGGATCGCCGCGCCGCGCAGGCGCTTCGGATAGCCCATGCCGTCGATTCGCTCATGGTGCGCTCCGGCGATGGGCGCCAGTTCGCCGAATATCCGCACCCGCTGCAGAATGTTCTCGGTGAGCTGCGCGTGTTGTTTGACGGCGTCCCATTCCGGCCCGTCGAGATGGCCGGGCTTCTCCAGAATGCTGTTGCTGACGCCGAGCTTGCCGATGTCGTGCAGCAGAGCTCCGCGGTGCAGCCAGCGGCGCCGCGCGGCACTCATGCCGAGCTCACGGCCGATCCTCTCGGCGTAGCGGGCAACGCGTTGGCTGTGGCCGTAGGTGAAGTTGCTCTTCGCATCGATGATGTCGGCAAACGCCTCGGCGATCGAATCGAGTCGCGGCTCATCGATCAGGATGGTGGAGGCGGCCGGCTCAAGCGCCCAGATGCGCCCCTCGAGTCCCTCGGCGCCCAATCCGGACCAGAAGCGCGCACCGCGCGCGACGGCGAAGAAGGCTTGGCAGAGCTGCGGATCGAACCAAGTGCCGACTCTGCGGTGCACCTCGGTGCACGCCGCGCGCTCCCCGCCGACGGTGTTGAACACGTCGATGACCTGCGCGAGCAGCGCGATGCGCGCATTCAGCGGGATCTCCGCGCCGCGCAATCCCTGCGGCCGGCCATGGCCGTTCCAGTGCTCATCGAGACTGAAAATGCCCGCCGCCACCGTCGCGCCGAAGCCCAGTCGGCGCACGATGTCCGCGCCGCGCTCGCAGCGGGTGTGCACCAGCTCGGTCGCGAGCGTCTCGCCGTTGCGGTACAGGTTGAGCAGCCGCTTGAGGCGCTCGCGCAGCGCTTCGCCGGGACCGGCGTGGCGCAGCACGAAGCGGCCGAGCTGCAGCAGGCTTTGCGAGTCAACCAGTTTGAAGTCACGTTTGGTGAGCAGCTCGTCACCGCCGTAGAGTTCCCACAGCCGCGCGGCATTGCTGCTGCAGCCGGTGTCCTTCAGCAGCAGCGTGTAGTACAGATCGCCGAGCGCCTCGGCATCCAAGCCGACCATCTGCCCGATGTGCATGCCGATCCAGCAGCAGCGCAGGCAGTGTCCCGGCGGCTGACCTTCGGTCAGGTCAAGGGCATAGCTCAGCGCACCGACGATCTCCGCCAGGCGCAGGCGGCCCGCGGGCCCGGCCTGTGCGGCGGCGGGCAGGAGCCACTCGGGAATGTCGGCGTGCGCAATGGCGTTCATAGCGATGTTCCTGGCGGTTCGGCCGGTGTGAGCGCAGGCGCCACCCCTGCAGCGGTGCCCGTCCTGCCAGGCGATACGGTCCGGCCGCCCTCAGGGATGCATGCGTTGAGGTGGTGGAGCGGCTCGGCCGCCCAGGGCCTGCGGTTCTGGGAGGATTTGTAGCAAAACCGGCCGCTGGCGCTCGTGCGCCCGGTCACGCTTCCGGCCGCCGCCCGAGGCGCGCTTTACAGCGCCGCAGGCTTGGGGTAGCTTCAGCACCCTCATGACCCCGATGAAAACGCGCACGATCACCCTGAAAAAGCCCTGCGGGGCCCTGGGGGAGTGCGTGCGCTAAAGGCGCCGGGACGTCCCGAAGACACCAGAGGCCCCGCCGGAAAGACCGACGGGGCCTTTTTTTTCACAGCCTGAAAATCGGAGCTTGCTCATGCCATCTGGTCGTTCGGCCGGCACCTTGCCGGTGGTTGCAATCGTCGGGGCCACCGGGGCCGTTGGGGTCGAATTGCTCCGCTGCCTCGAGCAGCGCAATTTCCCGCTGGCGCGGCTGCGCCTGCTCGCCTCGGCCCGCTCGGCCGGTAAGACCATGTCGTTTCGGGGCGAGCAGCTGCCGGTCGAGGAGCTGACGCCGGAGAGCTTCGGGGGCGTCGACATTGCTCTGTTTTCCGCCGGCGGCAGCATCTCCAAGCGCTTCGCCCCGCTCGCGGTTGCGCAGGGGACGGTGGTCGTGGACAACTCCTCGGCGTTCCGGCGCGACCCGGCCGTACCGCTGGTCGTGCCGGAGATCAACCCCGAGGCGCTCAAGGCGCATCGCGGCCTGATTGCCAATCCGAACTGCTCGACGATCATCGCCATCACCCCGCTGTGGGCGGTGCACCGCCGCAATCCCATCCGGCGGATGATCCTGGCGACCTACCAGGCCGCCTCCGGGGGCGGCGCGGCGGCGATGGCCGAGCTGCTCGACTCGACCCGCGCCTACCTCGAGGAGCGTCCCTACACCCCGAAGGTGCTGCCGCATCCGTATGCATTCAACCTGTTCAGCCACAACTCCTCGGTCGATCCGCAGACCGGCTACAACGAGGAGGAGCTCAAGGCCCTGCACGAGACGCGCAAGATCTACGGCGATGCGTCGATCCGTGTCAGTGCCACGTGCGTGCGTGTCCCGGTGCTGCGGGCCCATTCGATCGCAGTGAACTTCGAGTGCGAGCGGCCGATCACCCCTGCCGAAGTGCGCCACATCCTCGCCGATGCGCCCGGCGTGAAGCTGGTCGAGGATCCGGCCCGCAACCATTTCCCGATGCCGATCGAGGCCTCGGGCGGCGATCCGATCCTGGTCGGGCGCATTCGCGCCGACCTGTCCGACCCGAGCGGGCACTCGATTGCGCTGTTCGCGGTGGGCGATCAGCTGCTCAAGGGTGCGGCGCTGAACGCGGTGCAGATCGCCGAGCTGCTCTGAGGCGCTGGCCGCGCGGCTCCTCACAGCAGATCGCGCAGTCGGTAGTAGAGCATGCCGAGGGCGAGCAGCGGGCGGCGCGCGAGCGCTCCGCCCGGGAAGGCCCGATGCGGGATGCGGGCGAACAGCTCGAAGCGCTCGGCCTCGCCGGCGAGCGCCTCGGCGATGAGCTTGCCGGCGATGCCGGCGAGCGCGATGCCGTGCCCGGAGAAGCCCTGCAGAAAGTACGTCTGCGGGGCGAGACGGCCGAAGTGCGGCGCGCGGTTGGCGGTCAGGTCGAGCCACCCTCCCCAGGCGTAGTCGATGCGCGCCGCGGCGAGCTGCGGGAAGACCCTGAGCATGCGGGCGCGGTTGGCGGCGCGCGCGGCGAATGGCCCGCGGCCGCTGTAACTGATCGCACCGCCGAAGAGCAGCCGGTGATCGGCGCTGCAGCGGAAGTAATCGAGCGCCCAGTTCATGTCGCTCACCGCCGCGCCGTTGGCGATCAGCGCACGGGCGCGCGCCTCGCCGAGCGGCTCGGTCGCGAGCAGATGAGTGGCGACCGGGAGGATCGCCGGGGCGATCTCGGGGGCGAGCGCCCCGAGGTAGGCATTGCCGCACAGCACGATGCGCGGGGCGCGGACTTCCCCGCCCGGGGTGCGCACCGTGCCCGGCGCGATCGCCGTGGCGCGGGTCTGCTCGAACAGCCGCGCGCCGGCGCGCTCGGCCGCCGCGGCGAGGCCGCGCGTATAGGCGAGGGGATGCAGATGTCCCCCGTTGGCATCGAACATTGCGCTGACGTAGCGCGAGGTGGCCAGGGTCTGCCGCACTTCCTCGCGCGGCACGTAGCGCACGCTCGGGTAGCCAAAGCGGGTGTGCAGCGCCTCGATCTGCGTGCGCAGCTCCCGATCGTGGCGGGGCTTGACGGCCGTGAGCAGGTGCCCGTCCACCCAGTCGCACGCGATGCGGTGCCGCGCAATCAGCGTGCGCGTCAGCCGCAGCGCCTCGGTGGCCACTTCCCAGATCGCGCGCGCGCCGTCGGTGCCGAGCAGGTGCTCGAGCGGTTCCTGCCCGCAGGCCACCCCGTGGAGGACCTGCCCGCCGCTGCGCCCCGAGGCGCCCCAGCCGACGTGCCGTTGCTCGAGCAGAACCGTGGCGTAGCCCCGTTCCGCCAGGTGTAGTGCGGCGGAACAGCCGGCGATCCCGCCGCCGACCACGCAGACGTCCGCACTCAGAGTGCCTTCCAGCGGCGGGCGCGGGGGGCAGGCCGTGACGGAGGCAGCATAGTACGAATCAGCTTCGGCGGCGGACATGGCGATGCTCCTATAATAACCACGAATATCATGGCATCGGCTCGCCCCCTCATTGGTCTACCCGCTGACCGCCGCACCCTCGGCGTGCAGCCCTTTCATGTGGCGGCCGAAAAATACGCCCGGGCGCTGCTCGAGGCCGCCGATGCGCTGCCGATGGTCATTCCTTCCCTGGGGGCCGAGCTGCGCTCGGTTGAACTGCTCGAGCGCCTCGATGGACTGCTGTTCACCGGCAGCCCCTCGAACGTCGAGCCGCACCATTACGCCGGCCCGCCGAGCGTGCCCGGCACGCTGCACGACCCGGCCCGCGATGCGACCACCTTGCCGCTGATCCGCGCCGCGGTCGAGCGGGGCGTGCCCGTGCTGGGCATCTGCCGCGGCTTTCAGGAGGTGAACGTCGCCTTCGGCGGCAGCCTGCACCAGCGCGTGCACGAGGTGCCGGGCTACCTTGATCACCGCGACGACGAGCGCCAGCCGCTCGAGGTCCAGTATGGCCCGGCGCACGAGGTCACGCTCGAGCCGAACGGTCTGCTCAGCGGTCTCGCCGGCGCCGAGCGGGTGCGTGTGAACTCGCTGCATTGGCAGGGCATCGAGCGGCTCGGCCCGGGATTGTTGGTCGAGGCTCGCGCTCCGGATGGTCTGATCGAGGCCTTCCGTGTGGCGCAGGCCCCGTCCTTTGCGCTCGCGGTGCAGTGGCATCCGGAGTGGCAGGTGATGAGCAACCCGTTCTCGCGAGCCCTGTTCGCGGCGTTCGGCGCGGCGTGCCGGGCGCGCTCGCTCGCTCGTTAAGAGGCAATGCCATGGTGAGCGAAGTCAGTCAGTTCTTCCGCGACCACGCCATCTCCGAGGTGGAGGCGATCATTCCGGACATGGCCGGCATCGCCCGCGGCAAGATCATGCCGGCGGAGAAGTTCGCCGAGGACGGTGGGATGCGTCTGCCGGAGAGCGTGTTCCTGCAGACCGTCACGGGCGACTATCCGCCCGACACCGGCCAGGCGATGAGTCCGGCGGAAATCGACATCATCCTCAAGGCCGATCCGAAGACGGTGCGGCGCGTGCCGTGGGCGGCCGAGCCGACCGCCCAGGTGATCCATGACTGTTTCTACGCCGACGGCCGGCGCGTCACGATGGCGCCGCGGCACGTGCTGCGCAACATCGTGGAGCTCTATGCGCAGCGCGGTTGGGAACCGGTGGTCGCCCCGGAGCTGGAGTTCTACCTGGTCGAGCAGAACAAGGACGCCGATTATCCGCTGCGCCCGCCGGTGGGCCGCTCCGGGCGCGCCGAGCCGGGCCGTCAGTCCTACAGCATCGCCGCGGTGAATGAGTTCGACCCGCTGTTCGATGACATCTATCAGTTCTGCGAAGATCAGGACATCGAGATCGATACGCTGATCCACGAGGACGGGCCGGCGCAGATGGAGATCAACCTGATCCATGGTCACCCGATGGATCTGGCCGACCAGGCGTTCCTCTTCAAACGCACGGCTCGCGAGGCGGCGCTGCGTCACAAGATGTACGCCACGTTCATGGCCAAGCCGCACGCCAAGGAGCCCGGCAGCGCCATGCACATCCACCAGAGCATCGTTGACAGCAAGACCCGGCACAACGTCTTCAGCAATCCCGACGGCAGCCCCTCGGCGCTGTTCTTCGCGCACATCGGGGGGCTGCAGAAGTACCTGCCGGCGGCCATGGCCCTGTTCTGCCCGAACGTGAACTCCTACCGGCGACTGACTCGCTACCTGTCCGCGCCGATCAATGCGCAATGGGGCTATGACAACCGCACCGCCGGGCTGCGCGTGCCGATGTCCGATCCGGAGGACCGGCGCGTGGAGAACCGCATCTGCGGGGCGGATGCCAACCCGTACATCGCCCTCGCCGCCTCGCTCGCCTGCGGCTACCTCGGCATGGTCGAGGGGCTGCAACCCTCCGAGCCGGTCTCCGGCAGCGCGCACGAACTGCCGTTCGGTCTGCCGCGCTCGCTCGATGAGGCGCTGCGCGAGCTGCGCCGGGGCACGGCCCTGGTGCGGCTGCTCGGTGAGGCGTTCATCTCGGCGTTCACCATCGTCAAGGAGGCCGAATACGAGGTCTTCCTGCAGGTGATCAGTTCCTGGGAGCGTGAACATCTGCTGCTGAACGTCTGAGCCGCCGCCGCGGCGTCCGTCGGCGGTGTGATGGTGTACAGTCCAGCGGCGGCCGCGGGCCGTCTCCCAATAACCTGATGGGCATGAGCATGACGGAAAATGTGCTGGGTATCGATGTCGGCGGATCCTCGATCAAGGCCGGCGTGGTGGACGTGGCGGGCGGGGAGATGATCGGGGAGTTGATCGCCGCGCCGACCCCGCGCCCGGCAACCCCCGATGCGATGATGCCGGTGATTGCGGCGCTTGCGGCGCGCCTGCCGCAGGCCAAGGGCCCCATCGGACTCGCCTTTCCCGCAGTGGTCAAGCACGGTCGGGCGCGGACCGCGGCGAACGTCGATCACGCCTGGATCGGCGCCGACGGCGCAGCGCTGGTGCGCCGCACGCTGAACCGGCCGGCGCTGTTCCTCAACGACGCCGATGCCGCTGGACTCGCCGAGATGCGCTTTGGCGCCGGGCGGGGCGAGAGCGGTACGGTCATCATGTTGACCTTCGGCACGGGCATCGGCACGGCGCTGTTCACCGGTGGGCATCTGTTTCCCAACAGCGAGCTCGGACACATGGAGCTCAACGGCATGGACGCGGAGAAGTGGGCGTCGGCGCACGTCAAAACAGTGCAGGGACTCGACTGGGAAGGCTGGATCGAGCGGGTCAACGTGTATCTCGAGCGCATGCATGCGATGTTCTGGCCGGATTTGTTCATCCTCGGCGGGGCGATCAGCGAGCGGTTCGCGGATTTCGCCCCGTTGCTGCGTTCCGAGGCGCGCATCCGTCCGGCTCAGTTTGCCGGCCAGGCCGGTGTGATCGGCGCGGCGATCGCGGCGGTGGAAGCCGGCGCGTGAGCCACCCGCGCGCCGCGCTCGTGCGATGAGCTGGTTCGGGCGCAGCAAGCTGCCCGAGGTCGGCACGACCATCTTCACGGTGATGTCGCGCCGGGCACAGGCGCTCGGGGCGATCAACCTCGGTCAGGGCTTCCCTGATTACGATATCGATCCGCGCCTGACCGAGCGGGTGGCTGAGGCGATGCGCCAGGGGCACAACCAGTACGCCCCGATGGAGGGACTGCCGGCCTTGCGCGCGGCCATCGCGCGCAAGCTCGAGGCCGGCTACGGCCTGCGCGCCGACCCGCAGGATGAGATCACCGTGACGCTCGGGGCCACCGAGGCGATCTATAGCGCGATCCAGGCACTCGCCGGTCCCGGCGATGAGGTGATCGCGTTCGATCCGGCCTACGACGCCTACGAGCCGGCGGTGCGTCTCGCCGGGGCACGCTGCATCCGCCTGCCGCTCGCGCCGCCGCAGTTCCGCTACGACTGGGACCGGGTGCGCGCTGCGCTCAGCGACCGGACCCGGCTGATTCTGCTCAACACACCGCACAATCCCACCTGCACGGTGGCGAGTGCGCACGATCTGGAGGCGCTCGCCTCGGTGGTGGCCGAGCGCCCGATCACGGTGCTCTCGGACGAGGTCTATGAGCACATGGTGTTCGACGGGCGCACGCACACCTCGGTGCTGACGCACCCGCGGCTGCGCGAGCGCAGCCTGGCGGTGTTCTCCTTCGGCAAGACGCTGCAGGCGACCGGCGTGCGCGTCGGCTACGCGGTCGCCCCGGCGGCGCTCACCGCGGAGCTGCGCAAGGTCCACCAGTTCAACACGTTCAGCATTGCGCATCCGCTGCAGCAGGCGATCGCACGGTACCTCGAGGAGCGCCCCGACACCGGCGCGGATCTGCCCGGGTTCTTTCAGGCCAAGCGTGACCGGCTGCGCGCGGCGCTCGGGGGCTCTCCACTGCGGTTGCCCCCGGCGGCCGGCACGTTCTTCCAGCTGCTGGATTTCTCGGCCCTCGCGCCGCCCGGTGATGTCGCCTTCGCCGAGCGGCTGCTCACCGAAGCGGGCGTCGCCTCGATCCCGCTGTCCCCGTTCTACGCCGCGCCGCCGCCTCTTGCGTGCGTGCGTCTGTGCATCGCCAAGCAGGATGCGACCCTCGATGCGGCCGCCGAGCGGCTCGGGGCGTTTGCGCAGCGCCTGGGGCGCGCGGGCGCCTGAGCGGCTGGCGCCTCAGCGGCGCAGGATCCAGGCAATGATGGAGATCGCCAGGCTCACCACCAGCATGGTGGTGATGGGAAAGAAGAACTGGAACCCCGGCCGCTCGATCACGATGTCGCCCGGCAGTTTGAACAACGGCAGTCGCCGCACCCACGGCCACAGAAGGCCGAGCGCGATCAGCACCACACCGAGCACGACGAGAATACGGTTCATGGCCGCGAGTCTACCCGGTGGCGCGGACCGATCAATGGCCGCGCGAGGCTAGTCGAACTGCGTGGGCAGGTCGCGGTCGAGATGATGCTCGTACAGCCGCGCGATCTGCGGGGCGAGTACCCGACCGGTGGACAGCTCGGGCAGCGCGCCGACCGGGAAGAACCCCACCGCGTCGGTCTCGCTGCTCGCCGCGGCCTGCCCGCCGGTGAGCTCGCAGACGAACATCAGTTTGTAGATGTGGTGCACGCTCGGCGGGTGCGGATGCCGGCGCCGGTCGAGCAGGGCGGCGAGCTTCACGGCCCGAGCGGTGTAGCCGGATTCCTCGCGGATCTCGCGCTCCACGGCCGCGGCGGGCGAGTCGTTCACATCGACCCAACCGCCGGGCAACGTCCATTTCCCATCCGCGCGCTCGCGCACCAGCAACACCCGATCGTCGCAGAAGACGCCACCGCGCACGTCCACCTTGGGCGTCGCGTAGCCTTCCTCGCCGCTCCAGAACGCCTCGGCCCGCTCCGGCGGAATCTGCAGCTCCCCGGCGAGCAGCTCGGCCGCCAGGTGCTGCAGTTCCCGGTAGCGCTCGCGGTCGAACGGATCGCGCGTGAACGTGAGGCCATTCTGCGCCAGCGCGCGCACCTTGCGCGCCCAGTCGAAGATGGCTGCCGTGCGCTCGATGGCTGCGCTCCCGCCGAGGGCCTCAGAGGTTGCGGATCAGCGCATCGCCGAACGCCGAGGTCGACACCTCGCTCGCCCCGTCCATCAGGCGTGCGAAGTCGTACGTGACGGTCTTCTGGCCGATGGTCTTGTCCATCGCGGCGATGATGGCGTCGGCCGCCTCGGCCCACCCCATGTAGCGCAGCATCATCTCCCCGGAGAGCAGTACCGAGCCGGGGTTCACCTTGTCGAGGTTGGCGTACTTCGGTGCCGTGCCGTGCGTGGCTTCGAAGACCGCATGCCCGGTGAGGTAATTGATGTTGCCGCCCGGGGCGATGCCAATGCCCCCGACCTGCGCGGCGAGCGCATCGGAGAGGTAATCGCCATTGAGGTTCAGCGTCGCGATGACGTCGAATTCCGTCGGGCGCGTGAGCACCTGCTGCAGCGTGATGTCGGCGATCGCATCCTTGATGATGATCTTGCCGGCCTGCTTGGCGGCGTCCATCTCGGCATTGGCGGCCTTCTCGCCCTGGGCGGCCTTGGTGCGCTCCCACTGCTCCCAGGTGTAGGTCTCATCGGGGAACTCCCGCTCGGCGAGCTGGTAGCCCCAGTTGCGGAAGGCGCCCTCGGTGAATTTCTGGATATTGCCCTTGTGCACCAGCGTCAGGCTGCGGCGCTGATGGGCGATGGTGTACTCGATTGCCGAGCGCACGAGCCGCTCGGAACCCTCGCGCGAGACCGGCTTTAAGCCGATGCCGGAGGACTCCGGGAAGCGGATCTTGGCGAAGGCCTTGGGGAAGTGCTGCTTCAGCAGCGCCAGGAACTGCGTGTTCTCCTCGGTGCCGTTCTCGAATTCGATGCCGGCGTAGATGTCCTCGGTGTTCTCGCGGAAGATCACCATGTCCACCTGATCGGGACGCTTGACCGGGGAGGGCACGCCCTTGAACCAGCGCACCGGGCGCAGGCAGACGTACAGGTCGAGCATCTGGCGCAGCGCCACGTTCAATGAGCGGATGCCCCCGCCGATCGGGGTCGTGAGCGGCCCTTTGATCGAGATCAAGTAATCGCGGCAGGCCGCCACCGTCTCCTCGGGCAACCAGTTGTTGAATTGCTTGAACGCCTTCTCCCCCGCGTACACCTCCATCCAGTGGATCTTGCGCTCACCGGCGTAGGCCTTGTGCACCGCGGCATCGATGACGCGCACGGCGGCGCGCCAGATGTCCGGGCCGGTGCCGTCGCCCTCGATGAACGGAATGATCGGATTTTCCGGGACGGTGAGCTGGCCGTCGCGGATGGTGATCTTGGCGCCCGCGGCAGGGGGATTGAGCTTCGGGGCAGCGGCGCTGGACATGATGCAGACTCCTCAGGATCGATCGGATGAGCGGCCCGGGCCCTTCAGCTGCCGGGCGGGGCGGGCAATCCTAGCACGGCCCCCGGCGCTGCGGCGCACCCGGGGCCGCGGGCAGTCGCAGCTCATCTATGCGAAACTGGCAGCCATAATTTCTATTGTTCCGCGGGGGTTGCCGGGATCATGAATGACGCTACCGAAAGCGACAGGCCGGGCGCAGCGCGCCAAACGCTACTGCGCAAGCTGTTCGCGATTCACCCCGTGCTCGCGCCCGAGAACGCGGGGGCTGAACGGCTGAAGCAGACGCTGTCCGTGTGGGCGCTGATGGCGATTGGCATCGGCGCGACCATCGGCACCGGCATCTTCGTGCTCACCGGCACGGTGGCGGCGAATGAGTCGGGACCGGCGATCACCATCTCGCTCGGCATCGCCGCCTTCGGCAGCGGACTCGCCGCGCTGTGCTATGCGGAGTTCGCCGCGTTCCTGCCCGTGCCGGGCAGCGCCTACAGCTACACGTACGCGACGCTCGGGGAGGTCATGGCCTGGTTCATCGGCTGGAACCTGCTGCTCGAGTACGGCATTTCCGCCTCGGCGGTCGCGGTGAGCTGGTCGGCGTACGTGGTGAACCTGCTCGCCAACTGGGGGATCCACCTGCCGAGCACGTGGATCCACGCGCCGTTTCACGAGAACGCCGCCGGCCACCTGGTCGCCTCCGGGGCCATCATGAACGTGCCGGCGGCGCTGATCGTGCTGGCGCTGAGCACACTGTGTTATGTGGGCATCCAGGAGACCGCCCGGGTGACCAACGTCATGGTGGTGGTGAAGGTGGCGGTGATCGTCGTGTTCATCGTCGCGGGCCTGAAGTACGTCAGCCCTGCGAACTGGCACCCGTACATCCCGCCGAACACCGGCACGCCGGGACACTTCGGCTGGAGCGGCGTGCTGCGCGGCGCCGGCATCATCTTCTTCTCCTACGTCGGGTTCGACACTGCCTCGACCACGGCGCTCGAGGTGCGCAATCCGCAGCGCGATCTGCCGCTCGGGATCATCGGTACGCTGGTGGTCTCCACGGTGCTCTACGTGGCCATGGCCGCGGTCATCACCGGGATGGTGCCGTACTTCAAGCTCAACGTGGACGCGCCGGTGGCGGCGGCCCTGGATGCGCACCCGGCGCTCTCCTGGCTGCGCGCGTTCGTGATCATGGGGGCCATCATCGGCATGACCTCGGTCATCCTGACCTCGATCCTCGGCCAGCCGCGCATCCTGCTGTCGATGGCCGACGACGGGCTGCTGCCGCCGATCATGAGTCGCTGCCATCCGCGCTTCAAAACCCCGCACGTCGCCACCGCGATCACGGGGATCGGTGCGGCACTGATCGCCGCGCTGTTCCCGCTCGGGGTGCTCGCCGATCTGATCTCGATCGGCATCCTGCTCGCCTTCGCCGTGGTGTGCATCGGGGTGCTGGTGATGCGTCACACGCGCCCGGATACGCCGCGGCCGTTCCGAGTGCCCTGGGCCTGGGTGCTCTGTCCGCTCGGCGCGGTGGTCTGCCTCACCATGACGAAGTTCCTCTCGAATGCCACCTGGATCCGCCTGGTGGTCTGGACGGCGCTCGGCGCGGTGATCTACGTGGCGTACGGGTACAAGCACAGCAAACAGCGCACATGAGCGAGATCGGCAGCGACGCGCTCGCCGGCACGCCGGCCGCCGACGGCTGGTGGATGCCGGGGGAGTTCGAGGCACATGCGGGGTGTTGGATGCTCTGGCCGGAGCGGCCGGACAACTGGCGCGAGCAGGCCCGACCGGGACAGCGGGCGTTCGCCGCCGTGGCGGCGGCGATTGCGCGCTTCGAGCCGGTGCGGGTCGGGGTGTCGGCGGCACACGCCGCCGCGGCGCGCGCGCTGTTGCCGCCGCAGGTCGGGGTGCTCACGCTCGCGCACGATGACTGCTGGATGCGCGACGTCGGGCCGACCTACCTGGTCGGGGTGCCCGGGCAACTGCGCGGCGTGCACTGGCACTTCAATGCCTGGGGCGGCCTCGAGGAGGGGCTGTATCACCCCTGGGACCAGGATACGCAGGTCGCCGCCAAGGTCCTCGCGCTCGACGGGCGGGCGCGCTACCGCGCGCCGATCGTGCTCGAGGGCGGGGCGATCCACGTCGATGGCGAGGGCACGGCGCTGCTCGCCGCGGAGTGCGTACTGAATCCCAACCGCAATCCCGGCATGACGCGCGAGCGCATGGAGGCGCTGCTGCGCGAGTATCTCGGCGTGACGCATTTCATCTGGCTGAGGCTCGGCGTCTACCTCGATGAGACCGATGGGCACATCGACAACATGGCCTGCTTCCTCGCGCCGGGCAAAGTCTGCCTGACCTGGACCGAGGATCGCGCCGATCCGCAGTACGAGCGCTCGCAGGAGGCCGAGGCGCGTCTGGCCGCGGCGCGCGATGCGCGTGGCCGGCGCATCGAGGTGGTGAAACTGCCGATGCCCGGCCCGCTCTACATGACCGAGACGGAGGCGGCGGGACTGACCCCAAGCGCCGCCTGCAAGCCGCGCCGCGCCGGGGAGCGCCTGGCGGCGAGCTATGTGAATTTCTATTTCGCCAACGGCGCGCTGGTGATACCGCAGCTCGATGCGCGCACCGACGCCGAGGCCGCCGCGATCCTGCGGCAGGCCTGCCCGGGGCGCGAGGTGATCGGCGTGCCGGCGCGCGAGATCCTGCTCGGCGGCGGGGGGATCCACTGCATCACCCAGCAGGTGCCCGATCCGCACGCGCCGCGCGCGCGCCCCGTGCGGGCCGGCGCCGGCTGAGACTGCCGCTGCGCTCAGTCCTCGGCCGCCGGGCGCGCGGCGAGCAGCGCCGCATAGCGCGCCAGGTCGACGTTGCCGCCGGAGAGGATGACCCCGACCCGCTTGCCGCGCAGCGCCAGCTGGCCTGAGAAGACAGCGGCCGCGGCGAGCACGCCGGTCGGCTCGAGCACGAGTTTCATCCGTTCGGCGAACCAGGCCATCGCGTCCAGCAGCTGCGGATCGCTCACGGTGAGGATGTCGCGGACCCGCGCGGCGATCACCGCAAAGGTGTGCTGGCCGAGGTGTTGGGTCTGTGCCCCGTCGGCCAGCGTCGCGGGGGTGGCGATGTGCACGATGTGGCCGGCGCGCAGACTCTGTCGGCCGTCATCGCCGGCCTCGGGCTCGACGCCGATCACGGCGCAGTCGGGACTGAGCGCATGAGCGGCCACCGCGCTGCCGGCGAGCAGGCCGCCGCCGCCGAGCGGCGCGAGCAGCACATCGAGCGGACCGGTCGCCTCGAACAGCTCGGCGGCCACGCTGCCCTGGCCGGCCATGATGTCGGGATGATCGTAGGGCGGAATCAGGCTCAGGCCGCGCTCGGCGGCCAGGCGCCGGCCGAGCGCTTCACGGTCGTCGCGGTAACGGTCGTAGAACACCACTTCGCCACCGTACTCGCGCGTGGCGGCCACCTTGGCCCGCGGCGCATCGCTCGGCATGACGATCACCGCGTGGCTTGCGAGCAGCCGGCAGGCGAGCGCGATCGCCTGCGCATGGTTGCCGGAGGAGAAGGTGACCACGCCCGCGGCGCGCTGCGCCGGCGCGAGCTTCGCCACCGCGTTGTATGCGCCGCGGAACTTGAACGCGCCCATGCGCTGGAAGTTCTCGCACTTGAAGTACAGCTGCGCGCCGCAGCGCGCCTCGGCGGTGCGCGAGCGCAGCACCGGCGTGCGGTGCGCGATGCCCGCCAGGCGTCCCTGGGCGGCCTGAATGTCGGCATAGGTGATGGGCAGCTCGGTCATGGCGCCTCTCAGGGCTCCTCGGGCAGCGGGATGAACTCCGTCTCATCACCGGGCACCGTGGGGAAGCGACCGGCGCGCCAGTCGTCCTTGGCCTGCGCGATGCGGCTGCGGGCGCTCGAGACGAAGTTCCACTCGATGTACCGCGGTCCGACCGGCTCCCCGCCGATGAGTGCGATGCGCGCAGCCCCTGCGCTGCGCAGCGTCAGCGGCGCCCCTGGGGTGAACACCAGCATGCGGCCCGGTCCGGTGTGCGCCCCGGCGCACTCCAGCTGCCCCTCGATCACGTACGCGGCCCGTTCGCTGCAGTGCGCAGGCACGCTCAGCGCGGCCCCCGGCTGCAGCACAACGTCGGCGTAGAACAGCCGGGAGAGGATCGCCACGGGGGAGCGCTGTCCGAACAGTTCCCCGGCGAGCACGCGCACGCGCGCGCCCTCGCGCTCGAGCAGCGGCAGCGTGGCCGAGGGGTGATGATGAAACTCGGGCGCGCTCTCCTCGTGCGCCGTCGGCAGCGCGACCCACAACTGCAGCCCATTCAGCCGGCTGCCGCTGCCGCGCAGCTGTGCGGCGGTGCGCTCGGAGTGCACGATGCCGCGGCCGGCGCTCATCCAGTTGACGTCCCCGGGACGAATGGCCTGGTGCGAGCCGAGGCTGTCGCGGTGGATGATCTCGCCCTCGAACAGGTACGTGACGGTGGCGAGACCGATGTGCGGGTGTGGGCGCACGTCGAGGCCCTGGCCCGGGGCGAGCTGCGCCGGACCCATGTGGTCGAAGAAGATGAACGGGCCGACCATGCGTCGCGCGACGGAGGGCAGCACGCGGGCCACCTGCAGCGCGCCGATGTCGCGCGGCCGCGCATCGAGCACGTGCGCCAGTCCCGGCGGCGGCGGACTCACGGTGGCGGGCGGCTCGGCGGTGGGCGGGACACTCATGCGGCACTCTCCGGGCGGAATGGCGGCCGTTGCGATGCTAGCATCGGGCCTCGGCCCGTGCCCGCCGCGGGCGCCCCGCCCGAGGCCGAACTCATCGTATGGAGGCTGTCATGGATATCGGATTCATCGGACTGGGGAACATGGGCCGCGCCATTGCGGCACGGCTGCTCGGCGCCGGGCATCGGCTGCGGGTGTGGAACCGCTCGCCGCAGTCGCTCGAGCCACTCCTCGCCGCGGGTGCCGAAGCGGCCGGGAGCGCGCGCGAGGCGTGCGCGGCCGAGGTGGTGTTCTCGATTCTGAGCGACGACTCGGCGGTGCGCGAGGTACTGCTGCCGGGCGCGCCGGGCAACGTGCACGTGAACATGGCGACCATCTCGCCGCAGTTGAGCGATGAGCTCGCGGCGCGCTTTGGCGCCGCCGGTTGCGGCTACATCGCCGCCCCGGTGCTCGGCCGGCCGGAGGTCGCCGCCGCCGGCCAGCTGAACATTCTGGCCGCCGGCGCCGCGGCCGAGCTCGATCGGGTGCAGGGGCTGTTCGATGTCATCGGCCAGAAGACCTGGCGCTTCGGTGAGCGTCCCGCGCAGACGAACGTCGTGAAGCTCGCAATGAACTTCATGCTCGCGGCGGCCATCGAGTCGATGGGCGAGGCGGCTGCGCTCGCCAGCGGTTACGCCATCGAGCCGGCACGGCTGTTCGAGCTGGTCAGCCAGACCTTCTTCCCCGGGGCGGTTTATCAGGGCTACGGGCGAGTGATCGCCGAGTCGCGCTTCGAGCCGGCCGGATTCAGAGCCCGGCTCGGACTGAAGGACGTGCGTCTGGCGCTCGCCGCCGCCGAGGCGGTCCATGCTCCGCTGCCGTTTGCGAGTCTGATGCGAGACTCGCTGCTCGAGGGCTTGGCGCGCGGGGAGGGCGAACGGGAATTCGGCGCGGTGCTCGGTCGCGCCCCCTTGCGCCGCGCCGGCCGCTAGAGCAGCCGGGAGGCCGCGTCGAGCCAGGTGCGCTGCGCGCGCCGGTAGTGCGCCGGGGCGATGCGTGCCTGTTCGAGCAGCTCGCGGGCCACGGTGCGGGCCGCCTCGTGCTCGCCCTGGCGCTCGAGCAGCTGGGCATAACGCACCGCTGCCTCGGCACCGGGGTAGGCCGGTGCCAGTGCGCGGTATTCCGCGAGCGCCCGCTCGAGGCTGCCTTCCTGCTCCAGCGCGCGGGCATAAAGCAGATGGCGTTCCGGGGAGTTGAACTGCGGATTGTGCTGCATCAGCGCCTCGAGCGTGCCGCGCGCGGCGCTCGCCTCGCCGTTGCCGAATTGCGCGCGCGCCAGGCCGAGCATGAGATTCGGGTCGTGCTCGTACAGGCCGCTCAAGGTCTGGCGGTACTGCGCGATCGCCTCGGCGCAGCGCCCGTGGCGCACCAGTTCCTCGGCGTAGCGCTGGCGGCTCGCCACGTTGCCGGTGACCGCGGCCTCCTGCTCGAAGCGGCGCAGGTCCCCGTACGGGTCCATGGCCTGCTTCAGGCCGCGCCCGGCGCGCTGCGCGGTGCGGCTGCGGAACAGATCCGGGAGGATCTCCACCGCCGCGTACGCCAGCGCGCCGAGCAGCGGCAGGAACAACATCACCCAGACCCAGATCCAATTGCGCCCGGTCTTGATGCAATGGATGATCAGAGCGAGCGACAGCGCGTAGGGCAGGATCAGGTACAGCATGAGCAGGCTATCGTACCGCATCCGCCGCCCGCCTCGCCCGCCCGGCAGATCGGCCCGTGATGCTGATATTCTGCCGCGCATGAAACCCCTCAGGGCGCCCGGTCTGCGCGCAGCGTTGGTCGTGCTCGCACTGCTGCTCGGCATGCAGCGGGCGGTGGCCGCGCCGCGCCTGCCCGCCGGGGTGTACGTGCTGCACGCGGCGGCATCGCGCCGCCTGCGCATCGGCCTGGTGCTCTCCGGGGGCGGGGCGCGTGGCCTGGCTCACATCGGGGTGCTGAAGGTGCTGCAGAGGCTGCGCGTGCCGATCGACGCCATCGCCGGCACCAGCATGGGCGCGGTGGTCGGCGGGCTGTATGCCAGCGGCCTGAACGCCGGACAGATCGAGTCGGTGGTGCGTTCGCTGAACTGGCAGGAGGCGTTCCGCGATCAGCCGCCGCGCCAGGATCTGACGCTGCGGCGCAAGGAGGAGGACGACAACTTCCTGGTCAACTTCCGCATCGGCGTGCGCGGGGGACACCTGGTGCTGCCGCAGGGGCTGATCGAGGGGCAGAGCCTCACCGAGATTCTGCGCCGCCTGACGCTGCCGGTGGCGCGCATCACGAATTTCAACGATCTGCCGACGCCGTTTCGGGCCGTGGCCACCAATCTCGCCACGGGCGCAGAGGTGGTGATGAGCTCGGGCGATCTGACCAGCGCCATGCGCGCCAGCATGTCCGTGCCGGGGGTGTTCGCCCCGGTGGCGCGCGGCGGACAGCTGCTGATCGATGGGGGCGTGTCAGACAACCTGCCGATCGACGTGGCCCGAGCCATGGGCGTGGATGTGCTGATCGTGGTCGATGTGAGCTACCCGATGGAGCCGCCGCGGCGGCTGAACGGCGTGGCCGGCATCAGCGCCCAGACGCTCGCGATCCTGATGAAGCGCCGCTCGGACCGGGAACTTGCGACCCTCGGCCCGCACGATGTGCTCATCCGGCCGGATCTCAATGGCATCTCCTCCTTCGACTTCGGCAACGTCAACCGACTGCTGGCGATCGGTGAGGCGGCCGCCTGGAAGATGCGCAAGCGCCTCTCGGCCTTCTCGGTGAGTCCGGCCGCCTACCGCCGCTACGAGCAGCGGCGCGCGCGGCTGCGCCGCGCGCCGCCGCGGATCGCGTTCGTCGAGGTGCGCACCGGCTCGCGCAGCTACTCCGCGCCGATCGAGAAGCTCTTCAGCGACATGATCGGCAAGCGCTTGAACCCGAACGCGATCTCCCGCCGCATCACCACGCTCTACGGCCAGGGCGGCTTCGACACGCTCGATTACCACCTGGTGCGCCGCGGCCGGCGCTACGGACTGCTGATCGATGCGCGCCGCGCCTCGATCGGCCCGAATTACCTGCGCTTTGGCCTCAGCCTGCAGGATGATTTCGCCGGCGACGCCAGTTACGAGGCGGCCGCCCGCTACGTCATGTCCGATATCACCCGCCCCGGCGGGGAGTGGGTGACGGACGGGGAGATCGGGCAGACCTCCCAGCTGGCCACCGAGGTCTTCCTGCCGTTCTCGAAGTTCTCCGGCTGGTTCGTGCTGCCGAAGATCTCGATCGCGGCAAGCGATCTGCCGTTTTTCATCGGCCAGCGCGTGCGCGCGCAGTACCGCGAACACACGTTCCGCTACGGAGTGGATTTCGGCAAGCAGTTCGGCGACTGGGGCGAGATCCGCGCCGGGGTGTATCGCGAGGTGGGGCACTCGAGGCTGAACATCGGCGATCCGAACGATCCGTCGCTGCCCTTCCCGCCGCTGCAGAGCTTCGGCTCGCTGACTTATTTCCTGCGCCTCAGCTACGACACGCTCGATAACATCGACTTTCCGCACTCCGGCGAGCAGGCGACGCTGCAGTGGAGCAGCGCGCACGATGTCGTCGGGGCGCTCGCGAGCTACAACCGCGTGACGCTGCACTACCTGGCGGCGCACACCTGGCACGACCGCAATACCGTGGCGTTCTCGTTCTCCGGCGGCAGTCTGCTCAACCGCGCCACGAATCTACGCATGGAGTTTCCGCTCGGGGGGTTCCTGAACCTCTCCGGACTGGAGCCGTACTCGCTGTACGGTCCGCACTTCGGCGTCGCCACCGTTTCGGCGTACCGCGAAATCGACCGCGGCGGGCCGGGTTACCTCGGGGTGCCGATCTACCTCGGCATGTCGCTTGAGGCCGGCAACGTGTGGCAGAACCTGAGTCAGGTGAGGTGGAACACGCTGCACGAGGATGCGAGCATCTTTCTCGGCCTGGACACGTTCCTCGGTCCGGTGTATCTCGGCAGCGGCTTCGACAACCACGGCAGTCAGTCGTACTACCTGTTCCTCGGTCGCACGTTCTGAGGCCCCAAGCGCCGCGCCGCTCAGACCCGGTGGCTCTCGACTAAGTTCTCGACCTTCTCGAACACCAGCGCCGGTCTGTCCCCGGCGCGCGAGTACAGGTGGCGGCGGCTCATCTCGCTGAGCGCCGCGTCGCGCTCGGTGGCCGTGACGTACCAGTGCAGTCGGTGCCACTCCGGCCCGACGAGCTTGCGGAATGGATCCCCGGGACTGAGGCTGACGCGCACCCCATAGGGGCGCTGTCGATCGGCGCGGGGACTCGTGAGATTTTGTGGCTGGCTGATTCCCATGGCGCGCAAAGCTTAAGGTGCCCGGTGGCGCAGGCGCAAGAGCGCACGCCGGACGCGCTATCATGCGCGGCGGAGGATCTCGCCATGGCATCGCCGCACAAGAGAACGACCCTGCCCGAGTCACACGAGATGCTGCCCGGGCGCAGCAGCGCGCTCGAGGTGCCGCCTGAGCATTTCGTGACCGGTCATCGCATCGTGCCACCGTTCCCGCAGGGGCTGCAGGCGGCGCTGTTCGCCATGGGCTGCTTCTGGGGTGTCGAGCGGCTCTTTTGGGAACTGCCCGGGGTGTACTCGACGGCCGCCGGCTATGCCGGCGGCACGACCCCCAATCCCACGTACCATGAGGTGTGCAGCGGGCTCACCGGCCATGCCGAGGTGGTGCGCGTGCTCTACGATCCGGCGCACATCCGCTACGAGACGCTGCTCAAGGCGTTCTGGGAGTCTCACGACCCGACGCAGGGCATGCGCCAGGGCGGCGATGAGGGCACCCAGTACCGCTCGATGATTTTCACCGCGGACGCGGCACAGCAGGCGGCCGCCGAGGCCTCGCTGCGCACCTACCAGAAGCGCCTGACGGCGGCCGGTTATGGCGCGATCACCACGCAGATCGCACCCTGGCCGACGTTCTATTACGCCGAGGATTATCACCAGCAGTATCTGGCGAAGAATCCGGACGGGTACTGCGGGCTCGGCGGCTGTGGCGTTCCCTTTAAATTTGCGGGGTTATCGGCTGGGGCGAAGGCGTAGGCGGAGCTACAGCGAGGGCTCCATCAGGACGTCGCGCGGCTAGAGGCGCTCCTGACAGAGGCCCCGCGAGTTTCTGCAGGAAAATACAGGCTGATCTCGACGGCTAAGTCTACCGGAATTCTACCGTCGAGCACGGTTCAGGATAGTCCGTGGGGAAGGAATTCCCCATCCTCAAACGCGGCCGCGCATGCTTTCGTCCAGGATGAACGGATCGATACGGATTCCGTCGCCGTGGATTCTGCCCGTCTTAGCATCACGGGCGACTCGGGTGACCCACTGGTAACCAAGATCCACTCGTCCGTCGTTGAACCAATCTTGCGGATAGAGCTGTAAAGTCCCGCTGGCCGTGTTCAGAAGCATCAGCGCGAGGTTGCCGTGGCCGGATTGTGGCCCGGGTATAATGGCCGATGATTGACACAATAGAAGCATTTCACTGCGGACCCTTAGAGGCCCAGGGACACTGACCGAGACTGATTCTTCACTGATGGTCGTTGGCAGCTCGCATTCAAATACGGGCGACGTCGCGGCCAGCGTAGCAAGCCGTCGTTCTTGCATGCCTTCGCACAGTTCTTCGATAGATTTCGACAGGGGCTCGAGGTTTCTGTGCTGGTAACCCCACATTTTTACCGGCTCTGTATTTCCGGAGGGCGCCTGCGCCTGACGCCAAATAACCAGGAGTCCGGGCGAAAATGACTCGACGTAGCAGTACATGTTGACGAGAAGGACAACGTCGTCGCCTCGCATCAAACAAGTCTTGCCGGCGGCGACTCTGGCGTCACCGGCGCTTGTCCACGTCAGGCCGGGCAACCTCGGACCTTTGGACTGCAAGTACCAGGGACTCGGACCGGGAGCATTTTCCATGAATGACTTGGCGGTCTTGGTGGCCACGGAGGGTCCGGGTGGACTTAACGCTTACCGGCAACCGCCGGTTGACCCAGTTTGTCGGCGAGCCAGAGCTTGATCAGCGACTGCCGCGTCACGCCAAGTCGCCGCGCCTCACGGTCGAGGGAATCCACCATCCAGGCGGGGAAATCCACGTTGACCCGCTTCGCTTCGGTACCAACGCGCCGCGCCTTTTTGAGATCGAGGTATTCCGTGACCTTCTCGCCAGCATCAAATTTTCGATCAAACGTCTTCGCTTTCATATATCGCCACCTCTTCATCCCGTGATCGCCTCACGGAAATAAGTCGAATATTGTCGCCGCGCCGCGTGATGATCGCCGACCAATGCTTCTCGTCGATCTTTCCGACCAGCAACCAGCGAGGTTCATCCGTGGTGCGAGCGGGAACCTCCACCAATTGGGCATCTGCCCAAAGTTGCTGCGCCTCCTCAAAATCAATGCCGTGTTTGCGCTTGTTTTCGGCGCTCTTGTCCGGGTCGTACTCAAAAGACATGAGCCTTCTTCAAGTCGGTGGCTGGTATAATTAAGATATAATTATTATACCATCGCCCGGTGAGTTCACCAATGTCGAGGTGATCCGTACCATCAGGATGTCTACCGGCAGATCGGCAGCAACGTCTACCAAAAGTCGACCGATAGAGGTCTACCGCAAGCGCAAGCGCGCGGGAACCGTGGGATTTTCACGCATAGGGCGCACTACCACCAGCAGTACCTGGCGAAGAATCCAGACGGATATTGCGGGCTCGGCGGTTGCGGAGTGCCGTATCGATTCGCCGATTTGCCCGGGGGCGAACAGGCGCAGTGAAGGCTGCGCCCGAGGGCTGGCGGTCTTGGAGGCGCAGGAGCGCGAGGGATTTGATCGCTCCGCGCACGGCGAACGCGCTTACAATTGAGCGAGGCGCGCCGGGGAGCCCCGGTGCGGACCTCAACATGACTAGGGGAGGCTCGTGAGCATGCACATCCTGGTGATGGTTCTGCTGTCGGTGCACGCGCTTGCCGGCGTATTCTGGGTCGGCTCCACGTTGGCACTGACACATTCGTATTTCGAACTCACGCCGAAGCTGTTCCGCGCCCAGATGCTGGCTGCCGCCCTTGCGGTGCTGGCGGGCCTGGCGCTCTGGGGCATCGTGATCCGCGGCGCGCAGGGCCCAATGGCCCACACGCTGCAGCTCGGCGCATTGTTCGCGCTGCTCGCCGCAGGCGTGCAGGGCAGCCTGCGCAGCACACCGGTGCGCTCGCAGCGCATTGCCGCGGTGCTGCTCTCCGGGACCGTCATCTGCATGGTGATTGCCCCGTACATGACCTGAGAGCCTTCAGCGCATCGCCCCTCGGCGCGGCCCGGCATTGATTCGTGTCGTGGATGCGGTGCGGTCGCGGACCGCGCTGCCCACCGCGGCAGTCCGGAGCGCGCCGGTCGCGGCGGCCAGTGGCTACGCGGTGCGCTCGCGGCGGTGTTCGCCCACATCGGGCAGGAAGCCGGCCAGCAATCCGATGACCGGCAGCCAGGCACACAGCTCATAGACGACGCGGATGCCGGAGACGTCGGCCAGCTGTCCGAGCACCGCTGCGCCGATGCCGCCCATGCCGAAGGCGAAACCGAAGAACAGGCCCGCGACCGTGCCGGTGCGGCCCGGCAGCAGTTCCTGGGCATAGACGACGATCGCCGGGAATGCCGAGGCGAGAATCACCCCGATCGGCACGGTGAGCACGCCGGTCCAGAAGAGATTCGCGTGCGGCAGGATCAGCGTGAACGGCAGCACGCCCACGATCGAGCCCCAGATTACGTACTTGCGCCCGATCCGATCCCCGATCGGGCCGCCGATCAGCGTGCCGGCGGCGACTGCGCCGAGGAACACGAACAGATGGATCTGGGCATCCTGGATCGAGACGTGGAAGCGGCTGATCAAATACAGCGTGTAGTAGCTGGTCAGGCTGGCTAAGTAGAAGTACTTCGAAAAGATGAGCGCGAGCAGCACCGCGACCGCCACCGTCACGTGTTTGCCGGTCGGGGCCGCAGCGGCGCTCGGCACGGCGGCGGCGCGCGGCTTCAGCCGCTCCAGGCCGTGCGTGCGGTACCAGTGTCCGACCTGAAACAGCACGAACATGCCGACCAGCGCCGCAAACGAAAACCACACCACGCTCGACTGGCCGTAGGGCAACACGATGAAGGCCGCGAGCAGCGGTCCGATCGATGAGCCGAGGTTGCCGCCGACTTGGAACACCGATTGCGCTAGGCCATGGCGGCCGCCCGAGGCCATGCGCGCTACGCGCGAGGATTCGGGGTGAAATACCGAGGAACCCGTGCCGATCAGGGCGGCCGCGGCGAGCAGCAGCGCGTAGCTGTGCGCATAGGCGAGCAGCGCGAGTCCGAGCAGCGTGAAACCCATGCCACTTGAGAGCGAGTAGGGGCGGGGGCGTATGTCGGTGTAACGGCCGATCAGCGGCTGGAGGATCGAGGCGGTGATCTGGTAGGTGAACGTCAACACCCCGATCTGTCCGAATGACAGGCCGTAATGCGCCTTGAGCATCGGATAGAGCGCCGGTAGGAGCGACTGCATCATGTCGTTCAGCAGGTGGCTGAAGCTGATGGCGGCCAAGACCGTGAAGGCGGTCTGGTTGGCGGCCTGCGCGGCGCTCGGGCGGGTGAGGCTTTCGTTCACGGGCGGCTCCAGCTGAAGCGCTTACTCTGCCGGATCGCGAGGGGGCCCGCCTCTCCCTTTGGATGTGCCCGGACCCTCCCGCGCAGCAGGACGGTCCGGGCGTCTTCCGGCAGCGGCCGCTCAGTTCGGTGGCGCGTTGCTCGCCGGCGGGCTGGCCGGCGGGCTGGCCGGCGGGCTGCTGGAGCTCGAATTCTGCTGCTCCAGCGGATAGGCCTGGGCGGCCGGCGAGCCGCTCGCCGGAGTCGCCGCTGGCGCCGCGGCGCCGGCGGCGGACGCCCCGCTCGTGCCCGCCGGCAGATCGGCGGCCGTATCGACCGCGTCGATGAAGCGGCGGGCGGCGTAATCCGTGCTGCTGAGCGTGCCGTCCATGATCTGCGAGGCGTGCACGTGCTTGCGGTGGTAGAAGGCCGCGTCGGCCCCGTTGTCGACGGTCAGCTCCGAGCCGTCGACCGCGACGCCGGCGAACAGTCCCTTGTTGTGCGAATAGGAGTAGACGGCGGCATTGAAGGTCTGCACCGTGGCTGCCGAGGCCTGCCGTCCGACCGGCCCGGCCGCAACCGAGGCGGATGCGCCGAGGGTGACCTTGCCCCCGCTCAAGCCCGCGACGCCCTTGCGCGAGGTGAACACCAGCACCAGATCGGTCTTCTGCACGCCCCACTGGAAGCCGAAACTGCCGCCGGTGAGGGTAATGAACACCGGGCTGGAGAAGCGCCCGTCGGGCTTGCGCACGACCAGTACGCCGTGTCCGCGTCGGGCGCCGAAGAAGAAGGCGACCTTGGTGAGACCCGGAATCACCGCGATGCCATAGGCGCGTTGCAGCAGCCAGCTCGGAATGCCCTGGTCGCGGGTGCCCTGCAGGTCGTGCAGCACCTGGGTGGCGAGCAGCAGCCGGCCTTCCTGGCGGGCTTGAGCGTGAGCGGCGACCGTGGTCAGCGCGAACAGCACGCCGGCGAGTGCTGTGAGCAGACGGGAACGAATGCGCATGTCAGGTGTACTCCAGTGCCCGGGGCTGGGCGGTGCGAGCTGCGCGGCGGCGCTGCGCACGGTGGACTCGTCCTAACCCGACCCGATGGCGGAAGCTTACCGCAGACCGCGCGGCGATGGGAGTTGGGTTTACTCCGGCTCTGCCCGTTCAGCGGTCGTTCAGCGCCGTGGCGCGGTGAGCGATTCAGGCGCCGAGTTGTTCGAGTGCCGCGCCGGTCAGACGAAACGTCC
Organism: Pseudomonadota bacterium; assembly: GCA_021838635.1. Classification (GTDB taxonomy): domain Bacteria; phylum Pseudomonadota; class Gammaproteobacteria; order Steroidobacterales; family Steroidobacteraceae; genus 13-2-20CM-66-19. Next base: position 83,792 of record JAKCDC010000002.1, read on the forward strand.
GCCAGTCCTCCATGGGGCGTGCGCCGAGGTTGCGATAAAAGGCGATCGCCGGCGCATTCCACTCAAGCACGGCCCACTCCAGGCGCGCGCAGCGCCGCTCGATGGCAAGGCGCGCGAGCCTGCGCAGCAGCTGCCGGCCGACCCCTTGGCCGCGCATGTGTTCTGTGACGTACAGGTCCTCCAGATAGATGCCCGGTTGACCCATGAACGTCGAATAGGTGTGGAAGAACAACGCAAAACCGACCGGTTCGTCCGCGGCACTCGCGATCAACACTTCCGCGTAGCGCCGAGTGCCAAACAGCGTCTCGCGCAGTTGCGCCTCGGTTGCGACCACCTCGTGTTCGAGCCGCTCGTAGCGGGCGAGTTCGCCGATGAACTCCAGGATCTGCGCGGTGTCGGCTTCGCGCGCCGGGCGAATGTCGATCATGGCGCGGCTCATCCGGTGCTCTGCAGGCCCTGCGCGATGCCGCTGGTGCTCACCAACAGCGCCTCGAACAGATCGCGGTCGGTGCGCCCGCTGGCGCGCCAGCGCGTCAGCAGATCCACCTGCATCAGGTTCATCGGATCGATGTACGGGTTACGCAGGCGGATCGTGCGCTGCAACATCGGCTCGCGGTCGAGCAGCTCGGTGCTGTCGGTCACGGCGAGCAGCTGCTCGCGAGTCAGGTCGTACTCGGCGCCGATCACATCGGCGAAGTGCCTGAGCGGCTCTGGTGCGAGCACGTGGTACGCCGCGGCGATCTGCAGGTCTGCGCGCGCGAGCATCGACTCGATGTCATCGATCAGGCTGTGCAGGAACATCCACTCCCGATACATCGAGCGTAGAGTGTGGATCCCGTGCCGCTGTGCGGCGCGCTGCAGGCCCGTCCCGGCGCCAAACCAGGCCGGCAGCAGGTGGCGCGTCTGCGTCCATGCGAACACCCACGGGACCGGCAGCAGTCCCTCGATGCCGCCGTTCTCATGACGGTGCACCGAGCGCGAACCGACCTGCATCCGCTCAATGACATCGATCGGCGTGACGGCGCGGAAGAACTCGTAGAATTCCGGTTGCGCATGGACCAGAGCCCGATATGCGTCGCGGCTCGCCGCGCTAATCGTCGCCGCGCACTCGATGTACGGTGCGGGGGTCGGCTCGGCCGCGCGCCGCGCGGTGGCGAGACTGATCGCGTTGAAGGCGCGCTCGAGAGTGCGCATCGCGATCGGCCGCAGACCATAGCCCTGTTTGATGGTCTCGCCCTGTTCACGCAGCCGCAGCACGCCGTTGGCGATGCCGGCGGGGGCGGATTTGACCAGCTGATCGATGCGCGTACCGCCGCGCGCGAGGCTCGCGCCGCGCACATGCATCAGCGAGAAGCGCTGCGCGGTGGCGCCGAGAGTGTCGGCGAGTGAGCGCTGCGCCTGATGCAAAGCGAAGCGCGAGGCGCACGGACCGGCCTCCATGTTGCTGTCGGAGTAGCCGAGCAGTACATGCTGGCGGCCGCCGCGGCCGGCCAGATGACGCGCGTAGGCCGGCTCGGTGAGCAGCTGCTGCATGATCGATCCGCCGCGCTCCAGAGCGCCGATCGACTCGAATTGCGGCGCAATGTCGAGCGTCACCTCGCCGCTCTCCTTGTCGAAGACCGATGCCCAGCGCGCCAGGAGCAAAGCGGCCAGCACGTCATCGGCGCCCTCGGTGCCGCTGACGACGAAGCAACCGATCGCCCGGCGGCCGTAGCGGTGGCGGATCTGCGCGAAGGTCTCGAATACCCCGAGGTTGCGCCGCGCCAGCGCATCGAGTTCGACGCGCGGTCCGGCGTCCTTCACCAGCGCCTCGGCGAGCAGCTGCGCGCGCTCGGCACTCGGGCGGCGCGGCCAATCCGGATCGTTGTTGCCCTGGGCGATGATCTGGTGCAGCACGCTGGCGTGCTGGCGCACATCGATACTGGCCAGATGAAAGCCGAACGTGTCGATGCGCCGCAGCAGCCGGCGCACCTGAAACAGTCCGGCGGTCGCGCCGTTGTTGGCTTGCAGGCTCACGGCGACGAGCTGCACGTCCTCGCGGAACTGGCGCGCGTTGTCGTAGCCCTTGCCCCGACCGTCCTGCGTGTCACGCAGACGCTGCGCCAGCTGCGAGAAGAACAGCCGGTACGGCATCCGATCGCGCCGTCCGAGCATCGCAGGCCGCGCCCCGGGGGCGAGGCGTGTGTACTCCTCGATGCGCTGCGTGAGTTCATTCGAGACGCGGATGCGCCGCTCCCCTTGAGAGAGCCGCTCGGCGAGCTTCTGACACTCCGCGATGTAGGTGCCGAGCAGGATATGCTGGTGGCGCGCGAAGGTCTCGCGGATGGTGCGTGCATGCACGTCGGGGTGCCCGTCCATGTCACCGCCCACCCAGGATCCAAAGCGCAGGATGCACGGCAGCTCGATGGACTCGGCCGGCACGCCGAACACCTTGGCGAGCGCGAGGGCGATTTCCTCGTAGAACGAGGGAACGACCCGGTAGAGGATCTCCACCAGGTAGAACACGATCTGTTCGCGCTCATCGCCCACCGTCAGCTGCTTGCGCGGCAGCTCCTCGGTCTGCCAGGCGGTGGTCAGTTCGAAGCGGATGCCGCTCCACAGGTTGCGTTGCTCCTGGGGCGTGAGCGTCGGGTTCATCCGATCGAGCATGCGCTGCGCGACCCGTTGTTGCTTGCGCAGCAGGGTGCGCCGCGTGGCCTGCAGGGAGTGCGCGGAGAACACCGGCTCGATGGCGAGGGAGCCGATCAGCTCGAGCATCTGCTCGAGCGTCATGCCGCCCGCGGCGAGTTCCGCGATCGCACTCTCCACGCCGCCGGGCTGCGGGTGATCGGTGCTGCGGAAGTGCTCGCGCCGTCGCCGGATGCGATGGACGTTTTCGGCGAGATTGACGGTGCGGAACCACATCGAGAAGGCGCGCACCAGCTCGCGGGCGAGCGCCGGTGGGCGCTCGTGCACCGAGGCGGCCAGCTCCGCCGCCGCGCTGCGGTCGCCTTCACGCCGGGCGATCGCCGCGCGCCGGTCGAGTTCGACCAGCTCGAACAGCGGCTCCCCGCCCTGTTCGCGCAGGATCTGTCCGATCAGCTCCCCGAGCGCATGCACGTCTTCGCGCAAAGCGGCGTGTTCGGGCGGAAATTGGATGTCACTGCGGTTCACGGGCGCCCGATTGTAGCCCAGTGCGCCGGCTAACCGGCGAGCAGTACCGATTCGGCGCGCTCGAGCGCCTCGGGCGTGCCGTACAGCACCACCACGTCGCCCTCGCGCAGCACGGTGCTCTCGGCCGGGTCACGCCCGAGGATGCCGCGGCGGCGCACTGCGGTCACGGCCGCCTGTACGCCTCGCGCGCGTACGGTTGCGAGCGTCCGCCCGACGGCCCAGGCCCCCGGGGGCACGACCACGGATTTCACTTCGGTCGCTCGCGCCTCGCCCGTCTCGGGCGCCGCCGCGTCGCCCTCGCCGAGCACGGCGCGCAGCACGCCGTAGCGTTGGCGGCGAATGCCCCCGACCAGACGCACCACGCGGGAGACCGGAACCTGCAGCAGCATCAGGACCTGTGAGACCAGCATCAGGCTCGCCTCGAATGTCTCGGGCACCACATCGGTGGCGCCGGCGGCCTTCAGCTCCGCGGAGCGCGAGTCATCCGCGGCGCGCACCAGGATGGGGACATCGGGGCGCTGGGCGCGCGCGGTGCGCACGATGCCAAGCGCCGTAGCCGGATCGGAGAAGGTGACAACCAGCGCCGAGGCGCTCGAGAGACCCGCAAGGGCGAGAATCTGCTCATCCGCGCTGTCGCCGTAGATCACCGGGTCACCGGCCTGGCGGGCCGCCGCGATGCGCAGTGGATCCAGATCGAGCGCGATGTACTCGAAGCCCTGCGCCTCCAGAACGCGCGCGACGTTCTGACCAACTCGCCCGAAGCCGCAGAGCACGACGTGTTCGCGCCGGCCGATGGCCCCGGTGGCCTCGCTCTCGCGCTCGAACGCGGTGCGCTGCGGCGGGCCGCGCTCGCGCAGCAGCAGCCGGGCGATGCGCTTGTTGTGATTCAGCAGCAGGGGGCTCAGTACCATCGAGAGCACGAGCGCGAGCAGCACGGGTTGGCCGAAGTGCGGCGGCAGCACCCGATCGGTGAGCGCGACGCTGCCGAGGGCGACGCCGAACTCCCCGCCGATCGCGATCACGATGCCGGTGCGCAGGGCCTTGAATGGTGCGCCGGCGAACGGCCGCGTCACGAGCGCGGCGATGGCGGCCTTGAGCACCGTGATGAGCACGAGCAGGCTGAGCACGGTGCCGAGCTCGCCGGCGAGTTGACGCACATCGAGCAGCATCCCCACCGACACGAAGAACACGCCGAGCAGAATGTCGCGAAATGGGCGCAGCACCGATTCGAGCTGATGGCGGTACTCGGTCTCGGCCAACATCACCCCGGCGAGAAATGCACCGAGACCGGCTGACAGGTGCGCCAGGCGGCTGATCCAGGCGGCCCCGATCACCACCAGCAGCGCGGCGAGCGTGAACAGCTCGCGCAGACGGCTGTGGGCGATTTCGTGGAACAGTGGCCGCAGCAGCCAGCGGCCGGCCGCGAGCACCGCGCCGATGGCCAGCGCGCCGCCGGCAGCGGCGAGCAGCGCAGCGTGCAGATCGAGCGGACCTGCGCCCGGGCCGAGCGCCGAGGCGAGCGCGAGCAGCGGGACGAAGGCGATGTCCTGAAACAGCAGCATGGCGAAGGCGAGCCGGCCGTGGGTGCGGTTCAGCTCGGCGCGCTCGGTGAGCTGCTGCAGCAGGATGGCGGTCGAACTCATCGCGATCGCACCCCCGGCAACGACCGCGGCGGGCCAGGGGATTCCGGCGAGCCGCCCCAGCAGGGCGAACACCAGGGTCGTGGCGCCCACCTGGGCTGCGCCGAGGCCGAAGACCTCGCGCCGCATTGCGATCATCCGCGGCAGTGATACGTCGAGGCCGAGCGTAAAGAGGAGAAAGGCGACCCCGAGCTCGGCGAGCAGGCGCACGGTGGCCGAACCCTGTACCACGCCGAGCGCATAGGGGCCGCAGGCGAGGCCCACCGCCAGGTACGGCAGCGCCGTGGGCAGCGCGAGCCGGCGGGCCACGGTGACCAGCAGCACCGCGGCGGCCAGCAGCACGAGCATTTCGGTGAGCGGCTGCATCGAGAGGATTGTAGGGCGCCGTGACGATGGGCGCGTTACGTCCACCCGAAAGGGCGTTACTCCGCAGATGACCCACAGAGCTCTGAACGGGTCTCCTCGAGGTCATTTCTGGCCGAGCGTGCGCCGTGGGGGCCATCCAGAGGGCTCACGTCCCATGGCCTCCTCAGCACAGAGTCCCGGACCAGGGTGCAGGGGGGCGTGCGACTGCGATGCGCGGGCGTCGCCTCCGTAACAGCGCCCCGACGCACGCTGGCCCATCTCTGCCGCTATCCACGCGCGCGGCAGCTCATAAGTCTTTGTTAAAAAGACAGTTTTTAACTATGCCGCACATAAGCCTAGAAAACGGCAAACGCCTGAACCTTAATTCCCCATCCACCCTCGCCGATGCCCGCTCACCCTTTGGCAGGTGCGCTCGAGCACCCGCGCGCGCGAGCGGCTCCTGCGCAACGGCTGCCTGCAGGACCTCATGCGCGGCGGGTACCTGGCGGCGAGCCCGGGCGAACAGGCGGGCGACACGACGGCGTGGTCCACGGCCTTCAGGCGTTCACGGCTCGCGCGCTCGCCTTGGCCCTTTTCCCAAAGTCGGATCGTGCCGAGGAGCGCGTTGCCGCGGCAGTTCACACACAGACCGGTTGTGCGTGGGTCACGGTTCCGACCGCTGTTCTCCAGCACATCCCGGGTAGCGGCCGGTACATCCGATGGCGCGGGGAACTGCAGATCGTCCCGCCCAAGTGCTCCCGAGGGATCTTCGCCGCGCGGGTGGATCGGGATCGGGCAGAGTTTCAGGCACAAAACCCTGAGTGCGATCCGGACCCGGTTCAGATCCTGTGGGCGACCCCGCGCTCAGGCGAAAAGTCACGGCGAGCGACACGCGTGCTACGAAGACACATTGCGACCGTTGGTCCATGAGTCAACCTCGCCGTCCTACGCCCTGACATTTTTGTGTTCCAAGCAGCGGCGAGCCGCCGTCTGTCCTCTGGTGGCAGCGCCGCACAATCAACCCGCCTCGCCCCCAGGCACCAGATTGACGATCGCCAGTACGCCGCTCACTCGGCCTGAATGTGTCTGTATCAGCGCTCGGGCGGGGTCACGGTCCTCGGCGATCGCCCGTCGCCACGATCTCCTCGCATCATTCTTGGTGATTGCCTCGCGCGACCGGTATGTCAGTCATTGAGCGATCGCCATTTTGGGCAGGTGCGGTAAGTACCACCCTCCCGAAACGAAAGAGCCCCGCACAGGGCGGGGCTCTTTGGGCATCAAGCCGTGACCTTCAGCCCTTCTTCTTGGCCATCGGGTGCTTCACGACCTTCTTGTGCCACTTCTTGTGCATGGCCTTCTTGTGCCACTTCTTATGCCACTTCTTGTGCATGGCCTTTTTGGCCCACTTCTTGTGCATCATCTTCTTGTGCATCATTTTCTTGTGCACGACATGATGCGCAGTGGTGGGCGCCTGGGCCGCAACGGCGGCGACGGGGGTGGCAGCCAGCGAACCGGCCAGCAGCAGCGCTCCGAGGACAGGGACGAGCTTCTTGAACATCGACTTCTCCAAAAAGAGAGTTTGAGCGGTTTGAGAATTGCCCCGAGCGCTCGGCGCCGGAACGGGGCGGATTATTGCAGGAAGATCCGCACCCGAACCGTGCATGACCAGAACGTAATGTTGAACTCGGCTCAGTGTCCCTGAAAAGCGACAAGGCTGCGGACCGGTACGCCGAGCGCCTCCAGACGCCGCGCGCCGCCGAGCTCGGGCAGGTCGATGACGAAGCACGCGGCGACGATCTCGGCTCCCAGGGTGCGCAGCAGCTTCACGGCCGCTTCGGCCGTGCCCCCGGTGGCGATCAGATCATCGATCAGCAGTACCCGCTCGCCTGGCTGCAGCGCATCGCGGTGCATTTCCATCTCGTCGATGCCGTACTCCAGGGAGTACGCGACCCGCACCGTCTCATGGGGCAGCTTGCCTTTTTTTCGAATGGGGACGAAGCCGGCCCCGACGCGCTGGGCGACCGCACCGCCGAGAATGAACCCGCGGGCCTCGATGCCCGCAACGTGCGTCAGGCGCGAGTCCGACCAGGGGTGCGACAGCGCGTCGATGGCAAGACGGAACATCGGCGCGTTGCCGAGCAGTGTCGTGATATCGCGGAACTGAATGCCCGGCTTAGGGTAGTCGGGAATGCACCGAATGGCGTCTTTGAGCGCCTCGAGGTCACGCGCGTCCATGGGCGCGGACTGTACACGGTTTGCGACGGACTTGTGTCAATATTGCCCCCATGCAAGCGATCGATCTTTTGCTTCAGCGCCGTTCGGCGAAGACGCTCACCGAGCCGGCACCCGATGAGGGCGCGCTGGAGCTGTTGTTGGCCAGCGCTGCGCGCGCGCCGGATCACGGGCGGTTGCGTCCCTGGCGATTCGTCGTGATCCGCGGCGCGGCGCGTGAGCGCTTCGGCGCGATGCTCGCGGCCCAACTGCAGCGGGTGCGCCCGCAGTCGACTCCCGAGTCGCTCGAGCGCGAACGACAGAAGGCCTTTCGGGCGCCACTCATCATTGTGGTGGGCGCCGTGAAGGATGCGCAGGCATCGGTGCCGATGATCGAGCAGGTGCTGTGCGCTGGCGCCGCCGCGCAGAACATTCTGCTTGCCGCGTACGCCCTGGGCTTCAACGGCGTGTGGAAGACCGGCGCGGCCGCTTACGATGAGACCATCAAACGCGAACTGGGTTTCGAGCCGGCCGATGCGGTGGTGGGCTATCTGTACATCGGGACCGAAGCGGATGCGTGCTGCGAAGGGTCTGCCCCGGATCGCTGGCGCGAGCGCGTTTCCTACCTCGGAGCCTGAAACGACCGGCGGACCGCTGCGGTCCGCCGGTTCATCCGCGCCGTCGCGGCGGCGCGCTCAGCGCGCGCCGGCCGGTATTGGGTAGTGACGGAAAATCTGCTGAACGGCTTCGTCCAGGGACCTTCCCGGGTGATAGCGTTGATGACGGGACATGTCCGATGAGGCCGTGCCGCTCCAGATCACCGAGCGGGTGCTGCGGTCGATCACCGAGATGGTGAGCGCTGCAGTGGTCACGGTCCGCAGATCGCTGTAATACCCACCACCCCAGCCCCAGGGTCCGCCCCCCCAATCGTCATCGCCCCAGCCGTACGGGCCCCAGCCGCCCCAGTAGCTGCCCATGAATGCCGGTCCCATCCCGCCGACGACGCGATCCCGCGTCCGGATGCGGAAATTCACCAGCAGGTCTGGCTGGGCATCGGCTGCGATCAGCGTATAGCCTCGGGCCTGCATCTGTTGCATGACGGCCCGCTCAAGATGCTGGGTCGTCAGCGATTTGTACGGCCCATGATCCGTGCCCGGATGGCGCACGAACGCGTACGTATGAGCCTGCGACAGATTAGCGCCGATGGCCATGCGCGTGTGAATGACCGGTGTGGTAGCGCAGGCCGCCAGCAGCAACGAAGCCACGGCAGCCATTGCGACTCCGCACGTCCTGAACGTACGCCCAACGGATATCGCGCCCATAGTTACTACCTCCATTGTGTACTGACTGGTAAAACGATCGGAGGTTCCATCGGTTGACTCCGATCACCGACACGGGGATCTCGGCAGCGGCGGATGGGCCCACGGCCGCGGCTACGCTGCAGTGGCGGCACTATACGGCCGGATCGACGGCTCGACCAGCGTGGGCACCCCCGTCTCGTGCCCGCACGCGCCGGTCGTGCTCGGCGTAAGGGGGGCGAGGTCCGTGACGGGACCCTGCTGGGCGGGGCTGCTCGCCCCCCGCTTTTCGCCAATATTTTGATTTTCAGAAGATTTTCGAGCCTGTCCTCGCGCCGGCGTCGACCGCCAGCGCGTCTCGGGGCTTGGCGCAGGTCCTTGACGGCCGCGACAGCAACTAACAGCCGTCAGACGCGCTGCTTCACGTGCTGATACAACCCTCTACACTGACGCCGTATCAGCACGCTTCACAAATGGCCTGAATCGACGGGGGCGCGAGCATCCATGCTCGCTCAGTCGCGGCGATCTAGCGAGGCGGAGTCACTTGGATCTGGAAGTCCTGTCCGGCCCACTGTCCATCCGCGAGGCGTCGGTAGGTCAGGTCGATGGTGCGGCCGGGCGAGAGCGCGCCGGTGTCGACCTCCACCAGGTGCAGGCCCAGCGGATTGGGCTGCGTGGCCCGCTCCTCAATGTCCTGCCAGCCGTCAAAGCCCCAGCGGAATACGCCCGGTTCGTTCAGCGCCAGCGTCAGCGCCGCACCCTGCGGGAGAGTGCTCGCTGCGGCGTGCGGTGCCCAGATAAGGCGGCGCAGCTTCGGGCGTTGACCGCCGTAGCGGCGCCAGAGCGGCTCGGGTCGGTCGAATGGGCGGCCGAGGGTGCGCGAGACGGTGAGCTTGATGAACTCCGCGTGCGCCCACACCAGCGGCATGGCGCTGCCGGTGGGCCGGCCCGGCAGCAGAAAGCGCTCGGGAATGGGTGCGGCGTCCCAGACCTGCTCCGGCAGCATCCCGCCGCTCGAGGCCATGCGCACCATCGCCTCGAGGTACGGCAGCGGATCCTTGCCGGCGGTGAGCTCGTAGTGCCCGCGCTCCCCGGTGAGCAGCGGCCAGGGGCGGCCGCGGCCGGTGCCATCGTAGGCCGAGCCATCGTCGTGCTCACCGTAACCGTCGTCGTTGTAGCGGTACCAGCTAGGGCCGCTCGGCGTGTCGCGCTTCAGCAGCGCATCGACCAGCTTGACCGTCCCGGCGACGATCGGATCATCGGGCGCGCGCAGACCGAAGCGTACGAGCTGCAGGAAGTCCACCCCGACCTGCGCGGCGGCCGGCAGCGCCGGGTCGATGGCCTGATTGCGGATCGGCAGCGCATCCTGCAGCGCGCTGCGGTCGTGCAGCGCCTCGGCGGGCGCCACGCGCACGTAGTAGCCGGGAACGCCGTGCGCACGGGCGAGCGGCGTATCGCTCACCGCGGTCCAGTCCTCAAGGCTCGCATTCCAGTAATCGGCAATGTCGAGCGCGAGTTCGCGCGCTTGCGGTGGCAGATGCGTCGCGCCGCACACCAGGGCCGCGATGCACGCTGAGAGGGTGAAGGTGTTGATGCCGGCGTCCTCCTCCCACCGGTCCTGGTCGGACGCCGGGCCGTTGCGCACGAGGAAGGAGAGGGCGCGGTGAATCATGTCCGTGACGCGCACGCCGTCGAGCGCGTTGCGCTCGTGCAGTGCGCAGGCGAGCAGCACGGGGAAGGCCGTCTCATCGAGCTGCACGGCGGTCCAGTAGGGCGTGCCGCCGAGCCATTGGTTCTGGTTCCAGTGCCCGTCGGCGAGCTGCGTGGCACGCAGGTAACGCACCGTGTCCAGCGCTTCACGGGTGGCACCGAAGGCGAGCAGCGCGCCGGCGCACTCGCACAGATCGCGCGGCCAGACCAGGTGGTAGCCGGCGCGCTCATCCTTGGTGTTGCCCCAGGGCACGCTCAGGCTCGCGACCATCGCGCCGGGGAAGGTCTTGCCCTGGTGCGTGCGCAGCACCATGGTCGAGACTCGAAACTGCTCGCGGCACTGCGGCGGCAGCGACCCGGTGAGCGGGGCGCGCGCGGCGCATTCCTTCTGCCAGTCCGACCACTCGGCGACCTGACGTTGCCAGCTCGACTCGAATGGCTCAAACAGCGCCGAGAGCGCGAGGCTCGCGGCCGACTCGGTGCTGCTGCTGAAGCCCAGACCGAGGACCGCCTTGCGCGGCAGCTCCCCGAGCAGCGCGACGGTGCCCGGTCCGGCCTGCTGGTACTCCCAGCACATCGCGCCGTTGCATTTGAAATCCTGCCAGCCATCGCTCGTCCCGACGTAACCGCAGCTTGCGCGGCCCCACGCGTCGCGCTGGTCGTCGTCGACCGCTCCGAGGGCGAGCGCGAATGGACCCTGTTCGGCGAGCAGCAGTCGATGTCCCCTGTGATCGGCGACCATCCCGTTGTTGTCGTGGCCGGTGCCGGCCAGGTGCGGTGCGAGCAGCGCGTAGGGGCGCAGCTGCTCATCGCCGGTGAGTTCCACTTCGATCAGCAGCACATCGCGCTCGGAGGCCGGCACGATTCTCAGGCGCAGCTCGAAGCGCTCGTGGCGGTGCACCACACGCACCGCCGGGATGCCCGAGCCGGCCAGCGTGATGGTCGGATTACCGAGGCGCTTGACCTCGACCCAGAAGCCCTTCCCGTCCCCGACGATGAAGCCCAGATCGCGGATCTGCGGAATGTCCAGGCGTGGGTAATAGACTTCGTTGACGATGCCGCCGCCGATGGTGAACCACAGGCGGGGCCGCCCGAGGGAGCACCCTACGACGTCTTTGGCGCTGCTGCACCAGGTGGGTGAGAGACCCGGTGCGCCCGGGGCTACTCCAGAGCCGATTTTGCTCATGACAATCCTCCTGTCATTGGCCGCGCGCTTTTTTGGTCAAGCGTGCCGAAGCCGGGTACGATACTGCATGCTCTGGTTCAAGGCATTCCATATCGTATTCGTGGTGACCTGGTTCGCCGGGCTGTTCTATCTGCCGCGGCTGTTCGTCTACCACTGTGAGACCGCCGATGCGCCCGGACTGGCGCGCTTTGCGGTGATGGAGCGGCGGCTGTTCGCGCTGATGAGCATCGGCGCTGTGCTCACCGTCACCTTCGGTCTGTTAATGGTGCTCGAAGCGCCGGCGTTTCTGCAGTTCACCTGGCTGCGCGTGAAGCTGGTGCTGGTGGCCGCACTCATCGGCTACCACCTCTGGTGTTATGTACTGATGCGCCGCCTGATCGAGGGGCGCAACCGGCACTCGCACCGCTGGTTCCGGGTCTTCAACGAAGTGCCGAGCGTGCTGCTGATCGCGATCGTGCTGCTGGTGGTGCTGCGACCCTAGCCGCCGGAGCGCTTTGCGTCGTAACCGCGCTGACGCAGTGCCTCGACCAGCCGGTCGCGGTGCTCGCCCTGGACCTCGATGCGGCCGTCGCGGACCGCGCCACCGGCGCCGCAGAGTTTCTTCAGCTCCCGGCCGAGCGTCTCCAGTTCCGCCGGGCCGAGCGGCAGACCGAGGACGACCGAGACGGCCTTGCCGCCGCGACCGGATACCTCGCGCGCCACCCGAACGCGCGTTGGCGCACCCGTTGCGGCCGGACTCGCCGGGGCGCGCGGGGGCGCGGAGGGGGATTTGCGCAGTACGACGCCGCGGGCAGTGGGGTAGGATTTCACGCCGCGGATTATGACCGCGCTGCCATCTGTTCGCCATTGCGGCCGCTCCCCTGGAGTGCGATGCTCATTGCGCGAAGCGACCGATTTGCGAACGGATTGGAACGTGTGTTGCACTTTTAGGGCGGTAAAATTTCCAATCAGCCGGTCAACGGCGATGACGGGGATCAGAATTCATGACGCAGTCGCGCCTGCACGTTCCACATCCTCCGGCACGCCCGGGGGAGAAACCGGACTTCAGCTATCTGGACATCCCGCCGGCCGGGCATGAGTCCCGCCCGGACACCCTGGCGCCTGCTCATGAGATCGAGCGCCTCGGCACCGGGATGGTGCGCGTGCTCGATGAGCAAGGCCGCGCCGTCGGATCGTGGAACCCGCACCTGGAGCCCGAGGAGTTGCAAGTGGCGCTGCGCCACATGCTGCTGACGCGCCACTTCGATGAGCGCATGCAGCGCATGCAGCGGCAGGGACGCATCTCGTTCTACATGAAGTCGACCGGCGAGGAGGCGGTTGCCGTTGCGCAGGGCATGGCGCTGCAGCCGGGCGACATGCTCTTCCCCTCGTACCGGACGCAGGGGCTGTTCATCGTACGCGGCAAGAGTCTGGTCGATCTGATGAGCCAGTGCCTCTCGAACACCCGCGACATGTGCCGCGGCCGGCAGATGCCGATCATGTATCACTGGGCGGAAGGCAACATCTTCTCGATTTCCGGCAATCTCGCCACACAGTTTCCCCAGGCGGTCGGTTGGGCGATGGCCGCGGCGATCAAGGGCGAGGATCGCATCGCGGCGAGCTGGATGGGCGAGGGGTCGAGCGCCGAGGCCGATTTCCACCATGCGCTGACATTCGCCGCGGTGTACCAGGCGCCGGTCATTCTGAACGTGGTCAACAACCAGTGGGCGATCTCGAGCTTTCAGGGCTTTGCGGGCGGTGAGCGGCGCACCTTCGCACAGCGCGGTCCGGGCTACGGGATCCCCGGCGTGCGGGTCGACGGCAATGATTTCCTCGCCGTGTACGCCGTGACCCGGTGGGCAGCCGAGCGGGCCCGCGCGAGCGGTGGCCCCACCCTGATCGAACATGTGACCTATCGCGCCGCAGCCCACTCGACCAGCGACGATCCATCGCGCTACCGGCCGAAGGAGGAGTGGCAGGCCTGGCCGCTCGGCGATCCGGTGAAGCGGCTGAAGGAGCATCTGATCGGCATCGGCGAGTGGTCCGAGGAGCGCCATGCGGCGCTCGAGCGGGAGCTCGAGGCGCACGTGACCGCCTGTTGGAAGGAAGCGGTGACCTACGGCACGCTCACCGATGGACCGACGCTCGATCCGATGAGCATGTTCGAGGACGTCTTCCACGACATGCCGGCGCACCTGAAGCGCCAGCGCGAGGAGTTGCGCGGCCTCACCGCGGCGCAGCATGCCGCGGCCGCCGCCAAGGTCTCGGGCGGGGAGGGCTGATCGATGGCACAGATGAACATGGTGCAGGCGATCAACTCGGCCCTCGACGTGATGCTCGGGCGCGACCCGCGTGTCGTGGTATTCGGGGAGGACGTCGGGTACTTCGGCGGGGTGTTCCGCTGCACCGACGGACTGCAGCGCAAGTACGGCGAGCACCGCGTGCTCGATACCCCGATCGCCGAGGGCGGCATCGTCGCTGCGGCGATCGGCATGGGCGTCAACGGGCTGCGCCCGGTCGCCGAGATCCAGTTCGCCGATTACATCTACCCGGCGTTCGATCAGATCGTGAGCGAGCTGGCGCGCCTGCGCTATCGCACCGCGGGTGATTACTGCGCGCCGGTGACCATTCGCACGCCCTGCGGGGGGGGCATCCGGGGCGGGCAGACGCATTCGCAGAGTCCGGAGGGCGTGTTCACGCACGTCTGCGGGATCAAAGTGGTGATGCCCTCGAATCCCTACGACGCCAAGGGGCTGCTGATCAGTTCCATCGAGGACGAAGATCCGGTGGTGTTCTTCGAGCCGAAGCGCATCTACAACGGACCGTTCGACGGCGATCCGCACAAGCCGGCGGTGCCCTGGAGCACGCATCCGAAGGGCGAGGTGCCCGAGGGGCACTACGCGATTCCGATCGGCAAGGCCGAAGTGGTGCGCCCGGGCAAGGATGTGACGGTGCTGACCTACGGCACCATGGTGCACGTGGCGGAAGCGGCGGTGCGGCTCGCCGAGGTCGATGCCGAGATCATCGATGTGCGCACCATGGTACCGCTTGACGTCGATACGCTTTGCACGTCGGTGAGCAAGACCGGGCGTTGCGTGATCGTGCACGAGGCCACCCGCTTCAGCGGTTTCGGTGCGGAGCTCTCGGCCACGGTGCAGGAAGAGTGTTTCTGGCAGCTGGAGGCGCCCATCGCCCGGGTGACCGGCTGGGACACGCCCTATCCCCACGCCTTCGAATGGGACTACTTCCCCGGTCCGGCGCGCATCGTCGCCGCGATTCGCAGCGTGATGGAGGCGCGATGAGCCGCTACGTCTTCAAACTTCCAGACCTCGGTGAGGGCACCGTGTCTGCCGAAATCGTCGGCTGGCACGTCAAACCCGGTGATACCGTCGAGGAAGAGCAGGTGCTGGTCGAGGTCATGACCGAGAAGGCGGCGGTGGAAGTGCCCTCGCCGGTCGGCGGCACCGTGATTTCAACCACTGGTGAGCCGGGCGAGATGGTCGCGGTCGGCGCCGAGCTCATCGTGTTCGAAACCGGCGGCGAGCAATCCTCGCCACCGGCACCGACCGCCGCCGCAGCGCCGGGCGTTGTCGCCGCGCCCGCGAGCGCTCCAGCACCGCTGCCGCAGTCGCCGCCCGCCGCAGCGCGCGGGCGGGTGATGACCTCGCCGGCCAACCGGCGCCGCGCGCGCGAGGCCGGTGTTGATCTGCAACAGGTGCGCGGCAGCGGCCCACAGGGCCGCATCCTGCGCGAGGATCTGGAGGCGCACCTGCGTGGTGCGCCGCCGGCCGGATCGCGGGCCGCATCGCCGGTGGCGGCGCGGGCGGGTGTGGCGCCGCCGGCGACCTCGGCTCCCACCGAAGAAATCAAAGTCATCGGCCTGCGGCGCCTGATCGCCCAGCGCATGAGCGAGGCGAAGCGCAACATTCCGCACTTCGCGTACGTCGAGGAGGTCGACGTCAGCGAACTGGAGGGGTTGCGCCGGCACCTGAACGGCCGCCTGGCCTCCGGAGAGCCGGCGCTGACGTACCTGCCGTTTCTCGTCGTGGCGCTGGTGCGGGTGCTGCAGGACTTTCCGCAGTGCAACGCGCACTACGATGCCGAGCGGGGCGTGATCATCCGTCACCGCGCAGTGCACGTGGGCGTGGCCACCCAAACACCTGACGGCTTGAAAGTGCCCGTGGTGCGCAACGCCGAGCAGCGCTCGCTGTGGGGCATCGCGGCGGAGATGCGGCGCGTGACCGAAGGGGCGCGCACCAACAAGGCGACTCGCGAAGAACTGACCGGTTCGACCATCACGCTCACCAGCCTCGGCAAGCTCGGCGGCATCGTCAGCACGCCGATCATCAATGCCCCGGAGGTTGCGATCCTCGGGGTGAACCGTGCGGTCGATCGTCCCATGGTCGTCGATGGAGCCGTCACGGTGCGCCGGATGATGAATCTCTCCTCGTCGTTTGATCACCGGTTCGTTGACGGTTACGACGCGGCCGCCATGATCCAGGCGATGAAGGAGCTCATCGAACACCCGGCGATGATCTTCATGCACGCCAAGGATTGATCAGCGCGGGGAGCCGAGGATCTCCGCGCGCACGTCGTCTATTTCCCGTGCACGCGACGGGCGCAGCTTCGCGCCCGCGCAGCGATCGGGCCGCGGGCACCGCGAGCTGCGCGGGCAGATCAGATGCGCCGGCCGTTCGAGTGCCGTGTCGATCCAGGCGATATTGAGCACGTTGGCGACGGCCTGCAGTGCCGACTTTGCGCCCCGCGGGGGTGGGGCCTCCCCACCCCCGCGCGTGCATGCGGCGTGGATCGCCGCGGTGATCTCAGCGCTGGAGACCCCATTGGCATCCAGTGCCGGGGCCAGATCGACCCCAACCGACAGCACGTGCGGGTTGCCCGCCATGTCGTGCACCCGCCGCGAGTGACAGCAATAGAGCAGCGCGCGCTCTCCGTCGCGCAGCACAGAGATCTGCGATCCACTGTCGCGTTCGCTGTCGAGCATGCGAAATACCGCCCAGTTCGGGCACGGATCGCTCACCTGCGCCAGGTTGCCCCAGGGCAGGGGAATGCCGTTGCCGCGGTACACGGCGCGCAGGTAACCCGGTGGATAGGCATCGAAGAAGTGCCAGTACGGATACGGCGACACCTTCGTCATGCGGCGCATGATGACCGCGGGCGTCAGCTCAAGCCACGTGCCGCTCTCGACTCGGTAGCGCTCGCGTGCCAGGAACCGTCGGAACGGCACGCGCGGCGCAAGCAGTGCGCCGGCAAAGAAACTGCACTCGAAGTCGCGCCAGGCGTGCAGCACGTCCTCTGCGTTCATGCCGGCGGCCGAAGCGCCCTCCGGGCTACCGCCCATCTCCCCGCCCGTGGCGTGCGCGGACTTCAGGCCATCGCCACCGTGGAGCACCTTGTGCGCGATGTGCGCCGCCAGGTCGAACTTCAGGCGGGCCGGATCGGACTGCAGCGCGCGATTGGCGTAGATGAATCGCGGTGATTCGAAGAACGAGCGCACCACGCTGCGCACCTCGCGGTCCTTGTCCCGTGCCAGCAGCGCCTTGCGCTCGAACCAACGGATCTCCAGGCCGTGCCGGCGCGTCAGGCGCATCAGGTCCTCGACGCCGAGCGGAAACTTCCGCTCGCCCACCTCTTCCGCGGCGCGCTCGAGGTCCGGGAAATCGTTGCGGGAGAATTCCTGGTGGGTGCGAATCAGCAGGTGGGCAAACTGCCGCCCGCTGGTGCCGGTTTGCTGCAGCAGCTCAGGGATCGCCGCCTGCAGAACTTCCTTGGAGAACAGAAACGCAGGCTCCAAGGGGACCTTGGCGGCACCCCCGGCGGGCGCCGAGAGCGTGACCAGCTCCGCGCTGCTGCTTTCGTCGAGGAACCAGCTCGGTTCGCGCTGAAATACCAGCGCCAGCAGCTCGAGCAGCTCCGCGGAAGGTACGCGTTTGCCGCTCTCGATCATGCTCAGGTACGACACCGAGGGTGCCCGCTCGGCATTGCGCTGAATGCAGCGCGAGGACAGTTCCTCCAGCGTCAGGCCGTTACGTTTGCGCAATTCGCGCAGTTTTGCACCGAGAAAGTGGCCTTTGCGCAGCAGCGGCGGCATGACGGCACCTGGACGGGGATGCGCGGACAGGTTGCCCGCAGTTGTGAAATTAACAATGTGAAGTTTCTATAGTCAAATTCTTCATGTTCAGGGGCTATGCTCAATCCCATGAACACCGCAGCCCCAACCCGATCGATCCAGGCCCCGGTGGCGCAGGGCGAGACGCCCGCGTTGCGGGTCGCGCCCACCGCAATTGCACGCGCCGCGGAGGTGCTCACGCCCGCCGCACTGGAGTTGCTGGCCCGGCTGCACCAGCGGTTCAATCCGCGCCGGTGCGAATTGCTCGCGGCGCGCGCCCGCCGTCAGCGCGAGTTCGACGCCGGCGAGTTGCCGGATTTTCTGCCGCAGACCGAGGCGGTGCGTCGTGCGCACTGGCGTATTGCGGCGGTGCCGCACGATCTGGTGGACCGACGCGTGGAGATCACCGGTCCGGTCGAGCGCAAAATGATCATCAACGCGCTGAATGCGCCGGTGTGCGCCTTCATGGCCGACTTCGAGGACTCCTGCAGTCCGACCTGGCAGAACCTGATCCAGGGGCAGATCAATCTCGCCGACGCCATCGATGGCACCATCAGCTACGTGGATCCGGCGAGCGGCAAGGCGTACCGGCTCGCCGAGCGGCGCGCGACGCTGATCATGCGGCCGCGCGGCTGGCATCTGCCGGAGAAGCACGTGACTATCGAGGGCGAGCCGGTGTCCGGCGCGCTGTTCGATTTCACACTCTACCTGGCGCGCAATCATGCAGCGCTGGCGCGCGCCGGCACCGGCCCGTACTTCTATCTGCCGAAGCTCGAAAGTCACCTCGAGGCGCGGCTCTGGGCCGAGGTGTTCGCGGCCGCCGAGACGGCGCTCGGGCTCGAGCACGGCACGATCAAGGTCACGGTGCTCATCGAGACGCTGCCGGCGGCATTCGAGATGGACGAGATTCTCTTCGAGCTGCGCGATTACATCGTCGGCTTGAACTGCGGCCGCTGGGACTACATCTTCAGCTTCATCAAGAAGCTGCGCGCGCGCCGCGAGTTCGTCCTGCCCGATCGTGCGCAGGTGACGATGGAGCGGCATTTCCTCAAGTCCTACGTGGATCTGCTCATCCGCACCTGCCACCGCCGCGGCGCGCATGCCATGGGTGGTATGGCAGCACAGATTCCGGTGCGCGACGCACAGGCGAACGCCCTCGCCATGGAGCGGGTGCGCGCCGACAAGCTGCGCGAGGCGAGGGCCGGGCACGACGGGACTTGGATTGCCCACCCGGGGCTTGCGCCGGTGGCCCGTGCGGCATTCGAGGCGCAAATGCACGGCCCCAACCAGCTTAGCGTCGCCCGTGAGGACGTGCGCGTGCGCCGAGAAGATCTGCTGCGCGTGCCGGCCGGCAGTATCACCGAGGATGGCGTGCGAACCAACATCCGGGTGGGAGTGCAGTACCTGGAGGCATGGTTGCGCGGCAATGGCTGTGTGCCGCTTTACAACCTCATGGAGGACGCGGCCACGGCGGAGATCTGCCGTGCGCAGCTGTGGCAGTGGCTGCGCCACGGCGCCTGCACGAGTGACGGTGTGCCCCTGACGGCGCCGCGCATGGAGCGGCTGTTCACCGAGGAACTGGAGCGCATTCATGCCGAGGTCGGCCAGACGCGCCTGCTGGAGGGTGTGTTCCCGAGTGCGGCGCGGCTGATGCAACAGATGATCTTGCAGGATTCGTTCGATGAATTTCTCACCCTACCGGCCTATGAACTGATTGACTGACGCCCTGGAGGACTGAGTATGAGACCCGATGACCTGTTGCCGAGCGCACAAGAGCTGCGCCGGTCGTGGCAAGACTCTCCCCGCTGGCGTGGCATTGAGCGCGCCTATCAGCCCGAGGATGTGGTGCGGCTACGCGGCACCATTGCCGTCGAGCACTCGGTGGCGCGCCTGACCGCCGAGAAACTCTGGCGGATGCTGAACGAGCGCCCGTTCGTCAACGCACTCGGGGCGCTCACCGGCAATCAGGCCATGCAGCAGGTCAAAGCCGGACTGGATGCGATCTATCTCTCGGGCTGGCAGGTGGCCGCCGACGCCAACCTCTCCGGGCAGATGTATCCCGATCAGTCGCTGTACCCGAGCGATTCAGTGCCCGCAGTCGTGCGGCGCATCAACTCGACGCTGCGGCGCGCAGACCAGATCCACCACGCGGAAGGCAATGACAGCACCGATTGGTTCAAGCCGATCATCGCGGACGCCGAGGCCGGCTTTGGCGGGGTGCTCAACGCCTTTGAGCTGATGAAGCAGCTGATCGAGGCCGGCGCGGCCGGCGTGCATTTCGAAGACCAGCTTTCATCGGCGAAGAAATGCGGGCACATGGGCGGCAAGGTGCTCGTCCCGACCCAGGAAGCGATCAACAAACTGCTCGCCGCCCGGCTCGCCGCCGATGTGTGTAACGTGCCGACCGTGCTGGTGGCGCGCACCGACGCCGAAGGCGCCAAGCTCCTCACCGCGGACGTCGATGAGCGCGATCGGCCGTTCATCGATACGGGGCGCAGCCGCACCGCCGAAGGGTTCTTTCATGTCCGCGCCGGACTCGACCAGGCAATCGCGCGTGGCCTCGCCTATGCGCCCTATGCCGACCTGTTGTGGTGCGAGACGGCCAAGCCGGATCTTGAGGAGGCGCGCCGCTTCGCCGAAGCGGTGCATCAGCGCTTCCCGGACAAACTGCTCGCGTACAACTGCTCACCGTCATTCAACTGGAAGCGAAAGCTCGATGAGGGGACCATCGCGCGCTTTCAGCGCGAGCTCGGCGCCATGGGCTATCGGTTCCAGTTCATCACGCTGGCCGGATTCCATGCGCTGAACTTCTCGATGTTCGAGCTGGCACGCGGTTACCGGGATCGACAGATGGCCGCCTACGTGGAGCTGCAGGAGGCGGAGTTCGCGGCCGAGCGGCACGGCTACAGTGCCACGCGTCATCAGCGCGAAGTCGGCGCCGGGTATTTTGATGACTTGACTCAGGCGATCACGGGCGGGACGTCCTCACTCGAGGCGCTTGTCGGTAGCACGGAGGTGCAGCAGTTCGCCACCGGGTGAGCGCCGAGCCGATATACTCGCCGGATGAGTCTGCAACGACTGTTTCCGACGTTGATCTACGAGCGGCGAGTGCCAGCCGCGGCCCGCCTCGGGCCGCGGCTGTTGCGCGAGTGCCGGCAACTGCCGAGGGACGATGTGGGCGGCCGACGCTGGTCGGCGAAGAATTATCCCGGCGGCTATACCTCGTATGGCTCGGCGTTCCGGATGCACCAGCTCTCGCCGACGTTTGCGGCGCTGGAGCGTGCGCTCGACCCGCACGTCGCGGCGTTCGCTCGTGCGCTCGAGTTCGACCTGACGGGTCGGGCGCTGAGCATGACCGACTGCTGGGTGAACATCATGCCGCGCGGTACCGCGCACGGGCTGCACCTACATCCGCTTGCGACCATCAGCGGTACGTACTACCTCAAGACGCCGCGAGGTTGCGCGGGGCTGAAGCTCGAGGATCCGCGGCTCGAGCGCATGATGGCCGCGCCACCCAGGCGCAGTGGTGCGAGCCGCGCCAACCGGCGCTGGGTGGAAATCCCGGCCGCCGCGGGCAGCATCGTGCTGTTCGAGAGCTGGTTGCGCCACGAGGTTCCGGCCAATCCTGCCGGCGAGCGCATCAGCATCAGCTTCAATTACGGCTGGTTCTGAGTCCGCCCGGCGGCGGATGTCGGGCGTGATCCGCGCTCTGTGCCGGCTGCCCTGGGCGCTTTCTTCAGTGATCGTGGTGGCCGTGCGGTCCGTGCACGTGGCCGTGGGAGAGTTCTTCCTCGGTGGCGGCGCGCACCTCCTCGATCCGCACGTCAAAGTGCAGGCTCTTGCCCGCCAGCGGGTGGTTGCCGTCGAGCGTCACCATGTCGCCGAGAATCTTGGTCACGGTGAGCGCTTGGGTCCCCTCGGCGCTCTGCGCGTGCAGGCGCATGCCAACCTTCACCTCCTTGATGCCGCGCAGCGACCGGCGCGGCACGCTCTGCACGAGGCGCTCATCGTACTCGCCGTAGCCTTGCGCCGCCGGCACCGTGACCGTGAGCTCATCGCCTGAGTTCTTGCCCGTCAGTTCCTGCTCGAGACCCGGGATGAGGTTGCCGTGGCCGTGCAGGTAGGCGAGCGGCTCGCCCGCCTCGGAGCGGTCGAGCACCGTGCCGGTATCGTCCTTGAGGGTGTAGTGGATGCTGACGACGGAATCTGTGTCAATGGCCATCAAAGAGGCTCCGGGAGTGCAGAGTAAGGGGAAGCATGCGGCGCAGCGGATCTGCGCGAATGCGCTGAATTCTAGCGCGCCAGGCGCGCCGGCGTCACGCCGGGGAAGCGCGCGGCTCTCCCAAAAGGAATATCCGCACCGCCCTCGCGCTGGACAGGGGCGCGACCCCCGCGATGGACATGTCATGGTGCCTTTGCATCTCTAGACTTGCCGGCGTTGGCTCATCCAAAGGAAGAAACACATGGTTATTGCTGTATCGCAGATCCTCCTCACCTTCGCGCTGCTGATCGGCTACTCGATCGACACCATCGCCTCGAAGAGCGTGTAACACGGCTTGAACCGGCGCACATGCGCGGGTCGACGCTCACCTCGAGGCGCGCACGGAGGCGCGCGACCCCGTCGGTTCAAGTCATTTGCGCAGTATGCGGATACGACGCCGGTGACGACGCTGCGTAAGAATGCGCAGCAGGGGTCCGACGGCTGTTAGAAGGTCTCTCCCACCCGTCGAGTGTGCTCTTCGCCGGGTGATTCACGCACTCCTGGAGGCGCTGTCGAGTCGCGAGCGCGCCTGCGGCCTGCGAACACCCTGACGCTCAAGCGCACTCGGCTGCGCCGCGACCGGCGGCGCCGGAGGCGCGCAGGGGCCGCGTATCGCGCGGCTGCATGGGTGGATCGGAGACCCCGGACGTGATGCACGGCACCGGGTGAGTACGGCCGGGGTGGCGAGGCTCCGATCCTCGCGCTGGAGGATCGGAGTATGCCGGTCCTGGTGCGCGGCGGCCGAGGCTTGCACGGCGCGAGGGGCGAGGTGGCGCTCGGGGAGCTGTGCCTGCAGAGCCGCTCCCCCGGGCGGTGTGGGCCGCACGGCAGGTGTTCCCGATCGATCGACTTGATCCAAGCGACAGCGGCTGCGTTGAGTGGGGTTCGGCGCAGCGCTCAAGACGGGACGACGCTAATCAGGTACGACGCTCTTGACGATCGAGGCATCGAGCGTCTCGTAATCCGTATACGCGATGGTGTCATAGAGCTCCTGGCGCGTCTGCATCCGGTCGATGAGGCTCCTCGGGCCCCCCTCACGGGCGATCGTGGCGTACAGCTCCTCGTGCGCCTTCGCCGCGATGCGCAGTGCGCTCACCGGCCAGATCACCATCCGATAGCCCATGGCGCGGAACTCGTCGGCTGTGAAATACGGCGTGCGGCCGAATTCGGTCATGTTCGCGAGCAAGGGCGCGTCGATGCGCTGGGCAAACTCGCGGAACATCTGCGCGCTGGTCAGGGCTTCCGGAAAAATGGCATCGGCGCCCGCCTCGAGATACCGTCGAGCCCGCGCCACCGCGCCGTCGAGGCCCTCGCTGGCGGCCGCATCGGTGCGCGCGATGATGTACAGGTGGCGGCGTGCGCGCGCCGCGGCGGCGATCTTCGCGGCCATCTCCTCGGCGGCCACGAGGCGCTTGTCGTTGAGGTGGCCGCACTTCTTCGGCAGCACCTGGTCCTCGATGTGTACGGCCGCGGCGCCGGCCTCCTCGAATGCGCGCACCATGTGCATCACATTCAGCGCCTCGCCGTAGCCGGTGTCGCCGTCGACCAGCACCGGTAATGCCGAGGCGCGGCTCACCTGGCGGATGAACCCGCACACGTCCTCCACGGTGATGATGCCCAGATCCGGCAAGCCCATCGAGGCGCTCATCGCGGCGCCCGACAGATATAACGCCTCGAATCCGGCACGTTTGGCCTGCAGCGCGGCCAGCCCGTTGTAGGCGCCCGGCAAAGGCAGGATCGGTCCGCGGCGCACGAGCGCGCGGAAGCGCTCGCCGGCGGGCGTGGTGGGCTGATCTGCGCCAATCAGGTAGGTGCTCAACGCCGCGGTCCTCAGATGACGAACAGGTCCAGATACTCGTGGACCGGCGTGCGCTCCAGCCGATCCTGTTGCAGCGACAGCTCGGCGATCAGGCGCTGCTGCTTCTGCGGGAACCGCCGCGCCAGATTGCGGCGGAACTTCTCGATCAGCAGCGGGATGCCGTCGGTGCGGCGGCGGCGGTGGCCGATCGGATACTCGACCACGACCTCCGGCAGCGCCCGACCGTCGCTCAGGTGCACCGTGACCGCATTGGCGATGGAGCGCTTCTCGGGGTCCAGATAATCGCGTGTGAACTGCGGGTCCTCGACGCAGTGGATGCGTGCGCGCAGCGCATCGATGCGCGGATCGCTCGCGACACTGTCCTCGTAGTCAGCGGCGGTGAGGCGGCCGAACAGCAGCGGGACGGCCATCATGTACTGGATGCAGTGATCGCGGTCGGCTGGATTGGCGAGTGGACCGTGCTTGTCGATGATGCGCACGCACGCCTCGTGCGTGCGCACCGTGATCCGCTCGATCGCCTCGGCACCGACCCCGAGCTCCCCGAGCCGCCGATGGATCAGCATCGCCGCTTCCACGGCCGTCTGCGCGTGAAACTCGGCCGGGTAGGAAATCTTAAACAGCACGTTCTCCATCACGTACGAGCCGTAGCCGCGGGAGAACTTCAGCGGCTGTCCCTTGAACAGCGCGTCGTAGAAACCCCAGGTCTTGGCGCTGAGCACGGTCGGATAGCCCATCTCCCCGGTGCGCGCGATCAGCGCAAGTCGCACGGCGCGGCTGGTGGCATCGCCGGCCGCCCAACTCTTGCGCGAGCCGGCGTTTGGCGCATGCCGATAGGTGCGCAGGCTCTGCCCGTCGACCCAGGCGAGCGAGACGGCATTGATGAGCTCATCGCGCGTCAGGCCGAGCAGCTGCCCGACCACCGCGGTCGAGGCCACCTTCACCAGCACCACGTGATCGAGACCGACGCGGTTGAAGCTGTTCTCGAGCGCGATGACGCCCTGGATCTCGTGCGCCCGGATCATGCCGGTGAGCACCGCGCGCATCGTCAGCGGCGTGCGCGCGTTCGCGATCGCCTGGCGCGAGAGCCAGTCGGCGGTGGCGAGGATGCCCCCCAAGTTGTCCGAGGGGTGACCCCATTCGGCGGCGAGCCAGGTGTCGTTGAAGTCGAGCCAGCGGATCATCGCCCCGATGTTGAATGCGGCCTGGACCGGGTCGAGCTGAAACTGGGTGCCCGGGACGCGCGCGCCGTTTGGCACCGTGGTGCCGGGGACGATCGGGCCGAGCAGCTTGGTGCACGCCGGGTACTCGAGCGCCTCGAGGCCACAGCCGAGCGTATCGAGCAGACAGTAGTGCGCGGTCTGATAGGCCAGCTCGCTCGGCGGCGCGCCGCCGAGCACGTAATCGACGATGTCGGTCAGAACCTTATCCGGGGCCGGCCGAGCGGAGTCGTGATGAGCGGACATGTTGGAGATCACCGTTGAGGGTTCAGGCGCGGCGCGCGATGGGCTCGAAGGGGCGCGGTTCGGGGCCGACGTAATTGGCGGTCGGACGGATGATCTTGCCGTCGGCGCGCTGCTCGAGCACATGCGCCGCCCAGCCGGCGGTGCGCGCAATCACGAACAGGGGCGTGAACATCGCGGTCGGTACGCCCATCAGGTGATAGGAGACTGCGGAGAACCAGTCGAGATTGGGGAACATGCGCTTCTCGCGCATCATCACCGCCTCGATGCGGTCGGCGACCGCGAACATCTTCACATCGCCGCTCTGCTCGGCGAGTTCGCCCGCCAGCTGTTTGACGATCTGGTGGCGCGGGTCGGCCACCGTGTACACCGGGTGGCCGAAGCCGATGATCACTTCCTTCCTCGCCAGGCGCGCCAGGATGTCCGCCTCGGCGCTGTCCGGATCGGCATAGCGCTGCTGGATTTCGCAGGCCACTTCGTTGGCCCCGCCGTGCTTCGGTCCGCGCAGCGCGCCGATCGCACCGGCGACGCACGAGTACAGATCGGACCCGGTGCCGGCGATCACGCGCGCGGTGAAGGTCGAGGCGTTGAATTCGTGCTCGGCATAGAGGATGAGCGAGGTGTGCATCGCGCGCACCCACTGCGCCGGCGGCGGCCGGCGGTGCAGCAGGTGTAGGAAATGCCCGCCGATCGACTCATCGTCGGTCTCCACGCTGATGCGATGTCCGCCGTGGCTGGCGTGATACCAGTAGGTGAGCATCGAGCCGAGCGAGGCGATCAGGCGATCGGCGATGTCGCGCGCGCCGGCAGCACCGTGCTCGTCCTTTTCCGGCAGCGCGCAGCCGAGGGCCGACACGCCGGTGCGCAGCACGTCCATGGGATGTGCTGCGGCTGGCAGGCTCTCGAGCACCGTGCGCACCGTGGCCGGCAGGCCGCAGAGCGCGCGCAGCTTGGCCTTGTAGGCGGCGAGCTCCATGCGGTTCGGCAGGACTCCGTGAATGAGCAGATGGGCGATCTCCTCGTACTCACAGGCCGTGGCGATCTCCAGGATGTCGTAGCCGCGGTAGTGCAGATCGTTGCCGCTGCGCCCGACGGTGCACAGCGCGGTGTTGCCCGCCGGCACGCCCGAGAGCGCGACGGATTTCTTCGCCTTCGGCGCGGAGGCCGGCTGTTCTTGCTGGTTCATGGCCGCACTGTAGTCCGCTTCAGAACTAGACGAAAATACATTGAAAATCGACACTTGATATGTAAAAAATATCATGATGGAGCTTCGCCACTTACGCTACTTCCTGGCCGTCGCCGAGGAGCTGAACGTCACCCGGGCGGCGCGCCGGTTGAACATGTCGCAGCCGCCGCTGACGCAGCA
Source organism: Pseudomonadota bacterium (assembly GCA_021838635.1). Taxonomy (GTDB): domain Bacteria; phylum Pseudomonadota; class Gammaproteobacteria; order Steroidobacterales; family Steroidobacteraceae; genus 13-2-20CM-66-19. The sequence goes on from JAKCDC010000002.1 coordinate 110,347, forward strand.
GCTCAAGGCGCTCGAGGCCGAGCTCGGGGTCGCGCTCATCGACCGATCCGGCTATCGCATCCGTCTGACGGATGCCGGGCAGCTGTTCGCGCGCGAGGCGGGACGTATCCTCGAGGAGGTGCGCCGCGCGGCGCAGATGGCCCGAGCCGCCGCGAGCGGCGCCTCGGGCCGAGTGCGGGTGGGATTTACCGAGTCCGCCTCGTTCAATACGCGGGTAACTGAGTCGCTGCGGGTGTTTCGCACCGACTATCCGGGCGTGGAGGTGTCGCTCGAGGAGCATCCGTCCACTGAGCTCGTCGCACAGCTGAGTGAGGGCCGGATCGACGTCGCGTTCGCGCGCCCGCCACTGCGCGAGGGGCGGGGGCTGCTGTTCGAGGTGCTCGAGCGGGAGCCGCTGGTGGCGGCGGTCCCGGCCGCGCACCGGCTGGCCAGGCGTGGACGGGTGGCGCTGCGCGAACTCGCGCCGGAGACGTTCATTTTGTATCCGCGCGCGGTGCGCCCGGGTCTGGCCGATGAGGTGATCAGCGGCTGTGAGGCAGCCGGCTTCACGCCGCAGATTGGTCAATACGCCCCGCAGCTGTCCTCGACCATCAATCTCGTGGCTGCATCGATCGGCATCTCGATCGTGCCGGCGAGCATGTGCTCGCTGCAACCGCAGCAGGTGGTGTACCTCGCGCTCGAGGGCGAGCCGCTGCAGGCGCTGCTCGGGATCGCGTATCGGGAGGAGGAGCGCTCCAGTGCGGTGCGCCATTTCATCGCGGCGGCCCGCGAGCTGCGCAGCGCGAGGTCGCCTCGCACCGGCTAGGGGGGTGCGCGGATTCCAGTATCATTCATCCCTTCGTGCTGCGCGTCCGCGAGGCCACTCGATGAGCCAGTCCGCTGCTTCCGCCGTACCGGCCACGCTGGATGCCGAGCTCGCCGGCAGGATCCATACGGTGTTCGATGCGCAGCGTGCCGTCGCGCTGCGCTTGCGCGAGTCGACGGTGCCGCAGCGGCTGGAGAAGCTCGCGCGGCTGCACGAGACCATCATGCGCCATCGGGGGCAGATTCTGGAGGCGCTGCACGCCGACCTCGGTCGCCCGGCGGTCGAGACCGAACTGGCTGAGCTGCTGCCGCTGCTCGCTGACCTCGCTCAGCACCGCCGCCACCTCGCCCGCTGGCTGCGTCCCCGCCGCGTGCGCCCGACGGTCGCGACGCTCGGCACGCGGGCCTGGATCCAGCGCGAGCCGCGCGGGCGCACGCTGATCCAGTCCCCGTGGAACTACCCCATCGTGCTCACGCTTGGGCCGCTCATTCCGGCCGTCGCCTGCGGCAACACCGCAATCCTCAAAACCTCCGAGCTGGCGGTGCACAGCTCCCGGGTGCTCGCCGCGATGGTCCGCGAGGCGTTCGATGAGCACGAGGTGGCGCTATTCGAAGGGGATGCCTCGGTGGGCAAGGCGCTCCTGGAGTTGCCGTTCGATCACATTTTCTTCACCGGCTCCCCGGCGATCGGCCGGATCGTGATGAGTGCCGCTGCCCAGCACCTGGCGAGCGTCACGCTCGAACTTGGCGGCAAGTCGCCTGTCATTATCGATGCCAGCGCCGACATCGCCCAGGCGGTCGACACGATAGCCTGGGCGAAGTGTCTGAACGCCGGACAGACCTGTATCGCCCCGGATCATCTTTACGTGCACACCGACGTCTATGAAGCGGTGCTCGCGCGCTTCCGCCGGCGGCTGTCTGACTGGTACGGTGCCGATGTGGCCCTCAGTCCGGATTTCGCGCGGATCATCACCGAAGGTCACGCGCACCGCCTGGCGGACCTGCTTGCCGATGCGCGCGCGCGCGGCGCGCTCGTGCTGCACGGCGGGGCGGTCGAGATCCCGCGGCGCTTCGTGTCCCCGACGCTGCTCGGGGAGATTCCCGCGCAGGCGCGCATCATGCACGAGGAGATCTTCGGCCCGCTGCTGCCGATCATCCGCTACGAACACGACGAGGACGTGATTGAACGCATCAATGCGGCACCTAAGCCGCTGGCGTTGTATGTGTGGAGTCGCCATCGCGCCAACGCGCTGCGCATGCTGAATCGCACCAGCGCCGGCGGCAGCTGCATCAACCAGGTGGCCATGCAGTTCCTGCAGCACCGCCTGCCCTTCGGCGGGGTCAATCAATCCGGGATCGGCAGCTATCACGGTGAATGGGGGATCCGCGCCTTCTCCCATGAGCGGGCGGTCCTGCAGGCCAAGCTGCAACTCGCCGGCGCACTGCGTCCGCCCTATGGTGCGCGGGCACGGCGGTTGGCGGCGCTGCTGCTGCGCTGGTCGCGCTAGACCGATCGCGCGGCCGGTTCGCGCCGCACGACATAATCCACCGTGCTGCGCCGCGGCCCGGGGGTGGGTGCCACCGAAGCGCATCCCTCATGAGGCTGTCGACCGTCCCGCTCTAAATCACTTGTTCTGGGGATACCTCCGCTGCCCGGGCGCGCGACAATAGCCCCGGCGGCCGTCCCCGTGGAATCTCGGTCGGTTTCGGCTGCAATCGCCAAGGAGCAAGCGCTGCGCCCCGGCACCAGGAGTCTTAAGTACACGACGGGAACGCTCTCCGGCACTGTGGCGCGCACCGAAGCGACTCGTGGATGCGTCATTCGGACAGAGGCACCGTCAGAGGATTCAATGGGCGACTCGCACACCCCTCGGGAGCGATCCGCAACCAGCGGCGAGCCGGCGACACGCCCCGCGCAGGGCGAAGGCACGTTGCGCGGGGCGCTCATCGTGGCCGATCACCCCGGCCGCCAGGCTCGGCTGCGCGCGCTGATCGGTCGGGTCTGTCCTGGCACACCGGTGCATTGCGCGCTCACTCTGGATGAGGCGGTGCGCATGTTGTCTTCGCGGTTGATCGATCTGGCGTTGGTCGACATCTGTCTGCCGGCGAGTTGCGGGATCGAAGTGGTGCGCCGGATCATGAGCCACGACCCGCTCGCCGTCTCCGTGGTCGTCACCGAGGACGATGCGCACGTCATGGCGGCGCTCGCCGCCGGTGCGCACGGGTATCTGCTGAGCGACCAGCCCGACGAGGCGCTCGACTCGCAGCTCGATCTGACCCTGCGGGGTGTCCCGCCGCTGGTTCCGGCGCTCGCGCGCCGTCTGCTGCGGCACTTCGAGGACATGATCGCCACCTTCGAAGCCCCCACCGCCAACGCCGAGCTCGACGAGAGCCGCTCGATGCGTCTTTCCAGCCGGGAGCGCGCGGTGCTGTCGCTGATCGCCAAGGGGCTGCAGATCACCCAAGTGGCCGATGCGCTGCATATCAGTGCGCACACGGTCGGCAGTCATCTGAAGAACATCTACCGCAAGCGCAATCTCTCCTCGCGCGCAGAGGCGGCGCTGGAGGCGCGCAAACTCGGATTAGTCTGAGGCTGCGGGCCGCCGGCGATCCTGCGCGCCTCGCGGCCGCACCGGAGTCATGGACCATGATGGATCCGTCGAGCCGTGAGCCGCTGCAAAGCGCAGAGGCGCCGTTGCCACTCACCGCGCAACGATTCGAGCATTACGCCCGCTGTGTAACCGAGCAGATCGCGGGCCGCACCGTCGCTTTCCTGGATCGGTGTGGTCACATCCGCTGGTCGTGCGGTGCGCAACTCGGCACCGATGAGCGCTTAAGCGACCGCTTGCGCGCGCTGCCGGATCTGTGCCGCCGAACGCAGTGGGTCGATTGCGTGCGCCTGCTGCTCGCACTGCCGGTCGCGCGCCATGCCGAGGCGCTCGGCGCCATTCTTGTCTCCTGTGTGCGCGCACCCGATGAGACGCTCGATCAGCTGGCGGCGGTCGTGGCCCGCCGGGTCGGCCCCGTCGCGGCGCGCCTGGCGTGCGAGTGGGCCGGGGCGGGCGCGCCGGGCGCGCACCGCTGCGACGCGCAGGAGCCGACGGTCGAGCTGAGGGCGTTGTTCGCCGCCGGGCGGATCGCCGGGCCGCCCGCGTGCGCGCCCGTCACGCTCGCTGAACTGCTGCACGAGGCGCTGTGTCAGTTGGGTGCGGTGTTCGCCGCGGCGTTCATTCCGGAGCGGGCGATCGATCTGATCTGCAACACCTGTGTCAACGAGGCGTCGACGCTGAGCCTCTACCGCGGCATCCAATTGCACCTGCTGCGATTCATGATGGCCCGGCGTGAGCCGGTGCGGGTCAATAGCCCGGCCGGCGCGCACGGTATTCCCTCGCGCAAGACGCTCGCCGTTCCGATCGAACTGCCCGGCCGAGGCGCGATTGGGCTGGTGATGTTCCTGCGCGATCCTGCGCAACCGGACTTCACCGAGCGCGAGGTGCTGCTCGCCAGCGGCGTCGCCACCGGTCTCGCCGCGCATGCGCAGCATGAGCAGGATCTGCTCACGGCCTTGTACACCGGTGCGGCGATGCGCTCTGCGGCACTGAATACCCTGGCCTATCGGGCCGCATACGAGCGTCACGCGCTGTTGTATCTGGACATCGATGGGCTCGGCGCGGTCAATGAGGACCATGGATATGCGGCCGGTGACGCGGTCGTGACGGGCCTTGCGGGGCTGCTGCGCGCCCCGGTGCTGCCGGCCGAGGCCATTGCCGCGCGTCTGGCCGGGGACCGCTTCGCGGTGTTATTGCCGGGCAGCAGTCTTGAGCGTGCCGAGCGCTGCGCGCAGCAGGTGCGCACCGCCTGGGCCGGGACCGCCTGGTGCGCAGGCATCGGCCAACGGATCATCACGGCCAGCATCGGTATCAGCCGTCTGGCGCCCGAGCCGGGCTGCGTGAGCTTCGATCTGGCCTTGCTCGCCGCGGAACTCGCCTCATGCGCCGCGAAGCGGCGTGGCGGCAACTGTCTGGAGATCTACTCGCCGCTGACGGCGGATGGCTTCTATCGGGAGAAGGATCTGGTGCGTGTCATGCGGCTTCGCGCGGCGCTCCGTGCGCCGCGCCGTGCCTGATCGAGCCGGCACATCCCCAGATCACGGGATTGTGCGCCCGCTGGCCGACGCAGACCATCCCGGTCTGCTCAGGAGTGCAGCGCGTGATGTTCCCAGATGAACCTGCGGTGATGGACCTGTTACTGGATCGGTCGCGCGAGGCGATCCTGGTCGTCGATGCGCGCAGTGCATGCATCCTCCTCAGCAACCGCGCGGCAGCTGATCGATACGGATGCGCCCGCGGCACACTGCGTAGCTGCACGCTCTTTGAGCTCGCGCCGCCGCAAGATGAGCCGATCCTGCGCGCGCACTGGCGAGGCAGCCCGCCGCTGCTGCATGACTACGGACAGTGGCGGCAGCGGCGTTCAGATGGGCGCGTCTTCTGCGTCGGCATCATCGGGGACGGCCTTGTCTTTCGCGGCGGTGCAGCGCGGATTTTGCTGCTCAGGCCGACACCGACCGGGGCCGCACCTGTCGTGCCGGCAGGGCTGGGTGCGCCGGCCGCCCCGGAGCGCTTGCGCCCCACGCCGCGCGCACTTCTGAAAGTGCTGGCGGAGATGGAGGCGATCAGGGTCTGTCTCGCACAGGCCACGCCGGCGCGTCTGCCGACGCTCGGGCGCATCAGGGAGTGGCTTGAGCGTGCGCAGGTGCCCTCCAGCGAGCGCTTGCGGACCGCGCCGGCACACGGCGTTGCGCTGGCCTCGCAACCGATCGGTTGGCGGGATGTCTGGGATGAGCTGGATCTGAGCACGTTGGCTGGCCACCTGGTTGGACAGCTGCGGCGCGCACACGCCGGTCACGACGTGGAGACCTACGTCGCGCCGGGTCTGCGCGCGGTCGGTGAGCGCCGACTGGTTGAGTTGCTCCTGCGCGAGCTGTTGGAGCACTCCTGGCGGCAGACGCTCGGCGTGGCGACGGCCGGCATCCGCGTCGATTGCGCGCGCAGTGCCGATGAGCAGGTCTTCTATGTGCGCGACAACGGACCTGGATTCGATGCGGCGGAGATGCGCGCGCTGTTCGACGGGCGTACGCGGATCTCGGCGCGGGCAGGGCGGCGCGAGGCGCACATCGGGCTGCTGGCGGCGCGCCATGTGGCCGAATCCCACGGCGGTCGGCTGTGGGTGGATGGGTTCGCCGGTGTCGGGGCGACCTGGTATTTCACGCTGCCGATCGATAGGGCCGCGTTGCCGGCGCGAGCGTTGCCGCGGCAGATGCGCCGGCGGCGGACCTGACCGGTACGGTTGGGGTGCCGTCCTCTGGAACGGCGAATGAGGCCGCAGCGGCTGCGGCAGGCGGATGCACCGAGATGAGGCGAGAGGCATGGTTCAAGGACGTTCTGACCGGCAGCCATCTGGAGCTGTATGGTCAGAAGATCGTCGCGTGCGCCGACGGACTCGCGCCTTGCGGCGCGGAGTGTCTGCTGCGCGTGCGGACTCATCGCGGCCTGCTGCGGCCACCCGGTTCCCTGCTGCGTGTCGGTCAGCGACTGCAGTGCATGGCGTGGCTCGATGAGTGGGTGCTCCGGGAAGTCAGGCGTATCACCGCGGCGCACGGGGCGGCACTGCGCGCGGCGGGCCGCAGGATCTCGGTGAACCTCTCCGGTCAGTCGCTCAGCGATCGGGATTTTCTGCGGTGCTTCGAGCAGTGGGTACTTGCCGCCCCCGATCTCCAAGATCTCATCACCTTCGAGCTCACCGAGACGGAGGCCATCAGGGACTTGGGCCGGGTCCGCGGCTGTATGCGGCGGCTGCAGCGGCTCGGGTGTCGATTCGCACTCGATGATTTCGGCGTGGGCGTGAACTCGTTGTGCTATCTGAAAGCGCTTCCGGTCGATGCGGTGAAGCTCGATGGCATGTTTGTGCGTGATCTGCCCTGCAGCGCCCGCTCCCGTGCCACGGTGAGCGCCGTGGCTCAGCTGGCCGCGGCATTCGGTATCGCCTGCGTCGCCGAATACGTCGAGTCGCCGGCCATTTTGAATCTGGTGCGCGAGCTTGGGGTCGACTACGGGCAGGGCCATGCGATCCACAGACCCGAGCCGCTGCCGGCGGTGCTGGCGGCGCTGTGGCTCGATGCGCCGCCTGCGCCGCCGGCAGCGCCCTGATTCCTCCGGGCGCCTCTGACCCTTTAGATGGAGTGAGCTTCACATGACGCGGCATCGTGCGTACGATGCCGGGTCTTCTCATCATCATCTGCGGATCCGCGCTGCATGAGCACAGCCCTGCCGATCATCTGTCTCGTTCGCCATGGCGAGACGGCCTGGAGCCTCAGCGGACAGCACACGGGACTCACCGATCTGCCACTCACCGAGCGCGGCGAACGGGCCGCGCGGGCCCTCGTGCCGCGGCTGCGCGACCCGCAGTTTTCCCTCGTGCTCACCAGTCCGCTGCAAAGAGCCGCGCGCACGTGCGAGCTCGCCGGATTCGCCGCGATGGCCCACACCGAGGCGGACCTGTGCGAGTGGGACTATGGCGCCTACGAGGGGCGCCGCACCGCGGAGATTCGTGCCGAGCGGCCAGACTGGGATCTGTTTCGCGACGGCTGCCCGGGCGGGGAGTCGGCCGCTGACGTCGGCGCGCGCGCCGATCGGGTGATCGCCAAGGCTCGTGCGACGGGCGGTAACGTGCTGTTGTTCTCCAGCGGTCATTTTCTGCGGGTGTTGAGCGCGCGCTGGCTGGGGCTGGCGCCCGACGGTGGACGGCTGTTGCTGCTCGGAACCACGAGCGTGAGTGAACTCGGTTACGAGCACAATGCGGATGAGCCGGTGGTGCGTCTCTGGAACGATACGCGCCACTTGGCCGCATGAGGCGGGGGTTGCGCGCCCCCGTGTGCTGACGCATGCCGCCCGAATATGCTACTCTAATCAGCATACGGAGTAGCGCTGGGTGACGTTCGCTCACTGCTGTCGCAGCGGTTGCGCGGCTCTCACGTCATCCTCGCGGCGATCGTCCCGATCGAACGAATCGTTCCCTGCGCCTATTCGCTTCGCCCTTCGGCAGCGGCGCTCGATCCGGTTTGCGATGGAGGTTAGATCATGAAAGCAACCGAGCTCCTGAATCAGTTTGGCCAGAGCATTTGGCTGGACAACATCACCCGTGATTTGCTCGACAGCGGAACGCTGCGGCAGTACATCGCCGAGCTGTCGGTTACCGGGCTCACCTCGAACCCGACCATCTTCGATCACGCGCTGAAGAAGAGCGACGCCTATGACGGGTCGATCCGAGCCGGGTTGAAGCAGGGCCGCAGCGGCGAGGCGCTGTTTTTCGACCTGGCGCTGCAGGACATCACGCGCGCGGCGGATGAGTTCCGCGCAACCTTCGATCGGACCAACGGCGTCGACGGCTGGGTGTCTCTCGAGGTCTCCCCGTTGCTCGCCTATGACACCCGGGCGACGATTGCCGCGGCGAAGGAACTGCACCAGCGGGCCAACCGACCGAACCTGTTCATCAAGATTCCCGGTACGCGCGAAGGGTTGCCGGCCATTGAAGAGGCCATCTTCGCCGGCATTCCGGTCAATGTGACGCTGCTGTTCTCGCGCGAGCAGTACGTGGCCGCCGCCGAGGCCTATCTGCGCGGCATCGAGCGGCGGATCGCCGCGGGCCTGAATCCCGAAGTCGGTTCGGTCGCCTCGGTGTTCATCAGCCGCTGGGATGTGGCCGTGGCCGGCAAGGTCCCGGATGAACTGGTCAATCGGCTCGGCATCGCCGTGGCGGGCCGGACGTATCGGGCGTACCAGGGGGTGTTCAACGCGCCGCGCTGGCAACGGGTGTTCAACGCCGGCGCCCGGGCGCAGCGATTGCTCTGGGCCAGCACCGGCACGAAGGATCCGAACGCCGATGAAGTGCTGTATGTGAAGACGCTGGCCGCGCCGTTCACCGTCAACACAATGCCCGAGGCGACGCTGAAGGCGCTGGCGCAGCGCACCGAGATCGGCGGCAGCATGCCGGAGGACGGCGGGGACTGCGAGGCGGTGCTGGCGCGGTTCGTCAAGGCCGGGATCGATGTCGATGCGCTGGCGGCGCAGCTGCAGGACGAAGGAGCCAAGGCGTTCGTGAAGTCCTGGCAGGAACTGCTCGGGATGATCGCTAAGAAGAGTTCGGCCCTGGGCGCGGCAGCGTAAGCGCATGAACGTACTCGTTGTCGACGTCGGCGGGACTCATGTGAAGATCCTCGCCACCGGCCAGACCGAGAAGCGGGAATTCGCCTCCGGCCCGAAACTTTCGGCCCGGCAGATGGCCGCCAAGGTCAAGCGGCTGGCGCACGGCTGGCGCTACGAGGCTGTCTCGATCGGCTATCCCGGGCCGGTGATGCATGGCCGCGTTCTCGCCGAGCCGCACAATCTCGGTGCGGGCTGGGTGGGATTCGATTTCCGCAGCGCGTTCGGCTGCCCGGTGCGGCTGATGAACGATGCGGCGATGCAGGCGCTCGGCAGCTACCAGGGCGGCAAGATGCTCTTCCTCGGCCTGGGCACGGGCCTCGGCACCGCGCTCATCATCGATGGCCTCGTTGAGCCGATGGAAATCGGTCATCTCCCGTACCTGAAGCATACCTACGAAGATTACGTCAGCGACCGTGCGCTCGAGCACATGGGCAAGAAGAAATGGCGCAAGCACGTCATGGACGTCATCAAGCGTCTGAGCCGCGCGCTGGAGCCTGACGAGATTGTGATCGGCGGCGGCAACGTCAGGCATCTGAAGGAATTACCGGCGCACTGCCGGGCCGGCGATAACGCCAATGCGTTCGCCGGCGGATTCAAGCTCTGGGATAAGCCGCAGTCCGCCGGCGGGACCCGCGTGGCCCGCAAGAAGACGCGCAAGAAATAAGGAGTCCCGCATGAGTTCGAAGACTGCCGCGCTTGTGACCCGTCCGGCGTGGAGGGCGCTCACTGAGCATTTCCGTGCCGTCGGCGACCTGCATCTGCGCCAGTTGTTCGCCGCGGATCCGCACCGCGCGGAGCGGTTCAGCGCCGAGGGCGCCGGATTGTTCCTCGATTACTCGAAGAACCGGGTCACCGAGGAGACGCTGCGCCTGCTGCTGCAGCTGGCTGAGGAGTGCGGACTGCGCGCGCACATCGAGGCGATGTTCAGCGGTGAGAAGATCAACGCCACGGAACATCGGGCGGTGCTGCACGTGGCACTGCGCGCTCCGCGAAGCGCGAGCATCCTCCTCGACGGCACGAACATCGTCCCCGAGGTGCACGCAGTTCTCGACAGGATGGCAGCCTTCGCCGAGCGCGTGCGCAACGGCGCCTGGCGTGGCCACACCGGCCAACGGATTCGCAACGTCATCAACATCGGCATCGGCGGATCGGATCTCGGCCCGGTCATGGCGTACGAGGCGCTGCGGTACTACAGCGAGCGCTCGCTGTGTGTGCGCTTCGTCTCGAATGTCGACGGCGCGGATTTTCTCGAGGCGACCGAGGGTCTCGATCCGGCCGAGACGCTGTTCATCGTCTCCTCGAAGACCTTCACGACGCTCGAGACCATGACCAATGCCCAGACCGCGCGCGACTGGCTGGTGCGCGGCCTCGGCGCTGACGCCAAAGCGGTCGCCAAGCATTTCGTCGCCGTATCGACCAATGCACAGAAGGTCGCCGAGTTCGGCATCGACACCGACAACATGTTCGGCTTCTGGGATTGGGTCGGCGGCCGGTACTCGATGGACTCGGCCATCGGCCTCTCGACGATGATCGCCGTTGGTGCGGAGAATTTCCGCGCCATGCTCGCCGGCTTCCATGCCATGGACGAGCACTTCCGCACCACACCGTTCGAGCGCAACCTGCCGGTGCTGCTCGGGCTGCTCGGAGTCTGGTACACGGATTTCTTCGGTGCGCAGACCGTGGCCGTGCTGCCTTACGAACAATACCTCAAGCGCTTTCCGGCGTACCTGCAGCAGCTGACGATGGAGAGCAACGGCAAGCACGTGACGCTCGAGGGCGCGCCGGTCGGCGTTGATACCGGGCCGGTCTATTGGGGCGAGCCGGGCACCAACGGGCAACACTCGTTCTACCAGCTGATCCATCAGGGAACGCGGCTGATTCCGTGCGATTTCATTGGCTTTGCGCATGCTCTGACGCCGCTCGGCCGGCATCACGACATGCTGCTCGCCAACGTGTTCGCGCAAGGCGAGGCGCTTGCCTTCGGCAAGACGCCCGAGCAAGTGCGCGCCGAGGGCACGCCGGAGTGGCTGGTGCCGCACCGGGTGTTCGAAGGGAACCGTCCATCGAACACGATCCTGGCGCAGCGGCTGACACCGCACACGCTCGGTACGCTGATCGCCCTCTACGAGCATGCCGTGTTTACCCAAGGGACCATTTGGAACATCAATTCGTTTGATCAGTGGGGCGTCGAGCTCGGCAAAGCGCTGGCGCAGGCGATCATCCCCGAACTGCAAGCCGCGGGTGAACCGGCTCTGCAACACGACAGTTCCACCAACAGTCTCATTCGCCGGTACCGGAGGATGAAGAGCGCACCGTGATTGCCGCGCAATGAGCCGCCGCGCCGCCGCCATACGCGCAGCGGCGCCGGACGGTCGGCAGCAGATAATTTAAGGAGGTTTCATGCAACTCGGAATGATCGGCCTCGGACGCATGGGTGCCAACATGGTCAGGCGCCTCCTGAAGGGTGGCCACGACTGTGTGGTCTACGATCGCTCGGCAGACGCCGTGGCCGGACTGGTCAAGGAGCAGGCCACCGGCGCCGCCTCGCTTGCCGAGTTCGTCAAGAAGCTGAAGACTCCGCGCGCGGTGTGGCTGATGGTGCCGGCGGCGGTCGTGGATGACACCCTGGCTGAGCTGATCCCGCTGCTCGCCAAAGGGGATATTGTCATCGATGGCGGCAACTCGTATTACATTGATGACATTCGCCGCTCGCAGGCGCTCAGCGAGCAGGGCATCCACTACCTGGACGTCGGCACCAGCGGCGGCGTCTGGGGTCTGGAGCGCGGATATTGCATGATGATCGGCGGTGACAGCGCAGCGGTGCAGTCGCTCGATCCGATCTTCGCGCAGCTCGCGCCCGGGATCGGCACGATAGCGCGTACGCCCGGTCGGGACGGATCGGCCGGCACCGCCGAGCAGGGATATCTGCACTGCGGGCCGAGCGGCGCCGGCCACTTCGTCAAGATGGTCCACAATGGAATCGAATACGGCCTGATGGCCGCGTATGCCGAGGGCCTCGGTATCCTGCGCGCGGCGAACGTCGGCAAGCGCGCGAGCGAGGTGGATGCCGAGACGACCCCGCTGCGCGATCCGCAGCACTACCAGTACGACCTGAACCTGCCGGACATTACCGAGGTCTGGCGCCGCGGCAGCGTGATTGCCTCCTGGCTGCTCGATCTGACGGCCGCGGCGCTGCAGCACGACCCGCCGTTGGCGAAATTCGCCGGACGGGTGTCGGACTCCGGTGAGGGCCGCTGGACGATCAAGGCGGCGATCGACGAGGGGCAGCCGGCACCGGTGCTCACCACGGCGCTCTACGAGCGCTTCAGCTCCCGGGGTGAGGCGGATTTCCAGGCCAAGGTTCTCTCCGCGATGCGCTACGGGTTCGGCGGGCACCTCGAAAAGCCCTCGAAATGAATCAGGACGGGCGGAGGTTCCTATGAACGATACCCACAACGACGCATTGGTGTTCTTCGGGGCGACCGGAGATCTGGCGTACAAGAAGGTCTTCCCGGCGCTGCAGGCCATGGTGAAGCGTGGCACGCTCAATGTGCCGGTCATCGGCGTGGCCAAAGCGGGTTGGGGGATCGAGCAGTTGCGGGCCCGGGCCCGCGACAGCCTGGAGAAGCACGGGGGCGGAGTCGATGAGGCGGCATTTGCCAAACTGACGCAGCTGCTGTCCTATGTGGATGGGGACTATTCCGACGGCGCGACCTTCAGCGCACTGCGCAAGCTGCTCGGCAATGCGCACCGGCCGGCACACTACCTTGCCATACCGCCCTCGCTGTTCGGCAAGGTCGTCGAGCAGCTCGCCAAGGCCGGCTGCACCGAGGCGGGCGCGCGCGTCGTGGTCGAGAAGCCGTTCGGGCGCGACCTGCAATCGGCCCGTGAGCTGAACGCCATCCTGCTCGGCTCGTTCGATGAGGAGCACATCTTCCGCATCGATCACTATCTGGGCAAGCGGCCGGTGCACAACATGGTGTTCTTCCGGTTCACCAACGCGCTGCTCGAGGCGTTCTGGAACCGCGATTACATCAAGAGCGTGCAGATCACGATGGCCGAGAATTTCGGCATCCAGGGGCGCGGGGCGTTCTACGATCCCGTCGGCGCGGTGCGCGACGTGGTGCAGAACCACCTGTTCCAGGTGCTCGCCAACCTCGCCATGGAACCTCCGGCCCGCACCGATAGCGAGTCGATCCGCGACGAGAAGGTGAAAGTTCTCAAAGCGATTCCGGAACTGACGGCCTCGGGCCTGGTGCGGGGCCAGTTCCGCGGCTACCTGAACGAGCCCGGTGTCGCGGCCGGATCAAAGACCGAGACCTACGCCGCGCTGCGTCTGGCGATCGACAACTGGCGGTGGCAGGGCGTGCCGTTTTATATCCGCACCGGCAAGTCGCTGCCGGTCACGTGCACCGAGGTGGTGGCGCATCTGCGCCGGCCGCCGACCGTATATCCGGGCTGCACGCCGCAACATGACTATTTCCGCTTCCGCATCAGCCCGCAGACCGAAATGGCCATCGGCCTGAACGTGATGGACGAGGCTGAGCTTGGCATCGGCCAGACCAACGAGCTGCTCGCCAGCCGTCACGAAGGCGCCAACGAGATGGACGCCTATGAGCGAGTGCTCACCGATGCGATGGCCGGCGAGCGCACGCTGTTCGCCCGCGAGGACTACGTGGAGGAGGCCTGGCGCATCGTCGATCCGGTGCTGAAGGCCGACACGCCAGTCTACCCTTACGAGCCCGGGACCTGGGGCCCGCCGCAGGCCGATCGCGTCGCGCCGCCGGAGGGATGGTACGACCCGGTTCTGTCCGAGTAGGCGCACGCCCAGCGCTGTAGACGGCCGAAGCGCGCACTTCCTACACCCCCGAGCGTCTCGGGATCCCGATCCGGTTGAAATGACCGGTGAGTGCTTGCACCGTAAAAACCGACAGCGCATGCTGGCCGCCGGGGGGGCAAGTGAGTGGCCGGAGCCGGCAATCGGTATCTTCTCGAGGCCCTGGAATGCGAAGGGCTTCTGCGGGCGTTCCTGTTCCGATACGCGCACAACGCGGCGGACGTCGATGAACTCCTGCAGGAAACCTACGCGCGCCTGTTGAGTATGCAGGGTGACTCCAGTGCCGAGATCCGCTCCGTCCGCGCGTTTGCGCTGACGGTGGCACGCAACGTCGCGCTTGACTGGCTGCGGCATCGCGACGTCGTGCCGATCAATCTGGTTGCCGATATCGCGGCGCTCGATGTGCTCGACGAGTCGGCGCAGGTCGAGGAGATCGTCAATGCCCACCAGGAGCTGGCGTTGCTCGCCGAGTGCGTCGCGGAGCTTCCCGAACGCTGCCGGCAGGCCCTGACGTTGCGGCGCGTCTATGGGTTGTCCCAGCGTGAAATCGCCGCGCGGCTGTGCATCAAGGAAAGTACCGTCGAGCAATTGCTCGCACGGGCGGTTCGCCGCTGCGCCGAAGCGCTGTTCGCGCGCGAAGTGGGCTCGGATCAACCGTACTCATTGGCCGGCCGCCTGGCACGTCGGTTGAAACGTCATGACTAAAGCGACGGATATCGAGGAGCGCGCGGCCGCCTGGATCGCGCGCAGCGATGCACGCGGCTCGGACGCCGACGCGCAGCTGGCGGCGTGGCTGTCGGCCGATCCGCGCCATCGCGCCGCCTATCTGCGTCTGGCTGAGGCATGGGCGCGGACCGAGCGCTTAGGCCGGCTGCGTCCGCCGACCGGCCTCATCGATCCCGATCTGCTCGCGCCGGTGCGCCGCAGCACGCGCACGCCACGGCGTCCTGCCCTGCCGCGGCTGCGAGGCCACCTGGTGGCTGCGCTGGCGATCGCGGCGGCCGTGGCCGGTCTGCTGACGTGGTGGAATTTCACCGCTCGCGGTGCCGTCGAGGTGATTAGAACCGGCCCGGGCGCGCTCTCGCGCGTGGTGCTGAGCGATGGTACCGTCGCAACGCTCAATGCGGACACCAAACTGCGCGTGCGGTTCGATCGCGCGGCACGAACGGTCGTGCTGATGCGCGGCGAGGCGCAGTTCAATGTCGTGCATCACGGCCGCTGGCCCTTTCAGGTGAGCGCTGATGGGCGGACCGTGCGCGATGTCGGCACTGTGTTCGACGTGCGACGCAAGGATGCGCGTACCGTGCAGGTCTTCGTTCGCCGGGGCAGAGTCGCGGTGCTGCCGCCGGAGGGCGTCACCGACGCTTCGGCGGCCGACGTGCCGGTGCTGTGGGCGGACGATGAGGCCGTGATCACGGCGCATCGCGTCGTGGTGCACCACGGCTCGGCGCACGAGATCGCCCGGCAGCTGCGTTGGCTGCGACAGAAGCTGAGTTTCCGCGGTGAGACACTCGGCCAGGCGGTCGCGCAGTTCAATAAGTCCAACTACCGCAAGATCATCATCACCGACCCGGCGCTGCTCGGAATACGTGTCGGGGGAACGTTCCGCGTCCTTGCCGTGCACAGCTTCGTCGCAGCCCTTGCCCGCTCGTTCAACATCCAGTCCCTCCCCGGTCCGCATCACACGATATTGCTGTACCACCCCGCCGCCAAATAAGCGCGATGAGGATGTAGGAAACTCGAGCGCCATCCGTCGACACTCAGGCACATGAAAAAAATACGACTGAGGGGGTCGCATGCTACGCATCACTCGATGGCGGCTGATCGTCTCGATGATCCTGCTGTGTTGCGCGTCACTGGCCGCTGCGCCGATCGCCGCTGCTGCGGATCATCCGATCGCATTTAATATTCCGGCCGAGCCGATGCCCGCAGCGCTGCGCGTGTTCGCGCGCCAGGCCCATCTGCAGATGCTGTTCGATTACCGGGCGCTCGCGCATCTGAAGACGCGTCGACTGTCCGGACGCATGGGTGTCCGTGCGGCGCTGCAGCAGCTGCTCTCCGGCTCCGGCTTCACCTTCACCCGCGTGAACGTGCGCACCATCGCGATTCGCCGCGCCGGCGCGGTTCAGACCCGACCGCCTGCACCGCACACCATAGCGACCGCGGATTCAAGGCCGCCGGCGCACGCGATCGTTGCGCGGCGGATCCGCACGCGACCGCCTGCACTGCAGACGGTGCTGGTCGAGGCGCCATTCATCTCCAAAGCGGGCTTCAGCGCGATGAAGATGAATCTCCCGGCGAAAGACACCCCGTTCTCGATCTCGACCTATACGCAGAGTTTCATTCATGCCATCGAGGCGCAGCAGGTCTCCTCGCTCTACTCCTACATGACCGGCATCCAGAGCGCCGGCTCCACCGGTTACGACATCGTATTTCGCGGCTTCCAAAGCGGCGCGAATGATCAGAACTCGATCCTGGTCGATGGACTGCCGGGGCTGGAGACGCGCTTCGGCTCGCCGGTGACCATCGGCATCCAGCGCATCGACGTCGTCAGGGGGCCGGCCTCCGTGTTGAACGGCGAGGAACAGCCTGGTGGGTTCATCAACCTGGTGACGAAAAAGCCCCAGCCGCGCACGTCGATCGAGCTGTCCGCGATCGGTACGACCTATGATGGGCATGGCGTCGGGGTCACCCAGCGGCCTGGATTCACCGCGGGGATGGATGCGACCGGACCGATCGCCGGCAATCGGCATTTTCTCTATCGACTCATATTCTCCGATCAGAATGCCGATACCTATCGCACGTACGCGTACAACCGAAATATCTATTTCGCGCCGAGCTTCACCTGGCGCATCTCCGCGGCCACGAAGCTGACGTTGCAGTACGTCTACCAGGCGTTGCACTACAGTTACGACAGTTATTTGGTGGCGCCGAACAACAATATCAATCTGGTGGCGCCCATCACCACGCGCTATCAGCAACCGAACGACTACGGCAAGGAGCACGGCAGCGTGCTCTCGAGCTTCTTCGTGCATCGATTCGCCAACGGCTGGACATGGCACCTGGAGACGCGTGACGTGTGGCATACGGACGAGGCGCACGGCTTCGACATGTATGCGATCAGCAAGAACCTGCAGTTCATACAGCGACGGGCCCGCGGGCAGGTGAATCAGCGCGGGTATCATTATATCGATACGCATCTGCAGATGAAATTTGACACCTTCGGCGTCACTCATCAGATGGTGGTCGGACTGACCGGTGGGAGAGACTCGGCTTATGAGGATCGCACGCAGTTCTTCAATGCGCCCGCGACGGGCCCGGATTCGCTCAACATCAGCATCTACAACCCGAGCTACGCGAATGTGCCGCCGCTCGCCGCTTTGCCACTGGTGGCCCCTGGACACAACACTTTACTCGATGATCGAAGTGAGGTAATCGAGAACTTCGGGGCGTACATGGCCGACGAGCTGTCGTTCTCGCGGCACTGGAAGGGGTCGGTCGGCCTGCGCTACGCCTACGACAAGCAGTGGCTGCGTACGTTCTATCCGATCACTGGGACGTACGCCCCGGAGTCAGTTTCCACTGCGCACGATGTGCTGCCCATGGGTGGCATCGTCTATCAGCCGGACAAGCACTGGAGTCTCTACGCCAGCTACAGCACCTCGTTCGAGCCGCCGGCATCCAATGCCATCAGCATCAACGGCACGAGTAATTTCGTGCCCACCTCGGCTACACAGTACGAGGTCGGGGCCAAGGACAGCTTTCTGCGCGGTCGATTCAGCTCGACACTGGCGCTGTTTCGAATTAACGAGAAGAATACCTTTAGCCATTTCGCCTGCGCGAACTATGGAACCTGCTATGAGCAGGTCGGCAAGGCGCAGTCCAAGGGCGTGGAACTCGAGGTGAATGCCCGGCCGCTGCCGAGCTGGCAGCTCACCGCCGGTGCCGCCTATACCCGCGCCCAGGTCACCCAGTCGACCGACCCGTACGAGGTCGGTCTGCAACTGCCGAACGTACCGCTCATGGCCGAACATCTCTGGTCGCGATATCAGTTCACCATGCCGGCGCTGCGCGGCATCGGGATTGGACTCGGCGTCATCCATGACGGTCAGCGCAACGGCATCAGCCCGACCACTGCCGAGCCGATGCTGATTCTGCCGGCCTATACGCGGGTCGATACCGCGATCTATTACGTGCGCTCCAAGTACACCCTGACCTTCAAGGTGACCAACCTGCTCGATGCCACCTATTATCAGAGCTCGGGGTTCACCAATAATCTCAGCATCTTGCCGGGCGCGCCGCGCACGTTCACGCTCTCGGCACGAGTCTACCTGCAATGACCCCGATGGGCGGGGCTGCCCTCAGGCGCTGCGCCGGGGCTGCGGTGCTGGGGCTCGCCGGGCCGGTGTGTGCCTGGGCGGGCACGGCGGGCAGTGCGCCGGTCACGGTCGAGTGGCAGTTGCCGGCGGCGCCCACCCACGCCGTGCAGACGCGCGCACAGGATCTCGCGGGGATGCGCGAAGGCCGGACGCTGCCGGTGCCGGAGGTGCTTCAGCCGACGCTGGACCCACGCCTGAAGCGCTTTATTCCGCATGACGCCCGTACGCTGAGCGGCACGCTGCGATTGATGTGTTCGGACACGATGCCGGCACTTGTGCGGCTGTGGCTGCGTTCGTTCGCGCACTACTATCCTCACGTACACGTCGTGTTCGGCCCGCCGTTCGAAGGCAGCGACGGCGCAACGGCGCTGCGCGAAGGTCATGTAGATATCGCATTCGTCTCGCGGGAGCTGAAGCCGACCGACGTCACATCGTTCCAGGCCCGGTACGGCTATCGGCCCACCAGCATTCCGGTGTCCGGGGGGTCGTGGCGGCAGTTCGGCTACTTGGACGCCGTGGCCGTCATCGTCAATCCGCGCAATCCGGTGAAGCAACTGACGTTCACGCAGCTCGATGCCATTTTCTCCCGCTCGCATCTGCGCGGGGATCGGCCCGCGCTGCGCTGGGGGGCAGTGGGGGCGCCTGGGGCCTGGGCGAATCGGCCGATCCACGTCTATGGCATCAAGCCCTGGAACGGGTTCGAGGAGTTTGTGCGCGAACGCGTGCTCGATCGCGCCGGCCATCGCGGTCACTGGCGCAAGGGGATGCACTTCAGTCGTACGGTGTTCCCGCTCGCGCGGCTCATCGCTGCCGATCCGGATGGCATCGGTTACACCGGACTCGCATTTCTCGATGCGGGGGTGAAGGTCATCGCCCTCGGCCGCGGCGCGCAGGCACGCTCCCCGACCTACACCAATGTCGCACTCGCCCGCTACCCGCTCAGCCGCGTGACCTATGCGAACGTGAACCTGCGGCCCGGCGGGCGGCTCCCGCCGGTCGTGCAGGAATTTCTGCGTCTGATTCTCAGCCGTGCAGGGCAGCGTGACGTGCGCCGCGAGGGAGTCTTCTTGCCGTTGCGCCAGTTCCAAGTGAGCAGCGCATTGCAGCAGGCCCGCTTGGCCGCTGGAGGTTGAGGCGATGCGTGTCGGTACAGTGTGGCGCCTCGGGGTGCTGACGGTCGGGATGCTGCTGTTGAGCGGTCCGTTGCCGGCGGCGGACGGGACGGGATTTCCGTACCACCTGGTGCGTCGGATCGCGTTGCCGGCGGCAGGCGCCGTGCACGCGCTGCTGTTCGATCCTCGGACCCGTACGATCTACGTCGCGCAGGGACCACGGATCGAGGGGTATTCGCTCGCCGGTGCGCGGCTTGTCCTGCAGCGAAGACTCCCCGGGACGGTGAGCGCGCTGGCCCGCACGGGAACCGGGCAGATCGTCGCGGCGGTGCGCACGCCGGCCCAACTCGTGTTTCTATCGCCACGCACGCTCGCCGTGACGCATCGGCGCACGCTCGATTTGGCAAAACCCGCGGCACTGCTCTATGACCGCAAAGCGCACCTGCTCTTTCTCGAAAGCCGTGCCGGCGCGACCATCGTGCGGCTCGATCCGGCCTCGGGGCGATCCTTGGGGCAGGTGCGAGTGCCCGGCACGCCGGGGGAGATGGCCGGCAACGGGCGCGGCACTTTGTATGTCACGAATGCAGCCCGCGATGCGCTCGAGGTCATCGACGCTCGCTCGATGCGCCGCACCGGCTCGATCCCACTCAGCCGCTGCCGGGCCCCGAGCGGGTTGGCAATGGATACGATCGGCCGCCGGCTGTTCGTCGGCTGTGCCAACGATCGGGCGCTGATCGTCGATGCGGACCTGGGGTTCACCTTCGTCCGCTTGCCCATCCCGGGCGGACCGCGCCTGCGGGCGGCATTCGCCTTTCATCCCTTCGGTGCGCACGGCTGGAAGGGCGGCGTGTTCTTTGCGGGCGCCACGGCCGTGGCGGGGATTCAGATGCAGGCATTCATTCGATATCGCAATCACGGCCACCTGCCGCTCCCGGCGCGCTGCAGCGCCTTGACCCTGGTGGCACCGGTCGGGGAGCTGTGGCTCGCCCTGGCGTCATCTGCGCGTGCGCGGCCGGTCATCTGGGTGCTCGGCGCGAGTCGATCGGAGGCGCAATGAACCGGTGCATCAGCGGGGTACGCATCCTGGCGGGCGTTGTGCTCGGGGTGCTGATCGGTCTGCCACCGGCGCAGGCCGCGCTCGCACCATGGTCGGCGCTTGCGGGCAAGACGGTACTGTTCGTGACGGGCGGACCACGTGCCCCGCAGCCCAATGATGATGCGCGGGTGGCGCGTTACCTGCGCCAGCTGGGATTGCGCGTCCGTACGGTCGATGCGCGGGTGAGTCCTTCGGCGGCGCACGGGACGGCGCTGATCGTCATTTCCTCGACCGCCAATGCGCACGCGCTCGGGGACAAGTTTGCCGCCTCACCCGTCCCGATCTTCACCTGGAACACGTTCGATTATCCGAATCTCGGCATGACCGGCGCGACGCTGCATCGGGACTTCGACGTCATCGACCCGGTGCAGCACTACGCGGACAGCTTCTCCGTACTGTACGGCTTCGGGGCCAACATCACCTCCGAGATCAGCCGGGCCGTCGGGTTGCGGCCGCAGTTGTTCGGGACGTTGTACCTGGAGCCGCAGACGGCCGGCTGGGGAGATCCCGGACCCGGTGGCACGGTAATCACGGACTTCTTCGGGTCGCGTCACTATGCCGGGGTGTTCACCTACGAGCGCGAGGCGACGCTGGCCGACGGACGCACCGCACCGGCACGCCGAGTTGGGTTTTATCTCGGCAGCGACAACTTTCATCTGCTGACCGCGGTGTACGGACCGCCGGCTCAGGATCCGAACCTGCGCCGCTGGGCAATCGGGCTGAAGCTCTTCAATGCTGCGCTGCGCTGGGCGCTCTCACCGCCGCCGCCGGAGCCGACCTACGACCCGCGCGCGCTCGATGCGGCGCTACGGCAGGCGGCCCGTGGCAAGCGGGTGCTGTACGTCGAGCGGGTCAACGGCGGGGAGGGACGCCGTTCCGATGCGCACACCGTGGCGCATCTGCGCCGCCTCGGCTTCACGGTCACCGTCGCGGACCAGACCGCGCCGCAGCGTATCGCGCGCGGAATGGATCTCATCATCATCTCCAGCACTTGCTCGAAATGGAAATTGGCCAACAAGTACATCGACGTGCCGGTTCCGCTGATTTCCCTCGAGGGCCTCCTGTCCGACGTGTTGCATTTCAGCGGCCGCGATCGCTATACCGATTACGGCGAGCACGGCGAGCTGCGCGAGAGCGTCGATCCGCCGGAGAACTACCTGAACATCGTCGGTGCGTGGAGTCCGATGGCGGCCGGGTTGAAGCCCGGTCTGGTGAAGTTCACCGACCATCCGGGCGTGCTGAAGTGGGCCTGGCCACTGCCGGATGCGACGGTGATCGCCACGCTGCCGAACGAACCGCGCGAGGACGCGATCTTTGGCTACCCCAAAGGGGCGCGGATGGCCGGGGGGTTCATCGCCCCGGCCCGCCGAGCGCTCTTGCCGCTCGACAACCCGTCCTTTGACCAGATGACGCCGCAGGGCAAGGCGCTGTTCGATGCGGTCGTGCTCTGGGCGCTGGGCCGTTAGCGCCGCTCAGCCCGCGGCGAACAGGCCTCGCAACCGCTGCGGCTCGCAGCGCAGATACTGCGGCGCGGCGCGCACCTGGCCGCCGAGCGCGGCGGCGGCATGCCAGGGCCATCGCGGGTCGTAGAGCGCCGTGCGCGCGAGCGCCACGAGATCGGCATCGCCGGTCGCGACGATCGCCTCGGCCTGCTCGAACCCGGTGATCAGCCCGACGGCGACCACCGGGATGCGTACCGCCGCCTTGACCGCGCGGGCGAGCGGCACCTGGTAGCCCGGACCCACCGGGATGCGCTGCGCGGCATGCAGGCCGCCGCTCGAGACGTGCAGCGCATCGCAGCCGCGCCCCTGCAGCTGCTCGGCGAACGCGACGGTCTGCTCGCAGTCCCAGCCGCCTTCGAACCAATCGGTGCCCGACACCCGCACCGAGACCGCCCGTTGCGCCGGAAAGGCCGCGCGGACCGCATCGAACACCTCGAGCGGAAAGCGCATCCGGTTCTGCAGCGACCCGCCGTACTCGTCCTGGCGGTGATTGCTGAGCGGGGAGAGGAACTGATGCAGCAGATAGCCGTGCGCGGCGTGGATCTGGAGCGCATCAAGACCGATGCGGCCTGCCCGGTCCGCTGCGGCGGCAAAGGCCTCGCGCACGGCGCGCAAGCCATCCCGATCGAGCGCGGTCGGGGGCAGCTGCCCGCTCGCGAATGGCAGGGCGGACGGGGCGAGCGTCTGCCAGCCGTGCACATCGCCTGGCGGCAGCTGCTGTCCCCCCTTCCACGGCACCTCCGTCGAGGCCTTCCGCCCGGCATGCGCCAGCTGCACCGCGATCGGAATCGGCGTGTAGCGGCGGATGCGCTCGATGGTATCGGCCATGGCCGCCTGCGTCTCCTCGTTCCACAGGCCGACGTCGGCATAGGTGATACGCCCTTCCGGCAGCACTGCCGTGGCTTCGATGGTGAGCAGCCCCGCGCCGCTCAGGGCGAGCTGACCGAGGTGGATCAGGTGCCAGTCGGACATGCGGCCGCGGTCGGCCGAGTACTGGCACATCGGCGCGATCACGATGCGGTTGGCAAGTTCGAGATTGCGCACGCGCAGGGGCGTAAAGAGAGCAGGCGTGTTCATCGCGGTCCTTGGGGTCGCCGGAGGGAGTGCCCGGACGTCCGGGCGAGCGGAATTTTACCAGCCGTCAGGCGCTGCGACGACGTCCGCGGCATTGCGTACCAAGCGGTGTGAGGGCCTGCCTCAGCGGCGCAGGCGATGTTCCCGATCCTGTTCGCGCGTCACGATGTCCGCGAGTCCGGCGGCATCGGCGGCCAGCCGCTTCAGCAGATCATCGAGCGAGAGAATGCCGGTGAGCTGCTCATGCTCATCGAGCACCGGAATGCGGCGTACCCCATGCGCGCGCATGCGCTCCAGCGCATTGTCGGCCTCTTCGGATGTGCGGGCGATCACCAGCGGCGTACGCATGATCTGGCCCACGGGGGTGGTGGCCGGATCGAGGTCCTTGGCGAGTACCTCCACGACGATGTCGCGATCCGTGACAATGCCGATCGGCGCGGGCGTCTGCTCGCTCTCATCGATGATGACCAGATCACCGACGTGCCGCTCGCGCATCAGGCGAGCTGCGTGCAACGCACTGATCTGTGCGGTGCAGTACACGACATCGGGTGTGCAGAGCTCTTTCAGTTTCATGACGCGCTCTCCTCGCTACGGTGCAAACCGCTCTCGATGGTGATGACGACGGCCGCGCTGCCCGCTCAGCGTGAGAGGACATGTGCCAAGTGGAGCCATTGGGGCGGCAGCGGTTTTGCGCGCGTCACCACCTCGCGCAGCGCACTCACCGTCAGGCGAGCGCCGCAGAGCCCGAGCAGAATGCCGTGCTCCCCAGCGCACCAGCGCTCGATGGCCTCGGCGCCCAGCAGCGTGGCGCTCAACCTGTCGAATGCACCGGGGCTGCCGCCGCGCTGGACGTGACCGAGTTTGGTCACCCGCAGCTCGAAGTTCAGCCGCTCGGCATGCTCGGTGAAGTGGCGCGCCAGCGCGTCTGCGTTGTGCTTGGCGCCTTCGGCGATGACCACGATGGCGTGGCTCTTGCCGCGCCGGTACGCATCCTGGATGGCGAGCGCGATCTGTTCGGGAGATTGCTCCGCTTCCGGGATCACGATCGCCTCGGCGCCGCCGGCGATGCCGGCCATCAGCGCCAGATAGCCGCATGCCCGCCCCATCACTTCGACGAGAAAGACCCGTCCGTGCGCCGCCGCCGTCACGCGCAGACGGCTGATGGCCTCGAGCGCGACATCGACGGCCGTGGTCGCCCCGAGCGTGACATCGGATCCGGCCAGATCGTTGTCGATGGTCGAGGCGATGCCGATGACGGCCACGCCGCGCTCCGCCAGTGCCAGCGCGCCGCGCTGCGAGCCGTTGCCGCCGACGATGATCAGCCCGGCGATCTGGTGCTCGGCGAGCCGACGCACGGCTGTCTGCTGGCCGTCGTCGGTGAGAAAGGCCGAACAGCGGCTGGTGCCGAGCATCGTGCCGCCGCGGTCGATGATGCCGCCGACTTCGCGGGCGCCGAGGCGGCGAAAATCCCCCGCAATCAGTCCGCTGTAGCCGTGTCGGATGCCGAACATGTCCCGCTCGCGCGCAAGACCGGCGCGCACCACCGCACGGATGGCCGCGTTCATGCCGGGTGCATCACCCCCGCTGGTGAGAATGGCGAGGCGCTGCGTCACGGTGCACCGGGAGCCTCGGGACCGGATGCCGCGCGGCGCGGCGCGATGGCTGCGGTGATTGTCACTGGGCGCGATCCGCCCTGTGCCGCGTCCCGCGGACCGTGCCGGACACCTCGCGGAGCTCTCCGGCGAGAACGTCCAGCACCTCATCAAGGCAGAGTACGCCGGTGAGCATCCCACCGGCACCGACCACCGGTAGGCGCCGCACACCCATGCGGCGCATCGTGCGCAGTGCCTGATCCAGCGGATCGGTCTCATCGACCATCGCCGGATACTGTTTCATCACATCCGCGACCGTGAGCATCTTCGGGTCCGCCTCCCCGGCAACAACCGACACCACGATGTCGCGGTCCGTCAACACCCCCACGGGTCGGCCGTACCGGGTGTTCGGTTGCGGATCGACGGCCACCAGGAAGCCCACGTTCTTCTCCCGCATGCACTGCGCTGCGGTGGCCACATCGATGTGCGGCGTGATCGTGACGAGTTCGCGGGTGCAAATGCTGCCGACGTTCATGGTCAGGGTGCCTCCGTGGAGGGTTTCAGGTTCCGAGGGCCTCCGTCGTGCCGATGGCCGTGGCGGTGTTGGCGAGGCCGCGTTCGCGCGCGAAGGCGATCGTGCTCGGCGCGGTCATGGGGATCATCGAGGCGATGGGGCGCCAGGGACGCGCGCAGCGGCTGTTAGAACCGGCTGCGCTGGAGGCGGTGCCAACGGCCATCGGCACGCCGCGCGGGCGCAGGGCCTGGCGCGCCTGCCGAAGCGAAGCGGTGTTGGCGCCCGTTCGCGCCGGAGCTGCCGAGGCGCTCTGCGCGCACGTACCACTGAAGCGATCTGCGCCGGTCATCTTCGCCCCCGAGGCTGCAGGCGACCCGGAGCACACCGCTGTGCGGCGTCTCCGTGCCCTCGCGCAAACGGTACGCGCCTGGTGAACGGCGGGAATCCGCAGTTGTGCCTATCGATATCGCGCGGCGCGTCACCCCCCCCCCCTCCCGGGGGGGTAGGGCGCTCGGCTCAGGCGGCGGCGCCGCGCAGCGGTTGGGCGTCGATCGGCAGCGAACGGATGCGCTCGCCCGTTGCGGCGAACAGCGCATTGCACAGGGCGGGCAGCGCCGGCGGTAGCGCCGGCTCGCCGAGGCCGGTCGGGGGGTTGTCGCTGCGCACGAAGTGCACTTCGATCGGCGGCGCTTCCTCGATGCGCAGCAGCCGGTAGGTGTCGAAGTTCGACTGCAGCACGCGGCCCTCGTCCAGGGTGACGAGCAGGTGCAGCGCCTGGCCCAATCCGTCGAGAATCGCTCCTTGCGCCTGGTTGTAGGCGCCGGCGGGGTTGATGATCTGGCGGCCGATGTCCACGGTTGCCCACACCTTATGTATGCGCGGGACACCCTCCGGCGTGACGCTCGCCTGGATGACCTCGGCGACATAACCGAAGTGACTGTAGTAGAACGCCAGACCCATGCCGGTTCCGGCCGGCAGCCGGGTGCGCTGCGCCCACGCGGATCGGTGCGCGACGTCCTGCAGCACCGCGCGCACGCGGCCGGTGTCGAACGGCGGAATCGTCACTCCGTAACTTGGCGGGGGCGCCGGCAGCACTCGCGCCGGACCGTACAGCTGCAGGCGCAGCGCGAGCGGATCGCGGCCGCCGGCGTGCGCGATTTCGTCGAGGAACGATTCGAAGGCGAACGCGAGCGCGTTGCCGCCGGGGTTGCGCATCGGGCCGGTGGGCGCATCGAGTTGGATCAACGACTGCGCATACTGCAGGGCGGGCACGAATCCGGCCGGGAAATGCGCGCGCGGCAGATCGGCCGAGGAAGCGACGTGGCCGTTCTGGCCGAAGGTGATGAAGTGATCGCGAAACGCCGTCAGTCGGCCCTCGGCATCGAGACCGGCGGTGAAGTGATGGAATCCCCCGGGGCGATACGAGTCGTGCTGGATGTCCTGCGCGCGGTTCCACAGCAGCTTGACCGGTCGGCGGGCATGCCAGGCGATCGCGGCGGCCTCGACCATGTAGTCATTGTTCAGCCGTCGACCGAAGCCGCCGCCGACCCGCGTCATGTGGACGCGGATCTTACCGGGGTCGATCCCGAGGGTCTCGGCGATGAGCCTCGCACCCGGCGCGGGGTTCTGGGTGGGTGCCCAGATCTCCACGCCGCCGTCGCGCCCGACCCGTGCGGTGCAGTTCTGCGGCTCGAGCGTTGCATGGGCCAGGAATGGATACGTGTAGGCGGCGCTCACGGTCTTGTGGGCATGCGCCAAGGCGGCCTCGACATCGCCGTCACGGCGCAGCACAGTCTGTGGTGAGAGGCGCGCCAGGCGTTCGGCCTCGAGAGCGAAGGCGCGCGTGCTCTGGTTCGAGGCGGCCTGCGGTTCCCACTCGGCCCGCAGCTTGCGCAGTGCCTTCTGCGCGTCCCACCATTTGTCGGCGATGATCGCCACGCCGTCGACCAGCCCCATCTTGATCGCGGCATCCGGCTGTGAGGCCCGCAGCACGAACGCGTCGCGTACCCCCGGCTGCGCCTTGAGTTCCTCGAGGTTGGCGCGCACCAGGCGCGCGCCGAAGCGCGGCGACTTCGCATACACCGCGTAACTCAACTCCGGCAGGCTCACGTCGATGCCAAACAGCGGCTCCCCGGCCAGCACCCGTGGGCTGTCCACGCCCCCGGTGAACCGCCCGATGATGGTGTACTCGGCCGGCGTCTTCAGCCGCACGGTGTTCAGATCCGGGGCGGGCAGTGCGGCGGCGCGGCTCGCCAGGACACCGTAGCTGAGGGTGCGCCCGCTTCGGCGGTGCCGCACGGTGCCGCGCTCGGCGACACATTCGCTGAGCGGTACGTTCCAGGCGCGCGCCGCGGCCGTGAGCAGCATCTGGCGGCCGGCGGCGCCCACTCGTTGCATCGGAATCCAGTTCAGCGGCGTGCCCAGACTGCCGCCGGCGAACTGTGGGCCGTAGATCGCATCGAGCATGGCCTGCTCGACCCGCACGTCGCGCCAGTCCGCGTCGAGTTCGTCGGCGATCAGCATCGGCAGGGTGGTCTTCATGCCCTGGCCGATTTCCGGGTTCTTCGCCACGATGGTGATCGTGCCGTCCGGGTCGATGCGGATGTAGGGGTTCAGTGGCGCGAGCGCAGAGGACTGCTCGGGCGCACCGGCGGCGCCCGGCACGTTCAGCGTCAGCAGCAGCCCGCCGCCGGCGGTGAGTGCGACGCTCAGAAATTCCCGGCGCGAGAGCTCGGCGGCCTCGCGGGGCGCAGCGCGATCATCTCGGGCGTTCATGAGCGCTCCTTGCGCGTATCGGCGGTGGGTAGACCCGCGGCACGCTTGATGGCCGCACGGATGCGGGTGTAGGTGCAGCAGCGGCAGATGTTGCCATGCATGGCCTGGTCGATGTCCGCATCGGTGGGCCGGGGATTTTTCGCCAGCAGCGCCGTTGCCGACATGACCTGCCCGGCCTGACAGTACCCGCACTGCATGACGTCCAGTTCGAGCCACGCCGCTTTGACCTTGCGGCCCCACTCGCTTGCACCGATGCCCTCGATGGTGATGAGCGGGGCGGCGCCGACGGCAGCGATCGGGGTGACGCACGCACGTGCCGGCACGCCGTCAAGATGCACCGTACAGGCCCCGCACTGGGCGATGCCGCAGCCGTACTTCGTGCCGCTCAGGTGCAGATCGTCCCGCAGCACCCACAGCAGCGGGGTGTCAGGATCCGCCTCCACGGTGCGCCGTTCGCCATTGACCAGGATCGAATAGTGCATGCGCGCCTCCGCATTCGTGGCGCCGCCTGGAGCGGGCGGCCGGGCGTTCTCGCGCTCAAAGTATAGGGGATCGGACCCACCGGGTCAGCCCTACCGGGAGCGTCGCCTCGGGTGTTGGCGCGGGTGCGCGATCCGCTCAGCGTGAAATGGACTGCAGGCAGGCGGTCAGATCCGCCGGGGTGTCCAGATCGAGGGCCGCGCTCGGCATGGCGAGGGTGATCAGGTGATCCGCGTGCTCGCGCAGCACGGTGCGCGCACCGAGGTCGCCTTCGAGCGCGAGCAGCGCCGCGAACAGCCGGCGCGGGAAAATCGCCGGTGCCCCGGCGCCACCGCCGTAATGCGCTGCGACAATCGCCTGCGGGTCCTCTCGCCAGCGCGCGGCCAGCTGGGCGTAGTGCTCGGCGTGGATCGCGACCTGGTCGGCCAGTACCACCATCGCACCGGCACAGGTGCGCGGCAGCGCCGCGATGCCGGTGCGAATCGAACTGGCCAGTCCCTCGGCCCAGTGCGCATTGACGTGGAGTGTGAACGGCTCCGCGGCGAGCAGCGCCGCGAGCGTCTCGGCACCGGCGCCGAGCACCACGGCGGCATGATCGACGGCGGTGGCTGCGCGGCGGGCGACCCGTAGCAGCAGCGCTTCGCCCTCGATCGGCTGCAGCTGCTTCAGCGTGCCGAACCGACGTGCGGCGCCGGCCGCGAGCACGATGGCGTGCAGTTCGCTGCGTGGCGCACTCATCGCGGCGGCGCGGCGGATGGGCACAATGGGGCCGCGCCGCGGGTCTTGCCGTGGATGAACGCGAGAATCTCCGCGACGATCGACACGGCAATGGCCTGCGGCGAGCGTCCGCCGAGATCCAGCCCCACCGGTGAGTGCAGCCGCCCGCGTACGCGATGCGCGTCCTCGCCGAGTTCCTCCAGCAGGCGTTCGGCGCGCGCCGCCGGCCCCAGCAGTCCGATGTACGGTACGGGCATGCCCGCCAGCGCCCGCAGAGAGTCCCGGTCCGCCTCGAGTTGGTGGGTCATGACGACGGCCGCCTGGAAGCCCGTGACCTCCAGTTCGGCCGCCAGATGCGCCATGGGCAACGTGAGGACATGTTCCGCGTCGGGAAACCGGGTGGGCGAGGCCAGCGCGGCGCGGTGGTCGACCACGGTCACCTTCCAGTGCAGCTGCGCAGCCAGGCGAGCCACCGGCAGCGCGTCGGGACCGGCGCCGACCAGCAGCAGCCGCGGCGGTAGCGCAAGCGGCAGCAGGAAGAGTCGATACCGCCCCGGTACCTCGAACGCCCCAGGCTCGCTCGTGCGGGCGGCGCGCTCAAGCGCGGTGCGGGCGGCCTCCGGGAACAGGTCCTGCGCCCCTTGCCCAGGGAGTGCCAGCGCGCCGAGGGCTACCTGCGGGTCTCGGGACTCGCTCACCCAGCCGACGGCCGTCGGGCGGTGTGCCGCGTACGCCTCGGTGAGGTGCGCGAGCGGCTCCCAGTGTTCCTGCGGCCCGACGCGCACCAGCAGGATGTGCATCTCGCCCTCACAGCCGGCCCCGAGGCCCCACAGCAGATCGTTCGGATCGCGCAGATCGTACGTGATGCGCCGCGCGGGCGCGCCCGCGAGCACCTCACGGGCGTGTTCGGCGAGGTCGCCCTCGAGACAGCCGCCCGAGATCAATCCCGCGGTGTGCCCATCAGCGGCGATGCACACGAGTGCGCCGGGGCGCTGGTAGGTCGAGCCGATGGTGTGGATCAAGACCCCGAGGGCGACGGCGCGGCCTGCGGCCCGCTCGGTCGAGAACAGCGGCAGGAGGGCGCCCAGGGTGGATTCCATCGCGCGATCCTAAGCGCGATCCGCGCCGAGCGGCAATCCGCAGCCGCAGCGCTCGGCAGAGCACCCGCGCCCGATGGTATTCTCAGGCAACGCAGGGCAGCGGGGTGTGGAGGCCCTTAATGAACAAGACTCGTGCTCGTCCGGTCAGTCCAACTCGCCAGGCGCTCCTGGGCGGGGCGCTGAGCGCAGCGCTGGGTCTGACCGGGGCCGTCGGCCTGGGGGCGCTGCCGCAGGCCGATGCCGCCTCGATGCGGCCAGTGCAATCGGCCGCGATGCTGCATGCGCGGCGCCTCGCCGATCAGAGTCGGCCGCAGCATGAGGTGGCGTTCAACCCGGCCGCGTTCGACCCGTTCGTCGGCGAGTACGAACTGTCGCCCAGCGTTTTCTTCCACATCTTCCGCCGCGGCGATCACTACTTCGCGCAGCTCACCGGACAGCCGCCGGTGCGGGAATACCCGGAGAGTCCGACGAAATTCTTCGCCACGGTCGTGGCGGCGCAGATCAGTTTCGTCATCGATGCGCACGGTCGGGTCACCGGGCTGGTGTTGCACCAGGGCGGATACCTGCGGTCCGCACCCCGGGTGTCGCGCCAGGTCGCCGCGCGCGCCGCGGCGGCGCTGGCGCGGCGGATCCGGCACAACATTCCCAATCCGGGAACGGCCGCCGCGGTGCGGGCGCAGATCCGCTCCTTCGAGCGCACCGGTCACGCGCTCTATGCCGGGATGGCCCCGGCGCTAGCGGCCGCGGCGCGCACTGAGGCGGCCCAGGCCGCACCGCTGTTTCATTCGCTCGGCGCATTGCGCTCGCTGCGTCATGACAAGGTGCTCGACAGCGGTGCGGACGACTATGTGGCGACGTTTGCCCACGGCCAGCTGGAGGTGATCATCGCCCCGCTCAGCGCGCACGGCAAAGTGCAGGGACTGTTCTTTCATCCGCTGCCCTGAAGCGGATCGCGGTGGCGCGGGTCGCCGCGCACACACGGCTCGGTCCGGTCGGCATCAGGCCGGCAGCGCGCGCAGGCACGCCATGATGTGATCGGCCGCAGCACCGGCGCCGTCGAGCCGGCCCGATGTGTCTGCGGCCTGCGCCGCGGCCCGCGCATGCGCAGGCTCATCGAGGAGTCTGCGCAACGCGCGCGCCAGGCGCCACGGATCGTGCGCCCGGCGAAACGGCAGCACGCGACCGACCCCGAGCCGCGCCGCCCGCGCGGCATTGTCGAACTGATCGAATCCGGCCGGGGTGAGCAGCTGTGGTCGACCGCTGCGCAGCGCGTGCGCCAGTGTGCCGATGCCGGCCTGATGAACGATCGCCGCGGCGCGCGAGAACAGCTGGGAATACGGCAGGTAATCGAATGCGGCAACCGTAGGCGGCAGCGATCGCTGCAGGGGCGTGCCGCTCAGGAGCACACCGCGCACCCCCAGGCGGGAGCAGGCGGCGATGGCCTGTGGCCAATAGTCGCGGGCGAGCCACACGGCCGAGGAGCCGAGCGCGAACACCACCGGCGGTGCGCCCGCGGCCAAGAACCGCTCCAGCCGCTCGTGCGCGGACGGTTCCAGCTGCTCAGGATCCGGTGCATCGTGCAGCGCGGCCCCGCACAGCATCGTCCGGGCAGGCCAATCGGACTGTGGGGCCGCAAGCTGGGGATCAAACAGTGCGAGGGTGCCGAACGGGGAGAACTGGCCGTCGAGCATTTGGGCGCCGCGGATCGGTGCGAGCCCGAGCTCGGCACGCAACGCGTGCAGCGGCCGCTCCCAGCGGCGCATCGCGGCACCCACGAGGCGGTGCACTGCGCCGTGCGGCCAGCTGCCGATGCGCGGCAGCTGGTGCAGCCAGGGGACATTAGGCAGTACGGGCGGGTCGCGCACCGAAAACAGGCTGCACGGGGCGAGCACGCTCGAGAGCCAGGGCCGTGCGTGCGCTTCGCACAGCAGTGCGAGCGCGGGCGTCAATGGATGCGAGACGGCGATCGAGACGCCCTCGGTGGCCGAGCGCAGTGCCTCATATGCGCCCCGCAGCGGGACGTTGATCATCGCCTCGAACAGGCGCTGTGGCCCGCGCCAAGGATCGAAGAAATACGGTGCGATCTGCTGCGGCTCGCCGAGTTCGGCGAGCGCCGGCGGCAGCGCGGCGTACTCCAGGCCGGCCGCTTCGACGCGCGCACGATAGTCGATCGAGGTGGCCAGACGCACCTGCTGCCCGCGCGCGACCAACGCTTTGCCCACGGCGATGTAGGGGTGTAGATCCCCGAGTGAACCCAGCGTCGCGAGCAGGATGCGGCTCATGGCTGCAGCTTACCAGGACAAGATTCACCGACCGACTTCCGCGCCGGTGGGCCGCGCCAGTGCGATGCGCTTCGCATCGCTGAGCGCAGTGCCGCGGCCGATGTCGAGCTCGCCCCCGGGTTCGGGCCGCTCGTCCCTATGCCAGGACTCAGAACATGTGACCTGCGCTGCAGCGGCCCTCGGTCCAGGGGGGGGGAGGGCGTCGGGATGCTGATCGTGACTGGCCGGCGCCGCAGCGAGCCGGCCAGGTCGCTCGGCGCCGACCGCCATGGACCTGGCGCCGCACTGGCACATCAGCCTGCGCTCGTTCCACCGCAGACTGCGCGACGCCTGCGGGGTGAGGCCGCGCAAGTTCCCGCGGTTAAAGCGCATGGAGGTGGTCCGCAAGCAACGCACGACGAGTCTGCGCAGCATCGAGCCGATCCCCGAGGACGTTGGAGTGAGTGATCCGGCCTCGTTTCCCCGCGTCCTTCAGCGTGAACTCGGCTGCTCGCCCATGCACGATCGCCCGGACTCGCACTTGCCCAAAAGGCCACTCAGCCGAACGCGGCTCAACCGAGCCGTAGTCCGCCGGTTGCCGCACCGTGCTCGGCTCGATGCGGATCGCGAGTCGCTGCAGCGACATCAGCCGCGTCGGGCCGCAGACGCGCACGGCGCACCGGGCGGTCGGGAGATCCGCCGGGTGCGCCGTGCGCGCCGATCCGTTGTGCTCGGGCTGCGCCCGCCGTGGTCCGCCGATCCTCAGCCAAACCGGGCGGAAACGCTCATGTAGTACGTGCGCGGTGCTCCGGGGGTGCCGGCGAGCTGTCCACTGTTCAGGCCGAATCCGCCGCCCGAGCGGTACTCGAAGATGTTGTACTGCTTGCCGAGCAGATTCAGCACGTCGAAGCTGACGGTGAAATGATGCAGGCCGTCGAACAGCTCATGCCGCGCGACGCGCAGGCGCAGCGCGGCGTTCCAGATCCCAAACGCGGGCAGCTTGGTCGAGCTCGGCTTGTTGGTATTGTTGTTGAAGATGGTCTGCGCGCCGGTATAGTTCCACCACAGGCGCGGCTCGATCTGCACAAAGCCGCGGCGCAGCTCGTAAAACGCCCCGACGTTGGCGGTTTGCGCCGGCACGTTGGCCACCGGCAGTCCATTGTAGGACCCATGGCTGTTGCTGTAATTGGAGTAGTTGGCCTTCTCCAGGCTCACGTTGGCGAAAACATGGAGCTGGCCCAGCGGGTCGTCGTCGAAATACATGTTCTCGCCCTGAAACACCGAGGAGCCGGAGGCAAACTCATTGGTGCCATTGGCCAGCGACACCGCCAGTCGCTCATGGGTGTCCGTCAGGTGGTAGTAGTTGATTCCAAACAGCGCGTGATTGAGCAGCCCGTCGTGGGCGATATAGGACTTCAGTCCGACCTGATACTGGGTGGAGGCCTGCGGTTGCAGGCTGGAGGCGACATAGTGCGCATACGTGCCCGAGGCGCCCGCGGTCGCCGCAAACGACCTGGAGATGTTCGCGTACACCGATAGGTACGGCAGGGCCTTCCAGTTGGCGCCGATCGAGGGTTCCACCCGGGAAAACGACGTGCTCGAATTGAGGAAATAATCGCCATTGTTGCCGCCAAGGTCGTATTGAACGTTCAGCGGCCAGCGGCTATTGACGTCGCTGTTGTAAGCGGTCTTGAAGGTCACGAAGCGCACCCCGGGGGTGATGCGCAGAGTGCGCATCGGACGGATATTGTCCTGGATGAAGGCGGCAAGATCCGTGATGTACAGGTTGTTGCTGTGGAAGTGCCAGGGAATGTTGAAGCTGTAATACAGGTTGCTCGGCGCGGGGCTTTCGCCGACTTCCAGGTCGTTCACATCCACGCCCTGGCCGTCGAGGGAGGTTGCGGGCTCCCCGGACGTCCAGAAATCAAGCAACGAGTAGTAGCTGTTGTTGATGACGTAGCCGCCGAAGGTCACGGTGTTCCAAGGAAGCTTGGCGCTAAGATACAGCTTGTCGCCGTAGGTGTCGTTGGTGGCGTTGTAATACTGGCTCTGCTGATTCGTCGAATACGTCGGGTCGCTGTGCAGGTGCTCGCGCATGCCGCGGCGAAACCACAGCAGGTTATGCAAGTCGACGTGTTTGCTGAGGCGGTTGGCAAACTTTGAATAGATGATGTAGCTCTTGTTGATGGCCTTCTTCCAGTACATGGAATAGGGCAGAGTCGTATAGAAGCCGGTCGTTTCTTGACTGATCAATACGCCGTTGACCGTTGGGCCGCCCGGGTCTGGGTGTACCGGAATGTTGACCGGGCGGTAGCCGGAGCTGCGGGCAATGTAGGCGCCGACGCTGAAATGTCCGTGTGCAAAGCGGTGGCGGATCTTAAAGTAATACGCGTAGCTCGAGCTCGGGTTGTTGAAGCCGTAGCCGCGCAGATAATTGGCCGAGCTCGAGGAGTCCCCGGCGATGATCGCCGACCAGCCATCGATTTCCCCTGAGCGCAGGCTGAAATTGACCCCTTTGCTGGCAAAGCTCCCGTAGTACGCCCCGACCGTCGCGCCGGCCGTGCGGGTCGGCTGCAGCGGCACGAAATTGACCGAGCCGCCGATATTCTCGAACCATCGGTTGACCGGGTATCCGGGTCCATAGGTGACGCTGACGCCCTTGATCATCGCCATGCTCGGAATCTCATCGGTGCCCCACACCGCATAGGCCGGATCGACCATGGGCACGCCATCGAAGGTCACCATCACCGTGCCGTCATTGCCGTTCCCGGCCGCACCGGACCAGCCGGTCTTCATGCCGTTGACGCTGATGCTGCCGCGGGTCGCGCCGGCGGGGGAGTCAGTGCTGCTGTTCACGCCGGGGGCAACCGCGAGCACCTGGGTGGCGCCGGCGGCCGGGCCGGCGGTGGCGATCTGTTTGCGGCCGATCACCTTGATCGACTGCGTCGAATCGAAGATCTCTTTGTCGGTGGGCAGCGCATCCAGGGTGTTCAGCGCCTTGGTCCCGGCAACGACCACGGTGTGCATCAGTGCATCCGGTTGCAGCGTTGCGCTGTCCGACCCGGCGGTCGCCACCGGCTGCGCGGCCGTGGTCGGTTGCGCCGGCGAGGCGTTATGGGCTGTGGCTGAGTGGGCCATTGACATGCCCCAGAGTCCTGTAGCAACGGCGAACGCCAGGCCGCGAGGCCTGTGAGCACGGAATGTCGTCATGAACGGTCCTTTCTTGTCTGAGGCTTACGGTGCAACACGAGGACGTCGCGCCGAGGGCGCGGACGTCGAATGCGGCGGCAGAGCGAGTCCCGCAGTGATGCGGTGGATAGCCGTCCGGCGCGTCATGCGCGGGACGGGCCGCTGTGTGCGGTGGACGCGCGCGGTCAGCGCGCGGATCGAGGAGGGTGGGGACTTAGGTGTCTGGGCGCGGTAGTGCGCAGCGGTGCGTGGCGCGCCCCTAGTGATGCGAGGGCCTGCGGCGGGGCTGCGCGAGCGGTGCGCGAGTGGCGCTGCGCTGCGCAATGAGGTGACCCCGCCAGTAGACATGCGCGTTTCCGATCCCACCGCTTATTTGTGTTGAATCGCCACTGTACGGAAGGAACATGACGTTATTGTGACGTCTATGTGACACCGGAGAATCCGTGAGTGAGTGGCACGGCAGAGCGTGCGGAGGATGTCGATGCGCTCCTGGATGGCGATCTTGGGTGGAGCGAGTCAGCCGGTGCGGCATGCTAGAGAAACGTCGTAGCGGGGTCGCGATGCGATCGCGCTGGAATGTGTGTTATGTCAGGAGTAAATATGTGTGCGTACTGTGGATTGATAGGATTTAGCTCGCGATGTGAGCGAGCGGCGTGCAGTGCGGTTGCGATGTGTTGCCGGCGTGGAGGCGATCGGGACCCGTTCGCAAGGTCTCCACGCGCGGCGCAGGGCGGGCGTGCCGAGGGGCGTCGTGCCGGCGTCCGCGCCGGGGTCGCGACAGCGCTGTGCGTCGCGGCTGCGTCCACTGCCGGTGCGGGACTCAGCCGGGCGGATCCGCCGCGTCGCACAGTTGACACTGCGGTGGCGGGCCGAGCGCGCTCACCGGCCACCGTACCGCCTCGGCCCGATGGGGGCACCCCGGGGCGGTGTGCCTCCTCGCCAGCGGCCGCGACCGCGATCGGTGCCGCCTGGACATGAGGCCCACAATGCGGAGGGTCTTCATCGCCGGCGCCCATTCACATGTGGCGCTGCGCCACGGGTCATGGCCGCTCTGCAGCCTCATCCACGGTCTGCGAATCAGGAGTCGGTTGTTTCAGGGTGAGTCAGTGTGCGCGCGGCTCGCGCGAGGCGATCATCGCGCTGCGGACACCGAACGGACGAGCGCAGGAGCTGTTGTTCCATCCCGCGCCGTGAGCGCTCGCGCGGCGCGGCCGGCAGGTGAGGCATGAGAAGCCTGTGCGGGGCGTCTCGTGCGTCGAGCGCGCATGACCCGGGCGCTACCCGCGGCGCTGAACGGGGTGCAGGTCGCGGTGCGAACCAGACATCGGGCGCAAGACGCGTCGCACTGATGAGTGCCTGACAGGGTGATGTCATCGTGTGCTCAGGCGGCACGTTTTGCCTTTGCGGCCCGACGGGTCAGGGTTTTGGACCGCTGTGATCTGCGATCACGTAGGAGCCGGGCTTTCTCGGATCGGGGCGTACGGTCGTGCCTGGCGCCAACTTCAGCACCCAGCCGCGCCCGTGAAGGGTCCGGCCGGCCACCGAGGCCGGTGCCGCGACCGTGAGCATGGTGAATGTCGCATCGATGAGCGCATCGCCATGGGTGACGGTGATCCGTCCCCAGGGGGCGCTCAGCCGCACGCGGTGATAGACCGAGCCGTAGCGGCCGAGCGGCGTCAGGGTGCTGGGATTGAAGCTGATCTTGAACCGCTGCAGCGGCATGCGCAGCGTCCGGCCGGAGACGAGCTCGGCGTGCAGCGTGGCGCGCCTTGCCGCCTGATGCGCCGCGCGCGCGGCCTCCTCGGCTTCTATGACGGTGCCGCCGTACCGGGCGAGGATGTGCTGCGCGCGCCGCGCCGAGGGTACCGTGACCGAGATGCCGTAGGCCCGTGCCGCCAGCGCCGCGATCGAGGTCTTCATCGTCACGGTGCGGCGCCAATGCGGATCGGCCGCATCGAGGAGCTCGGAGTAGGCCGGGCCGATCGCGAAGAAGAAGGTGCGCGCATAGCTGCGGGCATGCTCAACGACGCTCATGTCATGCAGCGTATACGCGATGCGGCGCGACGGCGGCAGTCCGACATCGATGCCCGTTGACTCGGCGAGGCCCTCCATGATGTCCAGTTCATGCTCCGGTGCAACGGTCCCCGGTAGGATGGCGTGCCGATAGGCGCGCATGCGCAGCGCATTGGCGAGCGCTCGGGTGCGGGCCGCCCCGCTCGCGATGAGCGCGGCGCGCAGCGCGTGGATTTCCCCGCGCAGCCAGATCCGGCCCTCCTCGGTGTCGAGGGCCGGATCCCCCGCGATCATGCTGTCGGCGTTCGCGGCGCCGCGGACCACGAAACCGAGCTGCGGCTGGATCCGATGAAAGGACTCGTGCATGAGATTGACCGCTTCGTGCGCCGCGCTGTGCACGGGCGGCCACGTGACCTGCGCGAAGCGGACGCCTTCGTATTCGAACGGCGCATTGGCGATCGGCTCGTTGCGAGCGAGCGTCAAGCGATAGTATGCACCGACGCGCCGGGCGCCCGGCACGGGCGTATTCGTGATGGCCGCGCCGGTGTGCGGGTCTGCCAACATGAGCGGGCCACACAACGACACGCCCCACAGACGGCCGCCGTCGGCCGCGCACAGCGCCTGCGCGCGCGCGAACACCGCCGCCGCCGACGACACCGGGATGCTCGGTGCGCTCGCCGCTGCAGCCGCAACGGCAACGCTCAACATTGCACTGGCGACAATACGCCTCACGGACCGATCTTCCCGCGGAGCGCTCCGGAGTCCGGCGCTGCGCGGGACCTCTTAAGCTGAGTAGCCGTGCACCATCATACCGCCGTCGGCGATCCAGAGGGCGCGCGAGCGCCAGCGCAACCTCAGCTCCACATGCGCCTTGGAACCGTCGGACTCAGCGGCGGGTGGGCTTGCCGCGATGTTTGGGCGCGTGACCGTGCCGCGGCGCAGTGCCTTTGCCTCTCGGAACGTGCATGCCCTTGGGGGCGCGAGAACCGCGCTCGGCGCGCTCGGGCCTTGAGTCGACCCGGCTGATGCGCAGCTCCGTGCCGCGCACCCGCACGGCCTGGAGGTTCTCGAAGATCTCCTCCGGCATGCCCGGTGGCAGATCGACGAAGCTGTGGTCTTCGCGGATGTCGATGTGCCCGATGTTGCGCCCGTCGAGGCCCGCCTCGTTGGCGAGCGCACCGACGATATTCCCCGGTTGCACGCCATGGGCATGCCCCACTTCGATCCGATACGTGTCGAACCGCGGGCCCTTGCCGGACGGGGGGCGTGACCGCCCCTCGGGGGCGGAGTCCCGATCGGCCATGCGGCGGCCCTTCTTGCCCGACGGTTCGTCGCGGCGGGAGTCCTCCGGCGCGAACGTCT
This sequence comes from Pseudomonadota bacterium, assembly GCA_021838635.1. Classification (GTDB taxonomy): domain Bacteria; phylum Pseudomonadota; class Gammaproteobacteria; order Steroidobacterales; family Steroidobacteraceae; genus 13-2-20CM-66-19. Next base: position 149,415 of record JAKCDC010000002.1, read on the forward strand.
GCGGCGCCTCGGTCTTGGGCGTCATCAGCAGCGGCGTGGAACCCTGCAGGAGGCTCGCCAGTGCCGCAGCGATTTCTACTGCCGGCAGATTCTGCTCGCGCTCGATCTGCTCAATCAGCGGCTGGAAATCCTTACCCTCGGCGCTGCGCACCGCGTTCGTGACGGTTTCCTTGAATTTCAGGATGCGCTGCTCGTTGACGTCCTCGATGCTCGGCAGGCGCATCTGTTCGATCGTCTGCTTGGTCGCCCGCTCGATGACGCGCAGCATGTTGCGCTCGCGCGGCGCGACGAACAGGATCGCCTCTCCATTGCGTCCGGCCCGTCCGGTGCGGCCGATCCGGTGCACGTAGGTCTGCGAGTCGTACGGAATGTCGTAGTTGACGACGTGCGAGATCCGCTCGACATCGAGGCCGCGCGCCGCCACATCGGTCGCCACGACGATCTCGACCTGCCCGGCCTTCAGGCGGGCGATCGTGCGCTCGCGCTGCTGCTGCGGGACATCCCCATGCAGGGCCGCGACGTTGAAGCCGCGCGCCTCGAGTCGCTCGGCCAGCTCGGCGGTTTCGAGTTTGGTGCGCACGAAGACGATCATGGCCTCGAAGCGTTCCACCTCGAGCACTCGCGTCAGCGCGTCGAGTTTGTGCATGCCGCTCACCAGCCAGTAGCGCTGGCGAATCTTCGGCGTGGTGCTCGCGCGGTTCTGGATGGTGATCTGCGCCGGATCGCGCATGTGGGTCTGCGCGATGCGCCGGATCGCCGGCGGCAGTGTCGCGGAGAACAGCGCGGTCTGGCGTTGCGACGGGGCCTGTTGCAGGATCTGCTCGATCGCATCGACGAAGCCCATCTGCAGCATCTCGTCGCCTTCATCGAGGACGATGAAGCGCAGCGTGTCGAGCTTCAGCGTGCCGCGCGCCATGTGATCCATGATGCGTCCGGGCGTGCCCACGATCACGTGCGCGCCGCGTTTCAGGCCCTTCAGCTGGGGAATGTAGCTCTGGCCGCCGTAGAGCGGCAGGACATGAAAGCCGCGCAAATGCGCCGCATAGCGCTGAAAGGCCTCTGCCACCTGGATGGCCAGTTCGCGCGTCGGGACGAGCACGAGTGCCTGCGGGTGGGTGCTCTGCAGATCGAGCTGCGCAAGAATCGGCAGGGCGAAGGCCGCGGTCTTGCCGGTGCCGGTCTGCGCCTGGCCGAGCAGGTCGGAGCCCGACAGCAGCAAGGGGATGGTCTGGGCCTGGATCGGCGAGGGCGTCTCGTAGCCCACGGCTGCCAAGGCTTCCAGGACAGGTTCGGGCAGGCCGAGCTCGCGAAAGCCGGTGGGGGTTTGTTCATCGCTCATATCGGTCACTCAACTCGTTCTTCCCGGCCGAGGCGCCGGCGTATCGCTTCTTCCCGGGCGTCCTCGATCACCTGGATGACGCCGTCGGTGTCAGCCGACGACTCGTCGCGGACGACGATTCCTGTGAGGCGGCTGTCGGGATGCAGCTCGCCCGCTTCGTATAACGCCCAGATCTCCCGGGCGAACTCAGTCTCGAGCAGCTCCGGCGCAAAGCGCCCGAGCGTGGCTCTGAGGTTGTTGACGTCGCGCTCGAGCATCGCGAAGGCGGCATTGTTGCCCGCGGCGTTCACGACCTGGGGCAGGTCGATGATCACCGGCCCCTGCGGCCCGAGCAGGACGTTGAATTCAGACAGATCCCCATGGATCAGTCCTGCGCTCAACATCCGGGCAATCTGCCGCATGAGAAACTCGTGATAGTCGCGCGCGAGCTCGGGGGTGAGCTCGACTTCACCGAGTCGCGGCGCCGGGTCGCCGGCGGCATCGGTGACCAGCTCCATCACCAACACGTCGTTGAAATAACCGATCGGCCGTGGCACGCGCACGTCCGCCGCCACGAGCCGGTAGAGCGCCTCGACTTCGGCGTTCTTCCACTCCTGCTCCTGCTCCCGGCGGCCGAACCGGGTGCTGCGGTTCATGGCGCGGGCCTCGCGGCTGCCACGCACCTTGCGGCCTTCCTGATACTGTGCGCGCCGCTGGAAGCTGCGCTGCGCCATGTCCCGATAGACCTTCGCGCAGCGCAGGTGCGACCCGCAGCGCACGAGGTACACCGTGGCTTCCTTGCCGCTTTTCAGCGAGCGAACGACTTCATCGATGACGCCGTCATCGATCAGCGGCTGCAGATCTTTCGGAACTCTCATAGTCTCCGTGGGCGCGGTGGTTCGGCCCGCGAAGTTCGTATTGGAAAAGGGGGGGTGCGCGAGCGCGCCTCCAGAGCTCTGGAGAGGGCAGTGTAGCACGGGATGACGGCCGTTGCGGGGCGGAGTAGCGCCGGGTGAGTCGGTGTACCGACCCCTACGCCCTGCGCGGGACGGCTGCGTTTCCCCCGCGGATGAGCGTAGCCGCAGGGGGCGATGGTGCGCCCGCGCGGCCGGGCTCTGGAGCCGGGGCGCGCGTCCCCAGGGCCGCCCGCGCCGCGACCGCTGCGCTCAGCTGAGCATGAACGTCGTGTAATTCAACCGGTCGAGTGCGCGGTCGGTGACCGACAACACGAGCACGGTGCTCAACAGCATGGCCAGCACGAATCCGTACCCGTAGAAGAACGGGCCAAGCTTCAGACTAAGCTCGGTGAACACGAGATTGGCCACCAGCATCGTGGCGCTCACGGCCGCCGCGGTGCGCAGGCGATCGAGGTAGAACAGGATGTTCAGCCCCGCCATGACCAGAAGCTGCAGCCCGACGCCCACCGAATCGATCGCGAGCAACGGAAAATACAGTCTGGGGATGCGAAAGAATGCGAGCAGGGAGGGGCCGAGTGCGATGAGCACCAGTAGCGTGAAGCCCTGGATCTTGATGATGTCGTAGATGCCTTCGCGGGCGGTGACAACCATCTGCTCGCGGAAGGCGCGGATGGCCGTGAGTGCGCCACCCTCACGCACGGTTCGGTAGTAGCGCTCGTATGCGCGCACGAAATCGACCTCCATGCGCAGCAGAAATACCGCCATGCCGGGAATCAGCGTGAAGTAGGCGAGGAAGATCGGCGTGTCATAGATCGTTGAGGCCCGCAGGTCGCCGATGACGTGCTGGCCGGTGCCGGCGGTCAGCCAGAACAGGAACTTGTCGGCCCAGACGCCGGCGTTGAAAAACAGACCCACCGGCAGCAGCCACAGATGCACGCGCCCCGGGCGCAGAATATCGAATTCGATCAGGCGCGCCGGCGGGTATTCCCGCCAGACCAACGCCAGTGAGCCGAGGATGATGACGGCCTGGCCGCTGGCGAAGCCGAGCAGCAGACCCTCCATGCCCAGTCCCGCCCGGGCCAATGCGAACCCGAGTGCGACCGAGCCGCCGTAGCCGAGCAGATACAGCACCAGCAGCGCGCGGTACTGCTTCAGCCCAGAGAGCAGGACGGTGAGCACCCAGACCGTGTTGAGCAGGTTCAGGCTCACGATCATCAGCACGCGGTATACCGCGCCGGTTCCCGGTAGCAGCCACAGCGCGAGCGGTACCGAGGCGAGCAGCAGCGGCAGTCCGGTGACCAGGAGGATGCCGAGCAGATTCGCCAGCACCCGTCCGGTCTGACGCTCGAACAGCCGGTCGGCGACGTAGCGCGTGTAGAGCAGCTGCGTCCCCCCGGAGTAGATGAGGCTGAGCGCAATCAGCCAGGTCACGCTGGTTTGAAAATCGGTGATCTTGCTGGCCGGGAGCACCACCCCGAGGCTCATGACGCCGAGGATGAGAATCGCCAGGATGGACAGCACCCAGGGACCTGAGCCGATGACGCCCGCATAGAGATACGCGCGCAGCAGCCCGAGGTAGGTCTCGCTGCGGCTCAGGCGGCGCAGTTCGAAGCCGATCCCGGCCATCAGCGCGACGCCCCGTGCCCGATCCGCTCGGCGAACAATCGATCGAAGGTGTCGATCATCTGCCGCTGGTCGTAGTAGGTTTCCGCCCGGCGCATCGCCGCCTCGGCGGCGCGAGCGTAGGCCGAACGGTCTTGCAGCAGCCCGGCGCAGGCCTGCGCCAGGGCCTCGTGATCGGCGAGACCGATCACCGCGCCGGCCACACCGAGCGCCCGATCCGCCTCGCCGCGGCCATGGACCAGTTCCGGGCAGGCGCCGACCTCGGTGGTCACGCAGGGCAACCCGGCCGCGAACCCCTCCAGGATCGACAGGGGCAATCCCTCGCTGATCGAGCTCAGCACCAGCACGCCGACTTCGGGCAGGATCTCCTCGATGCGCCGGAATCCGAGGAAGCGCAGCGATGCGCCGAGTCCGAGCGCCTGCGCGAGCTCGTGACATTCGCGGCTGTATTGCGGATCCTCATCCTCCGGGCCGACGATCCAGGCCTCGGCGCCGGGCAGGCGCTGGCGCAGCGCATGGGCGGCGCGGATGAATGTCTTGATGTCCTTGATCCGCACCACCCGACCGAGCAGACAGATGACCGGCGGCGGTGCGGCGCTGGGCGCACGGCGCAGGCCGCGGAGGCGCTCGACGTCGACGCCGTTGGGAATGATGCGCGTGCGGGCCGCATCGGCCCCGTCGCGGATCTGCTGCTGGCGGGCGGTTTCAAACAGACTGATGATGGGGTCGGCCTGGCGGTAGGCGAGAGCGCCGAGCACCTCGAAGAAACGGATCCACATCTCGCGCAGGTGGCTCACCTCGGTCGGGTCGTACTGCAGCGGACTGCGCGCATCGTTGATCCAATCGGCGTTCATCAGATCGACGCGCCGCTCCTTGGTGTAGATGCCATGCTCCATGAGCACGAGCGGGCGATGCTGGGCCTGGGCGCCGAGCACCCCCAGCAGGCCGGCATAGCCGGTCGAGGGGCTGAGGAACAGCCGCGCCCGGGGCAGTGCGCGCGCGGCGCGGGCGAGCGCCCAGAGCGGGCGGTGCAGGTTGCGCACCGTCCAGAAGTAATCGACGAACGACGGCTCGGTGGCCTGCGCCTCGTACGCCGCGGTGATGTACTGCCAGGCCGGTTCGCTGTAGAGGAACGCCGCCTCGGTGAACGGGCCATCGGCCTGCAATTGTACGGAGAAGTCCGGCGCCTCTGCGTCCCCGGCGCGCAGCGCGGCGTGCAGGCAGGCATAGCGCTCGGGGGTGTCGGCCGCCAGCCGCGGCACCTTGACCGGCGGGCGCTCGTTGTCCCCGAACAGATACAGTGTCTGCAGTGCGATCAGATTCTCCGGCAGCCGATACTGCAGGCCGCGGTAGTCCTTGGCCTGCGAGCCGAGAAAGACGGCCCCGAAGCGCCAGTGCGGCAGCTGGGTGATCAGCTGATGCACCCAGCTGGACACCCCACCCTTGACGTAGGGATACGTGCCCTCGAGCACCAACGCGATGTCGCAGTCGCTCGCCTGGGTCTCACGCATCGATCGCGTGCCCCCAGAGCTTGGCCACCGGGCCGATGAGTGGAATGTGCCGATACAGCGGGTGTTGCGCGAGCAGCTGGCGCAGCTGCGCGTAGTCGCGGCTGCGCCACGCGCACTCCAGGAGCCAGGGCAGCGCGCGCGCCGGCGCGGCGCCGGAGTCGCTGGCCCGCGCATAGTCGCGGGTGATCTGCGCCTCGCATGCCGCGGGCAGCCGCTGCTGCGCAAGACGGGCGCGCGCCAAGAGCAGGCGGGTCCGCCACGGCGCCTCGGCCGGCGGCTCGCCGATCGCCTCGAACAGCTGCTGCGCGGCATCCAGGTGCATCTGGCGCAGACTGCCGCTGACGATGCCGAGATAGACGAACTCCAGGTGCAATTCGGCCAGATCGAGCGTGGTATGCAAACTCCCCAGGCCGTGCGCGCGGCGGTGCGCTTCGAGGCGATTCATCTGCGCGATGATGCGCTCCTCGCGCCGGGCGAGCAGATTGTGTGCCAGCAGGCGCAGCGTCTCATCGGGATGGTTCAGCGCCCCGCGCAGCAGATGAGTGCTCTCGCGGTTGCGCCGGGTGGCGATGGCGAGCAGCGCGCGTGAGCCGAGGTCACCCGAGGGCGCGATGGTGCGCAGGCGGGCGAGCGCGCCGCCGGCGCCGAAATGACTGACGTGACCGCGCATCTCGGTCACATAGGCCGGCTGACGCACGAGTTTGGGTTGCAGCGGCCCCGCCTGCTTCTCCAGCCGTGGATACACCAGGCCGACGAGCAGCACCAGCGGCGGTCCGAGCAGCGGCAGGATGCTGCCGAGGGCTGTGAGGGCGAGCAGGTTCGGCACGCGGCGCCTGCGTAGACGGCGCGGCAGCAGGGCGTGTCCGATGAGGGCGCACAGCGCACTGAGCAACGCGTTGGCGAGCAGCGTGGTCAGCACCACCGAGGCGGCGTTGGACATCGAGGCCGGGTGCAGCCAGCCGATCATCCGTGCGGTGATCTCGCCGCTCATGGCGAGAGTCCTATGCCGCGCTCGCGCAGCAGTGCCAGCGCCGAGCGGTGATCGAACTCGATGCCGCACTCGCGCAGCAGCGCAAGCGGTGGGCGCTGATCGATCGGCACCTGCGCGACCCCGAAGCCTGCCGCCTCGAGTCCTCCCTCCATGCGGTGGGCCCGCAGGATGCCCTCGATGCGCTCGAGGAATCCGCGCGCGCTCGCCGGGCCGGCGAGCGGCAGCAGGATCAGCAGGCCGGCGGCCAGTGGCCCGAACGGTTCGCGCCAATAGAGATCCAGGCCCCGGCGGGCCGAATACAGCGCATCGAGCGCGGCGGCCTGCGAATCCGCGGAGCGCGCGCGGACCACCACCAGGGTGGAGTGCACGCCGCTGCGCTCGTGCAGGCGCTGCAGCTTGATCAGCTCGTGAGCAAACACGGCCGGGCAGTACGGGAGCGTGCGGCGCAGATCGGCCGTCTGGGCGGCCGCCCAGCTCTCATCGGCGAAGTACTGCAGCATGGCGGCCGCGGCGGTGAGGTTCTCCTCGACCAGGGCGAGCAGCGGCAGGTCACGCACCACGAGCACGCCGAGGCGCTCGCCCGCGGAGTCGATCAGGGGCAGCACCGCGCGGTAACTGCCGCCCTGTTCGAGTTCGACGAGCTGATCGATGCTGTGATACGCGGTCTGTTCATGCTCAAGGGCATAGCGCAGCAGAGGGTCGGCGTGCGCGAGCGGGGCCGGGGTTGCGAGCGCTGCCAGCGGCTCATCGGCGAGCCGGCCATTGCGATACAGGTGCAGCCCGGCGCTCTCGAACCGGCAGTACTGCGCCAGCAGCTGCAGCAGCGCGTTGGCGCCGGTTGCCGAGACCCCGCCGTGCTCCTCGGCGCTCAGTTCACGCAGCGCCTCGAGCGCACCGCGCAAGGTGACCGGCTGGGCGATCAGCGCCTCCTCGAGACGGTCGTGCGAGAGGCGGGTGACGAAGAACGCGCGGGTCAGCGACTCCAACCGCTCCTCGGTGTAGTCGGTGCGCGCCTGGCCGGCACTCAGTTGCTCGCGCCAGCGCGAGCGGTACTGACCGGCGCTCAGCGCCGCGAGCGCACCGCCGGCCAGTTGGATCAGCGGCGGCGCCTGGCCGCTGAAGCCGAGCCGGTGCGCGGCGATGCCGGCCGCCGCCAACACCAGGGTGCAGAGCGCGGCCGGGGCGAGACCGTAGCGCAGTCCGAGCAGCAGCGGAATCAGCCACAACCACGGATAGGGCGAGGCGGTGAACGGCGTGGTGCGAAACAGCCACAGCGTCAGCGCCAGCGCCGCGAGCGGCAACACGAGCACTTCCGTCCAGATGAGGACGCCGTAGCGCTGCTTGGTGGTTTTGTCCATGCCGCGGGCCTTGAGAGTCAGGGCAACAGGCGCTTCAGGAGTCCGGCCAGCGTCCGCTCCGAGAGCACGGCCAACCCCTCGCGACTGGTTCCGGTGGCCGAAGCGACGCCGCTCCAGAGCGTCTTGCCGGTACGCAGATCCGTCAGACGCAGCGTGACGCCGAGAGCCGGTTGGCCGTCCAGGCCGATCTTGTAGTGCCACTCATCGACGCTGCCGATGAGCCCGTAGCGGGCGCCGTGGCGGCGGGCCCACAGGCGCTGGCGCTGCTGCTCTTGGGCGCCCTCGCCGACCGGCAGCGGTCCGCCGCCGCCGAGGGGAGGCGCGAGCAGCACGTGCGTCAGCCCGCGCACGCCGAGCAGCGCCACCAGTTGCTGCTGGACGCGTCCGCCGGCGTAGGGCGTCGAGGTGTTGTTGACCGGTGTCAGCACGCACCATACCGCCTGCCGATCCGGATGGGGGGAGGCCGAGGCCTGCAGCTGAACGGTGGCGCAGCCGGACAGAGCGGCCAGCGCCCACAGGAGCAGGATCCAGGTGATCGTCTTCGATGAGGCTCTCATGGTCGGACTCGTTCATTGCGTGGGTGAGAAGTAGTGGCGGTAGCGCAGCATGAGGCCCTCGGTGCGCCCGCTGTGCGTGCCGACGTTGTTCTGCAACGTCAGACTCAGCGACAGGTGGTCGGCGCCGAACACAGGTGTCGCGACGCCGGCGCTGAGGTCATACCCCTGGCCGCTGACACTGTTGGCGCACACCGCGGCGCTCGCGTACGGATGCAGGCGCTCGGCAAACACGCGCCCGTAGCGCATGTTGAAGTGGCCGCCCGCGCAGGCCTGCACGAAACTCTGCGGCACGAAAAAGCCGACGGTCGGGCGCAGGTCGGTCGGCACCAGGGGGCGCAGCTGGGCGGGCAGGTGTGCGGCGGGCGCGTAATGGGCGCCGCTCACCGAGGCCTCCAGGGTGAGTCCCGGCGGCGCGAACGCCAGGCGATACTCGGTGGCGAGCGAGAAGCGCTCGACCGTGCCGAGCGCCCCGCCGCCCTGGGCGCGCAGCTGACCGGCCTGCACCTGCAGGGCGAGTGCCGCCCGGGGCGTCAGTTGCTCGGTCAGGCCGGCAACGAGGCGATTTTCGAGTCCCCCGACGCTGAGCGCGGCGGTATCGAGCGGCCGCGCGCCGGCCACCGCCGCGAGGGTGCTTTGCAACGAGCGGCTCCAGCGCTGCTGCCACGTGATGCCGCCGCGCAGCCAGCTCGCGAGGTCTCTGCCGGCGCCGAGCTCGAGCGTGACGGGCCCGGATCGGCTCGCGCGGCGCCAGGTGAGCAGGGCGGCGCGGCTGAGCGGGGGCGGGGTGCCGAATTGCGTCGGGTCGAGGCTGCGCTGGTGCGTGCTCTTCAGTCGGATCTGCAGCCGCTCGTGCGCGCTGAGGGTGTGCCGGACCCGCACGGCGATACTCTCCTGCAGCAGGCCGCTGATCTGCAGCGCCCGGGTATCGGCGCCCACGCGGTCGGCCCGAGCGAGCGCGAGCGTGTCGAATTGCCGCTGCAGGCGACGGTCGGTCGGTTCGCGCTTCAGTTCCCGGTAGGTGAGGGTGAGGGCCTGCGCATCCCAACCGAGTGCCTGAGCGGCGGCCTCCCGGTCAGGCGGCGCGAGCTGCGCGCGGTGCCGATCGAGGAGTCTGCCGAGTGCGGGGCGATCGTGCTCCGCCAGGGCCTGGGCGAGCTCGGCCCAGGCCGGTCGCCGATGGTGTTGGAATGCCCGCAGACCCCACCAGCGCGCGAGCGCGTAGGCCGGTTCGCTCTGCAACGCCGCCCACACTGTCAGGCGCCCCTGGCGCCGCCTCGGGTGCCGCGCCAGCGCCTCGATGGCCTGCTGTGCCGGATCACCGGGGGCGAGCACCCCGGCGAGCCGGGTGAGGGCGATGGCGCGCCGTTCGCGACCGCGGGCCGTGTGCGGCGCTCGCCGGTGGGCGAGCAGCGCGTAGGCGCGCCGTCGCAGTGACCAGGCGGCGTTGGAACGGTTCGCCTGCTGCAGCGTGTCGGCGCTATCGAGCAGCCACTGCGGATCGCGCTTGCGCTCGGCCCACTGCGCCTGCAGCCACCTCAGGGCCTGTTCGGGCCGGTGCACGGCGGCGTACGCCGCGGCCAGCGGCGCCCACAACGCCGGCGCCGTGCGGGCCCGGGGGTCCAGACGGTGCAGTGCCGGTGCGAGCGGGGCAAGGGCGTGGGTGTCGATGAGCAGCCAGAGGTACCCGGCGAGCAGGGTGTTGTCGCCCGGACGCAGCTGCAGCGCATGACCATAGGCAGCGAGCGCCGCGCGCGGGTGGCGTTGGCCGGCGCGCAGGGCGGCGAGACTCGTCCAGTAGAAGGGCGTGTGGGCGAAGGCGCCTGCCTGGTCCGCGCCGAGCAGGGCGAACGCGCGGGTCAGCCAGGGCGTGGCCGGATGGCGGGCCGCGGCGATGCCGAGCAGCGAGAGAAACAGGGCCGGTTGGTGCGTCTGTGTCCAGCCGCGCGCGGCGAGCGCGAACGCCCGCTTCGGATGCCGGTACTGCTCGACGTAGACGGCGCGCAGATCAGTCGACACATCGGCGTGCGCCGTGCGGATCAGCACCTCTGCGGCCCGGGCGGCCAGGCGGTAGTGACCGAGCTGCCAGGCCAGTCCACTCAGCGTGCGCCAGTAGTCCGTGTCGGCGGGGCGTGCGTGCGGTTCGGCCGCCAGAAGCGCCCGCAGCGCCTGCGGCAGGCGGCCGTGCACGTAATCGAGCGTGGCGAGCGCGAGCATGACCTTCGGGCCGGCCCCGAAGTGCTTGCGATAGCGCTGCAACACCGCCCGTTCACGGGCCGGCTCGCCGAGCATGCGGAAAATCACGGCCTGCTCCCACAGCAGCGGCGCCGCGTGGCGGCGGGCGAAGGCCCGCTGCAGCGTCCCGAGGGCCTGCTGCGGCTCGCCGATGTCCAGGTACAGCCCGCTCAACATGCGCCGCTGCGCGGGCGTGGCACGGCCGAGATGAACGAGTTCGCGCAAGAGCGCCACCGCACGGCCGTCCCGACCCAACCCGAGCGCCAGCGCGAGCGCCGGTTGCAGCTCGTCCCACTGGTGCAGGTGCAGGGCGAGACGGCTGAGCGCGCCGAGCGCGGCGTGCGGATGGTTGCTCCAGCGGGCGGATTGGGCCAGACGGCCCAGCCACAGACGCGAGTCTGGATGCGCCTTGAGCGCGCTTTGCGACAGGACGTAGGCATCGGTGACATCCCCGTCACCGACGAACGCCTGCCAGGCGAGGTCCCAATCCCGGGCTCTGAAGGGCCGGCTCGGCAGCACCGGGCGCGCCCCGGCGCAGGCCGGATCCGGCACGCGGCTGATTGCCAACAGCGCAAGCGTCGCGTACAGGCGCAATCGGACGGTCGATCGGACCGGCGAGGCGTTCACGGCGGTTCAAGGCCAATGAGTCGGCGCGCGTACCGCGCGGCGAGTTGGGGGGCGTCGGCCATCAGTGCCAGACGTGTCAATTCGCGCCAAAGCGCCACGGTCCGCGGCACGACGCTGAGCGCATGCCGCGCGAATGTAAGGGCCGCGCGCGATCGGCCGGCGGCGCGCAGTGCCGCGATGCCATCGTAAAAGGCCGCAAGGCGCAGGGCCGGGTCGCGCGTCTGGGCGATGACTAACTGGTACAGCTGCGCCGCCGCGCGGTAGTGTCCGAGCGTCGCCACCACCTGCGCCTCGCGTAACACCTGCCGCACGTCGGTGCGCCTCGCGAGCCGCAGGACATCGCGGGTGTAGGCCGCGGCGAGTCGGCGGTGGCTTCCCGAGGCCGGCCGCTGCCGCGCCAGTTCGGTGCGCAGCAGATGCAGCCGCTGGCGCGCGACCTCCAGCGGCAGTGCCGCCAGGGGCCACTGTGCCCAGGGGGCGAGCGCGCGGCGCGCCAGCCTGATCCGACCGGCCTTCAGCGCCTGCCGGGCGAGCAGCACGCGCGTGTCGGTCGCCTCCGGCTGCGAGCGCACCCACAGCTCCAGGTAGGCGAGCGTCGCGGCGTTCGGTGCGGCGGTATGCTGCAGCGTCGATTCGACGTAGTGGCGTGGATACAGCAGCGCCAGTGTGCCGAGCGTGGCCACGATCAGACCGGCGCGCAGCCACAGTGGTGCGAAATGCTCGCGCGCCGCCGGCTCGCGCGAGTGCGCACGCCGCTCGGCGAAGGCCGGTGCAGGCGGATGCTCGGGCAGCTGAGGCCGCGTCATCGAGTCCATCGCTCAGCCCCGGCAGCGCACGGCGAGCTGGGCGCGCTCGGCGGTCAGCTGAAAACGCACCGCGCCGTGCGCACCGGGGCTGCCGCGACGGACCTGGCCATTGATGCGCGTGCGGCAGTGCGCCGCGTTGCCGAGCGTGAATGAGAGCGGCACGTACGCGTGCAACTGCAGGTCGAGGCGGCCGGGCGTGCGCGCGAGCGCCTCGATGAGCCCATTGGCACTCTTCAGATAGGGGCCGCGCGGGGCCGCCGCTTGCAGCACCAGTCGCGCGCGACCGCCCGGTCCGAGGTGCACGTAGCGGTTCGCGCCGACGTCACGGAATCCGGCCACATTGCTCGAGTGCGACAGATCCGGATATCCGAGTGCGGCGGGCAGGCGCAGCTCCTGATCCGCCCCGTAGCCGCGCAGGAGAAAGCCGCCGCGGGTGCGCGCCAGCCCCGCGGACTCGAAGGCGACGGCGATGCGGCTGTAGGTGGAGGCGAACACCGGCGCGGCCGGCTGGCGCTCGGCCCAGCGGTAGACCTGCTTCAGCTGCCGCAGGGCGCAGGCGCGCGTGCCGGCGTAGTAGTGATAGTAGATCTCCATCGCCGTCAGCCGCCGGGGCCGGTTGGTCATCTGCAGCGTCTGGATGGCCTGGTCGTAGCCGCAGTACGGTGCTCGCCAGCCGTGGGTGTATTCGTCCTCGTTGGCGATAGGCGAATAGACCTGGAAATAGCGACCCTTGCGCACACCGAGCGGCACGACGTTGGTCAGCGATGGATGTGCCCGCGTGATGGTGCTGTTGTTGCCATTGATGTTCTCAAGGCCGCCGCGATAGGCGATTGCGAGCACCTTCGCATCCGGATCGGTGTCCCCCGACCACTGAATCACGCGCACCGGCTTGCCGGGCGGGGCGAGTAGCCGCTCGATGATGGCGGCCGACCCGGTGACTTCCATCCGGGGACTGAACCGGTAGCCGGGCACCGGCAGGTTCATGCCGTATCTGAACGCCGGATCGTCGGGGACTCGGGCGCCATTCGGGTGCAGTCCGGCGGACAGTCCCGGGTCGCGCTCAAGCGCCGGCCAGTCGAAGGGATGTGAGTAGGTGTGCGTGCCGATCTGCACCCAGGGGAGGCGAAAGATCTGCCGGGCGATGGGCCGCAGCGCTGCGACCTGTGCCGCCGGATGCAATCCGTGGCGGACGAACTCCGCGGCGATCACCGAGGCGGTGACCGGGAGCCGGAAGCGCTTGAGGATCTGGTTGAGAATGACCTCGGCCGCCGGCTGATCGTGGAAGGCCCCGATCCAGGACAGCGAGGCGAATCCATCGCCGTCGATCAAACCGAACAGCAGCCGCCGGCCGCTGGTGCTGGTGTAGTCGTACGCCGGGACCTCCGGCAGACGCAGCGCGGCGCGGAAGAAGCGGAACGGATCGACGATCCACGCCGCCTGCAGTCCGCCATTGGCGAGATTGCCCTGGGGCAGGCTGCGTAGCACGTACGGCGAGAGTGCGTACCCGCCCCAGCGCGTGATCGCCGCGGCGACCTCGGTGTCGCCGGCGACGCTGAGCGTCAGCAGCGGCTTGTCTTGGCCGTTGAGTCGAATTGCTCGGAAGTCCGGCGCACTCGGCAGCACCGGGCTTTCGAACCCGAAGAAGCGTCGATCGAGGTGCGCGAGGCGGGCACGATGAAGACCCCCGGGAGGCGCCTTACCGAGGCGCAGGCCGAGCGAGGCAAGATGCTCCGAGCTCACCGGCGTGCCGAAGTGACCGAGCATGGCCACCGGCACGCCGGCCTTCATCTGACTGCGCAGCCACCGCCAGGTCCGGCCCGCGTGCGGGAAATGGGCGGCATGGAACCAGGTGACGATGCCGGCGAGCTGACCGGTGAGCGGACCGGGTGGCAGCGGGTCTCGCGTCACGTTGAGGATGCGCGTGGCGTACCCGAGGTGATTCAGGGGCATCGCCGCGTACCAGTTCAGATCGTTGTGCATGAGGCCGCGGCGACCGGCGTAGAGCATGAGCACCTGCCGCGGCAGGGGCGTGATGGTGCTGACCCCGACGATGTCGAGCGCGGCGTTGCCGACGTAGGGCACGAGGCCATGGCTTTCAATGCGCTCAGCGAGCCGCTGCGCTGTGGTGCGCTCCGCGGCCGGCAGGTAATCGATGGCGATGGGCGTCAGTCCCCACCGGCGTACCTGCTCGAGTCGTCTCAACAGCGCCTGCGAATCGCGGGGATCGACGGCGCGGTAGTGTCGGGTCGACTGATCCCAGCCGCGGTAGAGCGACTCGGCGGCGACCGCGATGACACCCCGATCCTTCAGCGCCGGGAGCAGCGCGAAGCCGCGGTTGAGAATGAAGTGTCCACGCCGATCGTGCCGGTGCACCGAGTCGATGAGCGCAATCAGCCCGGCCCGGTATGCCGCGCGCGCGCCGGCGGTCTTGAGGACCTGGCGGTAGCTGTCGAGCGTATCGAAGAAAAAATCGCGATAACCGCGCGAGCGCAGCGGCGCGAAGACGTGCGCACGATAAAAGGCGCGGCACGCGCGATTCGCCTGATCGACGATCCAGCTCTTCCAGGCGTGGTTTTCTCCCAGACGGCACGGTATGGGCAGCGTCTTGGCGGCCGTCGAGTCCATGGCGATCTCGCCGAGGGAGACGTAGGCGAAGACCGTCGTTTGCGCGCTGGCGAGTGCGCTCGGTCGCGCCAGCGCATCGGGCTGCACGACCACCCAGTCGAAATCGCGCAGCACACTCGGGGAGGGATGCGGGCCGTAGAAGAAGGCAACCGAGGGCAGCCGGGATCCCTGCGCGAGGGCCACCGGCAGGTGCATCGACACAGCCAGTGCCGCGATCCGCAGCAAGACTCTCCAACGGTCTCGCGAATCGGTCCCGGTCGAGTCAGGCGCAGCGCCTCGAGGATCCCCCGGGCACCCCAGCGCGCGATGCGCGCGGCAGGGCCTCTCGGCGGCGGGCATCGCGCCACCACGGTGGGCGCCGGCGAGGGAGGTCGCCTTCGCACGGAGGAACTGACGGATGCCGGGGAGCGCGGTCACGCCAGATATTGTCAAGCGCGAGGCGTCCGCTCGCTGGTACGCCGTCACGGATTATGGCAAGACGGCCTGCGCGCAGTGACCGTTTTGTGCGCTGGCGCGCACTCCGCAATTCATCGAAGATCCGGCCCGCGGGACGGTGCCAAGGCGGGCTTCGAAGAACAGCGTCCTCGCCGCAGGCTGGCGCGGCAGCCGATCCGTGGACGGCACTGCGGCGCGGTGGCATCCCGCGGCTAAAGATGAGTAGGGTGTGAGCCTGGAACGGCGGTGCGCGCGCAGGTGCGAACTTCCTGCGAGACCTGCGTCGGGCGGGTGCTCTGCTGCGAGGGGCGAGGCACGACGTTCAGGCCGGTGATCGAACCCACTGAGTGTACGCAGGGGCTGACGCACGGGTGCGAAGCAGAGTGCAGGCAGAATGGTCGCGGGGCACGGCTGCGTGAAGTGCACTACGGGGCGGAATGACTGATCGGCCCGATCGGGGAGCATGTGTGGACGATGACGCCGATGAGCTGATCCGACGGGCCCGAGAGAGCCTCGAGCGTGCCTACGCGCCTTATTCGCACTTCCAGGTGGCGGCGGCCGTGCGCGACGAGCTGGGGCGCGTGTTTACGGGCGTGAACGTCGAAAATGTCTCATACGGGCTGAGCATGTGTGCCGAGCGCGTCGCGATCTTTACGGCGATCGCCGCCGGCGCGCGCCGTATCACGGCGATCGCCATCACCAGCGCGGCGGCCGAACTGCTCTCGCCCTGTGGCGCGTGCCGGCAGGTGATCGCGGAATTTGCCGCGGGTGACACGCCCGTTCACTGTCTCGCCTCTGCCGGTGAGGCGCGCCGCTGGACGGTCTCGGACCTGCTGCCCAGCGGCTTCGTTGCCTCGCAGTTGCGCAATCGGTGAGTGGACCGGCGGGCGCTTGGCACGAGAGGCCCGGTGCGGGGGAGTTCTGCCGATTGACCTTCGGGTGATCCGATGCATGACGATCCGATGAGCCCTCTCGTGACCGCACCGCTCAGGCCCGAACCGCCTGCCGTGGAAACGTTGGGCATCGCTCCGGTGCCAGACGGCGAGCGCACCATGCGCATCCGCTCCCTGTTCGTCATTTGGAGCCTGGCGTCTGCATCGGCGACGACGCCGGTCATCGGACTGGTCTTGAAGGGCATGGGGCTCGAGCAGTTCCTCTGGGTCAACGTGCTGGCCCTGCTGATTGGCCTGCTGCCGGCAATGCTGCTGGCGCACATGGGCCGGCAGGTGCCGATCATCTCCCTGGTGATGGCGCGGCGGACCTTCGGGATGGGGGGCGCCACAGTGCTGTCGATCCTTTACACGATCGTCGGCGCCGGCTGGTTCGGACTGAACACCGATGTGGGCGGGCAGATCCTCTCGACTCTCTTCCCCGGGCATGGCGTGCTGTGGTTCGTCCTGCTCGGAGCCGTCCAGATCGCGCTCGTCTTCTTCGGCATGGAGGTGCTGGAGAAGTTCTACAACTACACCGCGCTGCTGTTCCTGCTGTGCTATGCGGTGCTCGCCTATTACCTCCTCGAGCGATATGCCTTCATCATGCCGCGGCAGCGGGGCGCGATCGACTGGGGAGAGGATATTGATCTGATCTTGAGCTTCAGTCTGCTGTCGTGGGCCTATATTTTTCCGACCGTGACGCGATTCTGTCCGCCCTCGACTCCAGAGGAGAGTCCCGTTCGCCGCGTCGCGTACATGCTGGCGCCGGGCGTTGGCGTCATGAGCGCGGTCGTGATCATGGGCGCGCTCGGGCGGGTCGCACTCGGCATGACGGGGGAGTGGAACATCGCACTCCTCGGTCAGCATCTGCCGATCTGGGGGGAGGTGTCCGCGATCGGCGTGATTCTCGCCATCGCCCATACCAACGCGATGAATCTGTACCCGGCGGTCACCACGCTGCTCGCGGTCAACCCCTCGGGCCGAAGCGATCATCGCCTGCTGCAGCCGATGCTGGTCATCGTCCTGGGGCTGTTCTCGACGATTCTGGCGATCCTCGGCATCTTACGGTTCATCCAGGGGTTTCTCTCGGCGCTCGGCGCGCTGCTCTTTCCGTTTACATTTATCCTGGTCGTTGACTGGTTCCACGGCCGCTACTATGTCGATGCGGTGTCTCGGTTCTACTGCCAACCCCGGCGGCTGCAGGAGTGGTTCCTCTGGCCGGCGCCGTGGGCCATCGCCATGCTGCTGGCCGGAGTGGGGTTGGGCGCCTCGGCGCGTCATCTGCCGCGGCTCACAGTCCACTTTCTGCCCTGGCAGGTCTGCTCGGCCGCCGTGGTGACCCTCATCTACTACCTGGGCCTGCGCATCGCTGGAGCGCGCGCACCTCGTTCGTGAGCGGCGTGCGCCGGCACGGACCGGCGGGCGCTGGGTACGGGTTTATGGAACAATAGCTGCCGTGGACAAGCTGTTCATTTCCGCCGATCAGCTGCTGCGTGACTCGATGGAGCTCGCCCGGCGGGTTGTGGCGAGCGGGATGCGCCCGACCTTCCTGGTGGCGATGTGGCGGGGCGGTGCCCCGATCGGCATCACGGTTCAGGAGGTGCTGGAGTACCACTCGATCCAGGTCGACCATATCGCGATCCGCACGTCGTACTACGGCGGCATCGACGTTCGGGACAAGACCGTCAGGGTGCACGCGCTCGACTATCTGGTGTCGCGGCTCGAGGCGCACGACGAACTGCTGCTCGTGGACGACGTCTACGATTCAGGGCGTAGCCTCGAGGCGGTCATCGAGGAGCTGCGGCGCCGGTGCCGGCGCAACCTCCCGGAGCGAATCCGCATTGCGACCGTGTATTACAAGCCGCAGCGGGGCCAGAGTGCGCGGGTCCCGGACTTCTTCGTGCACGAGACCGCCCAATGGCTCGTTTTTCCGCACGAGATCCAGGGTTTGACGCGCGAGGAAATTCTGGCGCACAAGCCGGTCGGTGCCGATTTCTTCGACGCGGCGCACGCCGGGGCGAGCGGTGCGATCCGCCCGCACGTCACGCCAGGTAAATGAAGCGGGCGACACAGAGCGCCGCCAGCAGATACACCAGCCAGTCACGGGCGCGCGCCTGTCCGCGCACGAGCTTCAGCACCGCGTGGCTCACGATGCCAAAGGCCAGGCCGTTTGCGATCGAGTAACTCAACGGCACCATGATGACGGTGAGAAAGGCGGGGATCCCTTCGCTCGGCTCGTGCCAATCGACCTCCGCGAGTGCGCCCATCATCATGGCGCCCACCAGCACCAGAGCCGGTGCGGTCGCCACCGCGGGAATGGCCTGCACCAGGGGCGCGACGAACAATGTGGCCAGAAAGAGCACGCCCACCGTGACGCTGGTGAGGCCCGTGCGTCCGCCGACCGCAACACCCGAAGTACTTTCGATGTAGCTGGTCACCGGGCTGGTGCCGGCGAGCGCGCCGGCCAGCATCGCGATCGAATCGGCGAGCAGAATCCGCTTCATGCGCGGGACGGTGCCGTCGGGGTTGACGAGTCCGGCGCGCCGGGTGACGGCCATCAGCGTACCGACGTTGTCAAACAGGTCGACGAACAGGAAAACGAAGATGATCTCGATGAGCGACAGCCCGACACCGCCACCGATGTTCAGCGCGGCTGGAATATTCAGCCGCAATGCGGTCGATGACAGATCGCTTAGGCGATAGGTCATCGGCGCGAAGTGCGTCAGTCCGAAGATCCACGCGACGGCCGCCGTGCCGAGGATGCCAAACAGCATGGCACCCTTGACGGCGCGGGCCTGCAATGCCGCGATCACCAGCAGTCCGAGGAGGGCGAGCGCCGGTGTTGCGGTGGTGAGTTTGCCGAGTCCGACCGTGGTGCCCGGATGGTAGATCACGATCCCGGCGTCCTTCAGACCGATGAACGCGATGAACAGGCCGATGCCCCCGCTGACGGCGGCGAACAGCGAGCGCGGGACCGCGTTCATGATGAGCTGGCGCACCCCGCAGAGCGTGAGCAACAGGAAGGCGACGGCCGAGAGAAAGACGCATCCGAGGGCGACCTGCCACGGGACGCCCATGGTCTTCACCACGGTGTAGGTGAAATAGGCGTTCAGGCCCATGCCCGGTGCGAGGGCGAGCGGATAATTCGAGAGCACGCCCATCAGGATGCTGCCGAATCCGGCGGAAATACACGTGGCGGCGGCGACCCCGGCGATCGGCATGCCCGCCATGCCGAGCACCACCGGGTTGACCACCACGATGTAGGCCATGGTGAGAAAGGTGGTCAGTCCCGCAAACAGTTCGGTCCGCAGGGTTGTTCCGTGACGTTCAAGATCGAAGAATCGGGCCAGCATGGGTGTCAATCGCCGGGGTGAGACGCAGATGGCGGAGCCTCGAACGTAGCGCGGAAATGTACGGCAAACTCCGGTGCATGAGTAGGGGATCTTGTGTCGGGCGGAGCGTTACGGGCCATTGAACGGTCTCATTTTTGAACGCGGCCGCCCGTCGGGCTGCGGTCCGGTGTCCCTTTGGCCCCTACACCGGTGAGCTCCACAGCATGCGCGTCCTTGCGCCCGGCGTGCGCCAGGCAGTCCATCGGGAATTCATCGCCGAGCATCAGCCGTGGGTCGTATACGACGGTGGTCCAACGTTCAGCTTTGAGTCCTGCTCCATCTTCGATGCGTTTCAGTTTCGGCATCATCTGGATCAGGCCCCGGATTGCACCGAGGCGCGGGCCCGCAGACTGAACGAACTGCTGAACGACGCCACGCTGGAGCAGTCGCCCCGACACTCTGGGCGCTTGCGAGCGCAGCCGGTGTCGGTACGGGAGTGGGAGGTGATCTGGAATGAGTTAACGCGCTGTGCGCCGTGCTCGGCGCCATCCACTCGTCTCACACCCTGAACCGGACGTGAGCGAGCGGCCGATGACGGCACCCGGGACATTACAAACGTGTCATGTAGCGGCAAAAACATGAACGGTGATCGATCAAACCATGACTTCCCGCAGCCGGCTGCGCTCGGCCCGCGTACGCCGCGACAATGGCGGTGACGACAGGGCATGGCGGATGCTACAGTTATTTTCGAACCGTATCGTGACCCTCCTCAACAGCGCTGGAGTTTACGATGAACAAGTTCATCCGCCTGATCTGTGCCTTCGCCGCCACCGGGGCTCTGTTCCTGGCTCCGGCCGCGATGGCGCAGACCCACCACCCTCATCACGCCAAAACCCACCATGTGATGCACCACAAGATGGCGGTCCACCACAAGATGGCGATGCGTCACAAGATGGCGGCCCATCACAAGCGGCCGATGCACCGCAGGATGATGACCAAGCGCCACAAGATGACCGCCCAGCAGGAGAAGATGGCCCGGTGCGCGCACCAGTCAAAGGGCATGAAGGGCGCGGCGCACCGCGCGTTCATGAGCAAGTGCCTGAAAAAGTAACCATGACTCAGCGGACCGGGCCGGCGGCGACGGCGCGCTGGCCCGGTCCGCCGCGATCGACCGGAACCAGGGGATGACCATGGGACTATTCGACGGACTTCTGAGCGATGTGATCGGTGGCCAGGCCGGCAACGTGGTGCAGAGCGTCCTCTCCGAGCACGGCGGGGTGGCCGGACTGGTGCAACAGCTGCAACAGGGCGGCCTCGGCGGGGCGGTCCAGAGTTGGATTAGTGGGGGCGGTAACCTGCCGGTGTCCGCCGAGCAGATCAAGCAGGCGCTCGACCCCGACACGCTGGCGAAGCTGGCGGACCAGCACGGCCTATCGGTCGATGGCCTGTGCCAGCAGCTTGCGGCCCATTTGCCGAAAGCCATCGACCATCTGACACCCGACGGCGCAGTGCCGGATCCGGACGGCAACTGATCCGCCGCCCAGACTCGCGTGGCGCGGGACGCTTGCGGGGTACGCCGAGCGGTCGATGGACCGGGCTCACGAGACGGCGTCAGGTTGCGCAGTCACAGGCAGCGCGGGTGATGAGACCGCGGCGCTCCGGCGCGCGGTGCCACCCGAATGGACGTGAACTGAACGTAGTGCGATAGGCCGTTCGCGCCGCGGCGGGAGGTCCGTCGGCCCGAGGCAATGGGCTTCCGGACGTGCATCCGAGGCATGAACCGGTCCCCAGCGGGACTGGTCGGTGCAAACGCCAGCGTCGCGCCCTCGAAAACCGTATCGGTCCGTACATCGGCGTCTCTCGGATAACAGAGATCCGGGGCGAGACTCTGCGTCATCCGTTGATGCCGGAGTGTGCCGATGTCGAGGAACCAACGTTCACCCTCCGGACACCGCAAAGACATCAGGGCCTAATGGACCGAGCATCCGGCGGCCCCGCGAACATCAGGCCAGACCCCGGCCGTGTACCACCGCGCGCAGGGTCTGGACCGGAAGGACTTTACGCTCTGGGCGGATGTTTACGCCGCCATTGCGCCTTGCGATTTGGGCGTCGCCGCAGAGGACGTCGATAGCCTCCAGCGCGCGGCCGTCCCCGCAAGTACTTCCCTCGGGGTGCGTACCTCGCTCGTGCGCTGCGGCGCCACCGCT
>JAKCDC010000058.1 GCA_021838635.1 Pseudomonadota bacterium
CTCGGCGGTCCTATTTCGGTCCCGCCGCAGCCAGTAGGTGAGCGTCGAGAGTGCCAGTCCGTGCCGAGCGCAGAATGCCTTCTGCGACAGTCCGCTGCGCTCATACCGGGCCAGCCACCGCCGCCACTCGGTAGCGCCGCGTCGACAAATCTTCCGACCTGGGGTCCTCGGCTTACGCGCCGAGTTCGCGCTTCTCTGGTGCTTCATGCACCAGCCTCATACCGATCGCCACGCTACGCGGCCAGCCTGTAGACGCTGGTACGCTTACGTTCGTGATTCGCGAACAGCGAAAGCGAATTCATCGGAGAGCCGGGTTGGCCCGGCATCAGCAGTACGACTGGAGCCGGTCAGACCGGCATAGTGTCGGGCACGATGCCGGCGCTTTGTTGGTATTCACCGACCGAAATGATGCGCTGCGCCTCGCGGTCCCAAAGAATGCATTTCAGCGCACCGAGAACTTCGTGCAGTTTCACGCGGGTGACGCGCGTAAACAGGTGCTCATATTCCCGGTGACATTCGGCGAGGCGGTAATTCGGAATGCCGGCGGACAGGTGGTGTATATGGTGATAGCCGATATTAGCGGTGCACCAGTTCAGCCAGCGGGGTAGCACCAAAAAGCTCGTGCCTTCGATCGCTCCGGTGTCGTGATCCCAATTCGCGGTGTCGGTGGCGTAAGCGTGCTTGAAGTTGTGCTGCACGATGAACAGTATGATGCCAAGGCCGCCGGCGATCGACACACTAAGAAAATAGATCGAGAAAAACGTCCCCGCACCGCATACCAGGCACATCGTGGCCCATGTGCTCAACAGTACGAGGTTGTTCCAGAGCATGTGCCGATATTCCCGGGCCGATTTCCAATAGCGCGTCTGAAAGGTCGCAGCATGCGCTTTGAGTGAAATGGACGGCTGCGCCAACTTCCCCCGCGCCACGTGACTCAGCAGTTTGATGGTTCCCTTGAGCCAAGTGAAGCGTGGGTTGAAAATCAGATACACGAACCCCGCCAGCGGCGCGGCCAGAACGCTGCACCTGATCCGGTAGGCGCGCTGCTGTGCTTGGGTCAGCGCCGCGTATTCATCGACCGAAAGTGTCGAGTATGGACCGCGGTATTTCTCCCAGTTCCCGTTGTGTGCATGGTGGAAATTGTGATGCTGCGACCAGACGTACTGCGGCATCCCGGAGATGACCCCGAGGACAAAACCGACGCCACGATTGAGTCGGCAGGTGCGAAATAGGCTGCCGTGTCCGCACTCGTGCATGAGGCCGAAGATGCGCACTAATATGAAGATGAGCGGCACCATCGGGATCACGGTCAGCCAGGGGGAGATGTCGCTCAGTCGGACCGCGGCCCACCACAGAAGGCCGAAGGGGATCAGAGTGGTCAGAACGTGCAGCCATCCCTTGCGGTCCTCCGATTTGGCATAACGGGCAATCATGGCGCACTTCTGGTGTCGCAGGCGATCAGTCGAATCCACGTGGTACCCCGCGTTTCAATATTGTATTTCTGACGAATCGACGTTCGAGAGTATGGTGCTGGGCGCGGGGAGACCCCGTGCATCGCCCTGCCCGCAGCGAGCGTTTGACCGGCTGACCGCGAGATGGTTCATCCAGGGTGGGTGCCGGGCGCAGCGGTGGGATGACGACTCGTGTGCAGCCGATTGACCCCGGTGCGCGACCAGCCGAATCCCCGGGGCGTCGTCCGATGACGCGTATAGAGCCCCATCGCGGCACCTGAGAGCGTTCAGACGCCAAGGGTGAGGGCGGGCCATCCTGGCGCGGTGGATGTGAGGATCACGTCGTGTGTTCTGTGTACTGAAGTGTCGGTCTTTGGGCGGCGTTCAACGATGAAACCCGGCAATATTCCTGCAAAGATCGGCTCCGGATTGATTGGGAGTGCGCGACGGGTCGGGCGGATCATCCAGTGCGCTTGCGGTTCAGCGACGGGAATTCGCGCGTTCAATGCGGTGCGCGACGCGTTCAGGCTGCCGCCAGCCGCGCCTGCGTGCTGATCAGAATGACGATCCGTGATCCAGCAGATCTTGGCCGGTGGCGTTGCGGGGGAAGCCACGAAGATCTCATTGAGCACGGAAAAGATCATCGGGACGACCCGGTCTCATGCGTCGGTGTGGCCGCGCAATCCAGCATACTCAGCGCTGCCGCGTAGGGTGGGTGTCGCTATCCATGCGATGAGAGAGGCGGAGATTGATCTCGTGCGCGGCGTGCAGCGACGGGACAATGTCGTCGTCCGCCGTGACGAAAGCCGCTCCAGCGTCGCGCGCTGTCGGTCCAGCGTTCACAAAAACTTACTCGGTGCAGTGGACACGAGTCGCTCTGTCGTTGGTCGAACTCCGCAGAGTTGCCGTCACGGCAGTCCGGTACAAAAGGCTAGACCGGGTCTTAGCCTATCCACCGGAAGGCCACAAGGCAGCAGCGCAGCGTACAGGATGCCGTGCGAGACTGCTCGTCTTTCGCTTCCCATACGCGCGTCACGTGGGGCGAGCGTATGACTCGCGTACCGCGCAGCGGATGGTGGCGTTGGGGGCGGGAGGGTGGCGGTACTGGCTGAAAAGGCGGTGCCGTGCACGGCCCGTCGGTCAGAGTCCGCTGGACGGCGAGGACACTCGTAAGAGTGATGGGATACCTCCACGGCGGATCGCACCGCGGCAAATCGCAGGAACATCAGGTCGTGCGATGCAAGCGGGCGTGGCGCGAGCGCTCGACTGAACAGCAGTCCTGAGCTTGCAGCCGAGGGTTCCAGTGGCTGCAGGCCGGGGCCGACTCGCAGGCTCTGGCGCGCCGCTTCCCGTTTGGGCGGTCTCGAGGGTCGGGTTGACCTTGAGCGAGACAATAAGAGAGTCAATTCGGACCCGACGATGTGTCGCTTCTCAGCACGCGGCGGGAAGGTACGGGGGCGTCAGCCGCGTTCGGTGGTGGCAGTGGCGTGGACTGCTCGCGGCTGCAAGGGCTTCGTCGCCGGGGTCGTTGTGCCCTCGATCCCACTGGCTATGAGGGCGCCGACGACGCGGGTCGGCCTCTAGGCGGGAACGATCGAAGCCTAACGCTCCGGCCTTCTCGGTACAGGTGATTGCGACGGTGGTGGAATCGACAGCGCCGCGAGCGCACTGACCCGCACGACGGATAGAAGCTGCGCCTCGGCCGTGCTACGGTGCTGCAACATGTCCTCGAGGCCTCGAGGCGAACGGGGCGATGCGCTACACCGGCGGCTTACATCACCGCACGGTCCCGCCGCGCGAACCCGATGGAAGGTCCGTCAGGCATTAAGGCCCCGCGCGTGTGGCTGGGAACGGCTGGGCACAGGAACACATCGGGATGCGCATTGTGCACATGAAGTCACTGGGTTACACGGCGCGCGGTGTGCGTCTGGAGCGGATCAGGGCCTCGCCGCTTTGGACAGAGTCGGGCTTTCGCAATGCTCACCCGATTCTTCCGGGGCTGCGCGACCCGACTGCGTCGATGCCGACGCTCACCGAGTTCTATTTTGGCGGGCACCGCCGACGACCGGCGCAGCCGTTGCCGGCGTTAGATCCCCGCGACGCATGGAGGCGTACGCCGAGCACAGGTCTGCGTGCGACTTGGCTGGGTCACTCGACGGTGTTGCTCGAACTCGACGGCATGCGCGTGTTGACCGATCCCGTGTGGGGTTCGCGCGCCTCCCCGGTACCGCTGCTCGGGCCGAAGCGCTTTCAACCCGTGCCGGTGCCACTCGAGGCCGTACCGGAAGTGGATCTGGTGCTGATTTCCCACGATCATTACGATCACCTCGATTACCCCACCATTCGTGCGCTGGCGCACCGGGCGGTGCCCTTCGTGACCTCGCTCGGCGTCGGCGCACATCTCGAGGCTTGGGGCGTCCCGCCAGAGCGCATCACCGAATTGGAATGGTGGGAGTCGTACGAACTCGGCAGCCTGCGCGTAACTGCAGCCCCTTCACAGCACTTTTCGGGGCGGACGCTCAAGACCCGCAATGCGACGTTATGGTCCTCGTTCGCCGTTCGCACCGCGCAGCATGCGGTGTTCTTCAGCGGCGATACCGGTTTGACGATGGAATACGCGCAGATTCGCGAGCGGCTCGGACCGTTCGATCTGATCATGCTCGAAGTGGGAGGGTGGGATCGCGCCTGGGGCGACATGCACTTGGGTCCCGTTCACGCGCTGGAGGCGGTTCAGCTGCTGGGGAACGGTGTCTTCCTGCCGGTGCACTGGGGGACCTTCAGTCTCGCGATGCACGCTTGGGATGAGCCGGCGGAGACGCTGCTGGAACTCAGCGCCGCCTCGGCGGCGCAGCTGGTCATGCCGATGCTCGGGGAGCCGTTCGAGCCGGCGCTTGTGCCTCAGCGCATCACGCCGTGGTGGCGAGAGGTCGCCTGCATGGATCAGCCGCTGCACAACGCTCTCGCTGAAGGGCGTTCGGGGCCCACCTCGACAAGGCAGGGCGCGCCCGGAGCCTGAAGGGCAGGGCACGCCCGTGTACGCCGTCGCAGCGTCGCCTGCAGCCGCTGATCACACCACCAGCGGATGCGCCGTCAGGTACTCCTCGAACGTGCCGGTGAAATCCTCGATCGTTCCGTCGGCCTTCAGTTCAATGATGCGGTTCGCAAGGCCGCTGACGAACTCACGGTCGTGCGACACGAAAATCAGCGTGCCCGGGTACAGCTCCAACGCGGTCTGCAGGGACTCGATGGTTTCCATGTCCATGTGATTCGTCGGTTCGTCCATGACCAGCACGTTCGGCTTCGTCAGCATCAGCTTGCCGTAGATCATGCGACCTTTCTCGCCGCCGGAGAGGACCTTGACCGATTTCTTCACCTCGTCGCCGGAGAACAGTAGCCGCCCGAGCGTGGCCCGCACGATCAGATCGTCATCCGCCTTGCCCGTCCACTCGGACATCCAGCTGAACAGATCGACTTTCTCGGCGAAGTCTGCCTGCGGATCCTGTGGCATGTAGCCCGGCTCGGCGTTCTCCACCCAGGTGATCTCGCCCGCCGTGGGACGCAGATCCCCGACCAGGCAGCGCGCCAGCGTCGTCTTGCCTACACCGTTCGCGCCGATGATGGCGACCCGATCGCCGGCACGGACTGTGAAGTTGACGTTGCGCAGCACATCGGCAGACGCGCCCGGATAGCGGAACGACAGCTTCTCGACCGTCACCGCCGAGTGATACAGCTTCTTGCGCTGTTCGAAGCGGATATACGGGTTCTGTCGTGAGGACGGGCGCACCTCCTCGAGTTTGATCTTTTCCAGTTCCCGGCGGCGCGAGGTGGCTTGGCGAGCCTTGGAGGCGTTGGCCGAGAAGCGCCGCACGAACTCCTGCAGATCAGAGATGCGGTCCTGGGCCTTGGCGTTGGCGGCTTCAACTCGCTGGCGGGCTTGCAGCGAGGCCAGCATGAAATCGTCGTAGTTGCCCGGATAGACCTTCAGCTGCTGGTAATCCAAGTCAGCAACGTGCGTGCAGACCTGGTTCAGGAAGCGCCGGTCGTGACTGATGATGATCATCGTGGCGTCATAGTCGTTGAGCACGCCCTCAAGCCAGCGGATCGAATGAATGTCGAGATTGTTGGTCGGCTCATCGAGCAGCAGAACGTCGGGCTTGGAGAACAGCGCCTGGGCGAGCAGCACGCGCAGCTTCAGGCCGGGCGCCACCTCGCGCATGGGTCGCTCGTGCAGGGCCGCAGCGATGCCGATGTCACTGAGAATGCTGGCAGCGCGCGCCTCGGCATCGTAGCCGCCGTACTCGCCAAACTTCACCTCAAGCTCCGCCGCTTTCATGTAGTCGGCGTCCGTCGCATTCGGATCGGCATAAATGCGGTCGCGATCCTGCATGGCCCGCCACATCTCGGCATGGCCCTGCATCACGACGTCGAGCACCCGCTCCTCTTCATATGCGAACTGATTCTGCTTCAGCGTGCCCATCCGGCGGCCCGGTTGCAGCACGACGTCGCCCGAACTCTGATCGAGTTCCCCGCTCAGAATCTTCATCAGCGTCGATTTGCCGCAGCCGTTGGCGCCGATCAGGCCATAGCGGTTGCCATCGGCGAACTTGACGGTGACCTGCTCGAACAGCGGCTTGGCGCCGAATTGCATCGTGACGTTGAAGGTGGAAAGCATCTTTGTCCGCTCGAAAGGTGTAGCTCGGACCCTGCCCGCAGCCGGAACGGCCGTGCCATTCCGCCAGAGTCCGTCAATCGAAGTCCTATGAGTCAGGCCCTACGATCGTGATGTTTTGCCCCGTCCCGCCGGTAGACGGGCGACCGTGAATTTAGGGTGCGGGCCGGGGGTGCCGCGCGGGGGTCCCGCAGCGGGGCGCGCAGTCTAGCCGATCAGGCGATTTCGCACAATGTAGGGGTCCGATCCGCGGCCTCTGTGCAGGTGTTCCGCTCGCGACGGGCTTCGGCCGCGGCGAACCGGTTTGGCTCCGTGAGCACCTGGCGCGCCAGCGGGCGCCTGATCCGCACGCCGCCGGCGCTGAGAGAGTGGTCCGGATAAGGGCTACGGATGCTCTCATATGCCACGATTGGCCGTTTGCACCGGTGGGTACGGAGTAGTTGGCGGATGCGCACCGCCGGTGCGATATTGCCCCTGCGGGGACCGGGAAGGCCCGACTCGGACGATGACATGCATGCGTGGCCGCCGCCGTCGGTGCACGGACAGGCGATCCCGCCGCTCTGCGGCTGTGAGGTGCTTTGAATTGTCCGCCAAGTGCTGGTGCGAAGCGGGCGTGAGCCGCTGCGCGCCGTACGGCCGGTGCGCATTCCGTCAGGACTTTCCGGCAATGCGTCGGATGATCCAATCGAGGTGTCAAGGTGAAGACCGATTTTCAAGCGTTGCGGCGCCGGTTCCCGCTCCTGGAGCGCAAGACGTATCTCAACAGCGGGTCATATTGCGCACTTGCCGACACGGTGCGCGAGGCGATCAACAATTATTTGGACGATCGGCTCGCAGTCGGTGCCAACTGGGACGCGTGGATCCTGAAGAGCGAGTCGGTTCGCGCCCTGATGGCGCAACTGCTTGGAGTGACATCGGACGAAGTCGCGGTCACGGCTTCGGCCTCCGCAGGCATCAATGCACTCGCGAGTGCATTGGACTTCACCGGTCCGCGCAACAAAATCGTGATCAGCGACTTCGAGTTCCCGACCAATGCGCAGATCTGGCACGCCCAGGAGCGGCGCGGTGCCCGGGTGGTCCATGTGCCGCGCGCCGCGGACGGGTATATACCGCTCGAGCATTTTGAACGGGCGATCGACGATCGTACGCAACTGGTCGCCGTGACGCACGTCTGCTTCCGCAACGGCGCGCGACTTGATATCCCCGGCATCGTGAAGATCGCCCATGCCCATGGTGCGCGCGTTCTACTCGATACCTACCAGGCGATTGGTGCTCTACAGGTCGATGCTCGCACGCTCGGCGTCGATTTCATCGTCGGCGGCATGCTCAAGTATCTCCTGGGAACCGCCGGGATTGGCTTTCTGTACGTTCAAGACCGGTGGATTCATGAATTGGTGCCGACCCACACTGGATGGGTCGCGCAACAGAATATCGCCGCCATGGACATTTTCGCTAATCGTCCCGCTGAGAGTGCCCGGCGATTCGAAGCCGGCACGCCCGCAGTCGTGAACTGCTATGCCGCCGAGGCTGGTCTTAAAATCATTCTGCGAGCCGATCCGAGTCAGATCGAGGCGCGTGTGCGTGCGCTCACGGCCTACTGCCTGCGCCGACTCATCGACATCGGGTGGCCGGCAGTGACTCCGCCCGATGATGCGCGGCGCGGTCCAATGGTGGCGGTGCCCGCGCGCAATGCCGCGGAACTGTTCGGGTGCCTCACGGCCGCGGACATCGTGACGTCGTTCCGGGACAACAATATTCGAGCGAGTTGTCACTTCTACAATACCGAGGCGGATATCGACCGATTCGTTGCGGAACTCGAACGCTTGCGCCGCAAGTTCGCGCCAGTGCATCCGCACGGTTCGGCGACCGGCGTGCTCGGATGAGCGGTCAGATTCAGCCCCTTGTGACAGTGATCCGTATCTGGGGTCGGCTCGGGCGCTGATCGGCATACCGCGCGGCGGAACAGGATCAGAATCACGCCGGACGGTCCAACCCATGAAGTTATCGGCCGATGCGCCGCATGAGCGACGCACGTCCCGCAGGTGCATGGCCCTGGTCCGATTGCGTCCGGGTGAGGCCGTTACCGTCGCACATTGCGACGCCGCGGCGCCGGCGATGAGCGTCGAATTCACGTCGACCGCGCCGTTGTAAGTGCAAGGAAGCGTGCTGCCGGTATGCTGATGGTAGGGATACCGATGGCTGCCGGAGAGCAGGGTCGCAGGACGGCAGTCCGAAAGTCCGTTCGGCCACAGAGTGAACTCTGTGGCGCGGTCAGGCTCTATTCAGGATGGATCCGATAGGGTCAGACTCAAGCAGATCCAACCTAAGGTATTCTTCAGAGCACCCGAAGCGGCCATGCATATGGGGCTCCCGGCTGTAGCGAAATGCCGACAAGCCGGGTCGGATGCGTTTCGGGTGCCATAATCGACCAATGAGAAATTCCTCTATCCGTCTCGTACTGACCGCCAGCGTCGCGCTCACGGCCAGCGCCTGCTCACTGCTGGGTCCCCCGTTGCGGCCGCCTCCGCCGCCCCCGCCTGCGCCCGCAAAAGTGGTTCCGCCGCCGCCACCACCACCGTTGCCGCTGCCGGTCCAGACCGAGAAGTTTGATCTTGCGCCGGGTCAGGACATGATCGGTGCCGTGCAGATTGTGAGGGTCCTCAAAGGGCAGACCCTGACGGATATCGGTCGACGCTTCAACCTCGGATATATCGAGATGACGCGGGCTAATCCCGGTGTCAGTGCCTGGATACCGCCGGTAGGCGCTCCGGTGGTGTTGCCGACGGAGTTCATTCTTCCGGATGCGCCCCATCGGGGCATCGTGGTCAACCTCGCGGCGCTACGACTCTTTTATTACCCGCCGCATAAGCGCGGAGAACCGCAAGTCGTCATCACGCACCCCGTCGGAATCGGTCGGCGCGGATTCGTCACGCCTCAAGGCGTGACGCACGTGATTTCGCACGAGAAGAACCCGGTCTGGATCGTGCCGCGGTCGATTCTCGCCGAGCACGCGAAGGAAGGCGCGCCGCTGCCGAAAGTCGTCGGCCCCGGCCCGGACAATCCACTCGGTAACTACGCGCTGCATCTTGGCTGGCCTGGATACCTGATTCACGGCACCAATAAGCCGGTCAGCGTGGGCTGGCGGGTCAGTCACGGCTGTGTCCACCTGTTCCCGGAAGACATCAAACAGCTCTTCTACATGGTGCCAAACGGTACCGAGGTCCGTGTCGTCGATCAGCCGTACCTGTTTGGCTGGAAGAACGGCAGGCTCTATATGGTGGCCTATGGTCCTCTGAAGGGGGACAAGCGACCCTGGAGAAAGGATTGGCGGCGTCTCGTGCCGACATTGCTTACCCACGCCGAGCGGGTGGAGTTGTGGAAGCATCGGCAGAAAATCGACTGGCATCGTGTCGCGGCGCTGGTCAGAAGCCCACGTGGCATACCGGTTCCGGTCTCGGGCCGCGAGGGTGCGGGGCTTGGTGCGGTCCTGGCACAGGCTCGCCGGGTGCAAAACCGCTTGCCGGCCGGGTCCACCTGGAACGGCAAGAAGGATCTTCCGGCCACCAATGCCCAGTTCCGCAAGTTCTACGCCGGGGTGCTGACGCCGGCGCAGAAGAAGGCATTGGCGGCAATCGATACGCTGCCCCATCCGGCCCTGACTGCACACAACACGAACGCCTGCGCCCCTTCCCACTGCCCGCGAGGTGCGGGAGCTCACCGCGTGACCTCAGACCCTGCTGTCAAAACAGCGGTGACGGCCGATCCGCCCCAGCCCTGAATGCTACCTGGGGTACTGCGCAGAGGAGAAGTTCCCCGCGCCTGTCGCCAGTTGTGCCGTCATGGCGGGGCGACAGGGGCGCCGCCGGCGCTGCCGATCACTCTGGCGCGTCGAAGCGATGGGCGCATTGGCAGCGCGCGAGCACGGCACGCAGCTCACGTAACTTGGGGGGCTTACTCAGCACCTGATCAATATCCGGCGTTGGCTGTTCTTCGGCATGCAATCGGCGACCCCACCCGGTCAGGAGGATCACTGGAGTCCTCGCGGATGCCCGCTTGATCGCCCGGGCGACCGCACGGCCATCTAAATGCGGCATGCCCAGATCCGTGATGACGACATCGAATGGTCTGCTCGCCTGATCAGTCGCAAAAATCTCGATGCCGTGGCGCGGATCCTCCGTGGCAAGGACCTCGTGTCCGTCCGATTCGAGAATTTCCTTCAGCGGCGCGAGCACCAGAGGATCGTCATCAATGAGCAGAATGCGCAGTGGCACGACCACCGGACTTGGTCCCTCGTCGAGAGGTGTGGCGCTGTTCGGTTCGGGGCAGACCTGCGGGAAGGTCAGCACCATACGCGTACCCTCACCCGGCGTGCTCTCGACCTTGAGGGTGGCGGCGTGTCTTCGTGCAATTCCGTACACCATCGCAAGACCCAATCCGGTGCCGCGTTCTCCTTTGGTGGTAAAGAACGGTTCAAGACATTTGCGGCGCGTCTGCTCGTCCATGCCAATCCCGCTGTCGGCCACCGTGAGCTCGACGCCATCGTTCATGGCACGAGTGATCAGTGACAGCCGCCCGCCCAACGGCATGGCATCGACGGCGTTGAATACAAGGTTGGTCAGTGCCTCGCGGACTTCGCTCTCGACGGCTGTCACCCGTGGCAGATCGGGCTGAAAATCCCGCACTACCTCGATCACGATGCCGCGCTGCTGTGGCATGTCGCTCCAGCGGGCCTTGGTCAGCTCAATGACTTGCTCCGTCAGCTCATTGAGGTCGGCGGGCGCGAGCGTGGTGTGCTCGTCACGCGGTCGGTAGAACTCGCGCATCCTGGCTACTGTTGCGGATACGTCATCGATCGCACGCAGGACAATCGGAAGGTACTGGCGCGCCCGTGGAGTCAAATTAGGATCGGACTCCAGGAGAGTGTCCAAATACAACGTTACGGGCGTGATGGCGTTATTGATGTCGTGCGCGATGCCGCTCGCCATCTGACCAAGCGCGCTCAGGCGTTCCTGCTGGAGCGCGGCCTGCTGGCTGAGTCGCAGATCATCGTAAGCGCGTTGTAGCGATGCGTGTAGCTCGCCCTGGCGCGCAGCCAGGGCGACGTGTTCACTCAATTGGCGCAGAAAATCGCATTCGTCGCCGCTGAAGCCGTCGGGCGACCGACGCCCCGCGGTAAGAGCGCCGAGGATCTTGTTATCGGCGCGCAGCGGCACGACTACGAGTGACCGGATCGGCGTACCAGTGAGATCATGTGGCAGCGGCGCCTTGGTCCGCTCCACGTCGGCGATATACACCAGTTCATCTGGGACACGGACGGAAATCGGGAGCGCGTCGTTCAAGATGACTCTGCAAATGTCGGCGGGCAAGCTCTGCTCCACACTGCCGACTACGACTCGGATGATGCTCTGCAGGTCCTGTCGTTCAGCCACAGCTCGCGTGATGTGGTCCAGAAGACTCATGTGGCGAAGTTGTGCCTCCAGTTTCCGCTCACTAAGTTCACGTCGCGCGATTTCCCTGGACAGCGACTCGATGCTCGTCGCAAGTTGCGCGGTTCGCTCGCGGATGCGTTGCTCGAGCTCCTTCTCAAAATCGCGCCGATGACGGGACAACTGTACGCTGGCACGTACCCGTGCGAGCAGCTCGCGCGCCGTGAACGGCTTCATCAAGTAGTCGTCGGCGCCGGCGTCGAGTCCGCCGACGGTGGAATCTTCCCCGGCGCGCGCCGAGAGCAAGATCACCGGAATGTGCTGCGTGCGCTCATTGCTCCGAAGGGCTCGTAACAGACCGAAGCCGTCCAATCGCGGCATCATGACATCCGAGAGTACGAGGTCCGGAGGCGAACGGAGCGCCCGCTCAAGGGCCATTTGCCCGTCCGCGGCAACATCAAGTTCGAATTCTCCGCCGAGCACGCGCGCGACGTATTCACGCAGGTCCGCATTGTCCTCCGCCCAGAGGACGCGCGGACGGGTAGGGACGTCGGAGCCGCTGCCGACGGCTGCATCGCCGGCCAGGCTCGGTGCCGGAGGCGGCCGGCGGGAAGGCGCGTGGTGCTCAAGTTGCCCGGCACCCCAGCGCATCGCCTCCTGCACATGGGCGGTCGCGCTCGCGCCGACCGTCATTGCAGACGGTGTAGCGTCAATCCGCTCGGACGACAGATGCGCGATGCCGGCTCTTAGCGTGACGTGGAAGCAGCTGCCTTTTCCGAGTGTGCTCTCGACCTCGATCCGCCCCTCATGCAGCTGGACCAGTTCACGGACCAGCGACAGCCCGATGCCGGTGCCCTCCAGGGTTCTCGATGCGGCGCCCTTGATGCGATAGAACCGCTCGAACAGTCGCGGCAGTTCTTCGGGCGCGATGCCGACGCCGCTGTCCTGGACGGTCAGTCGGACGGACTCGCCCAGCCACTTAAGATGCACCGCAATGCCGCCCGCAAAGGTGTGTTTCAGGGCATTCGAGAGGAGATTCAGGACGATCTTTTCCCACATTTCCGGATCGACATAGATCCGCTCCGGTAATGTCGGACAGTCGACTGTCAGGGTGAGGCCGGCGCGTGCGACGGCGGACTCGAAGTGGCTGGCAAGCTCGGCGGTGAGGCCGGCGAGGTCGGTCGACCGGAAATGGACTTGTGCGCGGCCGGCCTCGATGCGCGCGAAGTCCAGAAGGGTGTTGACCAGTTTCAGCAGTCGGAGGCTGTTGCGGTGCGCGGCTCGCAGCCGCTCGCGCCGGGGTTGCGCGAGCGGCTCAGGCTCGGCGAGCTCCTCCTCGAGCAGGCCGAGCATGAGCGTGAGCGGCGTGCGAAATTCGTGGCTGATGTTGGCGAAGAAGTCAGTTTTGGCCGCGTCGAGTTCGGCGAGCTTGCGATTGGCCTCACGTAGTTCGCCTATGGCCGTGGCAAGTTCGCCGCTACGGCGGACGACCTCGCGCTCCATTTCGCTGGTGCGATCGCGCAGTGTCTGGCCGATCTCACTTGCCCGGACGAGCTCGGTGACTTCCTCCACTCGGTGCAGAATGTAGAGTACGTCTCCGCCGCTTGACAGCACGGGCAGATTCTTCGGACTCCAATACTTCGTCTGGAAAGAGCCGTCAGCGCCGCGAATGTCGTACTTCTGCACCGCCATTGTGTCGGGCCGGCGAGTGCGCAGCACGCGTTCGAGCGAATCGCGCAGATTGCTCGTGCCGGTAGCGGCAGGGTCGTCGGGATTGTCGGGGAACACCTCGAACAGCCCCCGACCGAGAATTTCCCGCGTTGTGTGGGTCGCCTCAAGGCGCGCATTGGTGGCAGCGACCATCGTGAAGCGGGGTGCGTCCGGCAGGAGCACCAGCAGGACGTCGGGACAAGCCTGAAACAGCAGCTCGTAGCTGAGTGCCGGTGCCGGTCCGTCGGGCGGGTTAAGGGGCATGCCGGGTACTCAGGACTTGCGGAGCGAATCGGCGGACGGGCTGACCTGCGACGTCATGGGCGTGCCTTTCCCTTAGGGCCTTTCGAGCCGGCCGCGATTATAGCCCCGTTTTGGCGCAGGCAAATTTGAGCGCCGGCTTGAGGGCATTCACAGCCCATCGCCGCCTCGCGCGGGCATAAGGTCCGCGGCGTGCTGTCGGTGCTGGGAGACAGCTCGGGCGCGTGTCCGTGGGAGGCGTAGTCCCCGAGGCGTGTCCAGGCCGTGGAGCGCTGTTGGGCCGGTGTGGGGGCCCCAGGCCTTGCGACCCGGAGCGATCGCCGCCTGGTCCTCGCAGGCGGGACTTCGCCGGGATGCAACTTGTGCGAGATTTTCAAGTCAAAGGCTGCCGGACGCGAAACGATGCAGACTCGAGAGCGGACCTCCGTGACGGATGATGATTGCACCTCGAGCCGCTACAATAGCGTGAGGCGAGCGGCGCTTTGGCGCATCGCAGCTCGTCTCCTCACGCACGGCCTCGCAGCTGCGGTGCCCCTTGGGCATCACGCGCGTATCCGTCCCCGAAACAACTCCAATCCCGTGGGAGGACGATTGAACAAATCAAAGGGTTTGATGATGTTGGCGATTGCCGTCGCGGTGCCGGCCTGCTGGCCGCTGGCCCAGGCCGCCGCGCCGACACCGCCGTGCAGTGGTTCCTCTGCGCTTCTGGGCCTGCTCGATAGGCCGACGGTGGGTGATTCGAGCTGCGTGGTACCGCAGGGAATGACCGTCCTCGAGGCGGGTGCGACCGCTGGCAGCGTGTACGGCAGCCCGGGCGGGCAGATCGACACGTTGCCGAACCTCGAGTTGCGCTGGGGACTGCCGGGTAATTCGGAGTTCGTGTGGCTGCCGCCGAGCTACCAGTATCAGTCATTGAACGCCGGGCCACAGGGTCCGGCCGAGACCATCCGCGGCTTCGGTCCAACGACCAT
>JAKCDC010000016.1:0-365 GCA_021838635.1 Pseudomonadota bacterium
GCACGTGACAAGCGGCCCCCGGGAGGCGGTCACGGTCGCAATGCGGCCTCGGTCTACACCGGGGCGCGGCGGGTGAAGATCACGCACCCCACGCTCTCAGGCGGGGCGAGCTGCCCCGGCTGCTGCCAAGGGAAGGTGTATCCCTGCGCCGAGGCGGCGCAGGCGGTACGGATCGAGGCAATGGCGCCGCTCTCGGCCACCGTGTACGAGCGGGATCGGCTGCGCTGCAATCTGTGCGGGGAAGTCTATACGGCTCCGGCGCCCGCTGAGGTGGGCGAGGAGAAGTACGACGAGACGGTCCCCGCCATGATCGGGATGCTGAAGTACGGCGCGGGGTTGCCTTTCAACCGCATCGAGCGGCTGCA
>JAKCDC010000016.1:375-57996 GCA_021838635.1 Pseudomonadota bacterium
CGACGCAATGGGACTTGGTGAAGGCAGGCGCTGAGCAGTACGTCCCGGTGCACGAGGAGCTCATTCGGCAGGCCGCCCAGGACGCTTTGGTGCACAACGACGACACGACGATGAAGATCCTGCATCTCACGCGCGAGCAGCGCGCGGCGGCCCTGGGGAATGACGCCGAGGAGAGCCGCACGGGGGTGTTTACCTCCGGGATCGTCGCGGTCGGTGCCGGCAGGAAGATCGTGCTGTTCTTCACCGGAGTGCGTCACGCCGGAGAGAACCTCGATGAGGTCCTGAGGCGGCGAGCCGCTGGGCTCCCACCGCCGATCCACATGTGCGATGGGCTGGCGGCGAACGAGCCGAAGCAGTTCGAGACGCTGCTCGCCCGCTGTCTTGCGCACTCGAGACGCCGGTACGTTGAGATCGCCGAGAGCTTCCCCGAGGAGGTGCGCTTCGTGCTTGAGACACTGCGGGAGGTGTACCGGATCGATGCCGATGCCCGTAAAGCAGGGCTCGACGAGGAGCAGCGGCTCAAGCTGCACCAGAAACAAAGTGGGCCGTTGATGGATCGGCTCGGCGAGTGGATGCAGGCGCAGTTCGCCGAGCGGCGCGTGGAGCCGAACTCAACCCTCGGGGAGGCGATCCAGTACATGACCAAGCACTGGAGCGCATTGACGCTGTTTTTGCGCGCGGCAGGGGCACCGCTCGATAACAACGTGTGCGAGCGGGTGTTGAAGAAGGCGATTCTGCACCGAAAAAACAGTCTGTTCTACAAGACCTTGAACGGTGCGCGGGTCGGGGACATCTTCATGAGCCTGATCCACACCGCCGAGCTCGCAGGCATCGATGTGTTCGATTACCTGGTGGCGCTCTCGCGCCATGCGAGCGATGCAGCCGAGCGGCCCGGGCAGTGGCTGCCGTGGAATTACCGGGAGAGCCTGGCGAGCCTCTCGCGAGGCCCGCCAGCGTAGAGGGTCAGGCTCGAGGGGCCTCTCGGCCGGGCGCATCGAACCCGATGCGACGCCACATCGGGGCCGCCTGGGCGCGCTGCGGATCGCCTCCCCAGATCAGCGCGGTGAACTCGTGCGCCGCAAGGCGCCGGCTCAGCGCATCGGTGGCCGTCGGCCAGTACCGGAACCGCCCCGAGGACATACGCTTCTGCGCCAGCCAGAACCCCTGGCCATCGTATACCAGAAGTTTTATAGCCTTCGCCGCACGCGAACGGAACACAAAGACCGTACCGGACAGTGGGTCGGCAGATAACACGGCGCGGCATACCTGACTCAATCCGTCGATCCCCATGCGGAAATCGACCGGCTCGATCGCCACCAGCACCCGCATCTGCGGAGTGATCTGGATCACGGCTGCGCTCCCCATCCCTCGCGACACAACTCGAGCACCATCTCCTTGGCGGCCCCGGGTTCCATCTCGAGCTCAAGATGCTGCCCGGCAGGGCCCGCAAGACGCACCCGGCACGTTGCCCCGGCAAGAGGCAAAGCCGGGGTCAGATCGAGGAACTTCATCGCTCCCGCCGCGCGCCGCCGCCCGTCTGCGCTCGCTGCTGGCTCACCGCTGGCGCGCTTGAGCTTGTTGTACTCCAGGCCCAGCGCTCGCGCGCACCGATGCACCCCATGCCGCCGCGCCAGCCTCCCTGCGGCCGCCCACACCCACCCCGGCAGCGCCTTACCGCGACTGCCGCCTCGCCGATACTCGTCCAGCCGCTGTCGCAGCCGGCCCAAATCCGCCGGCTGATCGCCCTCGGTTCTGCTCATGCGTTGCTCCAATCGCCCGGAATGGGCGCGGCCCCAACGCTACCGACCTTCACCTTCGCCAGTCACGCATCCCTCCCGGAAGGACACCGAGCACGCACGTGGCCACCGCGCCGCGGCAGGTCTTTTGCTGGGACATGACGTACCTGCCGGCCACGGCGATCGGTCGTTGGTTCTATCTGTACCTGATCCTGGACCTGTACAGCCGCAAGATCGTCGGCTTCGAGGTCCACGAGACCGACGACTCCGAGCATGCGGTGAACCTGCTGCGCCGCACGGCCCTCGCCGAGGACTTGCACACGCTGGACTACAGGCCGGTGCTGCACGGGGATAACGGCGCGACGCTCAAGGCAACCACGGTGCTGGCTATGATGCATTGGCTGGGCCTCAGGGCCTCCTACTCCCGCCCGCGCGTCAGTGACGACAACGCCTTCGTGGAAGCGCTGTTCCGCACCGCGAAGTACCGACCGCAGTTCCCGACGAAGGGCTTCGCGGACCTCGAACAGGCGCGAGAATGGGTGAGCTCGTTCGTGCAGTGGTACAACCATGACCATCGCCACAGTGCCATCCGCTACGTCAGTCCGGCGCAACGACATGCCGGAGAGGACCGGGTCGTCCTGCAGGCCCGCGATGCGCTCTACCAGCGCGCACGGGCAGAAAACCCGCGGCGCTGGGCACGGCACACCCGCAACTGGAATCCGATCACCGTCGTCACGCTCAATCCCGAACGCGACACAGTGATCAAGGCGGCAACCGAGAACCTTCATAACTCGCGGACCGCGGCATGAAACGGGCGACAACTACCTTGACACGCACCGACTGGGCGAAATCAATACATTACACAAGATCCGCCCCGCGGTGATTTATATAACACCTATTTGACCGGTTCTCCAATGACTCGTTCGTTTTTACTGCTCTAATATACCGGATCGCTATGGGATTTAGCGCCAACCGGAGTCTCAATGGTTCAGCACTTTCCCTTCAATAGGGATCATCGTATCCGGCACTCCATTGATGGGCATCCATAACTTGAATCGAACCGGCCACTTTTCGCACATACCGATGGGTTTGCCGTGTTGCTCTGCTGGTATCCAATATCCAGAGGTCGCGCGCGCAAAACGGAGGGCTGCAACATCGAGCCGGCGAACTCCAGAAGATCGAACAATGGTCGGACTATGCGCGAGTCGTCCATTCTTGCCGATGCAAATACGAACGATGGCCGTACCCTGTTGGCCCAGTATTTTTGAAATTTCAGGATAAAACCCGCAAGACGATGGGAAATCACTCCTGATTTGAGGCGGTTTAGAGCCGGCAGGGCGACGGTTGGACGATGTCTGGATCGCTCGGTTATAGACCCTCGCGAAATCGGCCTTGCGCGCGTTAGCGCGACACCACTGACCCTGTTCCGGCAATGGACCGCTTGCTCTTGCCTTTTTCCACCACCACCTTGCTTTGGCAGCACTCTTCGCAACGCCCTCCCCCCTGTAGTATGCCGCGCCGAGGTAGTACTCAGCGATCGCAACGTTTTGTGTGCCAGCCCGGCGTAGCCAGGCATATGACTTTTGATAATTTTTTGCCGTACCGCGCCCAAGTGCGTAATCAATGCCTAGCGCAGCCTCCGCGGGTGGAAATCCGCTCATTGCCGCCTTGCGGATCCAATAGTGACCCATTTCCGCGTTGGCAGACACACCCTCTCCCAGCTGGTATGTATATCCGAGATCGTATTCAGCGATCACCACTCCCTGCGCTGCGGCTTTACGCAACCATAACGTACCTGCTATCGGGTTTTTCCGGCACCCTTTTCCTGTGAAGTAATCCGTTGCTAGAGCGGCCTCTGCAATCCCAAGTCCTTGCCTAGCGGCCTTACGAAACCAGTAGTTCGCTATCGCATAGTTCTGCGCGACACCAAGACCAAGTCCAATATCATAGCCTAGAGCGTACTGAGCATCGGCTAAACCACCAACCGCCGCCTTGCGAAACCACTGAATGGCCTGCACAAAATTCCGTGTCACTCCGCGACCGTATTGATAATCGAGCCCGATCTCGTACCCCGCGTACAAGTATCCCTGAGCAGCCGCTTTGCGATACCAGTAGATGGATTTTGCGCTGTCTTCTTTAGTGCCTAAACCCCGCGCGTAATCTAAGCCTACATTAAACTCAGCCGTGGGGTCGCCTTGCGCAGCAGCTTGCCGAAGCCAAAACTCCGCATTGCCGAGATGCATGGCATTCATCTCGCGCTGCGCCATAGCAATTTCTGCAGCTGAATTTCCCGATTTTAGCTCGTCGCGAAGTTTCAGCGGAGCTTGCTGACAACCATGAAGACATGGAACTCGGTGGCCGTGCGCGAACCCGCTGACTGCTGAACATCCCACCAGATTCATCGTCAGAAGCCCGAACGTAATCGCTATGACGGACCACCAGGACCCATGATGACGCGGTTCGGTATATTCCATGCGGTCGGTGCTTGTTGTGATTTTCATGAGAACAGACGTTCTCCCAGAGTTTTTAGGCACTTTCTGCAAATTTGCCGGACACTCTGATCCCACGGAACCGCATGATGCTACCTCAAGCGCCTACGATCCGCACCTGGCGGCATCGGCGCCGCGGCCGTCGGGAGGTCGTTCAGCGATAGCGATGAAAAATAGGCATGGCGGCGCTGCCCATCTATGCGTGATCAGTGCGTTCCGTCGCACCAGCAAAGATGCACTGCAGCGTCCACCACTCATAATAATTCAGTGTTCTCCTTTTTACCGCGGAACCGCACCAAAAGAATGGAACGTGACGGACAAAAGACCTGACTGTGAATCACAGATTGTTTATTGCCGAGCAGTCCGGTTGATAGCCTCCCAGCGGCAACCTGCGCGTCGTACGATGGCGATCGCGGATCGCATGAGATGAATGATCGTCACCTGCGCTCAGCCGTCGGTGGCGGCGACCCGCGGGATAGCTGACGCATAGTCGATGAAGATGCGCGTCCTTCGGGTAACACCCATCTCTAGGATCGCTTGGCAGAGCCGACTTGATTCACGCGCCGGGACGGTCCGGGAATGCCGATTACCGCGCGCAAAAACCTGAATTGACCATCGTCCGGGGTGATTGATAGGCACGCGCACTCCATGTATCTTAATCAGCTCGCGTCATGCGTGGAGATCCGCCGATCAAGTTCCTAAGCCAACATTTTCGCTTCTGGATCGCGTTCACAGCAGGCATTGTCGGGTTTTTCTGCCTGCCTGCGAATTGGACCTTTATCAGCCGTCTGCTGGTCAGTTGGGATGGAGCGGTGACGTTCTTTTTGCTCACCATTTACCTATGGATGAGCCGTCTCTCCGCTGAACAGATTCA
Organism: Pseudomonadota bacterium; assembly: GCA_021838635.1. Lineage (GTDB taxonomy): Bacteria > Pseudomonadota > Gammaproteobacteria > Steroidobacterales > Steroidobacteraceae > 13-2-20CM-66-19. Next base: position 5,475 of record JAKCDC010000016.1, read on the forward strand.
ATCACGGTACATGGAAGAGGATCCCTCCGGACCCGTCATCCTAGTGATCGTGATCATCGCCGCCTTCCTGAGCGTACTTGCCATCGTTGAGCCTCTTGCGACGCTGCACCAGGTTCCGCACAGCATCCGAATCTGGCGGGTGACGCTTGCCGCGGTGACACTCGTCGCCTCATGGCTGCTGGTACCGACCATGTTCACGACGCATTATGCAGATCTCTTTTACAGCGCTGCGCCGGAGAATAGGCCGCTTCTATTTCCGAAGACAGAAATGCCCACATTTTGGGATTTCGCCTACTTTGCCATCACGATCTCTGCGGCGAACCAAACCGCGGATGTATCCACGACACAGACCGACATCCGCCGTGTCGTGATTATCCATGAAATCATTTCATTCGCGTTTAATGTGGCGATCATAGGCTTCGCCATCAACATCACCGCCGGACTCATATAAGGCTGCCGCTGACCGTGTCGCTGAAAGCATGTGCGGCGATATTGGAATAAGCCTACCACGTGTGGTGATCAGCTGTTCGTGCAGTAATCGCGGATGCGATTACCCCTCTCCACGGCTTGCGCACCGTGGCCGTCTAAAGTCAAAGGAGAACTTGCGCGTCCGCACTCTCGGAACCATCGCGAGGGATTGACGCTGATCACTTTTAGAGTCCCCCATAGGGGATCCGTAAACCCCTCGCCTTTAGGCGAGGGGAAGGTCGGCCGGAAATAGCATCCCGGGCATGAAAGACTACAAGAGCAGCAGCCACGCGGTATGGGACTGCAAATACCACCTGGTGTGGATTACGAAGTACCGGTACCCGGTCTTCGTAGGGGACGTGGGGTTGGGGGCCAGAGAGCTCTTGCGGGAGATCGCTCGGGGTCTGGAGATGACGATCTACGCTGGGGCTATCAATCCGGACCACGTGCATGTGCTCGTATTGATACCGCCGCAAGTGTCGGTGTCCCGAGCCGTACAATTTCTGAAGGGGAAGAGCTCGCATAGACTGCTGAGTGAATTTGCGGCGCTGAGAAAGCGGTACTGGGACCAGCATCTGTCGGCACGGGGTTATTGGGTGGCGTCGAGCGGGAACTTGACCGACGAGGTCTGGCAGAAATGCATTGAGAATCATGCGCCTGAGGAGCCCGATGACAACTTCCAAACTGAGTGTCTAATTTTTTGTGTTTGAGGCGGCTTTAAAAACTCCTGCCACAACAGTCGGTCACGAGGAGCGCGACAGTTGCAGCAGGAGCAGTCTATCGTTATCCGAGTCGGGTTGTGAATCGATCCCCATAGGCGATGGCGAACTGGTTCATCGCTTCGGTCCATTCCCGGGCCGAGCGGCTCCAGTCAGCGGTGATGTTCTTCAGCGCCATCCAGATCAACTCGGTGGCCGCTTCATCGCCCGGGAAGTGCCCGTGCATCTTGATGATCTTACGCAGTCGCGCATTGGCGCTCTCGATCGGTGTGGTCGCGTTGACACGCCGCTCGGCAGACCCACAAGCCGCAGTAGTCTCACGACGGCACCTCCCCCCGGGGTTGAGTACTACTTCGCCTTCGTACGGACCCGTTTACCCACGGTATCCCGGGCCGATCGGACTCCTTTGCAGTCAGCCAAGACCGCACTCACTGCGGACGGGGTCTCCAGACCGATCGCCTTCTCCTTGATCCGCAGCAATACATCCATGCAAGAGCGAAGTTCATCTGGCGGCACACCTTCGAGTAGTTCGGCGCTCAGCTGCATCGCCACCGCGTTGATCTGTTCTAGCAGCGCACACGACTTGCGGCGCAGATGTACGGTCTTGCTCCGTCGGTCCGCATCAGACTCTCGCCGCTCTATCCAACCGTCGGCCGACATGCGATCAAGCAGTCTGGCGAGCGTTGGACCTTCTACGCCGACACGCATAGCCAACTCCGTCTGAGTCATGCCGTCTTCTGCCTTTGACAGCTTTAGCAGCGTAATCCACTTTGCCTGACTCAGCCCGAGTGGCTTGAGGCGCTGATCGAGCCGGCAGCGCCACGCACGACCGGTTTCCCCTAGTAGCGTTCCGATCCCGGTGTCCCCGGAGGACTTAGGCACTGCGCGGCGCTCCGCGCTCGAACGTCACGCCCTGATGTCTTGACCAGTCCTCGGCGCAAACATGCTGGCGCAGACCGCACACTTTAGCGCCACGTGGTCGACTCGACGACCAACGGAAATACCTGAGTTGTGGTGTCATCACCATCACGCGGATTTCGGCGCGCCCACACCTGAGGCTTGCGGCCTCTCGGCTCATGCGGCGTCTCGTGACTTGGAGTCCGCGGCGGCAACTGTGCGCCGATCTTGCGCGAGGTACGTGTAGACCACCGGCACTACATAAAGCGAGAACAACGCGCCGATGGCGAGTCCTGCGGCAATCACCAGTCCCATATCGAAGCGACTGACCGCGCCGGGACCGGTCGCAAAAACGAGCGGCAGCGCGCCGAACACCATTGCGCCCGTCGTCATCAGAATCGGACGAAGACGGATGCTCGAGGCCTTCTCTACGGCTGCGCGCCGATCCAGTCCTTCGGTTTCCTGGATCACGTTGGCGAATTGTACGATAAGAATACCCTGCTTCGTGATCAATCCAATGAGCGTGATCAGTCCGACTTCCGTGTAGATATTGATCGTCGCGGCACCGAGATACAGGAACACCAAGGCGCCCGTAATTGCCATCGGCAGCGTCACCAGAACGATCAAGGGATCGCGAAAGCTCTCAAACTGCATGGCGAGCAGCAGATACACCAGGATCACGGAGAGCGCAAAACTGATGATGATCGCGTGGCCCTGCTGAATGTACTGCCGTGATTCGCTGGCGTAATTGATCCCGAACCCGGGGGGAAGGATCTTCTTCGCCTCTGTCTTCAGATACGTCAGCGCCTGCCCCAGCGTCACACCGGGGGCCATGACGCCCTGGATCGTCGCGGAGTTCAGCTGCTGAAACTGCGGCAGGAACTCCGGCTGCACCTCCGTGTGCACACTCATCAAGGTCGAGAGCGGAATCAACGCGCCCGTACCGCTGTGGATGTAGTAATCCCTCAGCATCGAGGGATTGGCACGGAAGCGGTCCGAGACCTGCGGGATGACCTTGTAACTGTGGCCAGACATGTCAAATCGATTGACGTAGTTGCCGCCGAGTAAAGGTTCGAGATTGTCGGCAATGGTGGCCATATTGATGCCGAGATCACCGGCGAGATTGCGATTGACGTGCAGAACGACTCCAGGGGAGTCGTAGCGCAGATCCTTGGTCAGGAACGCAAATCGTCCGCTCTGCATCGCCTTGCCGATGAGTTCGTTCGCCACCTGATCGATGTTTCCGAAGCGGCTGCTCGAGGTGATGACGAACTGCACCGGGAATCCGCCGGCGGAACCCGGCAGCGTCGGCTTCGGGAAGGCAGCAGCCTGTACGCCGGTGAGGCGATTGAGTTTTTGCTGAACCGCCGGCATCAGCGCCATCTGCGTCTTGGAGCGCTGGCTCCAAGGCTTGAGTTTCATTCCGCTGATCAGGGCATTATCTGTCGCGCCACTGAGGGAGACGCCGTTGATCTGGAAGACCTGTTTGGTCTCGGGAAAGCTCCTGAAGATCTGTGCGATCTGGCGGGAATAGTGGGTCAGATAATGCAACGTCGCCGTGGCCGGCCCGGTGGCCGCGACGAGGATGAGCCCCTGATCTTCGGTGGGTGCCAATTCACTCGGCGTACCAAAGAACAGCACCGGGATCGCGATGAGCACTGCCGCGGAGACCACCAGCGCAGCTGTACGGTACTTGAGGACGGCCGCCAGAGATCGGTCGTAAGTGTGTCGCAGACGCTCATACCCAGCATCCAGCGCATGCGCAAAGCCATGCGATGCCGACGGACGCAGCACCTTCGCCGACAGCATCGGCGAGAGCGTGAGAGCGACTACCGCCGAGACTGCAACCGTGAACACCAATGTGAAGGCGAACTCAGAGAACAGGCTGCCGGTAAGCCCCCCCGTCAGAGCGATCGGCGCGAACACAGCCGCAAGCGTGGTCGACATCACGATGATTGGGCCACCGAGTTCGCGAGCTCCCCGAATGGCGGCATCGAACCCGCTCATCCCCTCTTCCATGTGTCGGTGGATGTTCTCCACGATAATGATGGCATCGTCCACGACCAGACCTATAGCGAGTACCACCGCAAGCAGCGTGATTAGATTGATCGTGTAACCGGCAGCGACCATGAAGATACCGCCGCCAACAATCGCGAGCGGGATGGCCACGGCCGGAATGAGCAGCGATCGCAGCGAACCGAGGAACAGGAAGATCACGATGACGACCACGGCGAGCGTAATCGCAATGGTCGTCATGACCTCGTGGATCGACTTCTGGATGAACACGCTCCCGTCATACGGGATCGCCGCCTGGATGCCGGGGGGCAGCGAATGCTGCAATTGTGCAAACGCCTTATGCACGCCATGAGCGACTGACAGGCTGTTGGCGTTCGGTGTGGCGAAAACACCGATAAATACGGCGGGCTTGCCGTTGTAATAGACCGATTGATTGTAATTTTGACCGCCAAGCTGAACCTTGGCCACATCACTCAGGCGTATCAGTGTATCGCCGGAATGCGCGACCACGAGATTGCGGAACTCACTTGCGTTGTGCAGGATCGTGTCGGCGCGGATGGGCCGCGCGATATTGGTCGAGCGCGTTCTCCCCACGGCGCTGATGTAATTATTGGACGCAAGCGCGGCGGACACCTCTGCCGGGGTTACACCCAAAGCCGCCATGCGGTTCGGATTTAGCCACACGCGCAACGCGAAACTATCGCCGCTCGGGCCAGTGCCGGCCGGCACGATCTGTGCCTGACCGACACCCTTGACGCCCTGGATCGCCGGCTGCACGACGCGCAGCACATAGTCGTTCACCTGTTGCTGGCTCAGCGTCTTGCTGTAGAACGCCAGATACATCAGTGCCGTCTGATTGCCGACGGTCTCATTGATCACCGGCGCCTGGGTGCCGGTGGGCAGCTGGTTCTGGACCTGCTGCACCTTGGACATGATCTGCGCGACCGCGGCATTCGGGTCGTAATTGAGCCGCATGTACACCGTGATCGTCGAGGTGCCCTGCGAGCTGGTGGCCGTCATGTAGTCGATGCCCGGCGCCGAGGCGATGGCCTGTTCGAGGCGCGCCGTCACGAATCCGAGCACGGTCGAGGAGCTCGCGCCGGGGTACGCGGTGGTCACGGTCACCAAGGTGCTCGTGACCTTCGGATACTGGCGCACCGCCATTTCAGTCCAGGCGCGCAGCCCGAGCAGCAGGATGACGAGGCTCAGGGCGGTGGCGAGCACCGGCCGACGTACGAAAATGTCCGTAAAACGCATCGCGCTGTCCTTGATTCTCAGTGCGCGCTGCCGCGATGAATCACGACGGGCATTCCATTGCGCAGCTTGATCTGGCCGGCGGTCACCACGCGCTCTCCGGCCTGCAATCCCGAGAGAACTTCCGTGAGCGGGCCGCGCGTTTGCCCTGCCTTGATCGGCGTGGAGACCGCCACCTGCTGCTCATGGGCGCCTGCCTTGTGCGCTGTGATCACGTAGACATAATCGCCGAACGTACTGTAGGTGACTGCCACCGTCGGTACGGCCAGACGCTCGTGCACCGATCCGACCAGAATCTTCGCCTCGCCGAACATGCCCGGGCGCAACTGCATCCGGGGATTCTGCACGATGGCCTCCACGGTCACATTGCGGGTGTTGGGATTGATCTCGGAATTGATTGCTTTGACCCGACCGTGAAAATGCTGGCCCGGAAAGGCATCCACGGACAGCTCGACCATCTGGTCCGGGTGGATCAGACCGCTCTGGCTTTGCGGCACCGTGAACTCGGCCCGTAAGGGATTCCACACATTGAGGGCAGCGATTTCCGTTCCCGGGGAGAGATACTGGCCGAGACTGATCTGGCGTACCCCCATCCAGCCCGAGAACGGCGCGCTCACGGACAGCTTGGCGAGCGTCGCAAGCACGTTGTCGACCGCCGCCTTGGCGCTCTGCTCATCCGCCTTCGCGGTGTCCAGGGCCGCGAGGCTGGTGGCGCGTGCCGCATAGAGGTGCTGTGCCCGCTCGTAATTGATGCGGGCGAGCGCCTCATTGGCACGATCCTGCGCCAGTGTCGCGAGCTGGTTCGAGTCATCGAGCTGCACGAGCCGCTGGCCCTTGCGCACGTGCTCGCCGGAATGAAAATAGATTCCGGTCACCTGGCCGGACAACTGCGGCGTCAGATTGACGCCGGAGGTGGCCACCAAACTCGCCACCGTGTGGATTTCCGACCGCCAGGACACTTTGACCACAGGTGCGGCCGAGACACTGACCTCGTACGGCCCCTGGTGCGCCTGCGCTGCGTGCGCCGCATGCTCCCGCCAGAGCTTGATGCCGCCGATCAGTGCAATCGCCACCGCGACGATGAGCACTGTGCGCAATACGATGCGCCGCTCGGGATTCGCCATCGGTCAATTCTCCTCAGCCATTCTGGATGTTTCTCTGGACCGCGCCGCCGGATGCGGCTGAGCGGCCGACACTTGCGCCGTCCAGCTCCCGCCGAGCGCGACGAATAGGCTCACGGTGTCTAGATATCGCTGCGATTGCGCCTGGATGTAGCTCAACCGCGCGTTGTTGTATTGGACCTCGGCGGTCAACAGCGAGAGGTAATCGACCGCACCGTCACGATAACTCGTCTCGGCCACCTGCAGGGCCGCACGGTTGGCGGTGAGCGCCTGCTGCTCGGCTCGCAGGGTCTGCGCATCGTGCTGAAGCGCCCGCAGGGCATTGGCGACCTGCTGGAACGCTCCCAATACCGTCTGCCGGTAGGCTGCAAACGTCGCGTCATAGGACGCAATCGCCTCGCGCTTCTGCGCCTCGAGTGTACCGCCAGCAAAGATCGGCATGGCCAGATCTCCGGCGACGCTCCAAATGTTGCTGGCGGCATGCACGAAGGCGCCCGGCGCGCTGCTCTCCTGGCCGAACTGCGCGCTCAGCGTCACCACCGGATACATCCGGGCTTTAGCGACGCCGATCTCGACGTCGGCGTAACGCACCTGTGCTTCTGCCGCCCGGATATCCGGGCGCTGTTTGAGCAGCGTGGAAGGCAGACTCACCGGAATCCGCACGGGAAGCTGCACGTCACTCATACTCGGGGACCGATCACGCCACTGCGCAGGCAGTTCACCGACCAGGATCGCGAGCTCGTGCCGATAGACCGCCGACTGCTGCTCCAGCGACGGCAGGCTCGCCTCGCTCGAGGCCACCTGGCTGCGCTGCGTGAGTACACTCAAGTACGGCACTGCGCCGAAGTGATATTGGGTTTCGGTCAGCTTCAGCAGGCTCTTCTCATGCGCGATGATGGAGCGAGTTGCCACGATTTGCGCGCGCACCGCCGCGGCGCTGATTGCCGCCGCGGCGACGTTCCCGATCAACGTCAGTCGGGCCGCATCGAGCTGATAGCGCTGGTAGTCGACCAGCGCCTTTTCGCCCTTGAAAACCAGGCGGTTAACGCCGAAGAAATCCGGGTAGTAGCTGACCGCGAGTCCACCGGAGTACAGCGAGTAAATGCGGCCCGGGAAGGATCCGCCGGAACTGGCTGAGGACGTGCGTTGCCGCGAAGCACTGAGATCGCCATTGACCTGCGGGTAGAAAATGCCCGCGGCGGCGGCCATTGCTGCCTGTGCCTGCCGCAATTTCGCCTGCTCCTGCACCAGACCGGGATTGTTCGCCAGCGCTTGACGGATGAGCGCGTCGATCTGGGGCGAATGAAACTGCCGCCACCACTTGGCGGCCGGTGAGGCGCCGTAATGGAACTGCTGCGCCTGCCCGGCCGGCCCGATGGCACTCACGGTGGCATGCGGCGATGGCGCGTGCGTGTACGACGTCGTGTGCACCGCAGGCAGTGAATACCGGGGCGCGAAAGAACAGCCGGCGAGGCTGAGCAATCCGATGCAGGCGACTGCCCATCGCGCAGCGGGGCTTCGTGTCATGCGAGTTCCAGTGCATCGCGGCCGCACGTCGGGCGTGCGAACCACTCTTGGGTAACGGTAATTGGGGTGCATCCTTAGCACATCGAACGCAACTGCCGCACATGCGGGGCAAGTCGAATCGTGACGCTCCTTTTCACGGATGCCGGTCGTCGTCTTGCCGGCGACTATTGCTTAGCATGCTAACGTATCGGGCGGCGGCGCGCAATACTCGAGTCGTGTCCAGAGTGCGCAGAGACACGCTCTGTTTACAGAATCATAAGGATATCAATGCACGCCCCGTTGCGACGAAGTTCAGCCGCGTCACTCGCCGCCACGGTCGACTGCCCCGCCGCCGATGTGGTCGCATGACTGCTCGCCAGGCTGATCCCGTGGGAAATTGTGGCAACCCGAGCACGGTCGGGGGGCGACCCGTGCGGGCGTTTCTGAATCCCCGACGGAGCGACTCATCCAGCGTCAACCATCCGAGACCACTGCTCAAAATCCGCTCCGGGTCCGCGATACGCTCGCCGCTCAGTCCCGATGCAGTCGCTCTTCGGGTTTGCTTCGAATTACGCTCCCGTGGCCACCCGGACGCAAGAGCGACGACCGCGACGGGCCCGCAGTATCCAACTGCGGCGCTGCGCGCCACGCGTCGCGGGAGGATCTGCTCATACTTGAAACAAGCCACTGCGGCCCCGCCACTGGCTTGCGCATGCGGGTTCGCGTGCGTAGTCTCGCCAATGCTGAGAGCCGAACGGCGCGACTCGAGCCACGCTCCCGTTCATGCCTGAAGGCAATGTCCATCGTCCGTCGTCGCACGGGGTCGTGCGAGATGCACAGCAGAGGACGACAGTGATGCGCATCAACGGATTCCGTCGTGCATGGGTTGCGGCCGCGGGCGTGATGTTCGTACTTGCGGGATGCGCCAGCAGTCCCCGGCCGATCGGCGCACAATCGACTCCATCGAGCATGACGACGCCACTGCGCGCGGCAACATCGACACGTGCGCACCAGCCATTCAGTTTCTGATCCATGCTGCGCGATATGGGTCATGCGGTCGTCAGTGGGGTGTCCTGGTTGTTTCGGGCTCCGTCCGGTGTCTACGGACCACCGGAAAAGGTCGCCTATAGCAACGCGAGGACCTGGAAGGAATCCACGGGGACGACGGGCTGCACCATCAAATGCGACAGGGTCCAGCGCAATAGCGTGACTCCCATCCATTGAGCACCGCGATCGCTCCGGTGAGCGCAACGGTCACGTACGGCAGGATCGCCGCGGCTCACGTGCGCACAACGAGTGCCCGGTCCTATAGTTTATCGCGCAGGCGGCATGCACTACAGATAGGCACGAGGCGCTGACGGCTCACGGAGTGTTACCTCGGTGGCGCTCTCGTTCGACCCGCTCCCCCCCCGGACAGCGTGCCGACCGGACCGTCGATTTCACTCACCGACACCGGTATCCGGTTCATGCCAATGCCTGCACTCGTGACGACACGCCCACTCAGTCGACATCGGAATCGCTGTTGCCCGCTTGACGCCAGTATTGATTGGGCTCGGGCAGTGCGTGCACTATCCAGGGTATGGCGCAACTCGATTTTGCACATATTTCGAGCGGCCGTGAACGCTGGAGTCCCGGGCAGCGGATTGCGCGCCATCGACATCGCCAAGCGTACGCAGCGATCGTGCTGTCGGGAAGCTATGAGGAATGCGGCAGCGCCGGGCGCTCCCGGGTCCAGCCCGGCGATGTGCTGATCCACCCGCCCTTCGACGCACACCTCGACCGCTTCTCGAGAACGGGGGCCTGCATCCTCAATCTCACGTTGCCCGCAGCGTTCGGCACACCAGCGGTCGGGCGGATTGAAGACCCTGATGAGATCGTCCGCGCAGCTGAACGGGATCCGGGCGCGGCCCGCGAGTGTCTGCATCGCCAGATGCGCTACCTCGAGGCGCCGCCCCTGGATTGGCCGGACGCCCTGGCTTTGCGGCTGCGAACGGACCCGACCTGCCGGCTGGATGCCTGGGCCGATGAACAGGGACTGTCCAAGGAGGCGCTCTCGCGCGGGTTCGGGAAGGTGTTCGGCATCACGCCGGCGGCGTTTCGGGCCGAAGCGAAAGTGCAGCAGGCGTTGGCGCTGATGACACACGGCGCGCAGCCGCTTTCGAACATTGCGCTGGCCGCCGGATTTGCCGATCAAGCCCACATGACCCGCGCCGTGCGTAGCGTCACGGGTGAGCCGCCCACCCACCTGCGCAGGTCAATTGGATTCAAGACGGCGCCACCGCAAGGATGATCGAATTCGGGGCATGCTCACCGACGCTGCAGAGCCCCCGTTCCGGTTGAAATTCCGACCCCTGCTGGTGACCGTGCTGCTCGGGATTGCGGTCACGATAGGCTCGTCCGTCCTAGCCCTGTTGCTGTTCCGTGCCCTGCATTTATCACCTCCCCAGAAATCGCTGCTCACGTTCCTGTATGTGCAGCATGGATTGCAGCTGCTGCTCGCCCTGCTCGGCATCGCCATTCTGAAACGGCGATTCGCGCCCGCGGATTACGGACTGCATTGGCCGCGGGGTAAACGCTATTTCCTGGCAGCGATCCTCTGGGGACTTCTGCTGGCGACCGCGGTCAACGCCGGCAGCTCATGGCTGGATGTGGCTCTGCACCTGAAGCAAACCAGTGGCGACGTGGTGTACACGCATCGGAACATCTGGGGTTGGGCGCTCTGCGAATGGGTGTACGTCGGCCCCACCGAGGAAATCCCCTTTCGGGCGCTGCTCGTGACCTACCTGGCCACGGCCATGCCCGGCAAGCTGCGCTTCGGGCGCTTCACCATCAATGGCGCGGGCGTCGTCGTCGCTCTGCTCTTTGCGTTGGCCCACCTGCAGACCTTCTGGGTCGAAAACCCCATCGGTGCGCTGGTCCAGCAAGGCTACGCGTTCACGCTGGGGGTGCTCTACGCCTACTGGCTCGAAAAGTCGCGAAGCATCATCGCACCGATCCTCGCTCACAACTGCAGCGACGGGATCACGACGGTCTTTTGGGCGCTCGGCATCTTTCAGCATTGAGCGGTGCGCGGCGACCCGTTGCATCAGGCCATGATCTTTCCTGGCAAATCTCTTGCGCAACCAATTGATTTAACAGATTTTTATTAGAGCTCTTGCACGCGGCGCATCCCGGCCGCGCCCCGTCCCTATCCCGGATCCCTGCCGGCCCGGCGATCCACACCGCCGAATTATCACCTCGTGGGGAACACTGTCCCCGGCAACCGGTCTGTAGGATCGGCCCCGGCTGACAGGGCCGAGGGCAGAATAATCAACGCTTCGCGGGGCCATGGCGCCAGGATTCTTCATCGCGGGACGGTCACGGCCGGACAGTCGGGGTGCGCGGTATCCCTCCCTCGCGCGACATGCTAGGGTCGGACCGCTTGACCGGGGGATCAGGTCGATGCCGCTATTCAGACGCCCGTCGGGACGCCCTTACTGTCGCAGCGAGCCTCAGCCGCCATCGACACGCCCAGTGCACGCCCCAGATTCGTCATTCAGACCTGCTGTCAGCGCAGCCGGCAACACGAAACGGTACCGCGCGATGCGATCTCGTGAGCGGGATTCCACATGATCGGCACGCGCGGCCCATCCCATGGCCAGCGGGTCCCTCAACCGCTTCGGTCCCAAGAATCTTCGCTCTGCGGCGGCGTGCGCCGCCGCCGTACCAGTGGATTTTTTTGCGCAGCCCCGGCGCGCAGCAACCCGCATTTTCCACGACGGACCTCAATATGAACAACGATCAATTCGATGATACGCAACGCAAGGCTCTGCGCCTTTTGACTCGGGTATTCGGTCTTGTCTGGCTGGTGAACGCGGGCTTTCAGGCGATGGCCTGGCTGGCGGTCGCGAACGCGCACGGGAATTTCCTGCACGCACTCGCAAAGCCTGCCTCGAAGGTGCCCGCGGCAGTACGCCCCCTTCTCTTGGCCGCGCTGCATGGGGCGCAGGCGGTTGGCCCGAAACCCGTTGCGCTGTTGATGGTGGCGATTGCAGTCCTGCTTGGTGCAGCACTGCTGAGTGGACGGAAAGTCGCTTTGGCGGCACGCGTCGGTGTGTGCTACAGCGTCATCTGCTGGATTTTCCTGAACGGCTTTGGCTACCCCTATAGCGGCGGGCAGACCGATCCCGGGGTCTTCGTGGCGTACGCGATCGCGTTCATGTTCGTGTGGTCGATCGCGCCTCTGCTCGAGGGACGCGGACCAGATGAGCCGAAGAGCGACAACCGCCTGTGGGAGGTCGCACGCCTGAGCTTCGCCGTGCTGTGGCTGTTCGATGCCTTCCTGAAATGGCTGCCAGCGTTCCTGTTCCATTTCACGAGCCAGATCACCGGGGTGATACCCGGTCAGCCGCACTGGGTCGCCGTATGGCTCGGATTCGTCGCCGCCATGGTGCATGCCGTCGGCCCCATCCCGGTCGGCATCCTGGTCGGACTATCCGAAACGGCGATCGCCCTCGCCCTGCTGAGCGGCAAATGGCTTCGCCTCGCGATTCCCTTCGGTATGGCGTACTCGCTGTCGGTCTGGGTGACCGCCGAGGCGTTCGGCGGTCCTTATTCGAGCGCTGGCACCGGAGTTCGAGGCAACGTACTCGGCAACGTGCTCATTTACTTGATTCCCTTCCTCTTCCTGTGGATTGCCGAATCGCACCAGCGCGTGGCCGAAGCCTAATCCGTGCGCAACCGATGGGCGCGCAGCGCCGCAGCTGCGCGCCCATCGGTCTGCACCCTCCTCGGTCTCATCACGGTCAACCGGAACCGCGTGTTCACCGGCAGCGCCAGGGGATGAGCGCTGCGGGCAAGCCCATTGCAGACGGGGGCGCTCTCAGCGCAGGTGGTACCGTACGGTCGCATACACGTAGCGGCCGCGCGGATCTCCGTAGCTGAGGTCATAACCGCCAACGAAATTGTTCGCAATCGAACCGTAGTTCGTGTACGGCGGATTCTGATTGAAAAGGTTGATCACCCCCACGGTGAAGTCGAAATGACGAACGCCGGAATAGGAAGCCTGCGTATTGATCGTGTCGTACGCCGAGACGTAGCGCGCGACCCGCGTGATCGTTGAGGGGGTATCCATATAAGGCTCCTGGTAATTCTGAGTCACCGAGAACTCCCAGGAGGCCGTTCTATAACCGAGTGTCAGAGTGTGGCGCCACCGGATGACGGCGCCTCCCGTCTCACCGACCGAGGAGAGACCCTGGTTCACTACGTCGGTCCAGGTGCCGTTGTAGTTCTGCACCGCGTATTTGTAGAAATACGCTCCATTGGCCCGCACAAAAAGGTCGCCGGGTCCCACGCGCTTGTCATAGCTCAGCGTGATGTCAAGGCCGCTGAGGTAGGTCTTGAAAAGATTCGCCGCGGTTTGGCTGATGGAGACGATGTTGCCCGATGAGTCGCGAGTGACGAAGCGCGAGAACTCGGCAGCGGTCTGGGTATTCTGCAGAATGACCGAATACGGCAGGCCGCCACTTGCAATCTCATTGCGCATGTAAATCCAGAACGAATCCAAATCCAGGCGCAGACCACGTACCGGTTCGAGCACCGTTCCCAACGTGTAGTTGATCGACTTCTCGGGTTTGAGGTTCGGGTTACCGCCCGTGACGGTCGTGAACTGCTCGCTGCACGCAGGATTGTTCGGATTAAATACCGGACATTGGACCGGATCTCGCGTTCCGTTCGAAGTGACACTGAAGGTCTGAGGTGCATACAGGTCAAGGAGCGACGGCGCGCGGAAACCAGTTCCGGCAGATCCGCGCAACTGCAACCAGCTCAGTGGTTTCCAATGCAGCCAGAGTTGTGGATTGACTGTGCTGCCCACCGTTTGGTAGTGATCCCACCGTACCGCAATGTCTCCCTGCAGGGAGTGCACGATATAGCCATTCAACTCAAAGTACGCAGCCTGTGCGGTGCGTGAGGCGGATTCGGGCAGCGAATTGCCACCCAAACCGCCGACGTCGCCTTGCTGCAGAACCAGCGCGGGCGAATAGTCGTAGGTCTCGCGACGCAGCTCTGCGCCGACGGCGACTCGCAATGGCCCCGCAGGCAGCTGCGCGATCTTTCGGCTGGCGCTCGCATCGAGACTCGTCAGCGAGGTTTTGGTCGTAAAGTCCTGGCCAATGAACTGGTCCGCTTGAGCTTGCGCGAGTGCGCTCGCGCTTTGGGTGGGGCCAAACGGGTTGATGACGCCTGAGTCGAGCAGCGGCATGATCGTCGAGTACAACGGCCAGCCATGCTCCAGATTGTCGGACAGGGCCGTTTGACCGAAGAGCAGCGACCCATTGTAATGCCAGCCGATGGCACTGCCCTTGATGCCAGCCACCACCCGCGTCGTGTTCGTCCGGTCGAGCGTCTGACGTATGCCGTTGGCAAAGTCGCGGTAGATGAGGTTCAGGGGCTCCCCGGCGAGTCCATGAGCCGCCGCCCAAGCGGTCGGATAGTAGGGACTCGTGGGCGGCAGCAGGAATGCCCCCTGGCCCGGCTTGGCATTTGGATTGTTGTACCCCGGATACTGCGTCGCAAGCAAATTGGATAGATATGCGATATACGGGTTTCCCGGCAACAACGGGTTGAGGAACGCAAGCGGAACCGGCTGCGTATACGTCGTCTGACGCACCTGTGAGAACAGCACATTGCCGTAGAACTCGGTGGAATGGGTCAACCGATAAGTGCCATTCAGAATGAGACTGTAGCGGGACCGCTTCGGTTGTAGCGAATCGTAGGGCGAATTATCGAACCGGCATTGCGTCGGGTAGTTCGCGTCGTTGAGCGACGTCGGCGCGCAATTTCCGACTTCCGGACTGTATATGCCCCCGTGCGGCAGCACCGCATTGGGCGGAATGAGCACATTCGCCGGGAAGGCAAAAAATGACGTGACGTCGTTGCCATAACCCGGACTGTAGCGACTGGCGTAGGACCGTGATGAACCCATGATGGGCGATTTGTGGTCGTACTCCAATCCGATGCCAACGTTGTAGCGGTCTCTTTCAAGTGACCCAGTGCCCGCATAGATCGAGATGTCCTCGGCGGTGCCACCGCCGGCCTGAGTCGGGGTCCCTATCGTCGCACTCGCATCCAGCCCCTGAAAGTCGGACTTCAGAATGAAATTCACCACCCCGGCGATCGCATCACTGCCGTACACGGCGGATGCGCCGTTCTCAAGAACTTCCACGCGCTGAACCGCAGCGAGCGGAATGGAGCCGACATCGACCGAGTCGCCCGCCGTGCTGACTGGCATCCGCAGTCCATTGACGAGCACTAACGTGCGGGCAGCGCCGAGACCATGCAGCGAGACCGTCTCGATCCCACCGGTGACGAAACCGGTCGCCTGCGCCGTCGTGACACTACCGACACTGCTGGTGGAGGTGACCTGTTGCAGCAGCTGCGGAACGCTGGTCGCGCCTGACAGGCGGATATCGCGCCGGCTCAGTATCTGCACCGGCAGCGCATTCAATGTATCGACTCCGCGAATACGCGTGCCGGTGACCACGACCGCGTGCAGCGTGGTGGCGTCCGTTCTCGAGCCGCTTTGCGCAAACGGCGGATCCGACGCCGCGCGGGCACCGGCCCCCGCGAAGGTGGTCCTCGGGGTGCGGGGTGTGCCACGGGTCTTCTCGGCTCGAGGATCGCCGACCTTAGGGTCTGCCTCTGGTGTCGCGCCGGCCGCGGGTGGGTCGGCCGCCACTTGGCCAGTGACCGGTACGATCGTGATCGTATGGACGTCGATGTAACGAAACGTCAGACCAGTCCCGGCGAGCGCGTGTTTGAGGGCCTCGGACAGCGTGAAGCTCCCCACAACTCCAGGGCTGCGGCGGCTCGCAACATCTTTGGAGGGGTAGACAATTTGGAAACCGAACTCCTGTGCGAGGCTGCGCAACGCCGGCCGCAGGGGTTCCGGCGGAATATTGGTGCTGATCCGGGTGGCTACGGCTTGCGCCACGGCACCTGTTGACACTCCGGCCACGACCATGCCAAACGCCACGGCGATGACTTCCGCCCGCATAAGCAGTCTCCCCTGATCGTTTTAATCGATTCTGATCGGCCCACGTCATACGCGATGTCGCGATGCGGGACTGTTCACAATATGAGCGTGCATGGGGCGGTTTTATACCCCGCCGGGAGTGAAAACTTATCGGTCCACTTGGCGGGCGATCAGCACCCGCCCGCCGACCTCGGTCACCTTGATGCCGGGGTACTGGCGCAGGAACGCGATCAGAGAGTCCGGATTGGTGGAGGCGAACACCCCATCGATCCTGAATTTCTCCAGCGAGGGGGAGGTGATCACCAGATGTCGGGCGTTGTAGCGGTTGAACTCCTGCACCACGTTGCGCAGCTCGGTGGAGGCAAAGATGAGCTTGCGATGCACCCAGGCGATCGCATCGCGCGTGTTCGCCGCTACCGGCTGCAGACGCCGCGTCGGCGAGACCGTCACTTGCTGGCCGGCGGTCAGATAAACTCTGGACCGATCCGCGATGCCGTGGGCGGCGGACTGCCTGAGCCGATTGGTCGCTGGCGCCCCGGTCGGGCGGGGACGCGCGACCACCACCTTGCCCTCGATCACGGTGACGATGGCCTCGGCGCGCAGCAAATTCACGTCGAATTGCGTGCCGATCGCGCGCACGACGGTTGCGCGGGTACGTACGATGAACGGTCGATTGGCTTCGAACGTATCGGCGAAGAGCGCCTGTCCGCGCACTAAGTCGATCTCCCTTTGATGCCTGTTGTAGCGCACGATGATTCGGGAGCGGGCATTCAGATCGACGACCGAGCCGTCGGCAAGCGTGATGGTGCGCTTCTGGCCGATTCCGGTGGCATACGAGGTCGTGCCGGAGCGGATCCAGAGAGTGATCAGCCCCGTACCGATGAGCACAAGCGCGCCGGCCGCCCAGGATATCCGGGCTGGCCGCAACCACAGGGGCCGCTGTCGATCCCGAGCGGGGGCCGCGGCGCCCGGAAACGGGACAAGATTGTCCGTATCGCTCGCTTCGGCGATGAGCGCCTCCTTGGAGAAGCGTGCGCTCATATCCAGAGTGCCGGCGCGGTTCCAGCGCGAGGCCACCTCCAGGTACGCCGTCATGTGCGCCGGGGCCTGCTGCAGCCAGGCACAGAACGCCTGGCGCGTCGCCTCGTCCACAGCACCGGCGCGGAATTCCACGAACCACTCGCAGGCCTGCTCGTAGACTTCGTGCGAATACCTTTTGCCTATGCGTGCGCTCACGTAGTGCCTACCGTGCATCGAGATGCTGGTGGAGCTGCTGAAGCGCCTTGGCGAGGTACTTCTTGGCCATCGGAAAGGAAATACGCAACTCGCGACTGATTTCCTTCAGGGTCATGCCGTACTGGCGGTGCAGTACGAAGGTGGCACGAGCTTTCGGGGACAGCCGCTCCAGGGCGCGCGTAAACGCCTCCAGGCACTGCTGACCGTGGGCCTGCAGGAGCGGGTCGGCATCCGGCGAGGCTGGCAGCTGCGCCAGCAGCTCCTCGGCCTGCACCGCCGGCGGGATAGCGGAATTCTGCAGTGCATGCTGTTGGGCGACATGCAACGCAACGGTGAACAGGTAGGCCTCCGGGGAGCGGATGGCATCGCCATCGGGGACGCGCAGCATCCGCAGGAATACCTCCTGGGTCAGGTCCGGGATGTCCGCAGGATTGCGGACTCGGAACGAAAAGAAGCGCCGCAACCGCTCGCCCTGAGAGTGTGCAAGCGTGGCGGCGAGGCTCGGAGACTTATCCGGCGGCATGGGCGATCGGCGGCAGAGACCTGTGCATTCGTTGTTCAAAGATCGCACTAAGTGCCCAATTTATACCCTCCTCGCCAAAAAAAATTGCGATTCCCATGGCGGGGAGCAACCGGCCTCTCTAGGCGGAATCGCGCGCCGGCGCGAAGGACGACCGAAAGCCGCCGCAGATGCACACGTCGGCGGACGATGGGCCGGCCACACTGGAATCGGTGAATGAATAATTCCTTTTATAATCAATATCTTTTGGAATGCTTTGAGGATCGGTTCTCGGCGCCCGCCGCCGCACTCCGATGACGGGATTCGACCAACTATCAGGCCGACGCGGTGACTCCCGGGATCTGCTCAGCGACTGAGGAGAGCTGCGGGCGTCGGCGGCAAGCTCGGCACGGTCTCACCGGGAATCCTCCGGTCGGGGTGATGCGTAACGCAACGGCATCGCGCAATCGCTGCAACAGCTTGCCGACCACCTCGTTCGCACGTTCTGCGAATGCGTGCGCGGCCGGCCGCACCGATCCACCGATCGGTTCGGTCCCGGCCGAACGCCGTGCACAATTCCATATCGAGTCGCACCTGGGGCGGTCTCCGCCTGCGCGAGATCCGCGTGCAACCGGCCGCCCTGATCTGGATCACCGTCTTATCGGAGCGTCCCGGTTTGGAACAATGCCCTCGCCGCTTGTCACCAACGGCTTGATGGCCGGCGGCCGTACACCGGCCGTGCTATACGCGAGCGAGACACCTGTCCGGTCCGGCCGGTCAGTGCCGTTCTGGCCCGATCCGGCTGTCTTGAACGTGGACAGAAGCGCGCTCAGGCCTCATTGCGCGTTGCCCATAGTTCGCCTGGGTTGAACCACGAGCACCGCGTGAACGTCACTCTACGCGAGATCACCGCCAACGACCCGTCTCTTGAGGCGGACCTGTATCCGCTGCTCGCGGCCTTGCGGCCTGGACTCAGCGTCGATACTTTCGATACGCTGTTAACTGAAGGTCGCGAGCAGGGTCTGCGAGTGCTCGTTGCCGACCAGGGCGCGGATCGGTGCATCGGCGCGGCATTGTACCGAATCGTGGCAACGAGCCGGGGTCGGGTCACATTCCTCGACGATCTGGTGACCAACCCGGCACGCCGGTCCAAAGGCGTCGGTGCCGCGCTGCTCGCTGAAGTCGAACGGCGCGGACGCGCCGCAGGCTGCGAGCGACTCGAGCTCGATTCCGGGGTGAATAATCAGGGTTCGCACCGTTTCTATCATCGACACGGTCTGCACATCCTCGCCCTGCATTTCGCTAAGGAATTGGAGTCCGCGTAGCCCGGCCGGCCGCGTGTGGCGGCACGCTCGCGCGCCGCAGCCCAGCCCAGCCCAGCGCAGCGCAGCGTGGAAAGACTATGACCGGCGCGCACCGATGGACCATGCGGTATACACACACTTCAGGTTCCATCCGGCAGTGGCGCTCCACAAGACTAGCGTCGCATCGGCAGCGCCGACTCCGAGGGTGCTGAGGACGGACGCGTGCAGCACCTGGCCGGCCTGAAGTGCTCCAAGTGCGAACACGGAAGTAGAGAATGTCGGCGGCCAAGGCGCCATGGCCCGAAACCCGCTCTCCCGCAGCAGAAACCACGCGCTCAGCAGCAGCACCGGCACGCTCAAAAGGAGCGCGGCACCAATAGACATTACGGTCGCATCGGCAAGCCACTGCGCGGGCAGTACCCGTGGGCGCTGTTGCAGCACCTGCCCGAGCGCCGCAGCCCCGAGCCCTGCGCAGCCCATGGCGATCCACCAGGACACCCGTGCGACATGGGCGAGGCCATAGCGCCGGATTCGCAGCCCCGCCAAGACAAAGAACGCCCAATAGCCGAGCGCGCCGATGACAGTGCTCGCGGCCGCGAGCCGGCGCATTGGGTCAGGCCAGTATCCCGCGAGCGCTGAAGCCATGCGACCGGTCGCAATGGCCACGCCGAGGAACGTCGCAGGCACTAGAAACCAGGTGCCGTCGAACGAGTGCAGATCGAGGCCCCGAGTCGCCAGTGACCAGGTAAATCGACCGACCGCCATCACCGTGGTCACCCAGGCCACCACCAGACAGAGCCCCGCGACCACCAATGATCCGCCGGTGGCCGGCGGATCGATTGCCAGCATCCCGCTGGCAATCACCGCCAGACCGAGCGGCACCGTGTGCACTCCACAATGCTCATGCGCCGGACCCACGGTCCACCACGCACGCCACACGAAGCGCGACTGCGCGCGATGCACTCCGATGCTGCGAACACTGGTCCACACCGCCTGCACAATGGCAAGGCCGAGCAGCGGCCGCATCAGCGGCGCCACGCCGCACCGCCCGGCCAGCGCCGAAACGCCTGCGGTTGCCATGATGGCGCCGAACGGCAATCCGCCGCGCAACGCCGCGACGCCGCGCGGCGCTCGAATCAGGTTCGCCGGCCCGCTTGCTGAGGGTAACTGGAGAGTTCCGCCGCACACGATGACGCTCCATCGGGTCATACCCGTGAGGGGCATGAGGGTACACCGCGGATCACACTCCGGAGTCAATATGCCGCGGGTCGCGCGTGGGACCGGCGATGCGCTGTGGCTTAGCCGCCGCTCCGCGGTGCGTCCGCGTGCCGCCCGATCGACCGCAACCAATCGTCAGCAGAGGCTCATCAGCCGCGCCCGTTCGCGCTCGAGTTGTCCCGCATGCGCTCGCACTCGCAGCAGGTCACGCCGGGCCACCAGGCCGACCAGCATGCCGGAGGTCCGGTCCACGATCGGCACGCGACCGACATCGGCGGCAATCATGCGGTCGGCCAGATCGCCCGCACGGTCCTCTGGATGACCGACGAGCAGCTCGGAGGAGCCGAGCCGCTCGCCTAGCGTCTCCTCATCCGGCCATCCGTCGCGCGACCAACGCAGCACCTCGGCGCGCGACACCATGCCCACGACACATCCGCCATCATCGACTACGGGATAGCTTCTGTGCCGTTTGACGTCTGAGCCGCTCTCAAAGAATGCCAACGCGTCGTTCATCGACAGGCTCGCCACCAGGGTGTGCACGGGATAGGCCATGATGTCTCGGACACGCATCACCTCGAATGGATCGACGGTGTATTCGTACGTCAGATGGCGTCCCCGGCGGGCCAGACGTTCGGTGAGGATGGATCGACGCATCAGCAACACCGTCACGGCAAAGGACGCCGCGCACGCGATGATGACCGCGGGCATGATCCGCAAATCGCCGGTGAGTTCGACGGCGAACACCGTGGCGGTCAACGGGCAGCGCAGCGTACCGCCCAGCACGGCGGCCATGGCGATGAGCGCCCAGAACCCGGCGCCGCCGAACGGCAGTACGTGCGCCTCCAGCACTCCAACCGCCCCACCCATCATCAGCAGCGGCGCGAGCGTGCCGCCCGAGGTTCCCGAGGCCAGCGAGACGACCCAGACGATCGACTTCACGATCAGCAGCACAAGCGCGGCATGCAGCAGCACGTTGCCGCTGATCAGGGCTTGGATGTTGTCGTATCCGACGCCGAGCGCCGCAGGATCGATGAGCCCGCCGATGCCGACTACAACGCCACCGAGCGCCGGCCACCACATCCAATGCAGGGGCAGCTGCTCGTACCGCTCCTCGACCCAGTAGAGTGCCCCGGTGGTGAGTGCGGACTGCAGTCCGGCAATCACGCCGACCAGCGCGCACACCGACAGCCCCCACCAGGGCAGGACCGGCGCGCGTTGTTGCGCAAAGAGTGGCCACGCACCGACCAGCCAGGGCCGCCAGGCGATCGCCACGACGGCCGACACGACCACCGGCACGAAACTGCGCGGCTTCCACTCGAACAGCATGATCTCGATCGCCAGCAGCACTGCCGCCACCGGGGTGCCGAAGATGCCGGTCATGCCGGCCGCGGCACCTGCGGCGAGCAACGTCTTGCGCTCCGCAGTGCTTAGTTTGAAGAACTGGGCAAACAGTGAACCGAGCGCACCGCCGGTCATGATGATTGGTCCTTCGGCGCCGAACGGTCCCCCGGTGCCGATGGCAATGGCCGAGGACAGGGGCTTCCAGAATGCGACTTTCGGCTGAATGCGGCTCTGGCCAATGAGAATCGCCTCGAGCGCCTCGGGAATACCGTGTCCGCGGATCTTTTCCGACCCGAAACGCCCAATCACGCCGACGACCAGCCCACCGATGACCGGGATCAGGATCGAGCTCGGCGCCAAATGTGCGTCGCTCAAATCGGGCATGTGCGTGGAGAGGACGTGGTAGTAGGCGAGATTGGTGACCAGTGCGATCAACTTCAGCAGCACCCATGCGGCAAATGCGCCGAAGGTGCCGGTCACGAGCGCCATGGCCGAAAGCACCAGCACGCGCCGGTCGGCGGTGAAGTCGCGCAGAGTGTCCTTCGCGCCGTGACTGGAGGCAGAAGACTTCATGATGCTCCCAAGAGCAGACCGTGAGGATCAGTCGGGCATTTTATATCGTATTACGATACATATGATCGTAAACCATCATAAATGCCCTCGCGCGGCGCTCCGGCGGCGCCGCGTGCTCATCGGTGGGAGTCTTTTAGGGAAATCGCTTCTGGGGCCGGCCCACGCGCTGACGCGGCGTCCCCCGGGTCGCCGCACGCGCAGCGCGGCTCGCTTCGCCTCCTCCCCCGGGCTCGACTGCACACTCGTGCATCAAGCACGCTGGAGAAGCGAACTGCCCAGCAGGCACTGGATCTGCGCCGGCCGCCGTGCTCCGGGAAGCATGTCGTCCGCGAATCTTCTTACGCGATTGCGTCACTGCGCTGCCCTCGTGCGCACGGCGAGCGGTGTGGACGATACCGAGCGGAAGCGCCGCACGCCGCGGTGCTCACCGATCAGGGTGCGCCCGCGCTTCGCGTGGCGTCAATGGGCCAGCCGCCGCCGATGCGGAAGCGTCAGCGCAGCAGCATCCAGGTCGCCGCCGACGCCGATAGCAGAATCACGCGCCCCGTCACCGGCGGCAGCTCGAGCGACTTGAGTAACATCTTCAGCGCCATGCGGTAAAAAAAAATGGACCTGCACCCTTCCGCGGATCGTGCGCAGAAAACGCGCGTACTGCCAGCGCCCGATCGGCTGGCCGGGATTGCTGACCTGCGCGACGTGCTTAAACGCGATGTCCTTCAGCACCGCTTCGGGCCCATTCGGGGCAAGAAGCCGATAGACGCTCGACGTCTTGGTCTCGATCACGCAACGCGAGACTGTTTCCGATGCCGCAGCCAGTCGACCGCTTGCGGGTCGCCACGGAAATACTCCGCGAATTTGCCGTGCACCGATCCGCCGTAATCTCGATGAATGAGGCACAGGCCAGCAGTCGCAACAGCGTCTGCTCACCCGAGCGCATCGGCAGCATCGGCGCGGTTTCGGCATCGGGCTTTTTCATCAGCACCGCCTGGCGGGTGACTTAGCCGCTCCGGTGTCTCATGCGAGGCCCGAGTTCGATGCGGACCTCGGTCCCGCGGTGCTGCACCTAGTGCGCAGCCCTCACCAGCCAAATCCGAAGGCGATCGCGGACAGTCCGCCCGCGACCAGGCAATACCACGCGAACGGCGACAGCGCCCAGACGTCGTGGTTACGGAAATAGCGCATGAGAAAGGCCGTGCTCGCATAGGCCACGATGCCGGCCGCCATTGCCGCCAGCAGCGCCGGACCGAACAGTGCATGCAGCAGATGTCCGTGCACGAGCTTCGGCACCTCGAGGACGGCGGCGGCGAAAATCACCGGTGTGCCCATGAGAAAGGTGAAGCGCGCGGCCGACTCATGACTGATGCCGCGGCTCAGGCCACCGACGATGGTCGCCCCGGAGCGCGAGATACCCGGCAGAAAAGCCAGACATTGATACAGCCCCACCACCAGCGCATCGAGATACGACAGCTGCTCGGCCCGACGCGTGGCCGCACGCCGTAGCGCCTCACCGAGCCACAGCAAGCCAGCGTTCGCCGCCAGGAACAACGATGCCGCCAGCGGGTTAGCGAACAGATGCGCCAGCGGCTTCTTCAGCGTAAAGCCGACGATGACCGCCGGGATCGTGGCTACGATCAGGCGCGCGATCAGACCGCGTTGCACGGCGTTCTCTGCGGCGCTTCTGCGCCCGAGGAACCCTGTGAGCATGGCCAGCCAGTCGGAGCGGAAGTAGATGAGCAGCGCCGTCGCAGTCCCGACATGCAGCATCACCAGAAACGGCAGGAAACCCGGCGCCGCCAAGTTGATCGGCCAGTGCAGCAGTGCCGGCACAATGACCGCATGGCCGAGCGAGCTGACCGGGAACAGCTCGGTGGCTCCCTGAAGAATGGCAAACAGCAGCGCGTGCAGCGTATCCAAGTATTTGACCTCGACGGCGGCGCCGCAGGCGCACGTCCCGATAATTATTGATGCGCCAAAGAGACTACGGGGGCATTGCTGCAATTGCAATACGACCGCCGCAAGGTCGGCCCCTTCGCCGGTCGTTCAACGCGCTGCGCCAACGCTGCGCTCAAGGCTCTAGGGGACCCTCAGAGTGCCACCCTGACCGCCCCCAAAGGAGCAGGCGGACTTGCGCGCACCAGCGGAGGGGCTGCACGGCGCTCCGGACACCGCGGGAGAATGGACGGTGCGCGCATCCTTGAAGCTGCGGTGACAGGAGGTATTAAGATACGAGCCGACGACGCTCACTTCAACCCACAACCCGCGCACCGAGATGACCGGTGGGACATCCTCACACACACCACGCTGATCACGATCATGGCCACCACTCTGCCCCTGGACATGACCAGGGGCACGGCGCAAGTGCGCGCCGGCTGCTGATCGCCTTCGGCATTCTGCTCACCTTCACCGTCATCGAGGCGCTCGGTGGCTGGTTCGCCAATTCCATTGCCCTGTTGGCCGAATCCGGCCACATGCTGGCCGATTGCGGCTCGCTCCTGCTGGCGGTGTTCGCAGTGCGCGCGAGCCGAAGACCGCCCGACGCCCGGCACACCTATGGTTCAAGCCGCTACCAGACCCTGGCGGCGTACACCAACGGCCTGATCCTCCTCGGGCTGACCGTCGCGGTGACCGCAGAGGCGCTTCGACGCCTCATCGCTCCCCCACCGGTCGACGGCAGACTGATGCTGCTCATCGCTCTGCTCGGCGGTGGGGCGAACTTTGGCGCGTTCCTCGCGCTCTCCGGCGCCCGTTCTCTCAATGAGCGCAGCGCCCGCGCTCATGTGCTCAGCGACCTCCTGGGATCGGCGGCGGCCGCGGGCGCTGCGCTGCTGATCTTCGAATTCGCCTGGCGCGTCGCCGACCCGCTGTTCTCACTGCTGGTGTCGGCGCTGATCCTGCGCTCCGGCTGGCAGCTGACGCGCGAAGCCGGGCACGTACTACTGCAGGGTGCACCGCATGAGATCGATCCCGAGGACATCGCGCACGACTTGGAGCACCTCCCGGGCGTGCGCAACATTCATCATCTGCACGTGTGGTCGATGACCGGGGATGCGCCGGTCGTGACCCTGCACGCCATGCTCGAGTCGGCGGACGACCCGCAATCGGTGCTGAAACTCATCCTCGAGCGCTTGCGTGACCGGCACGCCATCACCCACGCCACCGTGCAACTGGAAGGTGGCACCTGTCCCGATCCGAGCGAACACCGCTGCCACCGCGCATGAGTGGCGGCGCCACTCATGCGCGGGGGCAGCTAGCGCAGGTCGAAGCGGTCCAGGTTCATGACTTTGGTCCACGTGGCGACGAAATCCGCGATGAACTTGTCGTGCGCATCAACCGATCCGTACACCTCAGCCACCGCACGCAATTCGGAATTTGCGCCGAAGAGCAGGTCGACCCGCGTCGCGCTCCACTTGCGCTTACCGCTCGCGCGCTCGAACCCCTCGAAGAGATTCTCATCGGCGGTGACTTTCCACTCGGTGCGCATGTCGAGGAGATTGACGAAGAAGTCGTTGCTCAGCGTGCCCGGCCGAGCCGTAAACACCCCGTGCGGCGCATTCCCATGATTGGCCCCGAGCACACGTAGCCCGCCGACCAACACGGTCATCTCCGGTACCGTAAGCCCGAGCAACTGCGCTTTGTCGATGAGCAACTCCTCGGCCGCAATGGTGTAGCGACCCTTGAGGAAGTTGCGGAATCCGTCCGCAACTGGTTCCAGATAGGCGAACGACTCGACGTCGGTCTGCTCGGCGGTCGCATCCGCACGGCCGGGCGTAAACGGTACGCTGACCGCGCGACCGGCCTTCTTCGCAGCCAGCTCGATCGCCGCAGAGCCGCCGAGCACGATCAGATCGGCGAGCGAAACTTGCTTGCCGTTCGACTGGGCGAGGTTGAAAGCCGTCTGGATCGACTCCAGCGAGGCGAGCACTTTAGCGAGTAGCGGCGGCTCATTGACCGGCCAGTCCTTTTGCGGCGCGAGCCGGATGCGCGCCCCATTGGCGCCCCCGCGCTTATCTGAGCCGCGGAACGTACTGGCCGCGGCCCACGCGATGCGCACAAGCTCCGCGGGCGAATGCCCCGCGGCGAGGATCTTCGCCTTCAGATCGACAATATCCTTTGCGTCCACCAGGGCGTGTTTGATCGGCGGAATCGGATCCTGCCAAATCAGCTCCTCATGCGGCACTTCCGGTCCGAGGTAGCGCGAACGCGGTCCCATGTCGCGGTGCGTCAACTTGAACCACGCGCGTGCAAATGCATCGGCGAACGCTTCCGGATGCGCGAGGAAGTGCCGCGAGATCTTCTCGTAAGCCGGATCGACGCGCAGCGCAACATCGGTCACCAGCATCGTCGGCACGTGATGCGTGCTCGGATCAAAGGGATCCGGGATCGGCTTCGCATCGCCCATGGCGCGGTACTGGTAGGCACCCGCCGGACTCTTCGTCAGCTCCCATTCATAGCCGAACAGGTTGCTGAAGAAATAATGACTCCATTTCGTGGGCGTCTGCGTCCAGATGACCTCGGGGCCACCGGTGATCGCATCCTTGCCGACGCCGGTCCCGAACCGGCTCTTCCAGCCAAGACCGAGTTGTTCCAGGGGCGCGGCCTCCGGTTCCGGTCCGACGAGGCGCGGATCACCTGCCCCGTGCGTCTTGCCGAAGCTGTGACCGCCCGCGATCAGCGCGACCGTCTCCTCGTCATTCATCGCCATCCGCCGGAATGTCTCGCGGATGTCGATCGCCGCGGCGGCCGGATCGGGTTTGCCGTTAGGACCTTCCGGGTTGACGTAGATCAGTCCCATCTGCACCGCCGCGAGTGGATTCTCCAGATCGCGCTGACCGGAGTAACGTTGCTCGCCAAGCCAAGTGCCCTCGCCGCCCCAGTACACCGACTCGTCCGGCTCCCAGACGTCCGTCCGCCCGCCGCCGAAACCGAAGGTCTTGAAGCCCATCGATTCAAGCGCAACGTTGCCGGCCAGGATCATCAGGTCGCCCCAGGAAATCTTCCGACCGTACTTCTGCTTGATCGGCCAGAGCAGACGGCGTGCCTTGTCGAGGTTGGCATTGTCGGGCCACGAGTTCAGCGGCGCGAAGCGCTGCTGGGCACTCCCCGCCCCGCCGCGCCCATCACCAATGCGGTACGTGCCTGCGGCATGCCAGGCCATGCGGATCATCAGGCCGCCGTAATGGCCGAAGTCAGCCGGCCACCACTCCTGGCTGTCCGTCATCAGCGCGTGCAGATCCTGCTTCAGCGCCTTGAAGTCCAGTGTCTTGAACGCCTCGGCGTAATCGAACGACTCGCCAAGCGGGTTGGAGCGCAAATCGTTCTGGCGCAGGATCTTCAGATTCAGCTGCTTGGGCCACCAATCGCCGTTCGAACGCATGGCGCGGTGGGTCGCTCCGTGGACCACGGGACATTTTGCTTCCGACATGGGTGAACTCCTCAGCTGATCAGACCACGCTCGCACCCGAGGCGCCGCTTGGCGCATCGGCGCATGCGGTTGCGCTCAATTGCCCTTTATGCGTGTGCCTCTTCGAGCAGGCTGCGCAGCATCCAAGCGGTCTTCTCATGAATCTCCAAGCGTTGCGTCACCAAATCCGCCGTCGGCTGATCATTCGCCGCCTCGGCGGTCGGGAACAGCTTGCGCGCGGTCGTGGCGACCTGCTCGTGCCCCTTGACGAGGTTCTTGATCATCTCCTTCGCCGCCGGGATCGACTCGTCCTCGGTGATGCTGCTCAGGGCGCCGAGCGCCTTGTACGTCCCGGGCGCGAAGTGGCCGAGCGCACGGATCCGCTCGGCGATCAAATCAACCGCGGTCCACAGCTCGTTGTATTGCTGCTCGAACATCAAATGCAGCGTCTGGAACATCGGACCGGTCACATTCCAGTGATAGTTGTGCGTCTTGAGGTACAAGGAATAGGTGTCTGCCATGACGCGCGCTAAGCCGTCGGCGATCGCCTTGCGATCCTTGTCGCTGATACCGATATTGATTTCCACGGGGTCTCCTTTTGCTGTCGGGCAGTGACGCGTGGCGAATTCCACCACCGCGAACCGCCGTTTGTGCGGAGTGGCAATTTTATATCAGATCGATCGTCTCCGGGTCGAGCAACGCGGACTGCGGTTCCCACAATGCGGCACACGAGCGTGCGACGCGGCGATCAGAGGGCGAAATTTCCAGTGCCGTAGCGTACGATGGTGATCGATTTCGCTCCCCTGTATCATGTCTGAGACACTTCCCCGTGCGCACTGAGCGCGCCGCGTGCACTCCTGCAGCATCCGCGTGCGCTCGATTCCGGCAGCGCATTCACGGCGCGCGACATGTTGGGGGTCTTTATGCCTGAGACGACCGACCGAACTGCATCGGACATCGATCGATACGCCGCGAACCTGCGTGATGAACTCGACGGCGCGGCGCTCTATACGGCACTTGCAGATGCCGAGCGTGATCCGCTGCGGCGCGATCTATTCAAGCAGCTCGCGCAAGCCGAGTCGAATCACGCGCAGGTGTGGCGCAATAAACTCCTCGATGCCGGTCTCGAGCCGAAGCGCTTCACGCCGAGCCTGCGCACGCGGCTCCTCGCCCGCTTAGCGCACCGCTTCGGAACGGCATTCGTGCTGCCCTCGATCGCCGCCTCGGAGTTTGCCGATCGGAACAAGTATGCCACACAGACGGATGCCGCAGCGCTCGCCGCCGAGGAGCGCGGCCATGCCGCGGTGATCGCCGCCGCCGTCGGCACGGGCTGGCAGCCCGGGACGGATATCGGGCGAGCCGAGCCGTGGCATCGCGGTGTCTCGGGCAACAACCTGCGGGCCGCGGTGCTCGGGGCGAACGATGGGTTGGTGTCGAACTTCTGCCTGATGATGGGGATCGCAGGGGCGCGCAGCTCAACGCACACCGTACTGCTGTCAGGACTCGCCGGACTGATCGCCGGCGCCTGTTCGATGGCCCTTGGGGAGTGGCTCTCGGTAAGCAACGCTCGCGACCTGGCGAACACGCAGCTTGCGCGCGAGCGCGAGGAGATCGAGCAGACGCCGCAAGCCGAACAGCATGAGCTCGCGCTGATCTATCAGGCCAAAGGATTGCCGAAGGCGGATGCGCAACGGGTCGCGGCCCAGATCATGGCGAGCGGTGCGGCGGCATTGGACACCCTCGCACGCGAAGAACTCGGCATCGACCCGCGCGAGCTCGGCGGCAGCCCGTGGGGTGCGGCCGGAACGTCGTTCGCGCTGTTCGCCGTCGGCGCGCTGGTGCCGGTACTGCCGCTGTTCGTCCTCACTGGAAACCGCGCGGTGCTGGCCTGCGCGGCGGCGAGCGCCGCCGCACTGGCCGCGATGGGCGCCCTCACGGCGCTGTTCAACGGACGCACAGTGACGTATTCGGCGACCCGGCAACTGCTCCTCGGAGCGCTCGCCGCTGCGGTCACTTACGGGATCGGGACGCTGCTTGGCGCTTCGCTGAGCTGAGTGCTATGACGCCGGCCGGACCGCGGTGGCGATCGCCGGGCGAGCGCGGCATTCCTACGGCACAATGGGTGCAGGTCATTCATATGCGCCAGACCGTCACACCCGCCATAGCCGTTCATAGCGCCGCTGCGGAGAGCTGCCGCGGCTGCGGCACGCCGCGAATCGGTGATCCCGGCCGCAGCCGCGCGGCATCGCAGCCGGTCCCTCCGCAGCGATGAGCATTGCAACTGGCCGCACGCGCATATCGGCGCGCCACGGGATGCTCTGCGTGGGCTGTGCCCTGCTCATCGGCGGCGCGGCGCTGGCACATGGCCGGCACACCGGGCGCGCACACTCGGCGCTGCGCACCGTGATGGTCACCGCGCAGGGCGAGCGGCAGCCGCTCGCCGCGGTTCCCGAGAGTATCACCGTGTTCTCGGCGCGCACGCTGCGCGCATTGGGGATCCGCTCATTTGACGACTACGCCAGCAAGACTCCGAACCTCTCGTTCGTGTACGGCGCCGGCTCGACCGGCATCTCCAACGCGCGCACGGTCGCAATCCGCGGCATCAGTGGGCAGAACCTGTTCGGCACCTCCGGCGCCACCGGCTTTTACATCGACGACACGCCGCTGCCGGAGTCGCTCAACCCGCGCATCGTCGACGTGCGGCGAATCGAGGTGCTCAAAGGCCCGCAGGGCACGCTGTTCGGCGAGAGTTCCCTCGGTGGCACCGTGCGCATCATCTCGCGGCGCCCGGATTTGCAGCACGAATCGCTCCGCTACCGCGCCGATGGCGGGTTCACGGTCGGCGGCGGCAGTGCCGACGGCGGCGCGAGCCTGATTGCCAATCTCGTACTGGCGCCGGGGCGGATCGCCACACGCATCGTGCTATTCGGCACTCACGATGCGGGGTATCTCACCCGAACCTATCCGGCACCCTCGAGTCCCGCAACGACCGATCCGTACCTGGTGGTGCCGCGCACTCGCGTCGGCGATCAGGGGGCGAAGAGCATCTATGGCGGCTCGCTGACCACACGCATTCGTCTGAGCGGCGCGCTTGGTCTGCAGCTGCGGGTGATGGCACAAGACACGCACATGAAGGGTTTTCCGGCCGCATTCGCGCCCCTGCCGGCCTTCAAACCGCACTACACGCTCGATCGGGCGTTCAACGTCGAGCCTAGCGCCTCCGATGCCTGGGTGCTGCCCTCGCTCGAGATCCACTGGCGCGGGGACAAGGTACGGCTGGTGAGCGCCACGAGCTATTTCTACCGGCACAACCGCGACATCGAAGACTCGACCTACGGGACGCAGCAGATCCTGGCGAGTTACTACGGGGTCACGGGGTTGCCGGCACAACCGTTTCTCTGGGACCAGGAGCACTACGAGAATCAGTTCACGCAGGAAATTCGCCTCACGTTCAAACACGTGTGGGGCATGAGTGGCACGTTCGGCGCATTCTATGCGCGCACCCGCTCGCTGCTGGCAATTCCGCCGACTTATGCACAAGGCCTCGTCGCTGCCACGCGCACCAACACGGTCGTTGGCCCGTGGCCGAACGATCTGCTCTGGACCGATTACAATCCGGCCCTGCAGCGCGATTTCGCACTGTTCGGGCAGCTGTATGTGCCGCTCGGACGCAGAGTGACCCTCACGCTCGGAGCGCGGCAGTATTGGCTGCACCAGCGCGCCGACTTCACCGCCAATGGCTTCAACAATTTCGGCCTCACGCCGAGCGCCCCGCAATCGAGCCGCCAGTCCGGTGTCAATCCGAAACTCGCCCTGTCCTATCGGCTCGCCCACCACTCCATGGTGTACGCCTCGGCTGCCGAGGGTTTCCGCGCCGGCGCCGCCCAGGCCTATCTGCCATTCTGCGCGCTGCCGACGCTGCCGATCGGCGACATCACCCATCTGAAATCCGACACACTGTGGAGCTACGAGGTGGGCGGCAAGACGCTCGTCTCGGACACTGGCCTGTTGCTGTCGGCGGCCGCCTTTCACATCGATTGGCGCAACCCCCAACAGCAGGTCGCCCTGCCCTGCGGGGGGATCTTTGACATCAACGGGCACCGTGCACTCATCAACGGCGGAGAATTCGAGCTGCAGGGCCGGGTGAGTCCGCCACTGCAGCTGCGCGCCGGCATCGGCTACGAGCACAGCGACATCAGCGCGCCCGGTCCACTCGCCATCGTGAGAATCGAATCCGGATCTAGCGTCCTCGGTACGCCGGCGTGGACCGCATCGCTCTCGGGCCTCTACACCCGCGCCTTAGGCGCAGGGCTGCAGGGTTTCATCGAAGCTGACGCCAGTTACACCGGTCACAGCCGTGCGCTGCTCAACGGTGGCAACGGCACGTTTGCGATCCGCGGCTCGTACCTGCTGGTAGATTTTCGCCTCGGGGTGCGTCGCGCGCGCAGCGCAGTGTCGATCAATGTGCGCAATGCCACCAACACCCGACCGAATCTCGGCGACATCGGCTACATCGGCTACGCGCAGTACACGCCGGCCGGGACCGTAATCCCGCAGGTGGCTACATTGGAGCCGCTGACGGTGCTGCTGCAGTACCGGCACCGCTTCTGAGCTTGGCGCGGTGTCCGGCCGCGGCGCCTCAGCGGCCGTAGAGCTTAGCCAGCACCCGCGGGGAAACTCCGAGGAAATAAAGCGCCAGGCAGCCGAGATTGCGCCCGCTGCGGCGGTACCAGCCGTCTCCTCGCCAGCGTTCCGCGGAGGTGCACGCGACTGCCGAGAGGACCGAAAGACGCCGCCGGCCGATGCGGCGTACCAGTTCGACATCTTCCATCAGCCGCCAGGCCTGATACCCACCGAGGGCGTGGTAGAACGCCCGGTGCACGAGCAGACCTTGATCGCCGTAGGCCAGGCCCAGCGCGCGCACCCGCCAGGCGACGAGGCGTTCCAGGCGGCGCGCGCGCGGATCGGGGTCATCGAGCGCGAACTGAAAGGTCGCAGCACCTTCGCGACTCTCGGCCCGCGCGATGAACACCCGCGCCGCCGCGCACCACTCTCTACTCAGCACCGTATCGGCGTGCAGAAACAGCAACCACTGCCCGCGAGCCTGCAGCGCACCCTGATGCAGTTGGATTCCGCGACCGGGCGGCCCGTGCACGACGCGCGCGCCGTTCTGCGTGGCCGTTGTCACTGTCTCATCGGAGGAGCCGCCGTCAACGACGATGATTTCGAGCGCACCGGCACAGGCGGCGAGCGTCCTCGGCAGGTGACGCGCGGCATTCAGTGTCGGGATGATGACCGATACGTCGAGGCGCGCATCGCCGATCTCGGGCACGCTGGACATGGCCTGTCACGGTAGATGCGACAACAGGCGCACCAGCCGCCGCGGCCCAGGACTGAAGAGCTTCGGGGCAAAGAACGCGCTGGCGCTCGCCTTGGCAATCTCCCCGAGAGTCGGGTACGGGAAGATGACCCCGGTGAGCGCCCCGAGACTCAGTCGGCGGGTGATGGCAAGACCCCACAGCCCCACCAGTTCACCGGCGTGAGCCCCGAGCAGATCCGCACCCAGCACTCGGCCGCGCCGATCGGTGATCACCTTGATGCCGCCGCGAGCCACTCCTTCGGCGCGTGCGCGGTCGTTGGCAGCGAATTGCGCCCGCACCACCTGGATGCTCGCTCCATAGCGCTCACGGGCCTCGCATTCGGTCATCCCCACGTGTGCCAGCTCCGGATCAGTGTAGGTCACCCATGGCAGCGCTCGGTAATCGACCCGCGCCGGCAGACGAAACAGCGCATTGCGGATCACGATGCCCGCCTGATAACCGGCCACGTGCGTGAACTGAGGCCGGCCGAGGACGTCACCGAGCGCGTAAATGCGTCGATTCGTGGTGCGCAGCCGAGCGTCGACGAAGATACCGTCGGGCCCGTGAGCGACGCCTGCGCCCTCGAGCCCGAGCCCCGCGACCCGCGGCGCGCGACCGGCGGCCACGAGCAGATGCGAACCGTGCACCTCCGACCCGTCGGCGCAGCGAACCTGGATGGACGGGCCTGAGCGGGTGAGCGCACTCACCGCGACATGCTCGCAGACTGTGACACCCTCGCTGCGCAACTGCTCGCGCAGGATCTCGGTGAACTGCGGATCATCGCGCAACAGCACCGTGGCGCGCTCAAGGAGTGTGACGCGGCTGCCGAGGCGCACAAACGCCTGCGCCATTTCGACCCCGATCGGCCCGCCGCCCAGGATCAACAGATGCTCGGGGCGTTCAGTCAGCTCGAACAGCGTCTCGTTGGTGAGCGCCCCGAGTCCCTCCAGGCCCGCGATCGGCGGCTGCACTGCAGCGGATCCCGTGGCGATGACGCACCGCC
Organism: Pseudomonadota bacterium; assembly: GCA_021838635.1. Classification (GTDB taxonomy): domain Bacteria; phylum Pseudomonadota; class Gammaproteobacteria; order Steroidobacterales; family Steroidobacteraceae; genus 13-2-20CM-66-19. The sequence continues at coordinate 39,405 of JAKCDC010000016.1, forward strand.
GGGCGCGCACCGTGACGCCGCCGCCACTGATCTGGTCGCGGCCGGTAAAGGTCGCGCTGGCGCGGATCACCCGCACACCCAGCCCCTCCAGGCGCTCGACGGAATCATGTGGGGCAATCTGGGCAATCACCGCGTGGACGTGCCGCATGACGGCTGCAAAGTCGACGGGCCCGGGCATGGCTGCAACGCCGAGGTGCGTCGAGTGCCTGCTGGTGTGGGCCGCATGCGCAGCCGCGAGCAACGCCTTGGAGGGAATGCAGCCGTAGTTCAGGCAATCCCCGCCCATCGAGCCGCGCTCGAATAGCACGGTGCGCGCGCCGAGCTGCGCGGCTCCCACGGCGACCGACAATCCGCCCGCACCGGCACCGATCACACACAGATCGCACTCGAGCACCGCACTCATCGGCAACCCCCTTCGGTCATAGGTCCCGCTTGCGGCGCGGGGCGAACGCACGGACCCTGCGCGCCGCGCACCCGGTCGATGACCGTTGCGCCGGACGCATCGGTCCGCAGCGCGAGCACCGTTCCGCCCGCCGCCTCGGCATCGGCCACATCGTGGGTCACCAGCAGAACCGGCAACGCGGCCGCTGCTGCGTGTGAGAACACGAATTGCCGAAATTCCGCGCGCAGGTCCGCATCGAGCCTATTGAATGGCTCATCAAGCAGCAACACTTGCGGCTCGGCGAGCAACAGTCGCAGCAGCGCCACGCGGGCGCGTTGCCCTCCGGAGAGCGTTCCCGGGTCGCGCGGCGCGAAGCCCTCCAGCCCGGCTTGCGCCAGCACTGCCGCGATGCGGGCGCCTCGCGCGCTGCGGCCGCGCACCGTGCGCGCCAGTCCAAACGCCAGATTCTCACCCACCGTCAGGTGGGGAAAGAGCAGATCATCCTGGAACAGTGTACCGATCCGGCGCCGCTCGGCCGCGAGCGGGGTGACTTCGCGCGCGCCCACCCAGATCCGCCCTGCGGCACGGAACGGACCGGTGAGCGTGCCGCCCAGAAAGCTCAGCAACGTCGATTTGCCCGAACCGCTCGGCCCCATCAGCGTCACCACCGCCCCTGGGGCGATCTGCTCGGTCAGCGGCGGAATGAGAACGCGCTCATCGAGGACGATCGAAACCTGCTCCAGACGTAATCCGGCAGCACTCACGAGCCACTCCTCGCCGGCCACGTGCCGCGCGTGAACCGCGGCACCAGCACCGCAAGCCCATACCCGGCGAGCGGGAGGACCGATTGCACCACGGCAAACACTCCGGTGACGCGCCGATCACCACCGCTTGCGAGCGTCACCGCTTCGGTTGTCAGTGTCACGACTCGGCCGGCGCCGGCAAAGATCGTCGGCAGGTATTGATCGACGCTGACGGCGACACCAATCGCGGCGGCGACCAGCACGGGCCGCAGCAGCAGCGGTAGTTTGATGCGCAGAAATACGCGCCCGGGCGAGGCACCGAGCGCGAGGGCAGTCCGTGCGTAACGCGGATCCAGGGCCCGCCACGGATCGGCCAGCGACAGGAACACGTACGGCAGCACGAACAGCAGGTGCGACCAGATCACGGCCAGCAGCGTCCCGTCGAGGCGCAGGAGCGTGAACAACACCTGCGTGCCGAACAGGAACGCGATCTGCGGCACGAGCAGCGGCACATAGAGCAGCCACAGTGCTCGCGAGCGCACCTGTATACCGCTGCGCTGTTCCTGCTCCAGGCAGGCCAGCACGAGCAGCAGTGCCACGGCACTGGCGGCGGCCGCCACCAGCAGTGTCGTGCTGAGCGGCCAGAGAAGCGTCCCGGCCTGCTGTCGCCATACTGCAGCGCTGCAGCGCTGCGGCAGCAGATCGGGGAAGCGCCAACCGGCCGCAACAGACCACACCGCCAATGCGAGCAACGAGGCCGCCCCGAGCAGGGTGAGTCCCCCGACGAGGCCGCGCGCGAGCGCTGCGAGCGCTCCGAGCACACTGTGGCGCGCGCCGCGCGCAATCCACCGGCGCGCGAGGCGCCCGATCAGCACCTCTCCGGCGCGCCACACGGCAATGCTGGCCACGACAATGCCGAGCTGCAGCAGCGCGGCGGCGGCGGCCGGGAAGTACAGCCGTACGTGTGGCGAGCTGAACCACCGCAGCGCCAGCACGCTCAGAGTCGGTGGGTTACCCGGACCGAGGATCAGTGCCATGTCCACCACCGAGAGCGCATACGCGAGCACCGCGTAGATCGGCAGGCGCAACTGCGCATAGATCTGCGGCAGCACGAGTTTCAGCCACGCGTTGGTGCGTCCGTAGCCGAGCGCCGCGGCGGCCTGGAGCTGACGTTGCACCGGGACTTGGCCCAGTGCGCTCAGGCTCATCAACAGCAGATAGGGAATTTCCTTGACCACCAATCCCACGGTGAGCGCGATGCCATACGGGTCCTGGACGGTGGCGATGTCCGGCGGCTGGTGCCAGCCGGTGAGCCACGGCGAGAGCAAGCGGACGATCCAGCCGCTCGGCGCGAGCAGAAACGCGACGCCGATCGCCATCGCCGCATGCGGTGCGGCGAGGATCGGCCCCATCAGACCGCGGACCATGCGTCCGGGCGGCCGCTGCGCCAGATGCGCACAGCACCCGAACACCAGGGCTACCGCCAGGATCGTCGCGCTGAGTCCGCTGGTCAGCGTCAGACCGATGGCGGTGCCAATGCCCGGTTGGGCCCAGAGCGCGCGCCACGGAGCCAACGTCCAGTGCCGCCTCTGCAGTCCCGGCAGCCACCCGAACGCCGGCAGCGCCGTTCCGAGTACCCCTGCACCAATAGGCACGAGAAACAGCGCCACGGTGGCCCACGGCGCATATCGCAGCCAGCCGTGGGAGCGCCGGCGGTCGGGGGCCGGCGGCAGTTGCGCTGCGAGTGCCTCGCCGTTCGTCACGGTGTGTAGCGCCGCTCCCAGGCTGCCGCGAGCCGCACGGCCCAGGTGGGATGCGGCTCGGGCAACACGTGGCGCAGCGCAGCCGGCGGCGGCATCCACGGATCGCTCGCCTGCGCGCGAAACCGCGCGCGTTGCGCCTCGGTGAGCTTCGCCAGATCAAGCACCGTCGGTCCGCCGAGGGCGCGAATCTCTCCGGCCCGGGCTTGAGCTGCGGGCGAGAGCAGAAAATTGGCCACCACCATCGCCCCGGCCTTGTGCGGTGCATTGTAGGGAATGGCCACGAAGCTGGCGTTGCCGAGCGTACCGCCGGTGAGCACGACGGTGCGCACGCTCTTCGGCAGCCTTCCCGCGGCGACCTCAGCGGCCGCCGAGGCCGGATTGAACGAGGGCATCAGGTCGATCTCCCCATCCTCGAGCAGCTGCCGTTCAGCCGGACCGCTCGCCGGATACTCCCGTCCGTGGCGCCAGAGGTACGGCTGCAGCTTCGCGAACCACCGCCACAGAGGCGCGCTCGCCGCGGCGAAGGCGGCCGGGGTCACCGGCCGCTGCAGTACCGCCGGGTCGGGCGCGAGCGCATAGAGCGCCTGCTCCAGAAACGCGACACCGAGGAAATTCTGCACCTGCGGAAAGGTGAACCGCCCGGGATGGCGCCGCACCCAGGCCGGGAATGCGCGGATATCGAGCGGCACATGTTTGACGTACGCCGAGTCATAAATGAACACCAGCTGCGCGGTGCGCCAGGGCGACTCGTAACCGTCGACCGGCACGGTGAAGTCGTAGCGGACCTCGCGGTCGCCTCGACTCACCAGCCGATCGTTCGGCAGTCGCTGCGCGAACGGGCCATAGAGCAGCCCCCGGCGCCTCAGCGCATAGAAATTCGGACCGTTGATCCAGATCAGGTCGATGGTTCCGTTGCGGTTCTGCCCGGCAGCCTTCTCGGCGATCACCTGCGTCACGGCCTGCGCAGTGTCCTCTAGCGGCACCTCGCGCAGCGTCACGTCGCAACAGGTCGCCACTTGCCGCGACACCCACGCGATGTAGGCGTTGAAGCGCTCGCTGCCGCCCCAGGCATCGAAATAGACATGCTGACCGCGCGCCCGCGCGAGCACGCCTGGCCAGTTGGACGCCACTGCAGGCCGCAGCGCGAGCAGCCCGAGCAACACACCAAGCGTTGCGGCGCGCAGCGTTCCCGGTACTCTCATCGCGCGCCACCCCGCGCCGCCGCACGCCGGGCCCGGGCGGCTTCGATCACCGGACCGAGCACGGCCTGATGAAATCGGTCGCAGCCGATGCACAGGTTCGCGTACGGTTCGCCTTTGGGAGTCAGTGTGCGCGAGGCTTCGACGAACTGCTCTTCGCTCCACCCGTAGGCAAGCCCCATGCGCTGCGGATGCCCGGAGGAGATCGCCGCATACGCCGGCTCCTCGGCCAGCGAGTCGAGGATGCCGATCAGATCCTCCTCCACTAAATTGCCGATCGGCAGGCGCGTTTTGATGCAGCACGGGAACACGTTGCCGGCCGGATCAACGGACACCTCCGAGCCGTTGTAGCGGTGCTCGAGAAAATTCAAGCCGCCCGACCAGCGATTGCAGAAATTATCCGCGAGCGTCGCCGTCGAGAGGCCGTTGTCCCACGCCCTGCCCCGCGGCCACAGCCGCCCGATCCAGGTATCGGCTGTCGCGCCGAAGAAATTGTAGGTCGGGCCGGCCGGCGGCGCTGCCTCGCTCGCGGTGGACACCGGCGCTGCGCTACCTCGCAAGCCGTGGGCCTCAAACAGACGCCTCAGGCGCTCCTTGAAGGCTCGTTGACGCGCCTGTCCCTGCATCCCGGAATGGAAATCATCCACCCCTGAGACCGAGAGCGTCGTCAGTCCGCGCGCGAGCAGCTCCTCCACGATGGTCTCGGTGAGCAGATCCCCGGTGGTCTGCACGATAAGTTCCACACCCCGTTGCTGCCGATATCGCGCCTGGATGCGCTGCATCGCCGGATACAGTACGCGCTCACGCACCGCATCGAGCAGCACTTCCCCGCCGGCGAGAATGATCCGTCCCGGGCGCTCCACCAGACTGCCGTCCGGCGCCGGACACGCGCGATCAAGATAACTCAGGCGCGGCGGAAGGTGGTCGATGATACGCGGGAAGTTCTGTTCGGCCTCGGCCACCACCGCCTCGAGCGCCGAGCGGACGTAGGGGCGGAACCGAGGCTCATAGCAGTGCCGGCACTTGCGATGGCAGGCCCAGGACAACACGTAGTAAATCGATTCCACTTCAGACGCACCACATCCGCTTGACCCGCTTCCGACATCAGGAGTACCGCCGCCGGCCGTAAAGCGCAACGACACCGCACATATTGCACGCTTGCCGCGCCGGACACGAGAGGCGGGGCGCACGACCGCAGCCCTGGACCGTAACCTTTGGGCGCACCGGCCTGAATACAGCGATAGAACCCGCGCGCCGCCACACTCGGCGGCGTACGGGTCGCACGATCCGCCCACCCGGAGAATTCATCATGCCCACCCGCAGCGCATCGCTCGCCATCGCTGGCGCCCTCGCCGCTCCGCTTGCCGCCGCCGGCGGCATGGCGATGAACGGCTCGATGACGATGAATCAACGCCAGCACACCATGGCGGCGCTGCGCAGCGGAAAGTTCGTACGCTGCTTCGGGGTCGCACTCGCCGGCCACAACGACTGCTACGCCGGACCGGGCACCACGTGCGCCGGCACGGCGAGCCGCAATTACCAAGGCAACGCGTTCAAACTGGTCCCGACGGGAACCTGCACGGCGATCAGCACCCCGTACATCACGATCGTCGATGGCCACGGTAGTCTCAGCAAGATCACCGAGACGGGGCGCTGAGCGGCGCAGACCGAGCACTCCGCCCGGTGCGCACCGTCATGTCTATGTCATACATCGCACCCGGGGGCCCGAACCCCGACGCCGTCCCCGCGCGGGCCGGCGTCGGGCTGAAGGCTGCCCATTACCACCAGATCCTCGAATCCCGCCCGCCACTCGGGTTCTTCGAAGTGCATGCCGAGAACTACATGGGCGCCGGCGGTCCGCCGCATCGTTACCTCACAGCGATCCGCGCCGATTATCCGCTCTCGCTGCACGGCGTGGGACTGTCGATCGGTACGGACGGTCCGCTTGACAATCGACACCTGCGCCGCCTGGCGGCTCTGGTGCGTCGCTACGAGCCCGGACTGGTCTACGAGCATCTCGCGTGGTCTTCACATCGCGGTACGTTCTTCAATGATCTGCTACCGCTGCTACGCGGTGCAGCACCTACCCCGATCCCCGGTGCTCATCGGGTACGGGAACCGCTTTGCGGAGTTTCTCCACCAGCTCGGGGAGCTCGCAGCGCTGCGTTACCTCCCGGACGTGGCGGGCATCGAGCGCGCCCGGCTTGAGGCATATCACGCCGCAGAAGCCCCAGCGCTCAACCCCGGCGCACTCGCCCGCATTCCCGCACACCGGGCCGCGGACCTGTGCTTCACGCTGCATCCCTCGGTGCGCCTGGTGCGCTCGCGCTTTGCGGCACTGACGATCTGGCGGATGAACGTCGTGGCGCCCGCATCCCCGCCCACCGGCCTTGATGCGCGGACCGAAACCGCGCTGCTCGCACGCCCGGCTGCCGAGGTCGAGGTCGTTCGCCTCACGCCCGCCACGGCGGAATTTCTCACCGCGCTCGCCGCCGACCGTGCGCTGGGCGAGGCCTGCGAGCGCGCACAAACACTCCACGTGGCATTCAACTTGGCGGAACACCTGAGCGCCCTACTGGGGGGCGGCTGGGTCACGGCCGCGCATCTGAAGCGGCAACATAGAAAAGGTCATTGAACGATGTCCACCCGCACCCTGCCCCCCGGATGCTCTCAGTCCCCCTGGACGGAGTCCGCCCTCCTGCCGCTCCTGCGGACGGCGCTCCGGGAGCCACAGCGGTCTCCCCAGGGCAGTACTACCGCCGGAAACGCCCCTAGTCGCGCCTGCGCCGCGATTCTAGTGCAGTGCTTCATTCTGTTCGGAACTTAAGCGGCCAATGGCGCGAATGACCTTTTGCAGACTGATCGGCGTGCGCGTGCCCGTCCCGGGGCTGCACGCGCTGATCGCGATTCGCCGCATGAACATGCGCGGCGCGACCGACCCGCTCAGCGCCGCCCGTAAAAGCCCGAGCGCCGCGTGGCGCTGCCCTCGGCTAGCGCGGGCGGTCGATAGACTCCCGCGGCGCGCGCCATGAGCAGGTACTGTCGAAACACCTCGTTGGTCTGCGCTTCGTGCTCACTGACTGTCGAGCGGTCGATCGGATCGAAGAAGCACGTCGGATCCTCACCCATGAAATCGCCGCTGTGGAAATAGGCCATCGCGCGGCAGCCGCCGCAGGTGTACTGGTAACGGCAGCGGCCACAGCGTCCCTTCAAGCCCGACCGGTCGGTGATCGTGGCGAACAGTGTGCTCTCGGCCACCAGTTCATCGAGCGGCCGGCGACGCACATTGCCGGCACTGAGCGCATCGAGCAGCACCGGGCAGACCGATACCTCGCCCTCGGCGTTGATCGTGAGCCAGGTTCCGGCCCAGCAACCGATGGCTGGATTCTGCGGCACGGTGTTGTTACATGCCCCACCGGACACCTCCGCGTGCAGCTCCGGGGAGAGAAAGAACGGTGTGTAGCTGACGTAGCCATGCGGACTGCGCCGCAGCGCGGGGTGAAAATGATCGCGCAGATCCTCGCGATCGAACCCCAGCTGCGCAAAGCATTGCGCGCCCGACCCGCGCGGCACCAGAGGCGATCGATTGTAGGCGATGTTGTGCTTGACGATGAACTCGATGGTTCTGTCAAAGCTCTCGGTATTGTATTTGCCGATCGTGACTACGACGTGCTGACCGAGACCGAGCTCTATGCAGTCGCGCAGCACCGCGAGGGTGCGGCCGGATTCGCTGTCACGGCTCCATTGATTCTCCTCGTCGACTGAATTCAGTCCAACGACGATGCGGGCCTGACCCGCGGTGACTTCGCGGATGCGCTCCAGGCGCGCTCGGGTGAGTTTCGCGCAATTGCTGAGCACCGAGCAGCGATAGCCCAGATCCACCGTCAGGCGCAGCAGCGCGAAGGCATCCTTGCGCAGCAGAAACTCCCCGCCGCTCCAGCCGATGGTGTGCACGCCGAGCCGGCGCGCCGGCCGCAGGATCTGCTCACGGATCTCCTCGAGCGTCAGCTCGTTGAGAACGCTCGCGCGCAACCGTTTGGGTTCGTTGCTGCCGGTCATGCAGAAACGGCAGCGCAAATTGCAACGGCGCGTCGCTTCGAAGTACACCACCTGAAACTGGTACGGCGCCATGGAATTCCCTCGCTGGAGCACCGCAATGTTGATAATGCGGACGGCGCTCAGGTGTCAACGCTGAAGTACGTCGAAGGCGAGGAATGTCAGTTTGCGCCACACCCGGAAGACAGCGCCCATCCGCGGCAAAAAATGGGCACGTGCGCCTTGGGCGCGGCGCGCTCCCCCCGGTCCGTCTGACCGCTCAGCGCACCGCAGCGGGCGCGTGCGGCGCTGCAGGTTTCACCACCGGCTTGGGGCGGGCGATCGGACCGCAGCCCTTGGTCCAGGTCACCTCGCGAATCACCTCGGTGCGGTCCGTATGTACCGTAACGCTGCAGCCCGTATAGTTATATTGATCAAACCGCCAGGTGGCGATGCGCCTGCCGTGCACCTCGTGCAGCCGCGCCGGTGTGCTCCAGCGCATCTCCAGGCTGAACAGCGACTTGCCGATATGCGCCTCGGCGGTGGCCGAGGGATAATGGGCCGGCGTGGTGGCGCAGCCGGCCAGCAGCGCCAGCGCACCGAGCCCTGCCAGCGTGCCGAGCAGGCGGTGCCCGCGGCACGCGTCGAATCGTCGAAATCGCGCTGTATCGTTCACCCAGAAGCACTCCTTGAGCCCGCCACGGACGGCGCTCCGCACGCCGTGCGCGCATTGTAAGCTCCCCTCACCTGCTCTGCCCGCGACCGGCCGTGCCCGGCAGGCGGTGTCTGCGCGCACCGCTGTGCAAGCGCTCTGCGGGACTGGTGTACCTGCAGCGGCTTGTACGCCGGGCACGAGGAGTCGCGGTGCACTCACGCAGCGCAGCAGCCCCATCCGCGCCAGATCGGTCCGCCGCCTCCGGCCTCGGACGGTGGTGCGCCTGCGTGGCGGCGGGAAAGCCGCTCTGACTGAGAGTGCCGCCCTGCCTCCAGTTGCAGGCAGCGCCCACGCAGCCTTGGCCCTTGCGGGCCGCCGGTTCCCTCCGCCGCGCCGTGCCGGGCGACGTTCAGCCGCACAGCTGAGGATGCGCCAGCGTCCGTATTCGGGGCCGCAGGTGGTGGCCGGCCGTACCGTCTCGCAAGGCACCTAATAGTGGTGCGCATCACAGCGGCATGCGAAGGCCTCGGCCCCTGAGGACCTTCGGGCCGATTCGCGCCGCTGCGCGGGCGGTGGAAGCGCTCGTAACTGCGTTTTTACACAGTCGCGCAACGCCATGCCCGTCCTGGGCGGGAGGGGTGCCGACAGCGGACATCTCGGTGCCCGATGCGCTGCTCCCCGCAGTCCCTTCCGCCCCAAGGTGCGTTTCAGCGCGGGATCGATCCGAGGCGTGAGGGGGACCGTCAGCGGCCCCACTCCGGACCCCCTTCCCCCACGGCACCGCCCGTCCCGAACAGATCAGGCGTATCCGCCTGCACCGGCATCAGTCCGTGCGTGATCTCCCCGAAGGACTGAAGGAGGACACCTCGAGCACGCGTTGCTCCAAACCCGAGACGAACGGGCGCTGCAGGCGTTCCCCGTCGAGGGTCCCTGACGACCAGGCCTAAATGTCTCCTTCCCGCCACAATTAAACCTCGCCGCAGCGGGTTTCGCAGCCGATACGCCACAGTACGCCGCCTCTGTCACGGCTTCACCCGTTTTACAAGGGTATGACCGCCTTCTCCCTCTAAAGAACGGTCGTTGAAATATTACTGTAATAAAACCGCAACGGTAATGTCATCCTCAAGCCCTACTGTGCGAGCCCTCGGTGTGCGGTCGCATCCGCGCAACGCAAATAAAATGTCACGAGGAATCGCACCATGACTCGTCTTTACTCCCGCCGCGCCGCCGCCCATTCGAGCGTCGCTCTGGCCGTTGCCGCGGCCCTGTCCGCCGTCGCCCATGCGGCACCGGCGCCTGCACTCGCACCGGCGCCCGCCCCGGGCCCGATGATTGCGATGACCACCCTGCAGGAGGTGATTGTCACCGGCAAGCAGCTGCAGCTGAAGAGCCTCAAGCAGCGGTCGATTTACGAGTCGGCCTATGGCGATAAGGCGCTGGACCGCCAGCAGCTGAAATCCGCCGGCGTGGTCGGTGGTGCGGCCCAGGCGCTCTCCTTCGCCCCCGGCGTGAGCGTCGCCGGCTACGGACAGACCGGTGGCACAAAGGCCTCGATCAGCGTCAACGGCATGAAGCAAGGTTGGGGCGGATTCTCCGGCGGCACCGTCGATGACGGCAGCATCGCGGTGACCTTTGACGGCATTCCGATGGTCAACGCCGCGACCGGCCTGTGGGAAACCCCCGAAGTGCCGCAGACCGGCATCCTGCAAGGTGCGCGCGTCACTTACGGCCCGGGCGACCCGGAATACCGCTGGTACAACAATATCGGCGGCAGCGTGAACTTCGTGCCCGTGCAGCCGACCGCCAAGGCCGGCGGCAGCGTGGCTCTGACGTACGGCAGCTTCGCAACCGAGAACGCCGTGGTCGTTCTGCAGACCGGCAAGATCGACGGCTGGGAAACGGTGTTCGCCGGAGGCGCCGGACGCTCGAACAGCTTCCGCACCTCCCCGGACGGCTTCACCTGGCCGACGCGCAACTTCGCCGGCTTCTTCAAGACCCGCAAGGAATTCCGCAACGGCGATGTGAGCTTTGGCGCCTACATCGGCGACGGACATGGCTGGCGCCCGACGCCGATTCCGCTGACCCCGAACGCGCTGATCAGCGCAAACGGCCAGGACGCCAACGGCAACCCGCTGCCGGGCCCGCTGTTCAGTCAGCAGACCACCGGGTTCTACAGCGCGATCAACTCCAGCGTCTGGAAGAAGAACGACTACAACCGGACCTGGCTCGTGTACGCCCGGCAGAACATCCAGCTCGACAAGCACGTCACGCTGCACAACCAGTTGTGGTATCGGCAGGGAAACCGCCTGCACTTCCACTACAACAACTACGTGGCCGATGCCGGCAACATGTACGAGCACAACAACCCGTTCTCGCACATGTACGGCGATAAGATCTGGACCGACATCTACCTGCCCTACAACAAGATCGGCGTCGGTGGATTCTTCATCAACACGGTGTACAACTCGCGCAACCAGTTCTACAGCCCGAATGCCTGCGTGACTCTGACGAGCCCCGTCTCGTACTCCGTTTACGGCCAGAACCCGACGACGCTCGCCACCGGCTCGACCATTTGCGGCTCCGCGACGGTGCCGAATGCCAACTATCGCAGCGACTACTGGCATGTGACCAATCTTGATGCGTTCTTCCAGGACGCCATTACCCCGATTGCCTCCCTGACCGTCACCCCGGGAATTCGGGCGGTGAGCTTCCAGACCGATTACAACCCGAATGGCGCGACGGAATACCCCGAAGCGGCAGCCTTGGATACCTACTGCGCTACCGTCGGCGGCTCGTGCGCCTTCTCCGGCCACAACCAGGGTTCGCTCGGCTCGGTGCGCACGAACTACGACAAGGTTGAGCCTTCGGTCAGTGCCCGGTGGCAGCCGTTGCACTGGCTGGCCGTCTATGGCAACTGGGCGACAGCCTATCGCCTGCCGCAGGTCGGCGGCGGCGGGGGTCTCTACCAGAGCACCCCGGCAGTCGGCGATATCCTCGAGCGCAGCGTCGAGTATCAGGCGGGCGTCAAGCTGTTCTGGCCGCAGATCGGCGCGTTCAGCAAGGTACTGATCAACGCCAACTACTATCACGACCACTTCAGCAATCAGTTCATCGGTGTCTCGAGCGGCAACGGCAGCTTCCTCGGACTGGGCACCGGCGACTCGATGTATCACGGCGTCAACCTGTCGGCCGAGGCCAACTGGCGCGCGGTGAAGATGTTCGCGAACCTCAACGAGGAGAAGGCGAACTTCAACCACTACGACTTCCAGGGAACCAACTACAACGGCATGGCCGTGCCGTATGTGCCGAACACGACGTTCAATGCCGGCGCGTACTATCACTTCCGTACCTGGCACGGCATCGTCCTGAAGCCGCGCGCCTGGTACCAGTTCGTCGGCGCCCAGCACATGTTTGACAACTACCTCGGCGCTCCGAGCACGCAGAAGATGCCCTCCTACGGCGTGCTGAACTTGGCGCTCGCCGCCACACTGCCGGGCTCCTGGTACGGCGATGGGGTGAAGAAAGTGCAGTTCAAGGTCGAAGTGATGAACGTCACCGACAAGCAGTACAACATCTTCCAGGAACTGTCGGCCGGCGGCTTGTACAACACGGGCAGCTACGTCGAGTATCCGATGGGTCTGCCCGGAGCCCCGCGCGCGGTGTACGGAACGGTCGCGGTGAAGTTCTAAGGATCCCCGCCCCCCCGGGGAGGCTTTCCCCCCGTGCCGCGCGCCTCGCGCGCGGCACGGGGGGGCGAGCTCAGTCGAGCTTGAACTCGATGGTGTCCCAACGCGTGGTGTCCTCGTGCCGCGCCTGTCGCCGGATGGCATCGATCAGGGCTCGCTCGTCCCAGTCGATGAGTTCATCGGCCAGCTCGGCCAGCCCCTTCGGCACCGCCTGGCTCGAACCGAACGGACGCAGCAAAATCACCGGCTTCTGGCAGGCCTGGGCGTAGAGCAGCTGGAAGGTGATGAGGTCCTGATCCTGCTCGAATAGGCTGGAGAGTCCGATCAGCACCTCAACGGGGCTGATCTGGGTGCGCAGCGCCTGCTTCAGCGCCTCCCGATCGCCCGCCGGGCGATGCTCCGGGTCGCTGAAATTCTTGTAGAAGAAGTTCCGCGAGCTCTCCAGGTATTCAAAAACCCGCAGATAATCGTCGGCGGGCGCCCACAGGTGGGTCACGAACAGGCGAATGGGATTGGCCTGCGACATGCGCTATGGTTCTCCTTGATCCGCAGCAGTGTCGCACAAGCGGCTGCCGCTGCGAAGTGCGGTGATCCGTCGGCTGCAGCCGGCGGCACAATTGCATAAAATGCCGTTTTGCGCGGGTCGGACTGTTCCACGGTGCGTCTGGTCGTCTACAACATTCGCTACGCCACCGGCACCGGTCCGGCGTTCCACCTGCCGCTGCCGGGCGCGGGCTACCTGCGCAGCAATCCCCGAGTGCTCGACGGGATCACCGAGTTCCTGCGCGATGAGCAGGCCGATGTGGTCGGCCTGATCGAGATCGACAGCGGCTCGGTGCGCACCGGCATGCTCAATCAGGCCGAGCACATCGCCGCGCAGCTCGGCCACTATTCGACTTTCCAGTGCAAGTACGGCACTTCCTCGTTCAATACCCTCGTGCCCATCGTGCGCAAGCAGGGCAATGCACTGCTCTCCGCGCCGCACGTGCACGGCGAGCGCTTTCACTACTTCGATACGGGCATCAAGCGGCTGATCATCGAGCTTGAGTTGCAGGACGTGTGCGTTTTTCTGGTGCACCTGTCGCTGAAATTTCGCCATCGCCAGTACCAGCTGCGCTCCCTGCACGACCTGGTGATCAAATCGCGCAAGCCCGTGATCGTGGCCGGGGACTTCAATACGTTCTGGGGCACGCACGAGATCTACCTGTTCATGCGCGCCGCGGGGCTGCGCAGCGCGAACTCCGCCGGCCTGCCGTCCTATCCGGCCCGTGCCCCGCGCTTGGAGCTCGATTTCATTCTGCTCAGCGAGGGCATCGAGGTCCGCGATTTTCGCGTACCGGACGTACGCTTCTCCGATCACCGGCCGCTGGTGTGCGACTTCGAGGTGCGCCCGGGGCCCTCGGCGCCGCTCGCAGCGACCCCAGGGGGATGAACCGATGAGCACACCGGACCGCGGACACTGGCGCATCGAGCGCGATGCCGAGCAGATCATCTGGCTGTGGGCGGATAAGGCCGACGCCTCAGCCAATGTGCTCTCCAGCGAGGTCCTGCAGGAGCTCGACGGGCACCTCGCGACGATCCGATCCGAGGCACCGCGCGGCCTGGTCGTGCTCTCGGCGAAGAAGAGCGGCTTCGTCGCCGGCGCGGACATCAAGGAATTCACCCGTATCCAGGGCGAGGACAGCGGCTACCGGCTGATTCATGCCGGACAGGCGGTGCTCGATCGTCTGGCCGCACTGCCCTTTCCGACGGTTGCGGCGCTGCACGGATTCGCCCTCGGGGGCGGTCTGGAACTGGCTCTCGCCTGCCGCTACCGCGTTGCCGTCGGCGATGAGCGTTTGACGCTCGGCCTGCCTGAGGTGCAGCTCGGCATCCATCCGGGTTTCGGCGGCACGGTGCGCAGCGTGCAGCTCATCGGCGTCAAAGCGGCGATGCGCCTGTTGCTCACCGGTAAACCCGTGCGCGCCGAAGAGGCGCTGCGCCTCGGCCTCGTCGATCGGCTGGTTGCAGCCGAAAACCTGCATGCCGAGGCGCGCCGCCTGATCCTGCACCCCCCGCGACCGCACCGCGCCCCGCTCACCGAACGGATGCTCAGCTGGGCGCCGATACGTCCCTGGGTACAGCCGTCCTTGACCGCTCAGGTGGCGAGCAAGGTCCGCCGCGAGCACTATCCCGCGCCCTTCGCCATCATCGATTTGTGGAGCCGCTTCGGTGCGCGCGGACCGGCCGCCTTCGAGGCCGAGGCACGCTCGATCGCGCGGCTGTTCGTGAGCGAGACGGCACGCGGCCTGATCCGGGTGTTTCTGCTGCAGGATCGGCTCAAGGCACTCGCGGGCAAGAGCGCAACGCCACTGCAGCAGGTGCACGTGATCGGCGCCGGAGTGATGGGCGGGGACATCGCGGCATGGGCGGCGCTGCGCGGCTGTCGCGTCTCGCTGCAGGACAGCGATGCTACCCGCATCCCACCGGCGCTCGCGCGGGCGCGGGAGTGGTTCCAGAGTCGTCTGCGCGAGCCGGATAAGGTCGCCGCCGCCGTGCAGCGCTTGAGCGCGGACCCCGAGGGGCTGGCGCTCGCCGAGGCGGATGTCGTGATCGAGGCGATCGTGGAGGACCTTCAGGCCAAACGCACCCTGCTGCAGCAGATCGAGCCGCGGGTGAAGCCCGATGCACTGCTGGCGACCAACACCTCGAGCATCGACATCGGGGCACTCGGGGCCGGGCTGAAGCGGCCGGAGCGGCTCGTCGGCCTGCACTTCTTCAACCCGGTGGCGCAGATGCCGCTGGTGGAGATCGTGGCCGCCCCGGCCAGCAGCGAGCCGGCGGTCCGCACCGCGAGTGCGTTCGCCCGCACGCTCGATAAGCTGCCGCTACCCTGCCGCAGCGTCCCGGGCTTCGTAGTGAACAGAGTTCTCATGCCCTATCTGCAGGAGGCCATGCATGCGGCCGCCGAGGGCGTCCCGTTCGAGCGCATCGATGCGGCGGCGGTGGCGTTTGGCATGCCCATGGGGCCGGTCGAACTCGCCGACGTCGTCGGACTCGACGTGGCCGCCCACGTGGGTGCAATCGTGGCGCAGGGCCTAGGACGGCCGGTACCGGACCTTGAGCCGCTGCGCGCGCGGATTGCGGCCGGGCAGCTCGGGCGCAAGAGTGGCGCGGGCTTCTACCCGTGGCAGGACGGCAAGGCGATCAAAGCCCCTGTGAGCGGGACGGCGCCGGAGGATCTCACCGACCGGCTGATCCTGATCCTGCTCAATGAGTGCGCCGCGTGCCTGCGCGAGCAGATCGCGGCCGACGCCGACCTGATCGATGCGGCCGTGATTTTTGGCACCGGCTTTGCGCCCTTCCGCGGCGGACCGTTTGCGTACGCGCGCGCGCGGGGGGTGAATGCCGTAGTCGAGCGCCTGCAGGCGCTGGCGCAGCGCCATGGCGAGCGCTTCGAGCCAGATGTGGGCTGGGCGCTGCTCGCCAGCGGGGCCGCCGCGTCGCGACCGCCGCGCACCTCGCTCGAACAGCCGGTAAAATCGTGAACGGCGACCGGTTCACCGGCGACGCCGGCGTATTACCATCCCCGTCGTTCGGCGGTTCGCACCGCTGCCACGGGTGCCACTACTCTGCCTTTGGACACCGACATGGTTGATGAGCGGACCGTCAGCCCGAAGCTGCTCAGGCAGTTCGTGCCGTTCGATGGATTGAAGCGCGAGAATCTCGCTGCGCTGGCGCAGAAGGTCACGCTGCACAGCCTTGCCGCCGGCGAGGTGCTGTTCAAGCAAGGCGCGGTCGACCGGCGCATCCTCTGGTTGTTGTCCGGCCGGCTGGAGATGCTCCAGCCCGGACAACCGCCGCGCACCGTGAGCGCAGGCACGACCGGAGCGGCCGATCCACTCTGTCCGGGCAGCCCGCGTACGGCCACGGTCCGCGCGCTCGAAACCGTCCAATACCTGTCCATCGACAGCGAACTGCTCGATGTGGCGATCACCTGGGACCAGACCGGCATCTATGAGGTCACCGAGCTGAAGCAGGAGGACGAGGGCGCCGGCGATGATTGGATGACGACGCTGCTGACCACCAAGGCGTTCCACCGCATCCCCCCGGCGAACCTGCAGGCAATCTTCCAGCGCCTCGAGCGCGTGCCCTACCGGGCCGGCGAGACGGTGATCCGCCAGGGCGCCGATGGGGACTATTTCTACGTGATCGTGAGCGGCAAGTGTCTGGTCACGCGCGAGTCCCCGCTGAACCGCACGGGGCTGAAGCTCGCGGAGCTGTCCACCGGGGACACCTTCGGCGAGGAGGCGCTGTTGGCCGACGCGAAGCGCAACGCCACGGTGAGCATGCTCACCGACGGAGTGCTGATGCGTCTTGGCCTGGCGGATTTCCGCAAGTTGATGAGCGAACCGCTGCTGCAGCGAGTCTCCCTCGAGCGCGCCGCCGACATCGTCGCACACGGCGGGCAGTGGCTCGATGTGCGCATGCCGCGCGAGTACCAGACGCATGCCATTACCGGCTCACTTAACGTACCGTTGTGCTTCATCCGCCCGAAGCTCAGCACGCTCGATCGCAAGGTGCCGTATGTGGTGCTGTGTGACACCGAGCGACGCAGCTGCGCCGCGGCGTTCATTCTGGTGGAACTTGGCTTCGAGGCCTACGTGCTCACCGGTGGACTGAACCAGAACCCTCAGGCGCTGCGCCGCAGCGCCTGAGGAGCGCTCACTCTCTGCGCACATTGCGTCAGTGTCTGCAGGCGGCTGCTCACGCCCGATCGCGCCGAGCAGCCGAACCAGAGCAAACTGTCTCCCGGAGAGCCTGCACGGTGTCCGCGCGCGAGTCCGCCCGGAGCTTCGCGCACGGTCCCACCGGCTCTTCCCCTCCGGCCCTCGGCGTTGCGCCAATCATGCTGCGCTGCACGACCGGGAACGCGATCCGGCCTCAGGCGCGCCGCGTCCCGCGCCGCATCATCAGCAGGCCGAGACACGCAATACCGACGCCCATCAGGCTGAGCGCACCGGGCTCCGGCACCGAATTGCCGGTAGATGTCGCCAGCGAGATATTAGAGAAATCGACCGAGTTGTACTGCGGCTGCGGCGTGTAGACGTAAAACCGGAAGGACACATCCGTAGCCGACTGGAAGTCCGTCCCGAGCGACAGACTCTCGGGCGCCGGGGCGGTGTTGACGCCGGTCGGCAGCTGGGTGGCAAACAGCGCACTGGCGAAGCCGTCCAGACTGTCATAGATGGCATAGCCGCGCGGATCGGAGCTGCCGCCCTTGGCGACCGAGAAATTCAACACACCCAGATTCAACGGTCCGCCGTTGGAGCTGATGTTCAGCGTGAAATACGAATCTGTGGCCAACGCAAGCGCGGCCGAGGTACCGGAATTATTGGGATACATCTCGGCGACATTGCCAAAACCATCATTACCGATATAAGCGTCCGACAAGGTGCTCGTATCGATCGTGGCGGAGGCCACGTTAGCCGCGAGGTTGGTCGCTGTGTAATTGGCGTTCAGCGGGAAGCTCGCCAGAACCGAAGCGCGGGCCGGCGCAGCGCCAACGCTCACCATCAATGCCACCGCGAAACTCGCCACGAGAGTGTGTTTGATTGCCGGTGCCCGCATGAGATTTCCTGCCTTTGATGATTGAGGCGACAACTGCCGCTTCAGCCCCAGAGCAAGATCCAGGCCATCACATTAAACTTATTGTTTTTCAGTGATTTGGCAAAGATCGCCACCGACCGATCATGGTGCACTGTAAAATTTATCGACAATTGCATCGGACCCGCGGCGGCGAGCGGCCAAACGCGCCGCGCCGCCCCACTGCAGGAGAACTCCAGAGTGACAGCCAGGCGGTTCAGTCCGGTGTTCTCCCCGCGCATCCTCCCCGCGGCATTCACTGCGACAATTTTCGATGCCGGGCATCGCCGCCCGCCGGCACTCACATGGTGTGCGTGGGCTTGTCGCCCTGCAGCGCCCCGGCCAGGTAGGTCTCGATCTTCTTCTGAGTCTGGCCGTGATCCTGCTCACTGAACTGCACGCCGATGCCGGCCGTGCGCTTGCCCTGCGCGCCCTTCGGGGTCACCCAGATCACCCGCCCGGCTACCGGCAGCTTCTCATCCTCGCCCATCAGATTGAGCAGCA